>JAKQOW010000048.1 GCA_029565065.1 Acidobacteriota bacterium | reverse complement strand
CGCGACCGGGAGCAGGAGATCGTCCAGCAGATCCTGGCCCAGCTCACCGAAGTGCTGCGGGCGAGCCGGGACGACCTGGAACGCGCCTGGGAACTCCTGGGCGTCGTGGACAGCCTCACGGCGCGAGCCCGCTTCGCCGTCCGTTTCCGGGCCATCGCCCCGTTGCTGGACACCGGCTGCTACCTCGTGCTGGAGGAAGCCAGGCACCCGCTGCTCGAGGACAGCCTCGTCCCGCAGGGCCGCACTGTGGTGCCCATCAGCCTGACACTCACTCCTGCCGAATCGTGCCTCATCATCTCGGGTCCGAACACCGGCGGCAAGACGGCGGCGCTCAAAACCGCCGGGTTGCTGGCCCTCATGGCGCTGAGCGGCATTCCGGTGCCCGCGAAGCAGATGGAGTGCGCCGTGTTCACCCGCGTGTTCGCGGTGATCGGCGACCAGCAGTCGCTGACCGACGACCTGAGTACCTTCGCCTCCCACGTCCTGAGCCTCAAACACATGCTCGACCATTACCGTCATCCGGCGTTGCTGCTGGTGGACGAGATCGGCACCGGAACCGACCCGGAGGAGGGCGCGGCGGTGGCCATGGCCGTACTCGATCACTTCCAGCGGTTGCGGGCGCCCCTCATCGCCACCACCCACACCCAGGCGCTCAAGGAATACGCGCTGACCACCACCGGCGTGGTCACCGCCGCGGTGGAGATCCATCCCGACACGCTGGAACCCACGTACCACCTGCACCTGGGCGCTCTCGGGAGCAGCCGCGGCCTCTTTATCGCACGGAAGCTGGGCCTGCCCGAGCCGGTGGCGGCCGACGCCAACCGGCGCCTGTCCGGCGGCCGGCAGCTCAGCGAGGAGGTGATGGCCCGACTCAACGAGCTGGTCCGGAAGCGGGAAGCCGAGCTGGCCGATATCACCCGGCTCAAGCACGAACAGATCCTCCGCAAGATCCATCTGGAACGCCAGGCCGAGGAGCGGAAGCGGTCCGTGATGCAGGAGCTCCGGCAGGAGTTCGACTCGGTGCGCCGGCAGTTCGAGGCGGAAAAGAAAGCCCTGTTTGAAGAGGTGCAGCGGCAGGCGGGTGCCGCCCTGGCCGCCGACCGGATGCAGCGGCGGGCCGAGCGGCTCCTTGACGCTGTGGAGCGGAGGCTGGAACCGGTGATCCAGGATGTGCCCGCGGCGAGGCGGCCGGCGTTGCGCCCCTTGTCGGCCGGCGAACTGGCCGTCGGCATGGCGGTCTATGTGGAGCCGCTGCATACGGCGGCCACCGTGCTTGACTGCGGACGCGACGGCGCGCTGGTCCAGGCCGGCGACAAACGGGTTCGCGTCCCCGTCGCCTGGTTATGCCGGCGGGAGGAGTCCGCGGCGCCATCGCCGCCGGCCGAGACGGCGCCGCCGCGTCCGGCTGCAGCCGACGAGGCGGCAGACGACACGCCCGCTGCCACCGAGCTGCATGTGATCGGCCGGAGCGCAGAAGACGCCCTGGCCGAGTTGGACCGGTTCCTGGACTTGATGTTCCGCCAGGAGCAGCGAAAAATATCGGTGATCCACGGCATGGGGCGCGGCATTCTCCGGGCGGCCATCCATCGCCGCCTGCGTGAGACACCGTTCGTCCGGCATTTTTACCACCCGCCGTACGCCGAAGGCGGGGAGGGGAAGACCATCGTCGAACTGGATGTCTGATCCAAATTTCTCTTTACTTTTTGACCTGATTTTCATAAAATCTCTGATCTTTTGCCCGGCGGGCGGAGCCAGGCGTCACCCATGCGCATTTCGTCCCAGTTCGTCCAGCAGTTGAAGCACACCCTCAACATCGTCGAGGTGGCTGGGAATTTCCTGAAATTGACCCGCAAAGGCAAGAATTACTTCGCTCTCTGCCCCTTCCACACCGAGAAGACACCCAGTTTTTCCATCAACGAACAACTCCAGAGCTACCATTGCTTCGGCTGCGGCAAAGGCGGCGACGTGATCCAACTGGTGATGGAACTGGAAAACCTCACCTACTCCGAGGCCATCCATTTTCTGGCGGACCTGGCCCATCTCCGGGTGCCGGCGCTGGACCCGGCCGAGGAGAAGCGGTACCGCGACCGGGAGCACCTGCAGACGGTGATGGCCGAGGCGTCCAAGTTTTACCAGCGCTGCCTGAAGGACCCGGAGGGTGCCGGCGCGCGCGATTATCTCGCTGGGCGCCAGATCGCACCCGGCACGATCCAACAGTTCATGCTCGGGTTCGCACCCGGCGACGGCCAGCGGCTGGTGAGTTACCTGCGCGGTCTGGGCATACGGGAGGCGCTGGCCCAGCAGGCCGGGCTGGCCCGTGTTTCCGAAGTCACGCAGCGCAGCTATGACCTGTTCCGCAGCCGCCTCATCGTCCCCATTCAGGACATGCACGGCCGCGTCATCGCCTTCGGCGGACGGATCCTCGGTGAGGGCGAACCGAAATACCTGAATTCTCCGGAAACCCCGCTTTACCAGAAGGGCTATCATCTGTTCGGCCTGGGACATGCCCTGAAGGCGATCCGGCAGGCGGACCTGGCCATCCTGGTCGAGGGCTACTTCGACATGATCGTGCCCTTCCAGGCCGGGGTCGAGAACGTGGTCGCCTCGCTGGGCACCGGCCTGACTCCGGCCCAGGTCAAGCTGCTGGGCCGGTTCACCCGCAACATCGTGATCTGCTTCGATCCCGACGCCGCCGGAGCCAATGCCGCCTTCCGTTCGGTGGAGCTGTTTCTGGAGAACGAGTTCGACTGCCGGGTCGCCACCCTGCCCGGCGGACATGATCCCGACACGTTCGTGCTGAAACATGGGGCCGATTCGTTCCGGGACGCGATCAAACAGTCACTCCCGTTTCTGGATTTCCAGCTCCACCACAAGCTGCAGGCCGCCGGTGCCGACCTGTCGGTGGAGCGGAAAGTGAAGATCCTGGAGAGCATGTTCCCCTTCCTGGCCCGCATCCAGCAGGAACCGGTCCGTTCGAATTATCTGGCCGGCTGGGCGGACCGCCTGGGTATCCATCGGGACGCGCTGTTCAACCAGTACAACACCTTCGCCCGCTCGCGGAAAGTGGACAAAGCCGCGGTGGCTCAATACAGTCAGTCTCCCCTGACCGCGGCCGAGACCGAACTCATCAATTTTGTGCTGCATTTTCCCGAGATGGCACCGAAAATATTTTCTGGTGTTGCTGTAACTTTTGAGGGTTTGACGACATCTAACATCCTGACCTGTATTGCGCAGCAGGTGCATGAGGGGGAGTCCTTCCGCTTGGCTGAAATCGAAGACATGCTCACCGAAGCCGACCGCACCCTGTTGCATCAAATGATGTCGCGCGCGACAACCGTGGTTTCCGAAACCGAAGCTGTCAACTGTCTACAGTCGTTGCGCCAGCGGTCACTCGAAAGGGAGCTTGAACGACTGACGGCAGAGTGCCAGCAGGCTGAGCAGTCCGGCGATATGGACCGTTGCCGCGATATCCTGGAGCAGCGGAAACGAATCATCATGCAACTCAATAAATGACGGAGGAGGCGCACTTGTCTCTCGAGGATAAATTTGATGAAGTCCGGCAGCTGATCTCCCGCGGCAAAGAGAAGGGTTTTCTCAGCTACGAGGAGGTCAACGACCTGCTGCCCAGCGAACTCAGCTCGTCCGAGGACCTGGACGACCTGTTCGATCTGTTCGGTTCCAACGGCATCGAGCTGATCGAAGGCGCCAAGGCTTATGCGGACGGCATGATGGCGGACGGAAAGGGATACGGTGGCGGCGACGACGCTGAAGGCGCCGCCGAAGCCGTGGAGAAGACCAACGACCCGGTCCGGATGTACCTGCGCGAAATGGGCACCGTCCCCCTGCTCAAGCGTGAGGGCGAGATCGAGATCGCCAAGCAGATTGAGCGAGGCCAGAAGATGGTGCTCAAGGCGCTGTCGCGCTCGTCCATCGTCGTGCACGAAATGATGGACCTCCAGGAGGTCCTGCAGGGCAATCCGGGCAAACTCAAGGATATCGTCAACCTCAATGACGACGAGTACTCGGACGAGCTGCTGGCTGAAAAATACCGCGAGACCGTCACCCGCATCGAGGAGGTGGGTGAACTTGAGGCGAAGGCCAACAAGATCCTGGCTCAGCTCAGCAAGCCGGGACTCACCACCCGCCGCGAGCGCCTCCTGGCCCTGAAGCTGGCCCGCTACAAGATTCCCATCGCCCGGATCATTCGCGAGCTCGACTTCGCCAACATGCAAAAGGAGAGCTTCCGCACCAGCGTGCTCAGCGTCAAGCTGCAGATCGACGAGCTGGAGCGGGAAATCGAGGTGTACAAGCGCCGGCTCAACCGGACGGACAAGGAACACATCAAGGCCGACCTCCGCCGGAACATCAAGCGCGTCCAGAAGAAGATGCGCGCCATCGAGCTGAAGTACAACACCGGCCGCGAAGAGATCAAACGGACCTTGGACAGCATTCACCAGGGCGAGATCATGGCCAACGACGCCAAGAGCCGCCTCGTGGAGGCCAACCTGCGCCTGGTGGTGTCCATCGCGAAAAAGTACACCAACCGCGGCCTCCAGTTCCTCGACCTGATCCAGGAAGGGAACATGGGGCTGATGAAGGCCGTGGACAAGTTTGAATACCGGCGCGGGTACAAGTTCTCGACCTACGCCACGTGGTGGATCCGCCAGGCCATCACGCGCGCCATCGCCGACCAGGCCCGCACCATCCGCATCCCCGTCCACATGATCGAGACCATCAACAAGCTGATTCGCACCAGCCGCACGCTCGTGCAGGAGTACGGGCGGGAGCCCACCTGCGAGGAGATCGCCAAGAAGATGGGCATGCCGGTGCAGAAGGTGCGCAAGGTTTTGAAAATCGCCCAGGAGCCCATCTCCCTCGAGACGCCCATCGGCGAGGAAGAGGATTCCCACCTGGGCGATTTCATCGAGGACAATGCCGTGATGAGCCCGTCCGAAGCGGTGATCAACCTGAATCTCAAGGAACAGACGATGACGGTGCTCCGCACGCTGACCCCGCGCGAATCCGAGGTCATCAAGATGCGCTTCGGTCTCGGGGACGGCAGCGAGCACACGTTGGAGGAAGTCGGCAAAAAGTTCAACGTCACGCGCGAGCGCATTCGGCAGATCGAAGCCAAGGCGCTGCGGAAGCTCCGCCATCCGTCGCGGAGCAAGAAACTGCGGCCGTTCCTCAACTCCTGAGCGCCGACCGCAGGAGTTGACATCGGCTCCGTTTTGGGGCATAACGGACGCGTTTCCCGGGGCCCATAGCTCAGTTGGTCAGAGCTACCGGCTCATAACCGGTTGGTCCCAGGTTCGAATCCTGGTGGGCCCACTCACTCTTCACTAACGGGGTTGTTTTGCATCGCGACATCAGCCGATTATGGGATCTTCAAACCATCGATTTGAAGATCACGGAACTGCAGCACGAGGTGGAGCGCATACCCATCCGGCGGGCCGAGGTGGACGGCGAGATCGCCAAGCTCGGCGACCTATCGGCGCGTGCCGATGAAGGGGTGAAGGAGCTGGAGCGCCGCATCCGGGCGGAAGAGAAGGAAGTCGAGTCGTTGCGGACTCGCCAGACCCGGTTGAAGCAGCAGCAAATGGAAGTCAAGAAGAACGAGGAATACCGGGCTATTCTGGAAGAGATCGGCTACGTGGACAAGCAGATCGGCGAGAAGGAAGATTTCATCCTTGACCTCATGGAGCAGGTTGATGTAGCGCGCCGTGAGGCCGCTGAGACCGCTCGCCGCTTGCGCGAGGACAGCGCCCGGCTGGCGCAGGAAAGCAGCCGGTTGGACGACGCGGCCCGCTTCCTGCAGGACGAGTCGGAGAACCTGAAGCGGCGTCGGGAAGGGACACTCGGCAGCGTGCCCGCCGACATGCTGCGGATCTACACCAAGCTGGCCAACGGCCTGGGTGGCATCGCGGTGGCGGAGGTCCGGGAAGAGATCTGCCAGGTTTGCCACGTCCGGCTGCGACCTCAGGCCTACCAGGAGTTGCGCACCACCGACAAGTTCATGCAGTGCGAGAGCTGTTCGCGCATCCTCTACTGTCAGAACGGCTGATCACCCGAGCCGGGGGCGGGCACCCCGCCTCCTCAACCGTCGCAGCACTCCTAGATTCATCCGGTCAGCGTCACCGTCGTCGGTTTTTTCCGTTTCGATGACTCCCGGCACGGTCAGCAGGCGCGGATCATTGAGGAACAGCCGGAAAGCGCCGAGGCCCAGCGCGCCCTGGCCGATGTGCGCGTGCCGATCCACCCGGGAACCCAACTCCCGCTTCGAATCGTTCAGGTGCAACGCCCGCAGGAATTCAAACCCCACCGTCCGCTCGAACGCGGCCATGGTGGCCGCGTACGATTCGGGGTCCCGGACATCGTACCCCGCCGCGAACAGGTGGCTGGTGTCCAGGCAGACGCCCAGACGCTCCGGCCGGTCCGCACCCGCCAGTATGTCGCGCAGCTGTTCCAGCCGATGGCCCAGCGAAGTGCCCTGGCCGGCCGTGTCCTCCAGCACCAGGCCCACGCCGGCGCCGGCGGTGCGCCGGATGATCGTCTGAAGCCCCTGGACGATGCGGCGGATTCCCGTCAATTCCCCGTCGCCGCCATGGGCGCCCGGGTGCAGGATGACGAACGGGAGCTCCAGCTCCGCGCACCGCTCCACCTCCTGCACCATGGCTTCGATGGACCGGCGCCGGATGGCGGCGTCAGCCGAGGCCAGGTTGACCAGGTAACCATTGTGGGCGAAGACCGGGTCGATCCGGGTGGTGCGGCGCAGCGCCCGGAACTCACGCACGGCGTCCGGCTCCAGCCGTTTGCCCACCCACCGGTTGTTGTTTTGGGTGAAGATCTGAACTGTCTCGCATCCCACGGCGGCTCCGCGGGACAGAGCGAGGCCGATTCGTCCGGCGATGGACATGTGGGCGCCGAGCTTCACCGCTACGCCCTCATCCGGCTTGGATTTCGACGCTTCGGCCGGCGGCGCGGACCACGCCGCCGATGGATGCGTGGAACGGCGTGTGCCGGCCCTGTCCCACGATCTCGCCGGGGAGCACGCGCTGACCGGCGGTCACCGCCGGTTCGGCGCTGCCGCCGCCGAATTCAGCCAGATCGATCCGGACATGATCCACGCCGGCCGCCGGGCCGCAGAAGGCGTTCGCCGTGTCGTAGCGCGCCAGGTCCAGCCGCGCCATCACATACCGGATAGGCAATCCCTTGCGATGATAGTCGGGGTGAAGCGCGTAAACCGCCTTGCCCCGTTTGGCGGACGGGGCCAGCTTCCGCTTCATGGCGCCGATCAGCCGCCGTGGCGTGATCCGAAGCGGGCAGGCGATGAGCGAACAGACGCCGCACTCGCAACAATACCAACCGATGTGGTCGGCGTCTGCCGGCTGCGTGAGCACCTGCGGGGCCCGCCGCATGAGCAGGTGCGGCTGGATGTCGTGGCCCAGCAGGTAGCGGGGGCACATCTCGGTGCAGGCGAAGCACTGGTCGCAGACCGACATGGACACCCGCGCGGCGCGCTCCAGCGACTGGACACGCTCTTCGACCGCGGGATTCTGCGCCGGCAAGACCAGGATGCCGCTGGTGGTTTTGCGAATGCCGTAGTCCAACTCGACCAGTTCGCCCATCATCGCGCCGCCGGCCAGAAAACGGGGCTCGGGGCAGGTGACGCCGCCCGATTGTTCCAACAGATGCGCCAGAGGGGTGCCAATGGGGGCCTCGAACGTCGACGGCTTGGCCACGGCGCCGGCGATGGTGACGAAACGGTGAGTCACGGGACGGCCGTCCAGTGCGTCGTAGATGTGCGCCAGTGACTGGACGTTTTGGACCAGGCAGCCCACCGCCGGGGGGATGCCGCCCTGCGGCACGATGCGTCCCGTAGCCGATTGGACCAGCAAATGCTCGTCACCCGACGGATATACATCGGGGAGCTCCAGCATGCGGAAGCCCGGGTACGCCGCCGCCAGCCGCGCCAGGTGCTCCCGCAGGCGCCGCCGCTTCTTCTTCACGGCCACGGCAACATCGCGGATGCCGAGCAGACCGCGGATCACGTCCGCGGCGGCCAGCACTTTGTCCCCGTAATGAAGGAGGCAGTAGTAGTCCGCGTGGAGCAGGGGCTCGCATTCCGCCCCGTTGAGGATCAGCGTGTCCGCGCCCGGCGCGCCCTCCAGCTTGCGCCACGCGGGGAAGCCCGCGCCTCCGGCGCCCACCACCCCGGCCGCCCGGACGCGCGCCACCAGATCGCGGAGCTGCTCGTCGCTAGTCTTTTTGGATGATGTCCAGGAAGTATTTGGCTTCATACATGTTGGCGACGAACTTGCGAGGAGGAACCAGCATGGCTGCGGCCGTATCCTCTTTGAGACACTCCTTGTCCACAAGGATGTAGTCCTTGTTCAGGAAGGGAATCCGCAGCGCCGGGGAAAGCCCGAGAAAATTTTGGATATGCTTGCCCTGCACCTGGGGGTAGACCAGGTTGATGATTTCACGATCATCGGTCATGGGGGACGTGTCAATGAAGTTCTTCACCATCATGTTGATCCATTTGGTGTTGGTGCACAGCTCCAAGGTGTTGATCACGTGCGGCTTTTCCACGATCAAGTAAGTGGCTGACTCGATGTCCGTATTGTTGTAAAACGTGCGGCCGATCAGGTAATGGCCGCGCAGCGAGTAGATCTTGCTCTTCTGGAACGCAACTTCGTCCAGCGACGCCACCGAGTACTTCTTCAGATCGACCTTGATGATGTGCTTCTTCATCTCGGGATCTTCTTTGACCGCCGTGATGGCCTTGTCCTCGGGGATGACGATGTTGTTCAGCCGGTCGAAGATGGTGTACACCTTCTCGAAATGGAAAATCTGGAAACCCACGTCCAGATTGGTTTTCATGCGATCGGCCAGGCCGGCGTCGGCCTGGGCGGGATTCTCGCGGATGAACTGCGTGTTGGACATGGTGCCGCCGAGGAACGACGGGTCCCGGAGAGGGGTGCGCTCCAGCGGCCGGGTTTTGCCCTTGTCGTCCGGATACAGGATGTCGTAGAAAAACTCCTCCACGGATGAAAACGTGTGGATCAGCTTGGTCTTGTCCAACACCAGCATGTCGTAACGGGTGGGTTTGAGGTAGTTGTAGAACGAGTTGATCAGCACCTTGATGTTTTTTTTGGCCAGGACATCCTTGATGATCATCCCGCTGAGGATGAGGTAGGGATTCAGGTACGCCTGGTAGATCCGCGCATCGATATTGCCCGGCATCGGGTCGACTTTCTTCGCAAACAAGGCGATCTTGGTCTGTGGCAGCAGGTCGTGGTTGGAGTCGGAATTGTCGTAGAAAATGATGTGGTATTCCGCCCTGGAATCCGTTTCTTGAACCATGAATTCCCCATTGAGTGCGTTATTTGTCAAATTATACCCGATCCAGGAATCCAAGCCAACAGATTTTCCCCGGCAAGTGCCGGATGTGCTTCAAAAATATATGGCCTTGCGTTGCGGCGGTGGTATAATGGCCAGCCTGCTAGTCGTGTTGAGATGATGGGTGGCGCAATCGTGGAGCCGGGACATCGCCCCGGCCGGGACTGGTTCGGCGGATAATCCAGCGGGTCACACGAGTGGGCATGTCGCTGAAAAAGCTCTTCCAGGTCAAATCCCTCGACCAGATCCTGGTTGACGCCGAGAAACCGGAATACCGGTTGAATCGGGCGCTGGGTCCGGTCCACCTCATCATGCTCGGGATCGGCGCCATCATTGGTGCCGGCATTTTCGCCACCATCGGCACCGCCGCGGCGGGCGACGCCTACCGGCCCGGGGCGGGGCCCGCCCTGATGATCTCGTTCATTATCACCGCGGTCGTCTGCGGGTTCACGGCGCTCTGCTACGCCGAGTTCGCATCGATGGTCCCCATCTCCGGCTCCGCCTACACATACTCCTACGTCACCCTGGGCGAGATCGTGGCCTGGATCATCGGCTGGGACCTGATCATCGAGTACGCGGTGGGCAATATCGCCGTGGCTATCAGTTGGGCGAACTATTTCAAGACCCTGCTGCGCGGACTCGGCGTCATCATCCCCGACTGGCTCTCCATGGATTATCGGACCGCCGCCCGCATCGTCGATGCGGCGGGGCAATCGACCGTGTTCCGGGACGCGCCCCACGTGTTCGGAATTCCCATCGTCTTCAATCTGCTGGCCGTGCTCATCGTGGCGGCCATTTCCGTCGTGCTGGTGACGGGGATCCGCGGCAGCGCCCGTTTCAACGCAATCATGGTGGGGATCAAGATCCTGGTGCTGTCCTTCTTCATCGTAGTGGGGCTGAAGTGGGTCCAGCCGGAGAACTGGGCCCCGTTCGCGCCGAACGGCTGGGCGGGCATCAGCGCGGGCGCGGCCATCGTCTTCTTCGCGTACATCGGTTTCGACGCGGTGTCCACGGTCGCCGAGGAAACCCGCAATCCGAAGCGCAACCTGCCCATCGGCATCATCGGCTCGCTGATCCTCTGCACGTTTTTCTACGTGATCGTGTCCGCCGTCTTCACCGGCCTGATCTCCTACCCGGATCTCCGGACCAAACTGGCCACGGAGCAGGCCGAGCCCCTCACCATGGCCCTGGAACACGCCATCCCCCACCTGGGCTGGGCGGTGGGCATCGTGGCGCTGGGATCGGTGATCGCCCACACGGCGGTTCTGCTGGTGTTCCAGATGGGCCAGCCTCGCATCTTTTTCTCCATGGCCCGGGACGGGCTGCTTCCCGCCATGTTCCAGAAGGTCCACCCCCGCTTCCGCACCCCCCACGTGGCCACCCTGATGACGGGTGCCTTCGTCGCATTCTTCTCGGCCATCGCCAGCATCGACGAGATGGTGGACCTGACGAACATCGGCACGCTGTTCGCGTTCATCCTGGTGTGCAGCGGCATCATTGTGCTCCGCAAACGCGATCCCGAACGGGCGCGGTCGTTCCGGGTGCCGGGCGGGTGGGGCTGGACGATCGGGCTCTACATCGCCTTCGCTCTCGGCCTGTCGCTCTTCGCGTTTTCGATCCCGACCAAGCTGATCATCCTCGGGGTGACAGCCGTGGTATTCGTCTTGGCGCGGAATTACATCTTCCCCGTGCTGGGAATCATTTCCTGCCTGTACCTGATCTACTATCTCCCCCCCACCTCGTGGCTTCGTTTCGCCGCCTGGCTGAATTTCGGCTTTGTGATCTACGCCGGCTACGGGGTCATCCATTCTCGCCTGCGCGGACGCGCCGTCAGCGAAGAGCCGGCCGCCCATGACCGATACACGGCGCTCACCGGAGCTATCCTCGGTCTGGTGGGAACGGTGCTGCTGCTGGTGACCCGGGGGCTGGACATCATCATGGTCGCATTCCAGGCGATCCGGGGCCCCGAGGGATGGGCGCGGTTTCAGGAGGCCGCCAGCCATATCCAAAGCCTCGATGCCTGGTTGCAGTCGTCCTGGTTCCTGACCGCGCCCCTGATGCTGAACACCTTTGTGCTGGGCCCCCTCTCCCTGCGGCGTGCCTGGCGGTCCCGTCAGGCGGAGACTCCCGGTGCGGGCTGGTCGTCCGGCACCCTCGCCATCGGGCTTAGCCTGCTGTTGCTGGCGTTGGGCACCGCCTACCTGATCGCCATGCTGGTGCACAGCACGGCATAGCGCGGAGAGACAACCTGTCGGAGCTGAATCCAAATCCAAACCAGAAGGCGCACGCATGTCCATCGAGGTGGTCTATACACATGACGATTTTGACGGCATCGGTTCGGCCGCCATCTTCGCCCATCATTTCCGACCGGCGGCGATCCGCTTCACGTCGCCGAAGCGCCTGGCCGAAGAGCCGGTGGGCGAGCGCGACGCCGTGCTGGACCTGCCGTATGCCCGGCGGTGCGCCGTCTGGTTCGACCACCACGAACAGAATTTCGACGAACCGGGCTACCTTGGCATTGATCCCGCCAGCCTGCCGGGATTGAGACAGCCGGCCCCGTCGTGCGCGCGGGTCATCCTGAACTGGTACCAAGCCGAAGGTGTCGCCTATCCGGATCATTTTGCCGAGCTAGTGGACGCCATCGACAAGTTCGACGCGATGAGTTTCACCGACTTGGACGACTGGCTGCGGGTGACTTCCGGCCGGATGGTCAACGAGAGTCTGGTCCTGCCCAACGAGACACCGCGGGACCGTTTCCGCTATTATGCGTTTCTGGCGGACCTACTGGAACAGCGATCCCTGGCCGAGTGCGCCGCCGAACCAACCGTGGCCGCCCGCTATCGGGAGCGCAGCCGGCTCAGCGAGCAAAACCGCGACGTGTTGCGCAAGATCGGCCGGTTCGACCCCCGCGACCGACACCGGCGGCTGCTGCTGCTCGATTTCACCGGCCTCAAGTTCCAGCCCGCGGTGGACAAGAAGCTGGCGCTGATCGATCACCCGGACGTGGACTACGTCCTCAGCGTCTACCCCGTTTTCGAAAACAAGGTCAAGACGAATGCCGTCACGATTTCCATCGGGCGAAACTTCCTGCGGCCGGACGGGCGGCAGGTGGATTGGGGCGAGTATTTCGCCCAGAAGAACATCGGCGGCGGGCACCCGGACGCCGCCGGCGCCCGCCTTGACGCCCGCAACAAGCCGGAGCGCGACCGCCTGCTGGATGAGCTATTCCAGGAGATCATCCGGCGGGTGAACGAACCGCCCGACACGGGCGTCGCGGAGGGATCGTGAAGCCGGCCCGCGACACCCGTTGGCTCCTCGCTGCGGTGTGTCTGGCCGTAGGCGCCGCAGCCGGCTGTGTGATCTGGCTCGCCTCCGGCGACGATGCGCCCGCCCTGCCGGAAAGCGCCTACTGCTGGGGCGCCTTTCATGTGCACTCGTCGTTTTCCGACGGCCTGGGCACCTTGCCGGAGATTGCCGCCGCGGCGCGGGATCGGGGAATTTCGTTTGTGATCCTCGGTGATCACGGTTCGCCCAATCCAGCCGCCGGCGCTCTGGACCGCACCGTCGGTGGCGTCCGATTCTGCGGCGGATCGGAAACCAGCCATCCGGACGGTCATCTGCTGGTGGCCGGTTTGAACCGGATCCCCCGCTACGTTTTGCCGCCCTTTCCGCCGGACGCGATCGCTGACGTCCAGACCCTGGGCGGTTTCACGGTTCTGCTCTATCCCGAATGGAAGAAATTCAACTGGCGCTACTGGGAAGACGATTTCCACCCGCAAGGCATCGAGGTGCTGAATCTGTTCAGCGCCCTGCGTCAGGCCGAGGTCATCCAGCAGATCGACGTGCTGATGACCACCCCCTTTGGGGATTTTCACATCCTGCCGGCGCTGCGACGGCCGCAGGCGGAAATCCGCCGCTGGGACGAGTTGTTGGCGCGGGGGATGACATACGGTTTTTATGGCTTGGACCTCCACGGCGGATTCCGTTCGATTCTGGAACTGCCGGTGCGGGTGCCGTCGTACCGGCTGGGATTCGGATTGCTTGCGCTCGGCATCCGACGAACCGACGCTGGCGATCCGATGGCCGCCGTGCGACGGGGCAATTTTTTCTCGGTGATCCGCGCCGCGGCCGTGCCGGACCGGTTCGAGTTCTATGCACGGCAGGACGGGCTGACCATTCCGCCCGGCCGCATCGTGTCGGGCAGGACCGACCTGGAGATCGAGGTCGCGGTGTCCGGGTACGCTACCCGCACCGTCCTGTTCCGGGACGGCGAGCCCTTCCGCCAGACGGACGCAGGCCGGCTGGAACTGGCCGATGCGCCGGACGGCATGTACCGGGTGGAGGTGTACCTGCGGGACCATCCGTCACTGGCAATGGGGGTGCCGTGGATCTGTTCCAACCCCATCGGGATTGGTGACCGCTGGACGCATCCGCCGGTTGACGAAACCGCGCCGCCCGCCGCCCGGTCCGCCATCGACTGGAAGCGGTTCCGGGTGGAGACCGATACCGTCTCGCCGGCGACGCTCACCGCCGCGGGATCGGACGGCGAATTCACGTACACGCTCACCCGGCCGGACAACCCGGACAATCCCCGCTGGTGCGCGCTGGCGCTGCGGGAGCCGTTGGACTTGTCCGGCGGCCGGGGTGTCTACCTCGACGTCCGGTCCGATCCCGAGATGCGCTACAATCTGGAGCTCCGCAGCGGCGACCGCTGGTACTACGCCTCGTTCCGGGCAGGCCCGGATGGGGATGACCGGCCGGTGTGCATTCCGTTTCGGCGCTTCTACCGGGTGGGAGGCGGCCGCGAGCCCTTGCCGCTCGATGCGATCGACGGGTTGTTTGTCACCATCAGCAGTCAGAATGCGGTGGCTGGCTTTTCGGGCCGGCTCCACGTTCGGGAGATCGGCTGGTACCGCTGAGCCCACCGCCTCAGGATTCCAGTTGCTCGCGGGACAGCCTCCGGTATAATAGGGGCACATATGGAACCCGATTCCTTGCGGCAGCTCATCCAGGAAATCGTCCGGCGGGAGGTGGCGCGCGTTCAGGCGCCCGTTGCGCCCACTGCACCGGTGGTTTCCGCTGCGCCCGCCGCACCGCCACCGGCCGCAATTGCGAGCCCGGCATCGGCTCCGGCGCCGCCGTCCGCCGAGAACCGCCTGCGGGCGTTCCGCTTCGCGGGCAAGGTGCTCACCGCCGCCGACCTGGCGGAAATCGCCCCGCAGACGGATGTGGTGATCACACCGGGCACGATCGTCTCTCCCCTGGTTCATGACGTCGTCCGCGAGCGCCGGCTTCGGCTGCGCGTCGAGGGTGAAACCGGACGCCCCACCATCGCGGTGGGCTCCGACCACGGCGGTTTTGCGCTGAAGGAGGCGGTGAAACAATGGCTCCAGGAGTGGGGATATCCGTTCTTCGACTACGGCACCCACACCGACGGTGCCGTCGACTATCCGGAGTTTGCCCACAAGGTGGCCCGGGCCGTGGCTGACAACCACCAGGACCTGGGCATCATCGTCGACGGCGCCGGCATCGGCTCCTGCATCGCGGCCAACAAGGTGCCGGGGATCCGGGCCGCCCTCTGCTACGATGCCGCCACCGCCCGCAACAGCCGGGAGCACAACTACGCCAACGTCCTCACGCTCGGCGGGCGGATGCTCCAGGCGGCCGACGCGATGGCCGTCGTGCGCACGTGGCTGGAAACTCCGTATGGTGAGGAGCGGCATGCCCGCCGCGTCCGCCTGATCGGTGAGATCGAAAAAAAGTACCTCAAGGACTGAGCCATGAAGCCTGTTCCCGACCTGAACCGCCTGGTCGACCGCATCACGGACGAGGTGATGCGGGAGCTGGCCCGACGCGCCGCCGGGCCGGCCGCTTCACCGGCCACCGCCGGCGGACCGCAACCGGCGACTTTGGCGGGCATGATCGACCACACCATCCTGAAACCGGATGCGATGCGCGACGACATCGTCAAACTGGCCCGCGAGGCCCTGCAGTACGGATTCGCCGCGGTCTGCGTGAACGCCTGCTGGGTGCCGCTGGTGGCCGAGATCCTGCGGGGTTCCGCGGTCAAGACATGCGCGGTGGTCGGCTTTCCCCTCGGGGCGATGGTGACGGAGCTGAAAGTCGCGGAAGCGCGCCGGGCGATCGCAGACGGCGCCGCCGAAATCGACATGGTGATCAACGTGGGATCGCTCAAGGGCGGCGAGCCGGATTTCGTTGAGAGCGACATCCGGGCTGTCGTGCAGGCGGCGCGGGAACAAGGCGCCATCGTCAAGGTCATCCTGGAGACGTGCCTGCTCTCCCGGGACGAGAAAGTCACCGCCTGCCTGCTGTCCAAAAAGGCCGGGGCCCAGTTTGTCAAGACGTCGACGGGTTTTGCCTCCGGCGGCGCCACGGTGGCCGATGTCCGGCTGATGCGCGAGACGGTCGGTGACGCCCTGCAGGTGAAGGCCTCGGGCGGCATCCGGAACTACTCCACGGCGGTGGAGATGATTCAGGCGGGAGCGTCGCGGATCGGCACCAGCTCGGGCGTAGCCATCGTTTCCGGCCGCTGACCGGCGCACGTCGTCGTCAGAATTCCGGCGAGTCGTTTTTACGGGTGAGGGGACGGGGGACGCCGCGCGGGCGTCCCCCCGCAGTCGCGTTCAGATGAACATTTCTTCGTCGGCGATCGCCTGGTTGACGTCCCGGTGGCGCCGGTCGCCCCGCAGATACATCACCGTGGCGCGTACGCCCTTGACCACAGCCGAGATCTCCGCCAACGGGTTCAGCAGGTTGTTGGTGATGGACGTGGTGACGAGTTCCATCTTCTTGACGGTGTCCGTCAGAACGTTGTCGATCTTGGAAACCTGCTGCCGGGCGGCAGCCGTGGTCTCGCGGAGGAAACCGGCGATGTCATCGGTGGTTTCGCGGGTCGTCTGGAAGACCTCCTTGAGGTTCAAACTGATGTCCACAAGCTGCTCGCCCACCGGGCGGACGGCCTTCACGAATTCACCCATGCCGTCCAGAACCTCGGTAACTTTCGGGGCGGAATCCTCGAGAAAGCGATCCAGCTTGCGCGCGCTCTCTTCCAGCTTGCGGGTGGCGCGGAACGCGACGACGGTCAACACCACGATCGCGGTCGTTTGAATGGCGAGAATCAGGGCCAACAGCGTCATTTCCATGTCCGGTTTCCTGTCAGGGTATTGGAATCAGATCTTCTTCTTGACGGATTCTTTCTCTTCCTTGTAGGCCTGCTTGCCGGCTTCGATGGCGGCACTGATGACTTCTTTCTCACGGGCAACCATCTCCTTGCCGCGGGAGATCAGATCGGCGGTGTCGGCCTCGAGCTTGTCCTTCGTTTCCACGAGTTTCTGGCGGGCGGTCTGAAGGTGATCCTTGAGCGCCTCCGTCCCGTCCTTGACCTTGGTGGCGATCAGCTCGCGGGTCTCCTCGCCCGAGCGCGGGGCGAACAACAGGGCGACGGTGGCACCCACAAATCCGCCCAGAAGGAAGTACAACGTCCGATCTCCCCACCTGCTTCTCTCTTCCATCGCGACCTCCTCATATTCGGAACTGAATTCTGTGCAACATCATGCAAGCTGTCTCATTCTAGCAAATCTCGGCAAGCCAGTAAAACATGTTTGTGTCATTTGTCGAAAATCCGGCCGGAAACCGTCGGGGCTGGGTGAAACCGGCGCAGTCGGGGGGGCGCCGGTGCAATCCCCTTTCCAATTGGCCGTACGTGTCGTATCATGGGCACTGAGCGCCAGCCCGAGGAGCTCCCATGAATGCCGAACGCAAGATCAAAGACCTCATCGACTCCCATCGGCCCTTCCGATCCATCCTGGTCAAACCCCGTGTATTCAAGGCGTTGACTGTGGCGGGCTCCGACCCCTCCGGCGGGGCCGGGATCCAGGCCGACCTGAAAACATTCTCCAGCTTTGATGTCTACGGCAGCGCCGTGATCACCGCGCTCACCGCGCAGAACACCACCGGAGTGGACGGCATCTTCACGGTGGAGGCGGATTTCATCCGGCGCCAACTGACCATGGTGCTGGACGACCTGGGACCCCAGCCGCTGAAGACCGGCATGATTCCGACCACGGCTGCCATCGACGTGATCGTGGCCGCGGTGGAGCAGTACAAGCTCAAGCAGCTCGTGGTGGATCCGGTGCTCATTGCGACCAGCGGCGACAAGCTGGTGGTCGAGTCCACCCTGGACGCGCTCCGCCGTCTCATGGGCCATGCGCTTCTGGTTACACCGAACCTGTCGGAGGCGGCCCAGCTGTCCGGTCTGACTCTGACCACGTTCGACGACATGAAGGATGCGGCGCTCCAGATCTATCAGACCGGCGTGCGGAATGTTCTGATCAAGGGCGGACATCTTCTGGATGACGCCACCGACCTGTTCTTCGATGGCAAGGAATTCATTTTCCTGAAAGAAAAGCGGATACCCGTGGGCGACACGCATGGCACGGGCTGCACCTACTCGGCGGCGATCACCGCCGGGCTGGCCAAGGGGATGCCGCTGCTGGATGCGATCGTCAATGCCAAGATCTACATCACCCGGGCGCTGAAATTCCACCTCGACGTGGGCAAGGGGTCCAAGGTGCTGAACTTCAGGGTCTAGCACAGGAGTGCGATGACAGCCAACGGCCAGGACCTGGAACAGATTCGCGCCCTGATCGACAACATCGGGTCCGTGCTGCTGGGCAAGGAGGACGTCGTCCAGCTGGCCGTCCTGGCCCTGCTGGCGGAGGGCCATCTCCTCATCGAGGATGTGCCGGGTGTGGGGAAGACCACGCTGGCGCAAGCGCTGGCCCGTTCCATCGACGGGACGTTCAAGCGCATTCAGTTCACCAGCGACCTGCTGCCGTCGGACATTCTGGGTGTCTCCGTCTTCTTTCCCGAGGCCGGCGATTTCCAGTTCAAGAAGGGCCCGGTCTTCGCCAACGTCGTGCTGGCCGACGAAATCAACCGCGCGACGCCCAAGACCCAGAGCGCCCTGCTCGAGGCCATGAACGAGCGCCGGGTGACCATGGACAATGTCACCTACCAACTTCCGGCGCCGTTCCTGGTACTCGCCACGCAGAATCCCGTGGAGTACCACGGCACGTTCCCGTTGCCCGAGTCGCAACTGGACCGTTTCCTGATGCGGATCCGTGTGGGGTACCCCGATCCCAGCGAGGAGCGCCGCATCCTGCTGCAGAGCCGCGGGCCGGAGGCTGTGGAACGGCTGGCCCCGGTGATCACTGTGGCGGAAGTTCAGTCGCTCAGCCAGCGCGCGCGGCAGGTGGAGGTCGAGGAAAGCCTCCTCGACTATATCATGGAGATCGTCACCGCCTCCCGACGCTCTCCGGCCATCCAGGTGGGGGTGAGTCCGCGCGGCTCGCTGGCGCTGTACCGGGCCGCCCAGGTTCAGGCGTTCCTGTCCGGCCGGTCCTACTGCATTCCCGATGACGTGAAACACGTGGCCGTGCCCGTCCTCTCCCACCGCGTCATCCTGAAAAAGAAATACGCCCACCTGATGGATATCCGGGAAGAGGCCGAGGCCGTCATCGCTGAACTGATCGGGGGTATCCCGGTCCCGGTCTGAGTCCGTCGCGGAGCCCGATGAAAACGTCCATCTGGAACCTGAAACGACCGTTCTTCTGGTCGCTGGTGCTGTCCGGACTGTCGCTGGTCTGCCTCCAGCTGGCGGTGGCCATGTTCCGCCAGGGGCTGCGCCGGCCGGGGTTCTTCCTGGCGCTGGCCGGCATGATCTGTCTGCTGGCGGAAGTGGTGCTTTTCGTGCCCGTGCTGGCCCGCAACGCCCTGCGCAGCGCGGGATTGTCCATCCTGTTCCGAATCACCCAGGCGGGCTGGATTTACATCGGGCTGATCTTTCTGATCGCCGTCGCCGCGGTCAACACCGGCAACAACCTGCTGTACATCGTGCTGGCGTTCATGATCTCGGCGATCGCCGTGTCCGGCGAGCTGTCCCGCATCCTGCTGTCCAGCCTGCGGGTGGCGGTGGATTACCAGGATTCGATCTTCGCCGGGGAATTTACCAGCTACCGCCTGCGACTGCTCAACGCCAAGCGCTGGTTCCCGGCGTTTTCCGTGGGCGTGGAAGGCCACTTGGTCAACAAGACGTGGCTGGCCGCCGCCGGACTGGCCGAGACCAAGCCGAAGCGGCTGGACGCGCAGGCACTCCGGGCGCGGGGCGTCCCCTGCATGCGGACCGTGGCCTACTTTCCGTATTTGCCGCCACGCGGCACCGACACCCAGTCCTTCCAGGTGCGGTTCCTGCACCGCGGCCTCTACCGGATCGACGCCATCGAGGTGCTGACCGCTTTCCCCTTCGGTTTCTTCCGCAAGGGACGCAAGATCCAGGCGGCCGGCGAGCTCGTCGTCTACCCCGAGCTGCTGGAGAAAGGCGATTTTCAGTCCTCCCTGGAACACCAGTTGGAGACCATCCCGATCCTGCGGAAAGGCCTGGGTGCGGAACTCTTCGCGCTGCGGGAGTATGTTCCCGGCGAGGACGTCCGCCACATCCATTGGAAGGCGTCGGCCCGGGTCGGGCGCTACCTGGTCAAGGAGTACAGCACGGAGACTCTCCAGTCCTACGTCCTGGTGCTCGACGAGGGCTATCCGGGTGACCTGGACGAGGTGCGGGCGCGCTTCGAACGGGCCATGTCGTTCCTGGCCACGCTGGCCATGGAGTTGTACCAGCGCGGCAAGAGTGTGCGGGTCGTGCCCAGCCACAGCCGGCCGCCGGAGGCGGGCGCGCGCCGCGATCTGCCGTCCGTGCTGGAGGATCTGGCGCTGTCATACCTCCGTCCGGTGGAGGATGCGCCCGGTGCGCATCCCCTCAACGGCGAGCCGTTCGAGACCTGGCTGTCCGAGGAAGCGCCCGGCAGCCTGATCCTGTGCTCCTTTCGGAGCCCGGCGGTGTTTTTCCGGCTCGCGCCGCACCTGGACGGCTACCTGGACCTGAACCAGATATGAAATACCGGCGCCTGTTCAAAACGGTGTTCTACCAGCTGCTCCTGTCGGGATTCGGCGCGCTGGTCTTCACCGGCAAGCTCGGCTGGCTCACCTGCGCCGTCTACCTGGCGGCGCTGGCCGCGGCCTACGTCAAGGGGGATGAGGTCTCGCGCCGCCATGCCGGGTTCTCGCGCGGCTCGATGCTGGCGATCTTCGTCGCGTTCGTGATCGGCTTCGTGGCCGATTTCCTCCTGGTGACGGGCGAGTTCACCCTGGCGGTGATCCACGTGGCCATGGCGGTGTCAATCCTGAAGCTGTTCACCGCCCGCACGGCGCGGGACTACCTGTACCTGTTTCTCATCGCGTTCGGCTATTTGCTGGTGTCCACGACCTTCACCATCGACATCGGCTTCGCCCTGTTCGCGTCCTGGTTCATGATCGCGGGCATCCTGACGCTGATGCTGTTCGAGATCCGGACCGCATCCATCTACTTCTCCCATCGCGGCGATACGGATGCTGGTGAAACGCCGCGGTCGCCGCTGGAACCGGCCTCGCCCGGCCGGATCAATGTGTCGGCGGGTCTGGTCACCGCGCTGGGCGGGCTGATCTATGTGCTGATGATCGGTTTGACGATCCCGTTGTTCACCATTCTGCCCCGGCTGTCTTTCGGCATGTGGCAGCTGAACCTGTCGGACCGCCAGGAGATCAGCGGGTTTTCCGACACCACCGAGCTTGGCGACGTCACCTCGATCAAGCTCAACGACGCGGTGGTCATGCGGATCCGCACCGATCCGGAGCCGGACCGGCTGCCGCCGGACCTGAAATGGAAGGGCATCGCGCTGGACCGATACGATGGGCGCGGGTGGGGGCTGTCGGTGCCCTGGAAGCAGGTGGTGGCGCTCAGCCCGGAGGGGCTCTATCCGCTGGCCCGGCGCCACAGCCCCGAGCGGCTGCTATACCAAGAGGTGTTCCTCGAGCCCATCACGTCGCAGGTGCTGTTCCTGGCCCACCGGCAGCTGGCTCTCACCCGCGATGTGCGGAGCGTGTCGCTGACCTGCACGGGCACGCCCACCAAAGGGTACGAGCATTATCAGAAATTCCGCTACGCGGGTTATTCGGATATTCACCGGTACGGCGAAGCGGAACTTGGCCAGGCGCCGGCAGGCTATCCGCTCGGCCTCTCGACGACGCTGCTGGAGATCCCGCAGTACTCGCCGCGGATCGCCCAGCGGGTGGCCGACATCACCCGGGGCATCGATTCGCCCTTCCGGCAGGCCCGCGCGCTGGAGGCCTATCTCCGCAACAATTACGGCTATTCGCTGGAGATGGAGCCCTGTCCCCCGGACCGTGACCCGGTTGAGTTTTTCCTCTTCGACATGAAGCGCGGCCACTGCGAGTACTTCGCCTCGGCCCTGGCCATCATGATGCGCTACGCCAAGATCCCGGCGCGGGTGGTCAACGGGTTTCAGCGCGGCGACATCAATCCGTTCAACGGGGTCATCGTCGTCCGGCAATCCGACGCCCATAGCTGGGTGGAGGCCTGTTTCGTCAAGTCCGGCTGGGTGGAGTTCGACGCCACGCCGCCGGTGCGGGAGCCGGATCGGTCCCGCTACCTGGCGCTTCTGGAGAACCTGTTCGAATCGGTGGAGTTTCTCTGGATCCAGGACGTGGTCAACTACGACATCTCCGACCAGGTGCAACTCCTCCGCTCCCTCCGGTCGGGCGCGGCGGATTGGCGGCAGACCGTCGCCCGGACGCTCAAGCGGATTCAGGAGTGGCTGAACGAACGACTGGCCGTGGCATGGCTCCGCGCCGCCGATCTGGCGGAGGAGCGTGGTAGTGCGCTCGTGGCAACGGGTGCGGCGGTGCTGCTGATCTTCGGGGCGGTATGGGGGCTGCGGCGGCGGTTCGGCGCCCCCGGCCGGCGGCTGCGCCGCGAGGGCGGGACGGGCCGGACCGCCGGGCTGGTCTATCAGCGTTTCCTGAAGCTGGCGGCCCGGACCGGCTTCCGGAAGGAGGCGCGCGAGACGCCGCGCGAATTCGCCCTGCGATTGGGTGACGTACTGCCGGGCGGACTGGCCCTGGAGTTTACCGACCTGTACTATGACCTGCGCTTCAACCCGCACAGCGCCACATCCCAGATCATGCCCCGGTTGAACCACCTGATCCGGCGAATCGAAACGGCGGTCAAGGTAGCCGACCGCTCCCGCGCGGCGCGCTGAGATCCGGCCGACTCTCCGGACTACGCGGCAACCGGGGGATGCCGGCGCTCCAGGCCGGTCGAGGCCGCCATTTTCCGGTTGCGATGCCGCCGCCGATGGCCCACAATGGAGTCAGCGGTTTTCCGGCAGTCAGAGCCATTCGATCCAGCAGAACCTTGAGGCCCCTTCACCTCGTTTGACCGGAGGTTGAGATGGTCACGCATTCCGACCGCCCGGATCCAGGTCCCGCCGGCGGCGAGGCGTCCACCGAGCGGGTGGAGCGGAGCGGCCCGGTGCTGCGTTCCGCCTTGGGTCCCGACGACCGGATCGGCCCGTACGCCATCCTCGACCGGTTGGGGGAAGGGGGGATGGGCGTCGTGTATCTGGCCGAGCAGCGCGAGCCGGTGAGCCGTCGCGTGGCGCTCAAGCTGATGCGGTGGGGCGGCGATTCCGAGGCGGTGGTCGCCCGCTTCGAGGCGGAGCGCCAGGCGCTGGCCCTGATGAGCCATCCGCACATCGCCCAGGTCTACGATGCCGGCACCGCGCCCGACGGACGGCCCTACTTCGTCATGGAGTTCGTCCAGGGAGTGCCCGTCACGGCGTACTGCGACGTGCGGAAAGCCAACACCCGCCAGCGCCTCGAGCTGTTCATGCAAATTTGTCATGCCATCCAGCACGCCCATTTCAAGGGGATCATCCACCGGGACATCAAGCCGTCGAACGTCCTCGTGACGGACCGGGAGGGGCAGGCGGTTCCCAAGGTGATCGATTTCGGCGTGGCCAAGGCCACCGGCCGGCGCCTCACCGACCGCGAGGTCCACACCGAGATCGGCCAGCTCATCGGCACGCCGGCCTACATGAGCCCGGAGCAGGCGGAGATGAGCGCCCTCGACGTGGACACGCGCAGCGACATCTACAGCCTCGGGGTCCTGCTCTACGAGCTGCTGGCCGGGCGACTCCCCTTCGACCTGACGGAGGCGCGGCAGAAGGGCTACTCCGAGGTGCAGCGGCAGATCCGCGACGTGGAGCCGCCCACGCCAAGCTCCAAACTCAGCACGCTGGGTGAGGCGGCGGCGGAAGTGGCCGGCCGGCGAGGCGCCGAGCCGCGAGCGCTGGCCCGGGACCTGCGCGGCGACCTGGACTGGATCACCATGAAGGCCATGGCCAAGGACCGGAACCGCCGCTACGCCACGGCGGCGGAGATGGCGGCGGACATCCAGCGCCATCTGAATCACCAGCCGGTGTTCGCCGGACCGCCCGAGTGGAGCTACCGTTTCCGCAAATTCGTCCGGCGGCACCGGCCGGCGGTCATTGCCACCGCCGCCATCGCGGCCGCCCTGCTGCTCGGTCTGGCGGGCACGACCGCGGCCCTGCTGCAGGCCCGCCGCGCGGAGCAGGAGGCCCGGCGCCAGGCCCAGCGGGCCGAGGAGGTGACGGCGTTTCTGACCGGGATGCTCCAATCTCCGGATCCGTACCTGGACGGCCGGGATGTGCGGGTGGCGGACCTGCTGCGACGGGCTACGATCAACCTAAACAACGACACCACCCTGGACTCTGAGACCAAAGCCGCCGTGCACATGGCCCTGTCCAGGCCGTACATGGTCCTGGGACAGTTTGAGGACGCCGCCGCCCAGCTCAACGCGGCGCTGGAACTGCGCCGCCGGACTCTCGGTCTCCGGCATCCCGACACTCTGATGACAATATCCGACCTTGCGCTCCTGTACACCAACCAGGGCCGTCTCGACCAGGCCCAGCCGCTGCATGAGCAGGCGGTCGAGGGCTTGAAGGTCTTGCAAGCCCCGGCTGGCCTGGAACGGCTGACTGCCCTCGAACGATGGGGGGATTTCTGGCTGGCCAAGGGGGATCCGGCCCGCGCGGAGAAGATCTATCGGGAAACTCTGGAGTTCTGGCAAACGCCGACGGCCCGCGCCAAGACCTGTCTGCGGCTGGCCACGTCGAGTCAGGAACAGGGCCGGCTGGAGGAGGCGGAGACGTTCGCCCGCCAGGCGCTGGCGGCTGCCTCGCCGGGGTTGGGTCCGGACCATCCGGAGGTGCTCGACGCCGAGGGCGTGCTGGCGTCCATCCTGACATACCGCGGCAAGAACGCCGAGGCCGTCCCGCTCATGGAGCACGCCCTCGCCGCCCATGAGAAACAGTTTGGCCCGGAGCACACGGTCGTGGCGACGGATCTGTTCACGCTGGCCAACGCCCAACTGGCGCTCGGGCGCCTCGATGACGCCGAGCGCAACGTCCGCCGGGGGCTGGATATCATGGCCCGCCGCCCGGAACGCGGCACGCTCGTCGAACTGATGCTGACGAACACCTTCGCCGACGTGCTTCGTCTGCGGGGCCGGCCAGCCGAAGCCACGGCGGCCCTGATGAGCGTGCTCGCCCTGTGTGCGAAGCAGTTGGGGCGCGAGCACAATGCCGTGCTCAACGCTTTCTCAGGGCTGGCGCTCAACCTGTCGAAGGAGGGACGCGGTCCGGAGGCGGAAAAGATCATCCGGGAGAATCTGGCCATTCGGGAGCGGACCCAGGGACCGAACCATCCCGGCACGATCATCGAAACCCTCAATCTGGCCGTTGAACTCATCCGTCGGGAAGCGTACGCCGAAGCCGAGGTTCTTGCCCGCTCGGCGCTGGAACGGGGCGGCGCGATATGGCCACCCAGTCACGAGATCATCATCAGCCTGCAGACCACGTTGGCCCGGTGCTTCAAGGGTCGGCGGCAGTTTGCCGAGGCGGAGGCGTTGCTGCGGCCGGCATATGCGACCGCGCGGTCGAGCCTGGGCGAAGAGCACCGTCTGACCAAACGGATCCGCGAGCTGCTCACCGAGCTCTACACTGCCTGGGGACGGCCGGAGAAGCTCCGTGATCTGGATTCCAGCCAGATTTCAGGCTGAGTCGGCGGCTCGTGCCGGTTGTTTTCCCGGGGACCATGAAATAGAATGCCTTGATGGCAAACAAAACCCGTCAACATGATTTCAACCTGAACCGAGGAGGTAACCCCGCGTGATTGTATCCGTGCGATCGGTGCGCAAGCGGTTCGGCAATTTCTATGCGGTCGACGGCATGGAGATGGGGGTGCCGCCGGGCGTGATCTACGGCCTGCTGGGCCCAAACGGCGCCGGCAAGACCACCACCATCCGCATGATCCTGGGCATCTTCCTGCCTGATGAAGGGGCGATCGACGTGTTCGGCCACCCCCTCGACGACCGGGCGCGCGACCGGATCGGCTACCTGCCTGAAGAGCGTGGACTGTACCGAAAAATGAAGGTTCGCGACCTGCTGATGTTCTTTGCCCGCTCCCACGGCCTCGGCCAGAAAGCGGCGGCCGAGCGCGTGAACGGTTGGCTGGAGCGCGTGGAGCTGCCCCACGTGGCCCGCAAGAAGGTGGAGGAGCTGTCCAAGGGGATGCAGCAGAAAATCCAGCTCATCTCCACCATCCTGCACGAACCGGAGCTCCTCATTCTGGACGAGCCGTTCAGCGGACTGGATCCTATCAATCTGCAATTGATGAAGGACATCTTCCTGGAGCTCCACAACCGGGGCACCACGGTGATCTTCTCCACCCACAACATGGAGGAAGCCGAGAAGATGTGCAACTCCATCTGCCTCATCAACAAGGGGCGCGTCGTCGTGGAGGGCGACCTGCACCACGTCAAGGAGAGCTACGGCCACAGCTCCATCCTCATCGACGCCTCGGGGCCGCTGGAATTCCTCAAGAAGCTGGATTACGTGGCCGAGGCTGAATTGTATGAGAACTACGCCGAGGTCCGCCTCCAGGACGGCCAGGCTTCGGGGCGGCTGCTCGAAGACCTCGTCCGCCAGCCGGGCCTGACGATCCGCAAGTTCGAGCAGGTGGCTCCCACGCTCCGCAACATCTTCATCGAACGGGTCAAGGGAGACAGCCATGAAAACTAGAACCTGGGAAATCATCCGCCGGGAATACCTGGAGCGGGTCACCAAAAAGAGCTTCTGGATCGGCACCGTTCTGATGCCGGTGCTGATGCTGGCCATGCTCTTCGTGCCGGGTCTGCTGATGCAGGTGTCGCTGGACAAGGAGCTGCGGATCGCCGTGATCGACCGGAGCGGCAAGGTGTTCGAACCGCTGAAGGATAACCTGAAGAACGCACAGGCGGAGGCGTCGAACGACGAGCCCAGCCCGTTCATCATCGAGCGCCGTGAGGCCGGAGCCGACCTGGAAGCCACCTTGGCCGGCATCAAGCAGGAAATCGGAAACAAGAAGCTCGAGGGCTGCCTCATCGTCGGGCCCGACTTCGACGCGGAAGACAATTTCCATTATTTCGGGCGCAACGTCAACAACCTGACGGTTATCCGCGGGTTGCAGGGCGGGCTGAATCCCATCGTCGTCGCCGACCGGCTCACCCGCAACAAAATCGACGCCCCCCCGGAAAAGATCCGCGAGTGGATCCGCCGCGTGGAACTGGTCACGTTCCAGGTGGCCGCCGGCGGCGACAGCAAGAAGAGCAATCTCGGCTCCTCGATCTTCATCACCTTCACCTTCGTGATGATCCTGTACGTGTCGCTGCTGGTTTACGGGATTGCCAACCTGCGCGGCATCCTCGAGGAAAAGACCACCCGCATCATGGAGGTTCTGCTGGCCAACTTCACGGCGAAGCAGATCATGACCGGCAAGCTCATCGGCATCGGCCTGGTGGGGCTCACCCAGATGCTGGTCTACTCCCTGACCGGTGGCGTCATCGCGGCGTACGGGGCGGTCACGGCCGCGGCGATGAGCCCGGAGCTCGCCGAAGGGCTGGCCGCGATCAATCCCATGTCGCTCGTGTACTTCGTCATCTTCTTCGTGCTGGGCTACTTCATCTTCTCGGCGATGTTCCTGGCCATCGGGTCGCTTTGCTCCACGGAGGAGGACGCCCAGAACATGCAGGGGCCGGTGATCATGCTGCTGGTCATTCCCATGGTCAGCACGATGTTCTTCATCTCGAATCCCGACTCGCTCATCGCGGTGATCATCTCGTTGATTCCCGTGTTCACGCCCATGGTGATGATGATGCGGATCCTGGTGCAGACCCCGCCGCTGTGGCAGATCCTGCTGTCGATCGTCCTGAGCGTGGCGTTCATGGTGGGGCTGATGTGGGCGGTGGCCAAAATCTTCCGTATCGGCGTGCTCATGTACGGCAAGCGGCCATCGGTTAAGGAGATCATCCACTGGTTCAAGGCGGCCTGAGCGCTGCCGCAGGAGACGAACAACGGGCGGCCGGGTCACGGGACCCGGCCGCTCGCTGTTTAAAGGCCGCTGACAGCCGGCCGGAGCCGGCGAAACCGGCTACCGCGGTTTGCGCATGTCGCCGGTGTCCATGTAGCGCGTGTGCATCTGGAACACTTCGCGGATCAGATGCGGCTCGTGACCGCCCACCTCGCGGCAGGCGCGCTCGTAGTAATCCATCAGCTCGTCGCGGTAATCGGGGTGGACGCACTTGCGGATGATCTCCGGCGCCACCTCGCGGGGGCATTTGCCCCGGAGGTCGGCTAAACCCTGTTCCGTCACCACCACCTTGACGTCGTGCTCGGAATGGTCGAAATGAGTGACAAACGGCACGATGCTGGAGATTTTGCCGCCCTTGGCGATGGAAGGTGTGACAAAAATGGACAGGTACGCGTTGCGTTCGAAATCGCCGCTGCCGCCGATGCCGTTCATCAGGTGAGTGCCCATGACGTGGGTGGAGTTCACGTGGCCGTAGATGTCCGCCTCCAGGGCGGTGTTGACGGCGATGATGCCCAGACGGCGGATGATCTCGGGATTGTTGGAAATCTCCTGCGGACGGAGCAGGATATGGCGCTTGTAGCGGGCGATATCCCGATGGAACCGCTTCTCGCCGTCGGCCGAAAGGGTGACCGAACAGCCTGATGCGAAAACCACCCGGCCGGCGTCGATCAGATCGAGCACGGAATCCTGCAGGACCTCGGAGTAGAATTCCATGTTCTGGAATTCGGAGTTAAGAAAACCCTGCAGCACCGCGTTGGCCACGCCGCCCACGCCCGATTGCCACGGCAGGCCCCGGGGCATCCGCCCGGAGCGGATCTCATGAGTGATGAAATCGATGATCAGTTCGGCGATGCGTTTTTCCGCATCGGTGCAGGGGGTGAAGGAGCCGTGGCTGTCCGGCTTGTCGGAGACGACAATGTGACGGATTCGGTCAACGTCCGTCACCATGTAAGGTTTGCCGATCCGGTTGGACGCCTTCACGATGGGAATGGGCAGCCGGTCGGGCTGGTCCTGGGGCACGAAGATGTCGTGGATCCCTTCCAGTTCCAGTGGGTGCGTTGTGTTCAGTTCCACGATGATGTTTTTGGCGAGTCGGCACAACGTGGGGGAGATCCCGACGCTGGTGGTGGGGACGATGTAGCCTTCTTCGGTGATGGCATGGGCTTCGATCACGGCCACGTCGATGGGGCCGAAGTAGCCGTAGCGGATTTCCGAAGAGACATGGCTCAGGTGCTGATCGTAGAACCGGGCGGTCCCCGCATTGATCTGGTCGCGGAGCTTCTTGTTGGATTGGTAAGGCATGCGGCGGTCAATAGCGCCCACCTCCGCCAGCGCCCCGTCGAGCTCGTCGCCGACGCTGGCGCCGGTGAACAGGTTGATGCGCGTCTTTTCGCCGGTCCGTTTGATCCGCTCGGCCAGGGCTTTGGGTACCAGCTTGGGGTAGCCGGCCGGGGTGAAACCGCTGCAGCCGACGTTCATGCCGTTCTGAATCAGGCCGGCGGCTTCCTCCGCCGCGGAGATTTTGTCCAACAGTTTGGGATGACGAATTCGGTCTTTCATCGCATGGCTCTCCTGCAGGTTGATCTTCCTTTCACTTCGTGGATTCCAGCTTGCGGACGACCACCCGTTTGCCGGCGGCGCCGACCACTTCGACGGTGTCGCCGAGCGCGACGGAGCCCGGCTGTTCCGGCAGGCCGATCCAGTCGGCGCCCTCGCAATGGAGCATGAACAGCCCGGCGTGCGGATCGACGATGTCGCGCAGCCGTCCGGTCCGGCCGACGATGGCCTGGATCTTGGGGTCGTCCGCCGGCCGGATGCACCGCCGGAACAGCCAGCGGGTGAACGGTTCCAAAATCAGAACGCCGCCCGCCACCGCCAGCCACTGGCCCCAGGCGGGTGCGCGCAAGTGCGCGGCGGCCGACGCCAACAGACAGCCGCCGCACAGCGCCAGCAGCGGCCGGAAGCGGGTCAACAGGCTCAACGCCAGCAGCAGGATGGCGGGGACCAGCCAGTACCAGTGGGTCATGCGTCCTTCCCTGAAATCATCCGGAAAATTGGCGTGTGATCCGTCCGGCGGCAGTCTGACGGACGAGGCCGCGCGGACCGCGGCCGACACTCATGAAATGAACTCGACATCTCGAGGCATCTTGAGCTCGAACGTCTTGTCCTTCACTTTCTTGTTGATCTCAATCTTCCGGAATTGGATATCCGTATAGTCGCCGTTGGGTTCCTCGATCCGCTGGCGGGCCGGAATGCCTGTGCCGGCCTCGATCCACAGGTTCAGGCTCTTGAAATACGACTTCAGCTTCGGACTTTTCGGGTGCAGCGTGAGCACGTGGTAGACCATCTTCCCCTCCACTTCGTCGTGGAGGTAGGTGATGTCGAAATTGCTCTTGAGATCGTCCACCGACGTGCCGATGCCGAAGTTGGCGTAGCGTGCCTGCGACTCGTCGATCTTTCTCCGGACCGCCTGGTTTTTCTTGGGGTAGAACACCAGGATCTCCCGGGGAGTGACCAGCAGGATGGTTTTGCGGGGTTCCTCGATCTCCTTCTTCAGGTAGATCCCGTCGGTCTCTTTCTTGAAGTAGAATTTCCCCTTTTCGAGCTCATCGTATTCCTGGATGATGTTGAGGTATTTGCGCTGGATGATGTCGGCCTGGAATGTGCGCAGCACCTTGTTGAGCTGGTTGAGCTTGCGCAGCACGCGGTCCAGCTTGGCGCTGTCGCCGGCGGCGGCCGAGGGGATGGTCAGCGCCGCAATCAGGAACAACAAGCCGGCCAGAACCAGGCGTTTCATGTGCGACCTCAAGGTTACCAAATGAGGTGGATGTGCGCAGCCGGAGCGTGAGTGGCGGCCGGATTCGGCTTGGCCCGCCGTTCGAAGCAGCTGTGCGGCACCAGAAAGATGAACAGCAGGATGAGAATGACGATGATGTCGTAGGCGATGCTGCCGCGCTCATACTTCCACAGGAAAATATTGTGCAACAGACTCTTGATTCTGCCCATGCCGTGCGCCCGTCGCTCAGCGACTGAAGATGTCCTCGTGTTCCACGAGGAGTTCGCTGCGGGGCTGCCGCAGGATCTGGCCGTCCCGCATCTCCACAATCCGATGCGCGTAAGATGCCGCCTCGGAGTTGTGGGTGATCATGACCACGGTCTGGTTGAACCGGAGGTTGAGATCCCGGAGCATCGTCAGGACGATCTGCGAGTTCACGGTATCGAGATTGCCCGTGGGTTCATCCGCAAGGATGAGAGCGGGCCGGTTGATGAGCGCCCGGGCGAGCGCCACTCGCTGCTGTTCGCCGCCCGACATCTCCAGCGGCTTGTGGTCCATCTTGTCCTGGAGGCCCAGGATGCCGAGGATCTCCTCGACGGTGTGGGTGTCGAACGTCCCATTGCCGCGGATTTGACGCGCCAGCTGGAGGTTCTCCCGGGCGGAGATCGTCGAGAACAGATTGAACCGCTGGAACACAAAACCGATCTTGGCCCGGCGGATCTCGGTCCGCTCGCGGTCCGAGCAGCGGCCCAGGTTCCGGTCCTCGATCAGGACGTCGCCGGAAGTCGGGCTGAGCAGACCGCCCATGATGTGCAGCAGGGTGGATTTGCCGCAGCCCGACGGCCCCATGACGGCGATGAATTCCCCGCGCTTGATCCGCAGGTTGACCCCGCGCAGCGCCGGCACGTCCACCTTGCCGATGCGGTAAATCTTGGTCAGGTTGCTGATAGTGACGATATCTTGCATCAATTCAATCCGTTGAAAACGTAACACACCAGTATATTTTGATTTGCCCGCCCATTCAAGGTGAAAGGCGGATACGAACCCTATTCGTACATCAGCGCTTCAACGGGATCCTGGCGGGCGGCCCGGTAGGCGGGATAGGTGGAGCCGAAAATCCCGCTCGCCAGCGCGATGAACGCCACGTAGATGATCCACTCCAGCCGGATTTCGAACGGCAGCGACGGGTAGAGCATGTGCAGCACGCGCGTTGCCAGGAATGTGAGCACCAGCCCGACACCGACGCCGACGACGGTGAGGAGCATCGATTCTTTCAGGATCAGGTTGACGATGTAACCCTTCGACGCGCCCAGCGATTTCAGGATGCCGATCTCGCGGGTGCGTTCGGTGATGGTGGTGTACATGGTGAGCAGAATCACCAGAAAACTGATGAGGACCGCGCTGACGATGATCGCCGCGGTGAATTCCTTGAGGCCGGGCAGGTTCGAGGCCATGACCTTGTAGATGTCCGAGGCTCGCGTCACGTTGTAGCCCTTGAACGGGTCGACATGGAGCAGGTGCTGGTAGACCGGCTCGATCCGGGAGTCCGAGTCGCATTTGATGTAGAAGATGGAGGCCTTTTCCTTCGAATCGTTCAGGTCCTGCAGCGTCTCCAGCGGCACCAGAATGCGGGCGGCGATGCCCGACTTGAAGAAGCCCACAATCGTGAAGGTGTGGTTCAGGATATTCAGCGTGTCGCCAAGCTTGGTGTGGTGGGATTGCTGGTACACGTCATCCACGATGCACTCGAACGGGGCCTGGAACAGGCGGCCCTCCATCACTATGATGCCGTCACCGCTCACCTGGTTGAAGGATTGAGGGTCGATGCCGAAAATCAGCGAGAAACTCTGCTTGGAAAACTGGTGGAGCATGGGGGAGACGTGCCGGATGCCGTCGACTTCCAGCAGTTTGTCCTTGATCCGGATGGGCATGGTGGCGTTGTTGAGAGCCAGCAGGAGCGAGGATCCGGGCGGTTGAAACAGCAGGTCCGCCTTGATGTTTTGCGTGCGGTAGGCCGAGTCCTTCAGCATCCCCTGAGTCAGACCGACGAACAACAGGATCATCACCACGCCCAGGCTGACCGCCAGGATGCTGACGATGGTCCGGGTGGGGCGCTTCTTGACGTTGGCGATGATCAGGCCCACGGGCACCTCTTATTACTTGGGGGATATCTGTTCCACCACGGCGTCCTCCGGGACGCTCAGGGCGAACATCTGGTCGTTGAGCGGCGCATCGACTTCCAGTCGTTTGACCGAAAAGTCCACCCGGTAGCCCTCGCGCGGGCGATAGAGCCGGATCTCCGCGGGGAACTCGCCGGATGTGAACGGGCGGTCGGGGCCGTAGCTGACCTCGCTCACCGGGGCCCCGTCGGGGCCGTACAGGATCTTTTTGCGGATGCTGAGGCTGGCGCGCTCCAGCCAGATTTTCTGAAGCACCAGCGGCGCGTCGCCCGCGACATCCAGCTCGTGGATCACGTAGTACCGCTCGACGGCGGTGTCTTCCTGCGTGACGGCCAGGCGGGAGTCCGGTTTGAGCCGCTGGTGAAAAAATGTCTGGGTGATGTGCCAGGGGCGCAGCTGGGACAGGTTGTAGCGGGGTGAGCGCTCGCCGGCAGCCGGTTCCTCAGGCAGGGCGGCGAGATCGTCGCCCATGACGCCGCGGTACAGGGTGTTGCGGCGGGGATACCAAATCTCAAACTGGGCTCCGCGGGCCACGACGTCCAGGGCGGTGGTTTTGATCATGGGGAGGTGGATCTGCAGCCGGAGGTCACCCTGCCGGTTGACGATCATCACCGCGTCGGCGGACGGCAACTTCTCGCGTTTCTGCCGGGTTGCGGACTCGGCGGAGAAGGTCAACTCCACTTTCCGGATCAGCAGCGTGTCGGGCGCGCCGCAGAGCCGGTCGAACCGGGCCAGCAGGTCTTCCCGGCTCAGCGTCTGGGCCTGCTGGAACGCGGGGCTGACCCGCACGGTCTCCTTGCGCACACCGCAGGCGCCGGTGGCGAGAGCGGCGGTCATGGCCAGACCGGCCGAGGCGATTTTCAGGCGTTGCTGCCAGATGCGGTCCAAGGTGCTCCGACCTCCAAAAAATCCAGAGAAATCTATCAGAAAGAGCCCTCCGAGTCAAGGTTTACGCTGGATTTCACCTCTGTTTCTGGTAAAATCGGAGCCATTGAAGGCGGGGGAGTCATGAATCGTTCCCAACAAAAGAAATTCCGTGAGTTGCTCGGTTTCCTGCTGCTGTTCCTGGTTTTTCTCTTTGTGCTGGCCCTCGTCACATACAGCCCCGAGGATGCGTCGCTCAACGTCAGCACCACCCTGAGCCAGTCGCGCAATTTCATCGGCCGGGCCGGCGCCTGGATCAGTGATTTTTGCTGCCATCTGTTCGGATACGGCGCCGTCCTGCTGGCTCTGCCGGTGGTCTTCCTGGCGGTCCGGATGATCCGGAGCCGCGAGATGGCGGGCCTGTTCGTCCAGTGGTTGGGGACCGTGGTGCTGATGGCGGCCGTGTGCGGGCTGCTGGATCTGCTGTTCTCCACGCCCGTGGGATTGGCCAATTTCACGCCGGGCGGCATCCTCGGCGGCACCCTGAAGCATTTTCTGGTGTACTACCTGAACACCGGCGGCGCCGCCCTGCTGCTGGGGGCCTGCCTCCTGGTCGGGCTCATGCTGCTCACCCCGCGGACCCTGGGTGAGCTCTTCGGCCGAATCGGCGGTTTATTCCGGCGACAGACCGCAACCGGCCTGGAGCAGCCGGACGAGGCTGATATTGACGCTCTGGCGCCTGTGGCCGAGACGAATCCGTTTCCGCCGGCGGAGACCGAATCGATCCAGCGGCGCGTGGAGCCTGAGCCGGCGACTGGCGCCGGGGACGCCACGCCGGCGGAGGCGACAACCGCGGGCGGCGACACACGGACCGCGGCGGCCAAACCCGGTTTCCGGATTCCCATCACACCGCTTGAGTTCACCGAAGATGCGGGACCCGAACCGGACGTGCACACCAGCAACCGCCGCCAGATCGGACGATTTCGCCTGCCGCCGTTCTCCATCCTCGAGCGCGCCGACAGCGTGGCCAGGATCAGCGAGACCGAGCTGATGGAAAAAGCTCAGCAGATCATCCGCAAGTACCAGGAATTCGGCATCGAGGGGGCCATCGACGCCATCCATCCCGGACCCGTGGTCACCCTCTTCGAGTTCAAGCCCGCACCCGGCGTCAAGTACAGCAAGATGATCTCCCTGGTGGACGACCTGTGCCTGGGACTCCGGGCGGAGTCGATCCGGATCGATCGCATCCCCGGCAAGTCCACCGTCGGCATCGAGGTGCCCAACTCCCAACGACAGACCATCCACATCCGCGAGGTCATCGAGTCGAAGGATGTCCAGAGCTCCCGCTCCCGGCTCACGCTGGCTCTGGGCAAGCGGATCAACGGCGACGTTTTTATCACCGACCTGATGAAGATGCCCCACCTCCTGGTGGCCGGAGCGACGGGTTCGGGCAAGAGCGTGGGCCTGAACACCATGATCACCTCCATCCTGTACCGGGCCACGCCGGACGAGGTTCGGTTCATCTTCATCGATCCAAAACGGCTGGAACTGGGGGCGTATGCGGACATCCCCCATCTCCTGACCCCCATCGTCACCGACGCCAAGCTCGCCGCCAACACGCTGCTGTGGGCCGTCCACGAGATGGAGGAGCGCTACAAGCTGCTGGCGAAGTACTCGGTGCGGGAGATCGACGGCTTCAACCGGCTGTGCCTGGAAAACGACGATCTCGATCCGCTCCCCATGATCGTCATCGTCATCGACGAGTTGGCCGAGCTGCTCAGCGTGGCTTCCAAGGAGGTGGAGCTGTGCCTCCAGCGGCTGGCTCAGATGGCCCGAGCAGTGGGCATCCATCTGATCATCGCCACCCAGCGCCCGTCGGTGGAGGTGGTGACCGGGGTGATCAAGGCGAACTTCCCGTCGCGCATTTCCTTCCGGCTCCTGTCGCGGCATGACTCGAAGACCATCCTGGACACCATCGGCGCCGAACATCTCCTGGGCAAGGGCGACATGCTCTTCCTGCCGCCCAATTCGGCCAAGCTCATCCGCGTGCATGGCGCGTTCGTCTCCGAGGAGGAGACCAAAAAACTGGTGGATTTCCTCAAAGGGCAGGGGGAGCCGAGTTACACCGAGCTCCTCACGCCGGAGACGGACAACGCCGAGGATTCGGACAACGGCAACGGTTTGGGCGACGATCCGCTGTTCGACGAGGTGGCCCGGTTCGTGGTCAAGAACCGCAAGGCGTCCACCTCGGTGCTCCAGCGCCGCTTCCGCATCGGCTACGGTCGGGCGGCACGCCTGATGGATATCCTCGAGGAAGAGGGCATCATCGGGCAGTCGATCGGCAGCCGGCCCCGCGATGTCCTGGTCCCCCCTGATTATTTCGACTCGGTCAGCGAAACCCGGAATCCTGAAGCATGACGTCTTGGGACCGGTCCTGGCGCGTACCCCGGTGTAGCAGACGGCGTGCCGCCGAACGGGGTCCGGTCGTCCCGGCGGGAACCTTCCGCACCTTTCGGCGTGGTAGGAACTGACAAGTCATTGCTGAGAGCGGGAGGTGCTCCATGAAACGGTTGATTGTGTTGACGACGGTGGCCCTGATCACGGTGGCGGCTGTGCCGGTGTTCGCCGGGCCGCCGGATAATGGCGACCGGCAAGTGTACGTTCATGTGTCCGGTGACGCCAGCCGGGCTTTCCTGGGAGTCAACCTGCGCGACCTGAACGCGAAGGAACTCGATGAGTGGAAGGATCCGGACGATCTGGGCGCCTACGTGGTGAAGGTGTCGGCCGATTCGCCGGCGGCCAAAGCCGGCCTGGCGGAGGGGGACATCATCGTGCGGTATGCCGGCATCCCGGTGCTCGGCGTCACCCATCTGACCGGCCTGGTCCGCGCGACTCCCCCCGGCAAGACGGTGAGCCTCGAGATCGCCCGCGGCGGCAAGCGCCAGAGCCTGCAAGCGACCCTGGGCAAGCGGGAGGGCGATATCATCATCGGGGGGCCGGACGAGTCGATGTTCACGGTTCCGGAACTGCCCAAGTGGCTGCCGAGAGTGCCCCGTGAAGCCGAGGAAAACGAAGGTTCCGCACGACACTATTTTATGGCCCGCCGACCCCGGTTGGGCATCTTCTACGACGACCTGACCGAGCAACTGGCCAAGTTCTTCGGCGTGCCCGATGGCAAGGGCGTGCTCATCACCTCGGTGGCTGAGGATTCACCTGCCGCGGCAGCCGGTTTGGCGGCCGGTGACGTCATTGTGGCGATCGGCGATGTCAAGGTGACGGATTCCGGAGACCTGATCCGGGCACTGGCCGGGCAGGATGATGCGAAGGCCCTGACGATAAAAATCTACCGGAAAGGGAAAGCCCAGGACGTGAACGTGACCCTGGCTGAGGACAAGCCGGACCGCCCGACCGGCCGGAAGCTGACGGTCTGAACCGCCGGGACCAAAGGCGCATAAAAAAACCCACCCCGAAGGGTGGGTTTTTTTTCGGTTTGCCGATTCGGATCAGAAGATCTTTTTCTTCTTCTTTTCCTCTTCCGCCTGCAGCTTCTTTTTCAGGATCAGCGACTGAGCAGCCAGGCGGTCAGCCTTCAGGGTGTAATCGTCCTTGAGCGCCTGGTCATCCACGAGCATGGCCTTCTTGCGGTAGCACAGGTTGAGGAAGCTCATGGCGTCGGCGTAATTCGGATCGATTTCCAGAGCCTTCTGCAGGGAAGCGATGCCTTCATCGATGACCTGGTCGGACTTGACCTTGTCCTCGGGGGTCATGTTGGGCACGTTCTCTCCGTTGGGCCCGGTGGACTGGTTGACAATGTTCCAGTCGATGACACCGATGCCGTACAGAGGTACGGGATTGTTGGGTTCCAGTTCGATGCGCTTATGGTACCAGACCTTCGATTTTTCATACTCGTTCATCGCGTTGTAGAGGCTGGCGATGCTCTGGATCGCATTCACGTTGTCAGGACTGTATTCCAGAACTTTCTCGAAGGTCTTGATCGCCATGTTGGCCGTCTTGAGGTTGCGGTCGGTGAAGAGGTTGGGCACGTACTGCTGCATGTAGGAGGTGGCCAGGTATTCGTAGGCAATGTGGAGATCGGGATCCAGTTCGATGGCTTTCTGGAAATTGCCGGTCGCCTCTTCGTACGCCTTGTTCTTGAAGGCTTTGACACCCTTGTTGAGCTGGTCGCGGGCTTTGAGGTTGTTCATCAGATCGCAACCGCACAGCCCCGCCACGAGCACGAGAGTAACCAGCAGCGTGAGGAAATGTTTGATTTTCATAATGGTCGCTCCCTTGTGGCTCACTCGAGTTCCGTCATCAACCCGATCTGCTCCACGCCGGCTCCCTTCGCGATGTCGATCGCCTTGACGATGTCGCCGTAGATCAGTCCCTTGGCGCCCTTGATGAAGATGGATTTGTCGGCCCGGGCGCTGTAGATCTGGGTCAGCCGCTGGCTCAACGAGTCGAAGGTGACCGGATCCTTGTTGATGAACATGGAGCCGTCAGTGTTGAGGCTGACGACGATGCCCTGGAACCGGTCCGCGATCTCCTGGGTGACTTCCGGCGGCAACTTCTCCGGAACCCGCACATCGAGGCCGTGTGGTGTGAACGGCGTGATGACCATGAAGATGATGAGGAGCACCAGCAGAATGTCGATGTACGGGGTCACATTGATATCCGATTTGGGGCCTCCGCCGCCCCCGACTGCCATTCCCATAGTGGCTCTCCTTTAGATTTTTTGCTTGTCGACCAGCAGGCCGATCTGCTCAAAGCCGACTTCCCGGATGAGGTCCAGCGTCTCGGTGACCTTCTCGTAGACGACACCCTGGTCGCACTTGAGGAACACCCGGTCCTGTTGACGGACCTCCATCGCGGTGATCAGACCATCTTTGAGGTTGGCAGCGTCCTGCGGCACGTTGCCAAGGTAGAGCCGCATGGTCCGGTCCATGCCGACGACCAGGGCCTCGCGGTTTTCAGCTTCGGGCATCTCGATCACGTTCCGGCCTTTCGGCAGGTTGACCGTGATGCCTTTCTGCAGCAGCGGCGTCGTGATCATGAAAATGATCAGCAACACCAGCATGATGTCGGCCATCGGGGTCACGTTGATTTCTGAGTTGACCCCGCTGGCTTTGTGTTTGACCTTAGAGGTTGCCACGGCTAACTGACCTGCGCTTGATGAAATAGTCAATCAGTTCGGAGGAGGAGTTGTCCATTTCCACGGTGAAGGCCTCGATCCGGGTGGTGAAATAGTTGAACAGCCACACGGCGGGGACCGCGACGAAGAGGCCGAACGCGGTGGTCACGAGCGCTTCCGAGATGCCGCCGGCGACGGCGCCGATGCCGGTGTCCTCGCCCTTGCTCATGCCGGCGAACGCGTTGATGATGCCGATGGTCGTGCCGAACAGGCCGACGAATGGGGCCGTGGCGCCGATGGTGGCCAGGGCGCCGGTGCCGCGCTTGAGCTCTTCACGGTTGATGGCGGCGGCGCGCTCCAGGGCCCGCTTGGAGGCCTCGATCAGCTCGCCCGGGAGCTCGCTCGAGGCGGTGTGGGCCTGGAATTCCTTCAGGCCGGCCACGACCACCTTGGCCAGGTGGGACTTGGTGTAGCGTTCGGACACCATGATCGCTTCTTCGATCTTGCCGTCCTTCAGCGCCTCGGCCACGGCCGGGGCAAATTCACGGCTCTGTTTCTTGGCGGCGCGGAACGTGAAGTAGCGCTCCAGCATCACCGCGATCGACCAGATGGACATGATGGCGAGGATGAAAACAACGCCGCGCGCGGTCCAGCCCATCTTGCCCCACATCTCCATGTAGTCCATGCCGCCTTCTTGAAGCAAAAATAGATACATCGTCGTACCTCCCAGTATTAGATTTGGTTATTGTGCGCCGAGCGTGAATCTGACTGTGACGGTGCCGATCACCGGGATCGGCTCGCCATTGAGCAAGGTGGGGGAGTACACCCACTGAGTCACCGCGTCAACCGCGGCTTGGGTGAGTAGGGGGTGTCCGCTGATGACCTTGGTCTCGCGGACCCGGCCCGACTCATCCACCACAACCTGGAGGATCACCGTTCCCTGGACGCGCGCGGCGCGGGCCAGGGGCGGATAAGTGGGTTGGACCTGATTGATCAACCGGGACGTCAGCACCTGGCCGCCGACCCGGACCGGTTCTTTCTTCGGTGGCGGGGGAGGCGGCGCCACATTGGCCGTGCCGCCGACAACCGCCGGGCCGGTGCTGCCCACCACACCGCCGACGACGCCGCCGGGCACGCCGCCGGGCACGCCGCCGGCCACGCCGCTGCCGCCTGTGTTCAGGCCGAGCAGGTCAGCCAGGTCGGACTTGTCCGACGGTGGCGGGATCTCGTTGGAGATCTCTTTCGGGGCGTAAGTTTTCGACAAGTCAATGTTGACTTGCGGCCGATCCACCTTGGGGACCTGCTTGGGCGCCTCGGACGGTGGCGGCGGAGGGGGTGGCGGGGGCGGTGGGGGTGGAGGCGCCGCGAGGAATGTCAGCAACTCGCCCACCTGGGCGGGAAGCGCCTCGGGAAAGAGCAACGGGACCAAGACGAGCGCCAACAGGGCTACACCGTGTATGATCAAGGCCACCACCATGGTCATACCGGTCTTGGTCTTTGCCCTGTTGGTTGAAGATTCCAACAAGTTCTCAAACATCTGCGCCTCCTGGCCCCCGCAAGGGTAGTGGTCCGACGCGGGAGCGAAGATATGACATTATCAATTCAGAGACCAGCCGAGATCAAGCGAATTTATAAACCTTTTTCTCCTTGGCGGTGCCAAGGTAGCGCATCCAGAGGTAGGTCAGCGGGCTGGCGATGGCGATCGATGAATAGGTGCCGATGATGATGCCGATCACCAGCACGAACGAGAAGCCGTCCAGCGTCTCGCCGCCGAGCAGCCACAGGCAGAAGACCGAGATGAACGTCAGGCCCGAGGTGATGATGGTCCGCGACAGCGTCTGGTTGATGGACTTGTTGATGATGGTCAGGAACGTGTCGGCGCGGTTGAGCTTGATGTTTTCGCGGATCCGGTCGAACACCACGATGGTGTCGTTGATGGAATAACCCACCAGGGTGAGGAACCCCGCCACGACGATCAGGGAGATCTCCTTGCCCAGCAGACTCATCAGACCCAGGGTGATCAACACGTCATGGAAAAGGGCGATCACGGCGCCGACACCGAAGGCGAACTTGAATCGCAGCGCGATGTAGACGAGCATGCCCAGCAGCGAAAAGAGCACCGCCTTGGTGGCCTTGTCCTGCAGCTCCTTGCCGATCTTGGGACCGACGCTGTCGACGCTCAGCACGGTGAATGCGCCCGGATAGTAGTGCTGCTTGAGCACGCCCAGGACGGGATTGCTGATGCCGGGGAGGGAGCCGAGCTGGCCGAAATCGGTGATCAGGCCGCCCTGTTCGGTGCGGTGGTTCACGATGCTCTCGGCCAGTTCCCGGTAGACCCGCTGGGTCTCCTCGATGGTCGCGTTCGCCGTGAGCCGGCCCATGTTCTCCAGGACCCGGCTCTCGCGCAGGGTGGCGGCCAGCTGGTCGATCCCCACCCGGTTCAGGTCCTGCTTGCCCTGGCCCTTGTCCTTGTCGAGAATGCCGCGCAGCGTGTCGTAAATGTTCTGGCCCAGGTTCTGGAAGGAGGCGGAGTCCTCGCTCTCGATCTTCTTCATCCGGATCTGGACGAGGTTCTTCTCCTCGGCGTCAAATCGGGTGACGTCCGCAGCCCCGAGGCTCTGCTTGAGCGCGTCGCGCAGCCCGTCCACGTCAGGCTTCTGGGCTGTCTTGACCTTGATCAGGGTGCCGCCGGTGAAATCGATGCTGTAGGTGAATCCGCCGTGCTGGAACACCGAAAACCATCCCACAACCAGCAGAATGAGCGAAGCGGACAAGAAGAGCCACAATTTGCTCATCCAATCCACATTAATGTTCTTGAACAGTTCCATGACGACTCCTCAGGCGTTGAGTTTAGACACGGGGTGTTGGATTTTGTTCCGTCAGATAGAAAGTTTCTTGATCTGCACCTGCTGGAGCAGGGTGTTGAAGATGGTCCGGGAGACGAAGATCGCCGCGAACAGGTTGGCCAGCAGGCCGAAGGTCAGGGTGACCGCGAAGCCGCGGATGGGGCCGGTGCCGAACTGATAGAGGAAGGCGGCGGAAATCAGCGTGGTCACGTTGGCGTCGAAAATGGTCCAGCTGGCGCGGGCGAAACCGGCGTCCACGGCAGCGGCGACGGTCTTGCCCCAGCGCAGCTCCTCGCGGATGCGCTCGAAGATCAGGACGTTGGAGTCGACGGCCATGCCGATGGTCAGGATGATGCCGGCGATGCCGGGCAGCGTCAGGGTGGCGCGGAAGTAGCCCATCACTCCGAACAGAATCAACACGTTGACGATGAGGCACAGGATCGCGTTGAAGCCGGACAACCGGTAATAGAACACCATGAAGAGGATGATCAGCGCCAGGCCCAGCAGGCCGGCGTTCACACCCTGGCGGATCGACTCAAGGCCCAGCGAGGGACCGACGGTGCGCTCCTCCAGGATCACGATGTCGGCCGGCAGGGCGCCGGACCGGAGCGACAGGGCCAGCAGCTGCGATTCCCGCTCGCTGTCGATGCCCGTGATGATGCCGGAATCCGTGATCTTGGCCTCGATCCGGGGCGCCGAGATGGCCTTGTCGTCCAGGATGATGGCCAGCTGGCGACCCCGGTTGGCTTCCGTGGCGTCGCCGAACAGCCGCGCGCCCTCCGAGTTGAGGGTGAAACTCACCGCCGGCCGCGACAGGCCCAGCGAGCTGTCCTGGGATGCCTTGGCGTTGGTCAGATGCTTGCCGGTGATCACGGGCGCTTTCTGGACGACAATGTAGCGCTTCTCCTGCTCGCTCCGGTTCTCGCCGCTGTAATCGCCGGTGTAGAGCACGGCGGCGTGGTCGCCCGGAATCTGGCCGCCGAAGAACTGGTTGATCGCATCCAGTGACGCGGCGTACGGTGCGGTGGGGTGGACCATGTTGAGGCTCAGAGAGGCGGTCTCCTTGAGCAGTGTCTTCACTTCCTCGGGATTCTCCACGCCGGGCAGCTCGACGATGATCTGGTTCGACGTGCCCGCCGCGGTGGAGCCGAAGAGTTGGAGGGTCGGTTCGGCCACGCCGTAGGCGTCGATGCGGCGTTCCAGGGTGTCGCGCGAGCTCTGGACGGTGGTCTGCTCCAGATCGCGCACGGCGGCGGCGGTGAGGTTCAGGGTGAAGGACACCGCGCCCCCCTCAAACTTGGAGCTGACGTCGAAGTAGTGGCCGAAGTAATCCTTCAGGTTCTTGCGCGTCGATTCCGACTGGCCCTCGGGCACGCCGCTGAGGGTGATTTTCGTGTCCTCGGCGAGCACCTGGGTGTAGGCCGTCTTGTTCTCTTCCATCAGGCGCTTGATGCGTTCGCCGTACTGCTGGACTTCGGCGCGGATCACCTTGTCGGTCTTGACCTCGAGCACCAGGTGCATGCCGCCCTTGAGGTCGAGGCCGAAGTTGATCTTTTCCTTCGGGGGATAGAAGAGGTATGCGGCTCCGGCGCAGACGATCAGAATGATGATGTAACGGACTTTAAGGCTTTTGAACATGGGGGAATACCTTGATGGGATTTCAGCTCTTTTCTTCGGGCGAGGTCGGCTGGAGGCCGGCGACGGCGCTCTTGCCCACCTCGATCTTCACGTTGTCGGCGATCTTCAGGACGATCGTATGGTCCTTGATCCCGGCGATGGTCCCGTAGATGCCGCCGGACGTGATCACGCGGTCGCCGTTCTTGAGGTTGGTGATGAGCGATTCCTGGTCTTTCTGGCGCTTGCGCATGGGCCGGAAGATCAGGAAATAGAAGATGGCGGCGATGAGGGCCATGGGGATGAGCATGCCGAAAATCGGGTCACCCCCTTGTGCCGCCTGCAGCAGGTACAAGGAGTGCCTGGATCCAATCATGAATGCACCTCGAAATTACCTGGATTTGCTGCCGCGTCGTGACCGCGAATTACTCGGTGGCGGAATGGTATCGGGCCAGGAAATTCTGTTTGAAATCCGCGAACGCGCCAAGCTCGATAGATTGCCTGATCTGCCTCATGATGTCAAGATAAAAGTACAGGTTGTGGAAGGTGTTGAGCGTGGCCGAGAGCATCTCCGACGACATGAACAGATGCCGCAGATACGCCCGCGAGTAGCGGCGGCAGACCCGGCAGCCGCACTCCGGGTCGAGCGGCTGGTCTTCCCGCGCGTGGCGGGCGTTTTTGATGATGATCCGGCCGTCGCGGGTGAACAGGCAGCCGTTCCGGCCGTTGCGGGTGGGCAGGACGCAGTCGAACATGTCCACCCCCATGGCGACCGCTTCCAGCAGGTCCTCCGGCGTGCCCACGCCCATCAGATAGCGCGGCCGGTCTTCCGGCAGCAGTGCGGCGGTCGCGCCGGTCACCGCGTACATTGTGTCCTTGGGTTCGCCCACGCTCAGGCCGCCGATGGCGTAACCCTGGAAGCCGATCTCGGTCAGCCGGCCGGCGCATTCCGCCCGCAGGTCCGGATAGACGCTGCCCTGCACGATCCCGAACAGCAGCTGAGTGTCCTCGGCGGGGTGCGCGGCCCGGCTGCGCCGGGCCCACTGGAGCGTGGTTTCCATCGAGGCGCTTGCCTCCTCGCGCGTCGCGGGGTAGGGGGTGCAGTCGTCGAACGCCATGATGATGTCCGCACCCAGGGCCTGCTGAACCCCGATGCTGTCTTCAGGGGTGATGAAGTGGCTGCTGCCGTCGATATGGGAGCGGAAGTGGACGCCTTCCGGATCGATGCGCCGCAGCTCGCGGTGGCTGAAGACTTGATAGCCGCCGCTGTCGGTGAGCAGGGCGCGCGGCCAGCCTGAGAACCGGTGCAGTCCGCCGAGGGTGCGCACGAGCTCATGCCCCGGCCGCAGGTACAGGTGGTACATGTTGGCCAGCAGGATGCGGGCGTCGAGCTCCTCGAGCCATTCGTGGGGGACGGCCTTGACGGTACCGGCGGTGCCCACGGGCATGAAGACCGGCGTCTCCACCACGGCGTGCGGGGTGACGAGGCGTCCCCGGCGGGCGGCGGTGCGCGAATCGCGATGGGTGACGGTGTAGTGGAACGCTGACATGGTGCGGCACCCTCAAGTTCTGAAAGGGGGGATTATAAGCGAAAGCGGACCGGCGCCAACGAGTTTTTTCCATCCCAATGCAAATGAGGCGGTTCGGCACATTTGGGGTTGAGTCGGGAACGGCGGCTATGCTATAACAGTCAAGGGTTTCTGTTTGAAAACCAGGACAGAGGGAATTATGAGCAAATCCTTGCGTCTGTTGGCCGCGCTGGCCGTGACGGGCTGCCTCCTGCTGGTGCTGGCCGGTTGCGATGCGTTCCGCGATCTGCCCGGGATCCGGTCGGAACAGAACCCGGAGTACAAGATCGCCGACTGCGAGCCCGGCATCCCGTCCAAACTCCTGCGCATCAGCGTCCTTCATCCGCCCTTGACCTTCAATCCGGTGCTGGCTCAGGATCGCGTCTCGGCACTGATCGCCAACCAGTTAACCGCGGCCCTTTACCGGTACAATCCCATCACCGACACTTTTGAACCGGGCCTGGCCACCGGATTCGACCGGGACAAGGACAGCAAGGTATTCACCATTCACCTGCGCCGCAACGTATTCTTCAGCGACGGGTCGCCGTTCACCGCCGACGACGTGATGACCACGCTCAATTACATCGGCAACCCCGACATCAAATCGCCCCTGCGCGCATACCTCGAAGTCGCCGACCAGAAGCTCCAGTTCCAGAAACTCGATGCCGAAAGCATCCGATGCAGCAGCCCGGAGCCGCTGTATGCCCTGGAACCCGTCCTGGCCAAGATCGTGGTGCTGCCCCGCGCGCTCATCGAGGGCGCCGCCAGCCGCAACCGCATGGACCGTCTTTACGGCGCCGATACGCCGCCGGCCGAACTGGTCAGCATCGGCCCGTTCGTCCTGAAATCGTTCTCCCGTGAAGAGAAGAAACTCGTCCTCGGCCGTAATCCCTACTACTGGGTGGTGGACGCAGTGGGCCGCCCGCTGCCGTACCTGGACGAAGTGGTGCTCGACTTCACCGGCACCTCGACCGACATCTCCGTCAAGTTCCGGACCGGCGAATCCGACCTCATCGATTTCATCGACCCGGCAGACGCCGCCCGGCTGGAGAACGTGCGCGGCTTGCGCATCTTCGATACCGGCCCCAGCAGCGCCACCTACGTGGCCTGGATCAACCAGAACATGAAGACAGACCCGGCCAGCCGGGAAAATTACATCCCTGCCTTCCGCCTCCAGTGGTTTTTCGACGCGAAGTTCCGGCATGCCCTGAGTCTGCTGTTCGATCGCGAAAACATCATCGCCAGCGTCTTCCAGCGGAAGGCGGTCACCACGGGCGGCCTGATCGCGCCGGGTGACGGTTCGTGGTGGTCCGGCCTCCAGGCCGACTCATTCTCGACGGCGAACGCCCGCCAGCTGCTGACCGAGAACGGCTTCGTCATGAACACCAGCATAACCCCCAACGCCCTGTACGGGGCCAACAAGAGCCCGGTGCAGTTCACGATCACCGTCCTGACCGGCGACGCCTTCGCCGAGCGGATCGGGATCCAGACGGAGCGGGTCTGCGCCAGCCTGGGCATGAAAGCCACCATGGTGTCGCTCCCGTACGACTTGTTTTACCAGAAAATTCACTCCACGTACGATTACGACATGGCCGTCATGCTGCTCGAACAGCCCACCCATCCGTTCTTCCTGAAAGAACTGATGAGTTGGTCCAGCCCGGGCCATCTCTGGTATCCGGAACAGGGCGCGCCCGCCACGCCGCTCGAGAAGGACATGGCCACCGCCCTGACCACGATGTACAGCAGTCCGGATTGGGGAAAACGCTTTGAAGCCGCGCACCAGCTCGAGCAGTACAACGCCCAGGGCCGTTATCTCATCCCCATTGCGAAACCCCACGGCCTGTTCGGCGCCAAGGGCAAAGTGCAAAACCTGCGGGTCAACCACCGCTGCATGAGCCTGATGTGGAATCTGGAAGAGGTGTACGTCCAGGAGTGAGGTCCGCGGTTGAGCCTTGCTCCGCAGACAAATTCGAACGACATGAAGAGTACGATGCCTGAAGTCCCGCGACGGTTGTCTGAAACGACTGCCCGCCATCTCCGGGAGGGCTTGCGCGACCTGTTGCTGGCGTCGACGGTGGTGTTGTTCCTGATCATCTTCCTGGTCCAGCCGGTGCGCGTTGAGGGCACCAGCATGCAGCCCCAGCTCGATGACCAGGAACGGGTGTTTGTCAGCAAAATCACTTACAGCGTGTTCGACATCCAGCGGGGCGACGTGGTGGTGTTCTATTTTCCCGGTGACCCGAAGAAATCGTTCATCAAGCGCGTGGTCGCCCTGCCGGGCGAAATGGTCCAGATCGTCGACGGGCGGATGATGGTCAACGGCCGCATCCTGCCGGAACCGTATGTCCCGTCCGCGTATTTCGACAACTCCTCGTTCGGCCCGCTGTACGTGGCCGCGGATTCATACTTCGTGCTGGGTGATCACCGGAACGTCAGCAACGACAGCCGGCATTGGGGCTGCGTGCCGCGCGGCTCAATTTTCGGCAAGGCCATCCTGAAATACTGGCCGCCCGACGACATCGGGTTGATCCGCTGATGCGCCGCTGCTGACGGGGGATGGTCAATCCCGGATCTTGAGGGTGGCGTTGCCCAGCCCGGGCTTCATCGACAGCTCGACAACCTGCCGGGCATCGCGATAGGCAGGATTCACATAGGCGCCCGCGCGGCGCTCGAAGTGTTCCATCGGAATACACAGCGAATCGGACGCATCGCCGGCTTTGAGCACGCGCACGCCGAAGTCGGCCGGCAATTCAATGTCCAGATTGCCGATGCCCACGACCAGGTGCGCCTGGGTCCGGCCCGGCCGTGTGCCGTCAAAGCCGAGCCAGGCGCGGCCCAGACCGCCTTTGATGTCGATGGTTTCCGGCATCATATTTCCCAAGCCCCGCAGTTCCATCTCACCCACGCCACAGGCAATATCCATGGAGCGACAGACCGCCTCCTGGGGTTCGTCGACGGTGACTTTCAGGCTGCCCACTCCGTGGGTGATGTTTACCCGGGCGACGTTCAGACCGGTCAGGTCCAGGTGCGTCTCGCCGGCACCGGTATCCACCGTGAGCTCCAGCGGGACATCCGGGGCCAGCGACAGGATGGCGTGCACCTTGTCTCCAGACGGCATCTCGCCCTGGAGCGTGAACACCAGGCCGGCGGTGTCGCCGGGAGTGAAATCCACGTGTCGGCTCATGTTGGCCGCGTCCCAGCGCAGATCCAGGTTGTAAAGCACGCCCGGATCGCTCCGGTCCAGCGTCAGGCGACCGCTGGACACCCGGGCATCCAGACGCAGCCGACTCTCCGTGCCCCGCTTCTGGCGGAAGCTTTCCTGCCGGATCAACGGGTGGTCGGCTTGCGGTCGTCCGCAGCCGATGGTCAGCAGACCGGTGGCCCACAGCAGGGTGATAACCAGGGCACGGAGCCAGTGCGGATTCATTCGGGTTTCTCAACCTCCTCGCTGGGCTTCAGCCGGATATCGCCGTAAGCGGCTTTGCACTGGACATCCGCCTGTTCCGGCGCGCCGGAAAAGTTCTTCCAGACCAGCGTGCGGTCGCCGGTGGAGGGCGTGACCACCGGTGAACGGAAACGGGAATCGATTTTACCGTTGTCGGCCGACAGGAAGAGCCGGTGTGATTCCGGGAAGGCCGGCAGGATGAGGAGGATGTCCCCCCGTTCCGTGGCCGCCCGGACCCGGGCCTTGCCCGCGGGAGGCAGTGAGTGCAGGGTGATGGAGGCGTTCTTGTTGGAGCAATCGATGTCGGTCTCGGCGCCGGAGATGGAGACGTCCTTCAGGGTGTTGCTGATCGTGAGCTTGCCGGCGATCCGTTCGATCCGGCAGCGGGTTTTCTCAAGGGTCAGGGTTGCGGGACCGGCGGCATCCTTGATCGTCACGGCCCCCGATGCGGCCGTGCCCGCGATGGCGCCCCCGATCTCATTGGCGGTCAGCGTGCAGGCGCGCATTTTGAAATCGACGCCGCCCTTGATGTCGGTGAGCTCGATTTCATCATCGCTGTTCTCCAGGTTCACGCTGCCGGTGACCGTCGTCAGGGTGAGGGTGGCGTTCTTGCCGGCGAGTTGGAAATCGCCGTTCAGCCGTTCGCCGGTGACCGTCACGTAGCGGACCGTCATCGCCGTCTTCCCCGCGATATCCGACAGCTCGATCTCGCCGTTCTTGTCGTCGAGGGTGAGCGGGCCGTTCAGGTTGAAGACGCGGATGTCCGTATCCAGTCCGCGGATCTCCGTCACGCCCTCCGAATCCTCGACCGTGATCTTGTCGTACCGGTTGGAGAGGCGCAGCGCGCCGTGATGCCGGCGCACCTGGATCGAGCCGTTCCGTGAGGTCAGGCTGACGGGATTGCGCAGATCGGTTGCGGTGATGCCGCCGAAGCTGTTCTCGAATTCGAGCGGGACATCCGGCGGCACGGCCAGCCGGATGCGGACCTCGACGGAGGTTGTTTCGGCGTCCGGAGTCTGCAGCGACAGGCGCAGCCGCCCGGCATCGCGTTCGGTCTTGATCCGGACGGCCTGGGCCGCAGCGGTCGCCGCCTCATCGGTATCGGCGTACACCTTGATATCCAGGCGGACCTGGATGCGGTCGCCGTCGGCGGGAATCAGCTCCAGTTCGCCGTTGGTATGGGTCAACAGGATGGCCGTCGCTCCCTCGAGAGCGAGGGATTCCTCGGCCGTTTTCTGCACACTTTTATGGAGTAGATCCTTCAGCCGGTACTCCTTGCCTTCGATCAGCAGGGGCGGCAGCCGGCTCAGGTCGAATTTCGCGACCTGCGCGGCGATCAGGCCGGACAGCAGGATGAAGATCATGAAGACGATCTCGCCGCCGGTCAGGCGGCCGGTGCGGCCGGGGAAGAAGATGTCCACGAGCTTGCCGGCGCCCACGAGGATCAGGAACAGCGGCCACCAGGTGCCCAGCCAGGCGAAAAGGTTGGGTACATACCCGAGGGTCCAGATAAGCAGAAACACGCCGCAACCGATCCAGATGAGGGTTGAGGAGAACGATGGCGCCTTCTCATCGGGCGCGGCGGGCCGATAGCGGAAATAGGCGACCGCTTTGTTGATCCCCACCCAGATTAGCACCAGCGGGCTATACCGCCAGATCACCGACCAGATGGACGCGTGGCCGACGATGTTCTCATAGATGAAACAGGCGCCGAGCAGAATCAGGAAGACGCCGATCTGGATCGAGCGCGACACGGCGCGGCTCATGACTGTTTACCCTCCGTGGATGCGGGCGGTTCGACCGGGACGCGCGGTGCGGCGGCCGGCACAGCCGAGGGGGCCGGTCCGGACTTGAGTTTTTCAAACCCCTTCCAGACCATGTAGGCGCCGACGCCGATGAGCAGCAGCGGCCACAACCGATGGAGCCAATCGAAGTCGAACAACTCGAAGTTCCGGAGGAGGAACAGCAGGCCCAGCACCACCAGGCCGACGCCGTAAAAGAGCTTGGTGCGCGGAGTGAGCACCAGGTCCGGCGTGCTGCCGTCCAGCAGACCCGCTTTCATTCTGGAAGCCACCCGGTAGGCATCGATAATCGTGTACACGTAGAACAGGATGCTCCCGAGCGCGCCCAAGGGTCCGAGGTCGGCCGCGTCGAACAGCAGGATCAGCAGCGCCATGCCCAGGAACTGTGACAGCGCCCGGAGGTAGGTGCCGTTGTAGATCGCCCCGAGGAAGGGGATCAGGGCCAGCCAGGCGGAAGCCACCGGATTGATGGACCGATACTCCGGTGTCAGCGACCGCTTGTAGCATTGGACGGCCTGGTTCAGGCATTCGGGACAGAGGGGTCCCCCCTCTGCTGCGTTCTGGCAGGCCGGGCATAGTTCTCGCTGGCAGAGTGCGCAGGCGGCGGTGGCGGTCTGGTCCGGATGGTAATGACAATTCATGGCCGATCTCCTCTAAGCGGTGGCGTCAAAGTCGTGAACCGCTTGCATGGATTGATTGATATTCTTCTGGCTGTCGGGCACCGGTTTCTTCTTCTCATCCTTGCCCTTGAAAGCGTCCTTCACCTGCTGCCAGCTGGTCTGGAAGAAGTCTGCGGTCTTGTCGTAGTAATTGCCGGCGGTCTCCCACGTATCCTGGACACCGGAGTAGAACTGCATCATGCTGCTCAACAGCCGATTGCCGGTGTAGTCGACGACGGTGACCAGGTTGGCCGACTGGCTGGCCCCGGCGGTGGCGTCGGACGGGCGGAAGAACATGTTGTACGACAGAGCTGCGGCGAACAGGATGAGGACCGACGCCGCCAGGAGCTGGGGCGCCAACTCGCGCTCGAACCGGACGAAGCCGAGCAACCGCCGGCCGAGGCTGGCACGTCCGCCGGAAGTGGCTGTCAGGATCCGCTCGGCCAGCCCGGGGGGTGGCTCCACCTCATCCAGCTGGTGCAAGCGGGAGAGGCTGTCGTTGACGTTGTCCAGGAGCATGGCGCAGAGGGGGCACTGAACGCGATGCAGCTCGAATCCGGCCAGCGCGTCGCCGTGCAGCGTGCCGTCCAGAAAGTCGCTGACGAGATTTTCAAATTCGTTGCAGTTCATCGCCTACCTCTCCAACAGGGTTTCCTGCTGTCCGGACAGGAGCCTGATTTTCTTCATATTCATGATGCGGGCCAGCTCGATCCGGCCCCGATTGATGCGGGACTTGACGGTTCCGAGGGGAATCCGGAACTGATCGGCGATCTCTTCGTAGCTCAATCCGTCGATCTCCCGGAGGAGCAGCGCGGCACGCAGGTCGGGCGATAGCGTCCGCAGGCAGTCGTGGACGAATTCGATCCGCTCTTTCTGCTCCAGCTGTCTGGCCGGATCCGAAGCGCCGGCGGTGGGGAAATCCAGCTTTTCCAGCTCGTCGGTCCCGCCCACGCGGTTCCAGCCCTTCTTTTCCTTTCTCAGGTTGTCGATCAGGTGGTTGCGTGCCATGACCATCATCCAGCTCTTGAATTCACCCCGTTGATTTTGAAAGGAGGCCAGCGACCGGTAGATCTTCATGAAAATCTCCTGGGTCATGTCCTCGGCTCGATCGAACCGTGTCGTGAAGCGGTACGCGAGGTTGTAGATGAGCTTCTGGTGACGGTAGACAAGCTGTGCCCACGCATCGTGATCTCCTTGAAGGCAGCACTCGACTAAGACCTGATCCGATTGCGGTTCCAACCGGTGCTCCTTTCATGACTCCCACCTACAAGAACGCAGGCGGGTGCCGAAAAGTTCCACTCTTGAATAGAGATTAATAAATCAACCTGAGAATCTATTGTAACCGACCACGGGGCGGCCACAAATAAAAAAGCCTTCCGGTTCCGGAAGGCTTGCAATAATGGTGCCGAAGGCGGGACTTGAACCCGCACGCCCCGTAGAGCGCCACCCCCTCAAGATGGTGTGTCTGCCAGTTCCACCACTTCGGCATCCTCAAAGATCATCGTCGGCCTGGAACCGGAGTCCGTCGGCCTGAGAGTCGTTACTTTTTAGCCGGCTCGGATTCGGTCGCCTGTTTGTGCTTGGCGTCCTGTTCCTTGAGCAGCGCATCGAGATCAGCCTTGGACAGCGACTTGACCTTGATGCCCTGACCGGATTCGCCACCTTCGGCCTTGGCTTCAATCGGTGTGTCGCCTGACTGGCTCGCGGCGGGCGCCGGCGCCGTCGCGGGCTTGGCCGGGGCGGGCTTGGCCGGCGCGCTGGTGGCAGGCTTGCCCTTTTCCGGCGATTTGCGGTCCATGATCGAGGAGCCGCCGCTGGCCGAACTCATCATGAACGACAGCGCCAGCGAACTGACCATGAAGATGACCGCCGCGCCGGTGGTGACCTTGCTCAACAGCGTGGCCGTGCCCCGCGGACCGAAGGCGGTCTGGGAGCCCATCATCCCGAACGCGCCGGCCAGGTCGGCGCTCTTGCCGGATTGCAGCAAGATCACCAGGATCAGGATGAAACAGCAAATCAGATGAATCACCAAAATCAAATTGACCATCAATCTCCCGCCTTCGTCAAAATTTCACGATCCGCACAAAATCATCGGCCTTGAGACTGGCACCCCCGACGAGGGCGCCGTCGATGTCGGATTCGGCCATCAGGGCGCTGATGTTGTCCGGTTTGACGCTCCCGCCATATAGCAGGCGCAAACTGCCAGCCACCTGCAGATCATACAGTTCGGTGAGAACGGAACGTATGAACGCGTGCATGGACTGGGCTTGCGCCGGGGTAGCCGTGCGGCCGGTCCCGATCGCCCAGACCGGCTCGTAGGCGAGGATGATACGGAAAACTTCCCCGGGTGTCAAGTCCTTTAAGGCCGTCCGGAGCTGGGCGCTGACCATCGGCTCGGCTTCACCGCGTTCGCGCTGCTCCAGGGTCTCGCCAACGCACAAGATGGGTGTCATCCCCTTGCGCAGCGCGGTGGTCACCTTGCGGCCGATCAGGTCATCGGTTTCCTGCAGGAGCTGGCGCCGCTCGGAGTGCCCGATGATCACGTGGGTGCACCCGGCGCTCAGGAGCATGATCGGCGAGATTTCGCCGGTGAACGCGCCGGAATCGGCCGGGAAGAGGTTCTGGGCGCCCAGCAGGATCCGGCTGCCGTCCAGTGCCCGCCGGACATCCGACAGCGCGGTGAACGGGGGCGCCACCAGAACGTCCCGGTCCGCCAACTGGCCCACCGCGGCCGCCAGCTCCCCGGCCAGCTTGACCGCCTCCGGGTTGGTGAGATTCATTTTCCAGTTTCCGGCCAGCATCGGCTTGCGTGCCATATTGATTCTCTCCTTTGGGCAACTGGTTTACACGACTGCAGGTCGGTCGGATCCGGCCTGCGCCGGATACTCAGCGGTCGCTGAGCGCGGTGACGCCGGGCAACTCGAGGCCGCCCAGAAATTCCAGTGAAGCGCCGCCGCCGGTGGATATGTGCGTGATCGCGTCGGTGACGCCGGCCTGCTGGACGGCGGACACCGAATCGCCGCCGCCGATGATGCTGCAGGCCGACGACGCGGCGACCGCCTTGGCGACGGACTGCGTCCCATTGGCAAACGGACGGATTTCGAACACCCCCATGGGGCCGTTCCAGAGGATCGTCCGGGCTTGCTGGATCTTCCGGGCATACGTCATATAGGTCATGGGCCCGATGTCGACACCCATCCAGCCGTCGGGGATCGGGTCGCCGGGGTTCGTCATATTCACCCGGGCGTCTTCGGCGATCCGGTCGGCGATCACATGATCCACGGGCAGGAGGAACTCCAGGCCCCGCTCCGCCGCCTGGAGCAGGAGGCGGGCGGCCAGTTCGATCTTGTCCGGTTCGACGAGAGACAGGCCCACCGCCTCGCCGCGGGCCTTGAGGAAGGTGTAGGCCATGGCGCCGCCGATCAGCAGCGCGTCCACCTTGCCCATGAGGTTGGTGATCACCTCGATCTTGTCCGAGACCTTGGCGCCGCCGAGGATGGCCACGAACGGCCGCTCCGGCTCGCTCAGCGCCTTGCCCAGGTAATGCAGCTCCCGCTCCATCAGCAGGCCGGCCGCCCGTTCCTTGAAGAACCGGGTCATGCCCTCCGTGGAGGCGTGCGCGCGGTGGGCCGTGCCGAACGCGTCGTTGACGTAAACTTCCGCCAGGCCGGCCAGCTGCTCGGCGAAGCCGGGGTTGTTCTGCTCCTCTTCCTTGTGGAAGCGGAGGTTCTCCAGCAGCAGCACGTCGCCGGGCTGCATGGCCTGGACGGCCAGCCGGGCCGGCTCGCCCACGCAGTCCGTCGCGAAACCGACCTTGCGACCGAGGAGGCCGGCCAGCTCGGCGGCGACGGGCTCCAGGCTGAACTCGGGGCTCGGCCCGCCCTTGGGCCGACCCAGGTGGGAGGCGAGGATGACGGCGGCACCACCGTCGAGCAGGTGACGGATGGTGGGGATGGCGGCGGTGATCCGGGTCTTGTCCTTGATCTTGCCGTCCTTGATGGGTACGTTGAAGTCCACCCGGACGAATACGCGCCGGCCCCTGACGTCGATGTCCTTCACTGATAGCTTGTTCATGTCGTCCTCCGAAAAGAACGGCCCGGGACGAGCGCCCGGGCCGGATACGTTGCGGTGGTGAGCCTACTTCAGCACGAATTTGATCAGGTCGGCGACCCGGCAGGAATAGCCCCACTCGTTGTCGTACCAGGCCAGCACCTTGACCATGTTGCCCATGACGGCGGTGTAGTTGGCGTCGAACATGGAGCTGTGGGTGTTGCCGATGAAGTCGGACGACACCAGCGGTTCGGTGACATACTCCAGATAACCGTGGAGCGGGCCTTCGGCGGCCGCCTTCATGACCGCATTGACCTCCTCCTTGGTGGGCACTTTCTCCACCGTTCCGACGAAGTCCACGACGGACACGTTCGGGGTGGGCACGCGCAACGAGATGCCGTCGAATTTGCCCTTCAGGTCCGGGATCACCAGGCCGATGGCCTTGGCGGCGCCGGTGGTGGTGGGAATGATGTTGAGCGCGGCGGCGCGGGCGCGGCGCAGATCCTTGTGCGGCAGATCCAGCACGCGCTGATCGTTCGTGTACGAGTGGATCGTGGTCATCAAACCGTGCACCAGCTTGAAATTGTCATGGAGCACCTTCGCCACCGGCGCCAGGCAGTTGGTGGTGCAGGAGGCGTTCGAGATGATGTGATGCTTGGCCTTGTCGTAGGCGGTGTTGTTGACTCCGAGCACGACGGTGAGGTCCGGGTCGGTGGCCGGCGCCGAGATGATCACCTTCTTGACCGTGTCACGCAGGTGCTTGGCGGCGTCGGGCCGCTTGGTGAACAGGCCGGTGGACTCCACCACGACGTCGACTCCCTGGTCCGCCCATGGAATGGCAGCGGGATCCTTGACGGCATAAGCTTTGATGGTCTTGCCGTCGACGACGATGCCGTCGGCGGCGACGGAAACAGCGGCGGGGAAGGTGCGCATCACCGAATCGTACTTGAGCAGGTGAGCCAATGTCACCGCGTCCGTCACGTCGTTGATGGCCACGATCTCGATCGCCGGATCCTGGCTGACGATCCGGAAGAGCTGTCGCCCGATCCGACCGAAACCGTTGATCCCCACTTTGATAGCCATGGCAACCTCCTTGAAATTTGTCAGAAAGTCCTTGCGGGAAGAATGTAAATTGTCTGACATCCGGACAATACAACACCGGTGTTGGTTTTTCAAGCTGATTTGCCCGCTATTCGGGCTGTCGGACGGGGGCCGCTCGGCTCGGGCGGCCCGGGGCCGAATAAATCCGGTTTCGCGTTGCGGCAATCTAATGCTTCGGCTAGAATGACCGGACTGTCCACACCGGACGGTAGACATCTGGAGCAAGGAGCGCAGTGATGGAGTTGAAAGAACGAGTGGATGCGGCGTTGCAGAAGACGCGCGCGTTTTTGCAGGCTGACGGCGGCGACGTGGAGTTGGTGGACGTCCTGCCCGACGGTGTCGTCAAGGTGCGCCTCAAGGGCGCCTGCGGCGGCTGCCCCATGGCCACGCTGACCCTCAAGCGCGGCATCGAACGGATCCTCAAAGAGGAAGTTCCCGAAGTCAAGTCCGTGGAATCGGTCTAACGGCCGTTCTGCAGCTCGGGGAGGATATCCGCCAGCGCCCGGTCGAAATCGGCGCCCGGGCGATACGGCGCATGGCTGTCGGAGGCGAAGACCAGGTCCAAACCCATCCGGATCGCGTCGGACAGGGTGACCCGCGCCGGGTACAGCTGCCCCGTGTAGACGTAGCCCGCCGTATTGATCTCCAGAGCCACTCCCGCTTGACGCATGGCGGCCAGCAAACGCCGGATGGCCGCGCGGACTTCCGGCACTTCTGACACGTCCGGCAGGTTGCGGCGGGGCACGTCCAGATGGCAGACCATAAACGGGTGGAACACCGGGATGTGCCGCGCCAGCACGTCGTAGTACTCCAGCGTCAGGGCCACGGGATCCCGTGCCAGCAGCAGCCGCAGGTTGGGATCCTTGGCCGAGCTGATGTTCAGGTGGGTGTTCGCCGCTTCATCCCAGACAAAGTGATAGGACAAGGCAACGCGGTCCCAGGGATGTCGCGCCGCCAGAGCTGCGAGCTCCGGAACCGCCGCCGGATTCACGCCCAGCTCGATGCCCGCCGAGACCACGATCTGACGGGCGTACCGCCGCTTGAGCGCGGATGCCTCTTCCCAGTAAACATCCAGCTCAGCGGCGTCCAGCCAGGTCCGGCGGCCGTACTGAATCCCCCACTCCACATGTTCCAGAAAGCCGATTTCCTCGAGACCCCGGTCGATGGCCGTGCGGACGTATTCCTCCATTTCACCGACGGCGTGACGGCAATACTTCGTGTGGCAATGCAGATCGCGGCGCGCGCGGCGGCGCAGCTCGTCCGGGGTGAGCAGGGTGTGACGGGACATGGCGCTCCTACAGTTCGAAAAATCGACGCGCCGGATCGCGCCGCAGAAACAGGCGGGCTTCCTCCTGGCCCTGATCGAATGTCCGCATGGTCGCCGCCGGGTCCCGGGTGACCGTCGAGTTGCGGATCCGGTGGACCGGATGGGCCACCAGGAGGTTTCCGGCTGCGGTCGCGCGGCGGACCGGCTCGGAATCATTCCACGCATCGAGCCGCAACGCCGTTTTCCACATGATGCCCTCCGGGTTGTTCATGACCACCAGTGTGCGATCCGTCCTGACCAGTCGGTCCAGAGCGAAACCGCCGGGATAGTGGGCGAACGCCAGCGGTGTCTTGGAGGTGATGCCGCCGTCGATGAGGCGGTCTCCGTCAAGGGACACGGGCTGCCCCATGACGAGGGGCAGCAGGCAGGCGGCCATCAGCGCCTCCCGCACGTTGGCCGGAGTGAGCCGCCGCAGCCAGGGGCAGCCGGCGGCGGCCGCCGCCGGCTCCGGGTCCTCCGGCCACCGGCCGTACACCACGGGTTCAAAGCGGAGCCCGCGCGGCCGGTACTTGTGCCGCCACTCCCGCGTGGCCACCATCAGGAACATGCGCATGAGGTCGCCCCGGCGCGGAGCAGTTTCCGGCACCACCCGCGAGGTCACGATGAACAGGCGGCGGGAATTCCTGGGATCGAACAACGCGGCTTCAGTGGGCGGGTCCAGGGTGAACGCGATGGACTGCTTCACGCTGCGGCGGAACGAGAACAGACCGAAGAAACCCCGCTCATCCGGGCCGATCGGAACATCCACCGGAATTGTGTCCGACCAGTTGGACCAGCTTCGGTACAGGACCTCCGGGTCGCCGGTGGCCAGATCCATCGACGTGAACGCCCCGATGGAACTACCCGTCAGCACCGCCGGGCTGATGCCGGCCGCACCGAGATCTTTGGCCAGCCGGTAGCCGAAACCGCCCGACCAGGCGCCGCGGCCGGAACCGCCGGTGTCGAAGATCCAGCGATAGCTGAGCGCGCCCGATGATGCCATGGCCGACCGGTCAGCGGGAGTCGGAAGCGGGCGCGGTCGTCCGGCGGGCGGCCAGCCGGAGTTCCACCGGCACCGCCAGATGCCAGTTGTGGTCGCACTCCGGCGCCAGACGGCCTTTGCGGCGGATGTGCTGGATGATCAGCGTCCGGATGTCGGTGGAATCGAAGGCGATCCGGCGTCCCCGCTGGAACATGTCGTAGTGTCCGCCGCCCACCGCCTGGTAGTTGGACACAGCCACCGTGAATTCGGCGGCGGGATCGATGGGCCGGTTCTGGTAATACAGATAGCGCAGTCGCTCGCCCGCCGGACGGGTTGGATCGATGGCGTAGTCGGCGCCGGACAGGGTGTCGAAGTTGTACATTCGGAAATTGGGCGCCTGTCCCAGCCGCAGAAGCTGCTGGCCGGGATCCCATTCCGCCTGGTCGTAGACACCGGCGGCGTGCTCCAGGGCGGCGGCGACGTCCTTGCCCGACAGGCCGAGGGTGACCGTGGTGTTTTCGTACACGTAGAGGGCGTAAATGTCCCGGACCTTGATGTCGCCCCGCCGGATCGTCAGCGGACGGCCCGGCAGATAGGCGGCCATGCTCATCTGGGCGCCCGTGTGCTCGCGCATCACCGTGTGGACCAGGTCCAGCAGGGGATTGTCGCGGACGTAGACGCCCTCGGCCGAGAGATCGTCCTCGGCGGTGCCGATGGTTTCGTCCAGCCAGCGCAGCGTGGCCGCGTGGGCCGGCTCCACCAGCGCGGCCACCGCGGGGTCTTCCGGGCCCTTCATGGGCACGTTCCGTCCGGTCTTTTCGGCCAGCGTCCAGCGTTTGCCCTGCTTGCGGAACACCAGGTCGAGCTGCACGAGATGCTCCGCCCAGCGGTGTCCCTGGGCCGTGAGCACGCCGTTGACCAGGCGCGGCGGAATGTTCTCGTGAGCGTGGCCGGTGAGCAGGACGTCGACACCGGGCACCTGCTGCAGGATGGCCCAGGCGGCATTTTCGTATCCGGAACCGTTCGGCTGTCCGGTCTCCAGGTCGGCCTCGTAGCCCTCATGGGTGTTCACGATGACCGCGTCCACGCGTTCCTGGTCGCGGAGTACCTTCACCCACCGGACGGCTTCCTGGAGCGTCTCGCGGAACTCGAGCCCCGCATAGTTGGCCGGCGTTTCCCAGTTGGGGATGTTACGGGTGGTCAAGCCCAGCACGCCGATGCGCACGGGCCCGTACTGGCGGACGATGTACGGCTCGAAGAACGGCTGGTCCGGGCGGTCGGTCCGGTAAGTGTTTGCCGACAGGAAGGGGAAGCGGGCCTCGCGGCGACAGCGTTGCAGCACGTCCAGACCGAAATTGTATTCGTGGTTGCCCACGGTCATGGCGTCGTAGCCCATCGCGTTCATCGTCTGGATGACCGGATTGGGCTCGTCCGCCTTCACCTCCGCGTAATAGTACGCCAGGGGACTGCCCTGGATGGAGTCGCCGTTGTCGATCAGCAGCAGGTGGGGGTTGTCCTGACGGGCCGCGCGGACGTGGGCGGCGACCCGCACCAGACCGAGGTCCGCCGGCGCCCCGCGGAAATAGTCCCACGCGGCCAGTCGGCCGTGAATGTCCGTCGTCTGGATGACGGTGATCCGAACCGGATCCGCGGGCTTCCTGGCGGCGGCGCCCGGGGGCGTCGGCGCCGTCACGGCAAGCAGCAGGATCAGGCTAATGATCGGCAGCGTTTTGATCATGCGTATGCACCTCGTCAGGATGGAGCGCCTGGTAGACTTTGGCCGCGATCCGGCCGCCCAGCGCCTCGGCCAGATCCGCCTCGCTGGCGGACGCGATGCGCCGCCAGGATCCGAATTGTTTCAACAGCGTCTGCTTGCGGCGGGGACCCACGCCGGGGATGTCGTCGAGCGGCGAGGCGAACGAGGCCCCGGCGCGGCGCCGGCGGTGGTAGGTTACGGCGAAGCGGTGCGCCTCGTCCCGGACCTGCTGGAGGAGCTTGAGGGCCGGCGAGGTCCGGGGGAGCCGGAGCGGCTCCTTCCGGCCCGGCAGGTAGACCTCCTCGCGCCGTTTGGCCAAACCCGCCACCGGCACCCGGATGGCCGGATCCAGCGCGGCCAGGCCGTCCAGAGCGGCGGCGACCTGGCCCTCGCCGCCGTCCACCAGGATCAGGTCGGGCAGCTCCCGGTGCTCGTCCAGCAACCTTCGGCAGCGCCGGCAGACGACTTCCCGCATGGCGGCCAGATCGTCCGGCTGCCCGCCGGTCGTGCGGATCCGGAAACGTCGGTACTGCGCGGGTGCCATCCGCCCCGCGATCATGGCCACCATGACGCCCACCGACTCGCGGCCCTGGGTGGTGGACATGTCGAAGCCTTCAATCCGCCCCGGCGGTTCCGGCAGATCGAGGGCGGCCTGGAGGAGGCGGAGGCTGTCCGGCTGCTGGTCCACGGTCGGGAAGCGGAGGAAGAAGGCGTGGCGCGCGTTCAGCTCCGCCAGCTCGAGCAGGCGCAGCCACCGGCCGCGTCGCGGGTGGGCGATCACGACCCGACGGCCGCGGCGCTCCGTGAGCCACTGGGCGAGCAGGTCCGGTTCCGCCACCGCGGTGGGCACGAACACCCGGGGTGGAATGCGCAGTTCCCGGTAGTAGAACTGGCGGAGAAACTCGGCATAAAACTCGGCCCCGTTCCAGTGCGGCAGGTCTTCCCAGTAGTATTGCCGCCGATCCACCACCTTGGCGCCGCGCATGTGGAAGACCTGCACCGACAGCCGGCCGTCCCGGAAGTAGCCGCCGAACACGTCCGCATCGTCCTCGATGCCGAGCACGGACTGCTGTTCGTCGGCGAGCGCCTGGACCGCCTGGATCCGGTTCCGCAGCCGCGCGGCTTCCTCGAATCGCAGCTCGGCGGCCGCCTGGTTCATGTCGGCTTCGAGGCGCCGCCGCAGATCGCGGTCGCGGCCTTCCAGGAACAGGATCGCCGCGTCCACCGCCGCCCGGTACTGCTCGGGGCTGCACAGGGCGGCCACGCATGGGCCCAGGCAGCGCTCGATGTGATAGTCCAGGCAGCAGGGCCGGGTTGCGGTCCCGTCAATCTCTTTGCGACAGTGGCGGATGCCGAACGTGCGCCGGACCGTGTCGATGAGCAGGCGCGCCCGGGAGGCGGGGATGTAGGGGCCGAAGTAGCGCGAGCCGTCACGGATCGGCCGGCGGGTCAGGCTGATCTGGGGAAAGGGGGCTTTGAGGGTGATCCGGATGAAGGGAAATGATTTGTCGTCCTTCAGGTAGAAATTGTAGCGGGGCTGGTGCTCGTGCACCAGGTTGCTCTCGAGGATGAACGCCTCGTATTCGCTGCCGGTGACGATGTACTCGACGTCGCGGAGCTCCGCCACCAGCCGGGCGGTCTTCGGATCGAGCTCGCGGGCTTCCTGGAAGTAGGATCGCACCCGGTGCCGCAGGTCGCGGGCCTTGCCGATGTAGATGACCGCACCCCGGGCGTCCCGATACAGGTAGACGCCCGGCGCGTTGGGCAGGGCAGTCAGCTTCTGGTTGAGGGCGGCGCGCCATTCCATGAAACATGTTCTCCGCCCGTTTAGATTACCGGGAACGGGCGGAATTTTCAAATCAAACGCCGATCACCTGGCGAAAGTGCTCCAGGCGCGCCTGGATGTCGGGGAAGGTCAGCTCGCGGAGCCGGTTGACCGAGAACGCCTCGATGTCGAACGAGGCCATCACCGAACCGTACAGCACCGCGGTCCGGATCGCGGCCATGTCATCCCGGTTCGCGCCGGCCAGGTAGCCCATGAATCCGCCCGCGAAGCAATCGCCGGCGCCGGTGGGATCCATCACCGTCTCCATCGGATAGGCCGGCGCCACGAACAACTCCCCGGCGTGGCTCACCAGGCTGCCATACTCGCCGCGCTTCACAACGATGGTTCGCGGGCCGAGGGCGGCGATCCGCCGGACCGCCGTCACCAGGTGATACTCGCCGGTGAGCATGCGCGCCTCGCCCTCGTTGAGCAGCAGGATGTGAACCCGGGACAGGACGCGGGCCAGCGCCTCGGGCTTGTTCTGGATCCAGTAGTTCATCGAATCGAGGGCGACCAGGGGATCCCCCTCCATCTGGTCGAGGACGTGGTGCTGCAGGTCGGGGTCGATGTTGCCGAGAAACAGGTGCCGGACGCGCCGGTGGTCGGGATGGACCTCGGGTTTGAACTCGGCGAAGACGTTCAGCTCGGTGGCCAGCGTGTGCGCCTCGTTCAGGTCGCGGTTGTACTCGCCCGCCCAGAAGAACGACTTGCCGCGGCGGCGCTGGATCTGGCGGATATCGATCCCGTGGTCCAGGAAGATCCGGAGGTGCTCGTCGGTGAAATCCTCGCCGACCACCGCGACGACGGCGACGTCGGTGAAGAAGCTGGCCACCAGGCTGAAGTAGGTGGCGGAACCCCCCACCACCCGCTCCGCCCGGCCGAAGGGGGTCGTGACACTGTCGAACGCGACGGATCCGATGGCGAGCAGGGACATGGGCGTCCTCCGATGAGACTTCCGGGTTCGCGGCGATGGTGATGGGCGACGGCGCCGGCGGTTACTCCGACTTGGATTTCTCCGGCAGGTAGTGGCCGATGATCAGGGCCAGCTTCTCCCGGGTGGATTGCGGGATGCTGTCGGGCTGCGTGATGAGCGCGTCCTTGAGCGCGTGGTGGCAGGTGCAGTCCCGGTCTTCGGGCAGCACCTTCACCGTCTCTTTCAGGATCCGCTGGGCGTTCTCGTTGTTCCGGCTCAGGTTCTCGATGATCATGTCCACCGTGACCGGCGCTTCGGACTGATGCCAGCAGTCGTAGTCGGTGACCAGGGCGATGGTCGCGTAGCAGATTTCCGCCTCGCGGAACAGCTTGGCCTCCGTGGCGTTGGTCATGCCGATGATATCGAGCCCCCAGCTGCGGTAGAGCTGGCTCTCGGCCCGGGTGGAAAACGCGGGCCCTTCCATGCAGAGGTAGGTTCCCCTGACCTTCACCGTGATTTCGGCGTTCTGCGCGCCCTGGGCGACGCTGTTAACCAGATGGCGACAGAGGGGATCACCGAACGCGATGTGACCGACGACGCCGTCGCCGAAAAACGTGGCGGCGCGCCGGAAGGTGCGGTCGATGAACTGGTCGGGCAGGATGATGTCCAGCGGCTGGTGCTCCTCTTTCAGCGAGCCGACCGCCGAGATGGAAATCACCTGGCGTACGCCCAGTTTCTTGAAGCCGAACACATTGGCCCGGTAGTTGATCTCGGAGGGCAGGAACCGGTGGCCGCGGCCGTGGCGCGGGAGGAACGCCACCCGGCGCTTGGCTAGCGTGCCGACGATGAAATTGTCGCTGGGGGGGCCGAACGGAGTCTCGACCTTGATCTCCTCCACGTCGGAGAGATCCTTCATCTTGTACAAGCCGCTGCCGCCGATGATGCCGATGGTGATGGGAAGCATGACGTGTCTCCTGCCTGGCCGGGGTTCAGCGGGGGAGGGGGGCCTGGCTGAGTTCCAGGAGGATGCCGGACGTGGACGCCGGGTGGACGAAGGCGATCCGCTTGCCGCCGGCGCCGATGACCGGGGTCTCATTGATCAGTCGGGCGCCGCGGGCCTTGAGCTCCGCCAGTACGCGGTCGATATCCTCCACGCCGATCGAGACGTGGTGGATGCCCTGTCCCTTTTTCTCGAGGAATTTGGCGATGGGGGAATCGGGGGAGGTGGGTTCCAGGAACTCCAGGTTGGTCTCGCCGACCGGGAACATGGCCACCCTAACCTTCTGCTCGGGCACCTCTTCGATTTCGTGAAGGTGCAGCCCGAGGGCGTCCTGATAGAATTTCAGGATGTCGTCAAGAGCCGTGACGGCGATCCCGATATGATCGATCTTGGTGAACACGCTGGCGCCTCCTAACGGCCAAACTTACTCAGGAAAGTGTCTATTATAGAATAGGGATCCGCGGATTTGTCCAAGACTTTTTGCGCCAGCGCGTCCAGCTGCTCCTCGAAGCCGGTGCGGCGCAGAAACTCCTGAAACACGCGGTCGCGCGAGAGCTGGAGCAGCTTCTCCCGGGCGGCGGGCAGGGCGAAGCGGCCCGGGTCGCGGCCGGAAGCCTGCTGCTGCCGGAGATCCGCGATCGCCGCGAAAAGCGAGTCGATGCCTTCGTCACGGATGGCCACCGTCTTGACCACCGGGGGCTCCCAGCCGTCGGCCCGGGTGTTCATGGCCAGAATCGCCCGGATCTCCTGCTCCGTCTTGATCACGCCGTCGCGGTCCGATTTGTTGATCACGAAGATGTCGCCGATTTCCATGATTCCCGCCTTGATCGCCTGGATGTCATCACCCATGCCGGGGACGAGCACCACCACGCAGATCCGGGCGGTCTTGACGATGTCCACCTCGTCCTGGCCCACACCCACCGTTTCGACGAGGATGAAGTCGAAACCGGCGGCATCCAGCAGCAACACCACGTCGGCGGTAGTGGCCGAGAGTCCGCCCATGTTGCCGCGGGTGGCCATGCTCCGGATGAAGGCGCCGGGATCGGTGGCGTGCCGCTGCATCCGGACGCGATCCCCCAGGATGGCGCCGCCGGTGAAGGGGCTGGACGGGTCCACCGCCACCACGGCGACCGTGTGCCCGCGCCGCCGCACGTGCTCCGTGAGCCGGTCCACCAGCGAGCTCTTGCCGGCGCCGGGCGAACCGGTGATGCCGATGACGCAGGCGTGGCCGGTCAGGGGGAACGCCTGCTTCAGGAGATCGACGGCGTCCGGTGAGCCGTTTTCGATCCGGCTGATGGCCTTGGCCAGGAGGCGGCGGTCGCCGTTGCGGATGAGTTCCAGCATATCGTCCATGAGTCCTTGCTGTCCCTTGCGGTCAAACGCACCCTTATAACATACGGGCCCCGGCGTTTCAACCGTCGGCCGGCCCGGCGCCGACGGTGCGCGGAGGCTGCGCCACCACCGGCGCGCGCGCACTCGCCGGCGGCTGCCGCCGGGCTGTCCGACCAACCTGTCCGAGGGAGGGTCATTCGGCGGAGTGGATATCCAGCCGACGGTGGTCCAGAGCGGGAAGCTGCCGGCGTTTTTCCAGCAGATAGGCGCGGTCGATCTCGGCGGTGATCACCGCCTCCCGCTCGCCGGCGCCGGCCAGGACGTTCCCCCAGGGGTCCACGATCAGGCTGTGTCCCCAGTTGCGGATCCGGGGCGCGGGCCGGCCGGTCAGGGCTGGAGCGATGACGTAGCACAGGTTCTCGATGGCCCGGCACCGGACGAGAACCTCCCAGTGGTCCTTGCCGGTCGCCTCGGTGAACGCCGACGGGACCAGGAGCACCTCGGCGCCCGCGGCCGACAGCCGCCGGTACAGCTCGGGAAACCGCAGATCATAGCAGACGGACAGACCGAAGGTGGCCAGCGGCGTGGCGCAGACCACCGCCTCATCCCCCGCGTGGAAGCGGGCCGATTCCCGGAAGCCGTGCCCGTCTTCCAGCCCGATGTCGAACAGGTGAATCTTGCGGTAGGCGGCCAGGATGCCGCCGTCGGGGCCCAGCAGCAGACTGGTGTTGAACATTTTGTCGGCGTCCGGGACTTCCTCGTGGAAGGAACCGGCCAGCAGGTAGATCCCCAGGCGGCCGGCCAGCTCGCGGAGCCGGCGGACCAGCGGCGAATCCAGACGGTGAGTCAGGAACGGGACGTCACCGACGCGGAGGAAGGAGAAATTCTCGGGCAGGGCGATCAGTTCGGCGCCGCGGGAGCGGGCCAGCTCCACCAGCTGCACGGCCCGGTCCAGGTTCCGCTCGAAGTCGGGGCCCGATTCCATCTGGATGGCGGCGGCCAGCATGAGGCTCCCGTTGACGCCGGCGGAACCGCCCGGAGCGCCGCTCATGCCAGCGTCCGATAAAAGATGCCGCGGTCCTGGATCTCGGCCCGGATCCGCCGCTCCGTTTCGAGGATGTCCAGGTACTTGTTCAGCTCCGCCGGGCGGATCCCCAGCCCCGCCGCCAGATCTTCGGCGGTGCAGGGACGCCGGGCGATGGTCTCGATGATGGCGCTCTCCAGGTCGGGTCGGAAAGTCGCCATGTCCCTCCGGCGGCGGTACCGGGCGATCACTTCCACCCGCGGGTGATCGAGCTGCGGGATCATCGCTTCCAGCTCAGCCAGAGGCACGGGCCGGACCCACGGCTCCGTGCCCGGCCGGTCGAGGGTGTTGAGCTGGACGCGGTCGGGCCGGATCCGTCGGATGGCGTCCCGAAACCGCGCGAGCTCGTCCGGCTCGGTGTTGAGCGGGGCCAGGACGAAGATCTCCAGCCAGATCTCGCCGGTGAAGATCTCCCGGAGAGCGGCCAGTCCGTCGATGATCGCCTCGCTGCGGACGCTGGGCACCGGCCGGTTGATGGCGTGGAAGGCCGCGTCGGAAACCGCGTCCAGCGAGGGGAGGATGAGATCGGCCGCCGCAGCCTCGGACCGGACGTCTGGCCGGTCCATGAGCGACGCGTTGGTGAGCAGGGCGACCGGTGCCGCACCGCGGGCCCTGAGATGGGACGCGATCCGGCCGAGACCGGAGTGGAGCGTGGGTTCGCCGGATCCGGAGAAGGTAATGAAGTCCGGACGAGGGTACCGGTCCAGAAAGTCGTCCAGCTCGGCCAGAACCTCGCCGGTCGGCACATACTCCGCCCGGTCGGTGGTGAACGTCGTCGTCGGCCCGCACTCACAGTACACGCAATTCATGGAACAGGTCTTGGGCGGAACCAGGTCGACGCCCAGCGAGATGCCGAGCCGGCGGGAAGGAACGGGTCCAAACAGGTATCGGTATGCCATACAGATGCTCGCTCCGGGCCGCCCGGAGGCCTGGCCTCGGTTGCGCTACAGTCCCTCGCGCGGATTTTCGGTCCGCGTGGCCGCCAGCTGGTGCAACAGCTCTTTCTCGCGCGGGCTCAGGTTCGTGGGCACCACCACGCGGACATGGATGATCTGATCACCAGCTGGGTGGCGGCCCAGCGCCGGCAGGCCCTTTCCTTTTAGGCGGAAGGTGCGGCCATTCTGGGTTTCGAGCGGGATGCGCATGCGCACCTTGCCCCCCAGCGTCGGCACCTCGATCTGGGCGCCCAGCGCCGCTTCGCAGAATGTGACCGGCACCTCGCAGTGGATGTCCCGGCCCTGCAGCCGGAAGAAGGCGTCGTCCTCCACGCGGACCGTCAGATAGAGGTCGCCGCGCTCCCGCTGGCCGGCGCCGGTGCGCCCCTTGCCCCGGAGCCGGATCTTGAACTCGTCGTGGACGCCAGCCGGGATTTTGACTTCGACCTCTTCCGGCTGGTAGGTGGAGCCGGCGCCCTGGCAGGCCGGGCAGACGTTCCGGCCGGTGGCGCCCCGCCCGCCGCACTGGGGGCAGGGGCTCTCCGACTGCAGGGTGATCCGCATGGTCCGGCCCTGCGCCGCATCCCGCAGCGGGATCCGGATTTCGGCGTTCAGATCCGCGGCCGCCCGGCCGCCCCGTCGTCCTTCCGGCGCGTCCGCCGCCATGGTGTCGCCGAACGGGTCGGCGCCGCCGAAGAACATTCTGAAAAAGTCGCTGAATCCCGTCTGGCGCCCCGACCCGAAATCCGCGCGGCCCGCGCCGGCGAAGTGGCGGAAGAAATCGTTGTCGCCGGTTCCGCCCCGGGAGCCGCCGAATCGTTGGAAATCCTGCCAGTTGGCGCCGAGGTGGTCGTATTTCTGGCGCTTGTCGGCGTCGCCCAGCACCTGGTAGGCCTCGTTGATCTCCTTGAATCGCCGCTCGGCATTCGGATTGTCCCGATTGAAGTCGGGATGATATTTCCGGGCCAGCCGGCGATAAGCCTTCTTGATCTCGGCCGGGGTGGCGCCTTTGGCCACCCCCAGGATGTTGTAGTAGTCCTTGTACTCCATCGGTGCGGACCTTTTCCGCGCCCAATTTAGGCGCAGTCGCGACGAAAAATCAAGGGCTCATTCCGGCCGGAGGACTTCGGTGTCGGCCGGCGGCGTGAATTCGAACCGCCCGGCGGGGACGGGGACGTCCAGACGGACTTCCGAGAAGCGGTAGGTGTGGGTGGACCCGCTGCTCTCGTACAGGGTCAGCTCCTCGATGAAGGGCGGATCGCCGGACAGCACGAGCAGCGCCCGCGCGAACACCGGATCCTTCGCCCGGGCGCGCAGCACATAGGCGGTGCGGGCGCCGTCGACGGCCGGCGGGTCGTGGTCGAAGAACTCGTCCAGCCGTCTCCGGCCGCCCAGGATGAACACCAGCGGGGATTCTTCGGCGTCGAGACCGTCCAGTTTCTGGATCACCAATTGCCGCTCCGCGGGGATGTACATCCGGTATTCGTTTTTTCGGAGCAGGAAGATCTTCGGTTCGGGGTCCTGGTAATCCCACCGCATCAGGTGGGGTCGGCGGATCCAGATCCGCCCGGAGGCCTGCTCGATGCCGAGCGGCGTCTGGACCGACTGGCTGAACCGGGCCTCGAGGGTGCGAAATCCGTGGAATCGCTCGAGGAATCGGTCGAAGGTGTCGGCTCCCGCTGCACCGGCGGACAGGATCCAGGCGATGGCGAGACAGGCGGTCAGCCGGATCATGGGCGGGTCCGTCCTTGCAGGAGGATCGCCCAGAGGACGGCGACGGCGCCCACGCAGATGAACGTGTCGGCCAGGTTGAACGTCGGCCAGTAGTAGGCGCCGACATGAAAATCCAGAAAGTCAACCACCGAACCGGTGAGCAGCCGGTTGCCGGCGTTGCCGACGATGCCGCCGGCGATCATGGCCAGAGCGATCCCGTATACCCACGGCAGAGATGTTTCCGTGGCCACGGTCCAGCAGATGTAACCCAGCGCCAGCACGGCGGTCAGGGTGAGGAGCGCGGTCTTGAACGGGCTGTCCACGTCGGCCAGCATGCTGAACGCGATCCCGCGGTTGGTGGTGAGGGTCAGGCTGAAAAAGCCCGGGATGACGTGCCGCTCCACATGCGGCACCAGCAGCCGCACCGCGGCCAGTTTGGAGACGATGTCCGCCAGCAGGAAGCCGACGGCGGTGATGCACCAGACAGATTTTTTCATCGGATATAAAACGGCCGCCGGCATCGGACCGGCGGCCGAGGGCAACCAGCGGTTATTCAGCCACCTTCGGAACCGACAGGTAGCCGTTGACCTTGTCGTCTAACACCTGGGTGACCACAAGTTCGTACGGTTTCTTGTAGCCCATTTTCAGAAAATAGATGGGTTCGTTGGCGGCCACCTTGTCCTTGGACATCTTCTTGTCGTCGTAAAAGATCTCGGTGTCGTAGCGCTGGTCCTTCTTTCTGGTCTTCTTGAGGCGCAGGCCCACGTCCTTGACCCGGATGATGCCGGACTTCTTGTGCAGCTGGAATACGAAGTAGTCGCGATCCAGCGAGGTTTTCAGATTGAAGAGCGACTCCCTTGTGGAATCCAGGATTTCCCGTGTGGCGTTGATGTTGTGGATGCTCTGTTCCAGCAGCTTGCGCTGTTCTTCGATGGTCTTGGCCTGTTCCTCGACGCGCTTATCCAGCTCACCCACCTTCGTGTCGACCTGCTTGACGTTGGAGTCGACGGCAGTGACATTCTGCTTGATCTCACCCACGTCGCTCTGGATGCTCTGGGCCTTGCGATCCACGGAGGCCAGCGCGTCCTTGTCCGCCTTCTGGGTGACGGCGGCCTTGATGGTCTGCACCTCGTTTTCCTGCTGGGCCTGGACCGACGAAAGTTCCTTCGAGGTGGCATCGATCTGCTGGACCAGCTTGTTCTCGGTCTTGTACAGCTCTTCCTCGAGCTGGCTGATGCGGTTTTCCGAGTTGTCCAGATCGCGATTCAGCAGTTCGGTGGCTTCGTGAGTCCGGCTGAGCTTGACCGTCAGAAAGATGCAGTAACCCAGCAGCAGGGCGATGCAGACAAACAGGATGGTGGGCAACACCCACCCGCTGCCGCCTTGTTTGGCGTTGCGCACCGCTTTCTCCAGCGGCCCGGTCTTGTCGAGACTGCGGAACATCGGGTCGTTGGGCGGCGGTGGCATGGGGGGTCTGGATTGGTCACTCATGGTCGATCATTCCTCCGTATGTGATCGAATTTGCGAACTGACAGAATTTCGGACTATACCTGGGGTCGATAAAATTGTCAAAAATGAAACGAATTTAATGAAAACGGAAACAATTTTATTTTAAAATACTACCCAATTTCAACAATTGTTTGTGGACTCAGGGGGCTGCATGGCGAGACGCATCCGCGATGGACAGGCTCCGGACGCGACCAGGTGTCTGGAGACGTATCTGGTGGAACTGGTCGGCGAACCCATGGTGATCTTCGGCGCGGACGGGCGCGCTATCAAGTCCAACGGCGCATTTCTCGAACGCGTGGCCGGTTGCCAGACGTTGGCGGATGTGCTCGAACAACTGGAGCCGCCGGCATCCCAGCGGATCCTCGATAAATTCCGCCACGGGCCGCATGCGAACGGGCCGGCGCGGGGAAACCTTCAGCTTCATGGCGAGGCGTGCGCGTTCGAGGCCGATTTCCTGCCGGGTTCGCCCACACTGTTCTACCTCCGCCTGGCGACCGGGGCCGGCCAGACGGACAAGGTCCGGCAGGATTTTGAGCGTGAAAAACGCCAATCCCTGACCACGCTGGCGGCCGGGATCATCCACAACTTCAACAACATCTTGGCCGGTATCAAGGGATACGCCGAACTCATCAGCCGATATCCGGATCCCAACACAGCCATGATCCGCGCGTACGCCGACGGCATCACCCATCTGGCCGATCGGGGCGCCGGCTTGAACCAGAAGCTGCTTGCCTTTGCCGCTCCCGCGCGCCGGAGCAACACGCCGATGTCCGTCAACGAGTTTCTGCTTGAACTCGTGGCGAAATCGTCGGTGCTGGCCGGTCCCGAGCGCTGCCGGGTCAGTGTGAAACCGCTGGCGCGCGACCTGTACATGATCGGTGACCCGTTTCAGCTCACGGACGCGTTCATGAACATCCTGGCCAACGCCATCGAGTCCATCGAGGACGAACCGGGTGGCGTGCTCATCAAGGCGGCGCTGGCCCGGCGGCGCCGCCGGCATCCGCAGCCGGCCGCCGCGCACCCGGAACAGCGCTGGATCGAGATCTGCATCGCCGATTCCGGACGCGGCATGACCCGCGACGAGCTGGCCAGGGCGTTCGATCCGTTCTTCACGACGAAAACACAGAACGAAGCGCTGGGCATGGGACTGTCGATGGCCATGGGCATCGTTCGGAACCATGGCGGTGAAATCCGCCTGGCCAGCACGCTGGGGCGGGGAACCACCGCCCGGATCCAGTTGCCGGTCTATGAAGTCCCGGTCGCCGCAACGGCGGATGTGCCCGCCACCCGAAGCCGGAAGGCCGCCCTGGACGGGCTGACCGCCTTGGTGGTGGACGACGAGCCGGACATTGTCAAAATTCTCCAGCGCCTGCTGCTGGACATGGGGCTCCGGGTGCACATCGCCGGCAGCGGCCGGACCGCCCAGGCGATTCTGGACAGCGATCTGGACCGGATCGACCTGATCATTCTGGATGCCATCCTGGAGGATATGTCGGGCGTCGGACTCTATCTGGAAATCCGCCGCCGGAAACCCGACGTGCCGGTGCTGTTCATCAGCGGTCAGGACCTGCCGCGGCAGAATCCCCAGCTGTTCACCGATGGGGCCGCGGTCGCGTTCATGATGAAGCCGTTCCGAATCGTCGATTTCCAGAAAAACGTCGGCATCCTGCTGGGGGTGGATTAGTCGTTTCGGGCCGGGCGGCGCGATTGTGGGACGAGACGGTTCGTCCGGCATCCGATTCGGGCTTGACATTTCCCCCGATGCCAGAGTAAGTTATCTCATCTTGCTTGGGAGCTCCGCGGGATGCCCAAACACGAGCTCATCCGAATGCGGTTCAGCAGCGAAGTCCTGTTCATCGACATTGCCCAAGAAGTCGTTCAGAAGATCCTTGAAAACCTCAAGGTCATCGAGGATGAGATCTTCTGGATTTGCCTGGCGGTGCGGGAGGCGGTCATCAACGCCGTGAAGCACGGCAACAACTTCGATGCCGGCAAGTATGTGGATTTCTCGGTGGGTCTTCAGGGCGAGCAGTTGCGGATCGAGGTGGCGGACCAGGGGACGGGTTTCAACATCGACGACGTACCCGATCCCCTCAACGACGAGAACATTCTCAAGCCATCCGGCCGGGGCATCTTCTACATCCGGTCTTTTATGGACAACGTGGATTATGAGGTTGTCCAGCCGTCGGGAACCCGGCTGGTCATGCTCAAGAAACTGACGATTCCGGCGGGGGAGCGGGCGTGAGATGAACGTCAGCGTTCGGAAGGTGGAGCAGGTGGCCATCCTGGACTTGTCCGGGCGGGTGGTCATCGGCGAAGCATTGTACGATTTCCGCAACACGATCCGCGACACGCTGAACGAAGGATTCACCCGGATACTCCTGAACATGGAAAACGTCACGTACCTGGACAGCTCCGGGATCGGCGAGTTGGTCAACTGCTACACGCTGGTCAGCACCCAGGGGGGAGCCGTCAAGCTGGTCAAGGCGGCCGAAAAGATCGGCAGCCTGCTCCAGATGACCAAGCTGCTCACCGTCTTCGAATCCTATAAGAACGAGCGCGAAGCGATCGCGTCCTTCGTCAAATCCTGATTCCTGCCAATGTCGCACGCTGAAGATCGCCGGAGCGGTTCCGGACGGTCGGGTTTGCCGCTATGCGGATGGGTCGCGGTCGCTGCGAAGCGGCTTTCGGCCGGGGCGAGCAGGCGGAGGATGGACGGTGGGTTGCGCGGAAGAAGCGCCTGAACCGGGTGGAGCCGGGGGTGTGTTTTAAGACGAGGAAACCCGGGGGGCGGGTGGCCGCCCCCCGGGGGTATGATCACTTCGGCGGAGCCGGGAACGCCTGCTCCATGTGCGCCAGGTATTCCCAGTAGTCGTCCACCTGACGCTGGATCTCCTCGATCACGTAGGTGTACTCGGGGCGGAAGAGGTGGCGGAAACGGCCCTGCAGCTTCAACCAGTCGGCAACCGGCAGCTTCTGCTTGGGCCTGTAGTTGACCCGGAACACACCGTGGTCCATCTCGAAGAGCGGCCAGTAGCCGGTTTCCACGGCCATGCGCGTCACCTCGATGCTCTGGTCCGACGGATACATCCAGCCCGGGACGCAGGGGGACATGACGCAGATGAAGGCCGGACCGTCAATGTCCAGGCCCTTCTGAAGCTTGGTGGCCAGGTCGTTCCAGTGGCTGACCGCGGTTTGGGCGGCGTACTCGATGTGATGGGCCAGGGCGATGTTGGTGAGATCCTTGCGGCGCTGCATCTTGCCGGGGATGACTTTGCCGGCGGGGGATGTGGTGGTGGATGCGCCGTAGGGAGTGGCGCTGGAGCGCTGGATGCCGGTGTTCATATAGGCGCCGTTGTCGTAACAGATGTACACGATGTCATGGCCCCGCTCGAGGGCGCCGGACAGCGACTGCAGGCCGATGTCGTACGTGCCGCCGTCCCCGCCGAACGCCACGAATTTCAGTTTGCGGTTCGCGGGAATCTTGCCCTGCTTCTTCAGCGACTGGTACATCGCCTCGACGCCGCTGATCGTCGCCGCGGCGTTTTCGAACGCGCTGTGGACAAAAGGCTTCAGCCAGGAGGTGTACGGGTAGATCGTGGTGGCGACCTCGAAGCAGCCCGTGGCGCTGGCGACCACGATGTCGTAATCCGTCACCTTGTACAGCAGCTTGGGAATGATGGGAATGCCGCATCCGGCGCACAGCCGGTGACCCGGCGAGAAGCCATCGGGTCTCTTGGAAAGTTCTTTTAAGTTAGCCATGTCTTTACCTCGGTTCTCTTGAAGCTATTCCCGCACCGTGATGTACTCGCACAACTCGCGGTACTTGCCGCTGGCGGCGATCTGGACCAGCTCGTCGATGACGTACTGGCAGTGGCTTTCCTCCAGGTCGCGGCCGCCCAGCCCGTAGATCTTGCCGATGGTCACGGGGCGCTTGGGCAGATCGTAGAGCGCGGCGCGCACTTCCAGCATCAGCGGGCCGGCCATGGCGCCGAACGAGTCCACCCGGTCCAGGACCGTGATCGCCTTGAGGTGGCCGAGCGCCTTGACGTACGCCTCGGTCGGGAACGGTCGGTACAGGCGCGGTTTGAGCAGGCCGACCTTGATCCCTTTGCGGCGGTACTGATCGATGATTTCCTTGATCGTGCCGGCCGCCGAATTCACCGCCACGATGCCGACCTCGGCGTCGTCCAGGTGATAGGTTTCAAACAACCCGTAAGCACGGCCGGTCATCTTCTCGAAATCCTTGGCGACGGCGGTGATCACCGGTGTCGCCAGCTTCATCGCCTCGGCTTCCTGGCGCTTGTGCTCGATGTAGTAGTCCTGCAGGTCAAGCGAGCCCAGCGTGACCGGCTTGTCGATGTCGAGCAGGGCGTACATCGGCTTATAGTCGCCGATGAACTTCCGAACCTCGTCGTCTTCCAGGTATTCCATCCGCTCGATGGAGTGGCTGATGATGAAGCCATCCTGGCAGACCATCACCGGGAGGCGCACGTCGGGATGCTCGCTGATCCGGACGGCCTGAATGAGATTGTCATAGGCTTCCTGGGCGTTCTCCGAGTACAGCTGGATCCAGCCGGAGTCGCGGGCGCCGAACGAATCGCTGTGATCGCAGTGGATGTTGATGGGCGCGCTCAGGGCCCGGTTGACCAGCGCCATGACGATGGGCAGCCGCATGCCGGCGGCGATGTACAGCATCTCCCACATCAGGGCCATCCCGTTGGCGCTGGTGGCGGTCAGCACGCGCCCGCCGGCCGCGGCGGCGCCGATGCAGGCGCTCATGGCGCTGTGCTCGCTCTCCACGGTCACCAGGTTGGTGTTGACCACCCCGTCGGCCACGTACTTCGAGAATTCCTCCATGACCTGGGTGGAGGGGGTGATGGGGTAGGCCGCGCACACATCGGGGTTGATTTGCTTCATGGCGTATGCCATGGCGGAATTGCCTGTGGTTGCAACGATTTTTGCCATGTGATCTCTCCTTGGCCCCGCTATTGCTCCGGCTGCATGGTGATGGCCTTCACCTTTTCCGGGCACACCTGCGCGCAGATGCCGCAGCCCTTGCAGTAGTCATAGTTGATCCCGGTGATCTTGCCGTCAAGGGTGTTGACGCTCATGTCGGGGCAGTACACCCAGCACCGCAGGCAGTGAATGCACTTCTCGCTGTTCCAGACGGGGCGTTCCACGCGCCACGAGCCGGTCTTGTTTTCCATGGCGGAACCCGGCTGGTCGACGGCGCCCCCGATGGGGACCTCTTTCCAGTTCTTCAGTTTAAACATCGCTGATCGCCTCCTCATAGCCCCGCCGAATGGCGGACAGATTGCCTTCGATGATCTTCTCGGGGAACTTCCCCTCGAAGCTGGCGCGGATCTCCACGAGGAGATCGTCGATGGACATGATGGGCACCGCCTTCACGAACCCGCCCATCATGGGCGCGTTGGGCAGGGCCCGGCCGATTGCGTCGATGGAGATCTTGGTGGCCGGCAGAGTGAACACCTTCTGCTTCGGACTGAGAGCGAGGGTTTTCCGGATCTGCGCCGGCGTGTCCGTGGTGTTGACGATCACAATGGAATCCTCGCGGAGTCCTTCGGTGATGTTGGTGGCACCGATCAGGGTGGGATCCACCACCAGGACGATGTGGGGTGTCTTCACCGGCGTGTGCATGCGGATGGGGTTGTCCGAAAAGCGGTTGAACACACGGACCGGAGCACCGCGCCGTTCGGGGCCGTATTCGGGAAAGGCTTGTATGTGTTTGCCTTTGCTGAGGATGGCCTCGGCCAGCGTCTTGGCGCCGGTGACCGTACCCTGCCCGCCGCGGCCGTGCCAGCGAACTTCCAGGTAATTGCTCATCGTTCGCCTCCAATACAGAATAAATGAAAATATCAAACCATGTTATATATCAGATTTGCGGGCGCGATTGAAGTAAAAAATGATCATCGGGTATTCGGCGCCGACGTCCCTGGATTGGATCAGAGCGGCGTCCGGCCGTCGAGCGCCCGGCTGATGGTCACTTCGTCGGCGTATTCGAGGCTGGAGCCCACCGGCAGGCCGAGGGCGATGCGGCTGACCCGGACATCCAGCGGCTTCAGCAGACGGGACAGGTAGATCGCCGTAGCCTCGCCCTCGACGTCGGGATTGGTGGCCACGATCACCTCCTGGACGTGCTCGTCCTTCAGCCGGCTGAGGAGGTTGGTGATCTTCAGGTCGTCGGGCCCGATCCCGTTGATGGGCGATAGAGCGCCGTGGAGCACGTGATAGGTGCCGTGGAAGTGGCCGCTCCGCTCGATGGCGGGGATGTCGAACGGTTTCTCGACGACACAGATCACGGCGTGATCGCGCCGGGCGGCCGCGCAGATGTCGCACACCGGCAGGTTGGTGTAGTTGTTGCACCGGGGGCAGAGTTGCACGGATTGGCGGGTGGACTGGATCGCCTGGACGAGCGCGTCGATGTAGGCGGGTTCGGCGCGGAGCATGTAGAAGGCGATCCGCTGGGCGGATTTTGCGCCGATGCCGGGGAGACGCTTGAGCACGTCGATCAGATCGGCCAGCGGTTCGGAATATGGGTTCATGGCAGCAGTGTCCTCGGGGTTATCGGGGCGAAAACCGGCCGGCTTTATAAACCGAACAATCCGGGCAGGTTCATCCGGCCGGCCAGCCCGCCGAGTTTTTCCGCCAGCAGCTCATCCACCTTGCGGGCGCACTGGTTCACCGCGGCGACGATGAGATCCTGCAGCATCGCGGGCTCCACGTGCCGCAGGGTTTCGGGATCGATGGTGAGGCTCAGGAGCTCCTTCTTGCCGTTCATGCGGGCCCGGACCATGCCCCCGCCGCTGTCCCCCTCGACTTCGGCCTGCTCCATTTCGTCCATGAGACGGGTTTGGATCTGCTGGGCATGCTGATAGAGCTTTTGAAAATCCATGACATGCTCGCGGGATTCAGGGTTGGCGCTTGAAAATCCATTTGCCGCTCACCTTGTCGATGAGCGCGCGGGCCACACGGTCTTCCATGAACAGGGCTTCCACCCGCTTCTGCTCCTCGCGGAGACGCTGTGTGTCCTCCTGCCGGACATGGTTCTCCGGGGTTCGCGTCTTGGTGCGGATGGTGATTTCCGGAGTCGTCTGGAAGAGCTCCATGAAGATCTCCTCCAACTGCTTCTGGGTGTTCGGGTGCCGGAAATTCCGCTCGTAGAACGTATTCTCGGGGACGACGATCTCGAGCCGCCGGCCCGACAGGTGAAACTCGACGTGGGGGAGCATGGCCTTGAGCGGCGCATGCTGCTTGCCGATCGCATCCCGGAAGATGCGGATCCGGTCGCGATCGGGGTTCGGCTCGGACGGCGGGGCGGCAGACGGCGGCGGCTGTTTGGGCGCGGATTCCGCGACCGGCGGCCCGGCGGCCGGCGCGGCCGGCCGCACCGGGATGGGCGCTTCCTGCAAGGCCGTCAGGATCTGTTCCAGCGACGCCAGCTTGGGCAGCGAGGCCAGCTTCAGAAATGCCATCTCGACGTGGAAACGGACGAAGGGTGTCCACCGGAGCTGGTTGTCCGCCTGCAGCAGGAGGTCGTAATGGCGGATGAACTCCTCGACGGACAGTTGCCCGGCAATCTCGCGGATCACCGCGATGTCCTCTTCCGACAGAAAGAGCAGATGCTGCTGGCTGCCGGTGACCTTGTGGACGATGACATGCCGGACGAATTCCATGAAGGCCCGGAGGAAATTCTGAAGATCGTGGCCGCGGTCGTACAACCGGTCGATGAGATCGAGGATGCCGGCGTGGTCCTGGCTCAGGATCATCCGCATGGTTTGGTTCAGAAAATCCTGCTGCACTACGCCCAGCAGGGCGGAGACGTCCTCGTCGCTGACCCCCTCGCCGCCGAGCGACACGATCTTCTGCAGGGCGGATTCGGCGTCCCGCATGCTCCCGCCGCTGGCCTTCACCACGAAGCGCAGCGACTGGTCGGTGATCCGGGTGCCTTCCTCCGCGAGGATGTTGCGCAACCGCTCGTAGATCTCATCGAAGGGGATGATCCGGAAATCGAATTGCTGACAGCGGGAAACGATGGTCTGCGGGATCTTGTACAGTTCGGTGGTTGCCAGGATGAAGATGACGTGGGCCGGCGGCTCCTCGAGCGTCTTGAGTAGCGCGTTGAACGCTTCGGTGGTCAGCATGTGGACTTCATCGATGATGAAGATCTTGTGCCGGTCCCGGGAGGGGGCGTACTGGACGTTCTCGCGCAGTTCGCGGATCTCTCCGATGCCGCGGTTGGAGGCCGCGTCGATCTCCAGGACGTCGATCGCGTTGCCTTGGGCGATCTCCAGGCAGGACGGGCAGGCGTCGCACGGGTTGGGAGTGGGGCCCTGGTGGCAGTTGAGCGCCTTGGCCAGGATGCGGGCCGTGGATGTCTTGCCGACGCCCCGGGTGCCCGTGAACAGGTAGGCGTGGGCGATCCGGCCGAGACGGATGGCGTTCTGCAGGGTGCGGGTGATGGTCTTCTGACCCACCACCTCCTCGAATTGCTGGGGGCGCCATTTGCGGGCGATGACTTGGTATGATTTAGGGACCATTTCTGATTGGCCGGGGATTAGGGCAATAGTAAAAGGCTCTGGAGACACCACATCCAAGAGGACCTCTTACTGTTGCTTCCTTCCGGATCTGGCAGGGTTCAAGGCGTTGGATTGATGCCCCAGAGCCAAAACCAATTCGTCGTGTCTTCAAATATCCGCAAACCGAATTATAACACGCCGGGAGGATCGATGAGAAAAAATTACAATTCCTCATCCACGGCTGGGTCATCGGCGAGGGCGGATTCCTCAGCCGCCCGCTCCTCGGCGAGTACCGCGCTGATGACCGCCAGCAGCATGGTGAAGATGGCCATGTTGGCGGGGATCTGCAGGTTGAAGTCGGTGACGCTGTGGGCCAGGATGCTGAACACGCCGCCGGCGGCGCCGAGGAGCGCCGCCTGCCGCGATACGCTGGGGGAGCGGATGAAGCCCCGGCAGGCAAAGAAAACCGCCGCCAGCACGAAGGCGATGAGCGTGAAGCCGGCCGGTATGCCCAACTCGGCGGTGTACTGCAGGAAATCGTTATGGGCATGGTCGTAGACCACGTTCATGGGCGTCTCATTGTAGCTCAGGAAGGCGTACCGGTAGTTGCCCAGCCCAACGCCCAGCAGGGGAAAATCGCGGATCAGGTCCACGGTGTCCTTCCAGACGGGGAGACGCCCCTCCGCCATGACCCCTTCCTCCGCCATGATCTTTTCGAACCGGGTGAGAACCGGATCGAGACCCAGCCAGACGGCATACCCGCCCACCAGCAGAACGAATAGCAGGGCGACCAGCTGGATCCGCCGGCGGCTGTGACGCATCGCGGTGAGCACGCTCAGAAAGGCGACGGTGAGCAGCATGGCCAGGATGCCGCCTCGGGACATCGAAAAAATCAGGCCCAGGCATAACCAGGCGCCGGCGAACAACAGCAGGGTGAAAACCGGCGTGCGCGGATGGGTGAACAGTTTCCGCCAGCGGCCGGAATAAGTGTCGATGGCGGGGCGGATGCGGGAATAAAACAGCCCGTAGGCCATGGCGATGACCACCGGGAAAGCCATTTCGAGGAATCCGGCGAAATGGTTGCGGTTGATATACGTGCCCGAGGCCACCTCCGCCACCTCCCGGCCGGGGGCCAGGAAGACGTGCGGGATCTTGCCCAGATACTGGAACAGGCCGAAGCAGGTTTCACCCGAGGCGAGGACGATCAGCCCGATGCCCAACCGGCAGCGGGCGCCGGCGTCCCGCAGCAGCTCCCGGCCCACCCAAAACACGGCGGCCAGGGCGGCGAAGAGCAGGAGCTGTTCCACGGTCCGGCCGGGAAAGATGCTGGCGGCGGTGTGCAGTGCGCGGGAATCGACCAGACCGGTGGCCTGGACGCGCGACATGAACTGGGCGTGCACCGGGCTGATCACCTGTTGGACCGCCGCAGGTAGCGGCGTCAGCTGCAGGAGCGGGACGATGAGCAGGATGGACCAGGCGACCAGGACCGGCATCCGGCTGGGGTCCGGCCGCCGCCGGCAGATCCACAAGGCCGCAATGGCGGCGATGAAAGCCGCCATGCTGAACACGGAGCGGGCCCAGGCCGGCGTGGCGCCGAATGCGATCACGGCGAATGCGATGGTCAGGAAGAGCCAGCCTTCGAGTATGCGGCGACCGATCACTGGACCTCCTCCGCCGCCAGTTCCACCGCGTCCAGCCAGATCCGGCCTCGGAGCTCCTTGTCGAACTTGGTCGAGCGATCCCGCCGGAGCCTCACCTGCAGCATGGAGTCGGGTGCGGTCACTTCCAGGAGCACGGTGCACAATCGCCAGCTCTCTTCGGCGAGATGCTTGTCGCCGTGGGCGATTTCCCTGGGCTGGGCGGGCTGGGTGGTGTTGAGGATGTCGAAATAAACACCCTGATCGCTGGTCAGCGGATCGGTCCGGATGGCATACCGGAACCGGTACAGTCCGGGCCGCTCAACGAACACGCGCTGACTGAGGATCACCCCGCCGACATTCTCCGTCCCGTCGAACGCGATGGCCATCGCGTGCATGCCCTGGTAACGGCCGCGGCGGGTGTCCAGAAAACGGGTGTGCACGGTTTCGCGGCCGATCCAGTCGAATCCGCCGTTCCATCTGGGTTTCTCAAATCCGCCGTTGAAGATCAGGTTGCCCGGGGAGCCCTCGGGCCAGGCGCCGATCGGCTCCAGGCTGCGCCGCCACACGTCGTGCGCCGCTCGATGCTCGCCCCGCCGGTGCAGGTAGTCGGCGTACGGAAAGGCGGACCGCGGATCGAAGGACTCCGGGAGCCCCGTCAGATTGAGCCAGCACTGGCGGGCCGCGGCGGGATCATCCTGCTGAATGCACCAGCTCAGCAGGCCGAATTGCATGGCCGCGGTCTGTGGGATGATGTCGCGAATGATGACCTGGCGTTCGGGATACATCCGCCAACTGATGGCCAGGACCGGCCGGACGAGCGCCGGATTGCCGATGAGCGCCTGGTGAAAACAGCGGGCGGCGGCCGACCGGTCACCGGTGCGGATGAAGTAGTTTCCGGCGAACCAATACAGGGGCGAGTAGGCGCGGTTCAGCGCCAGCGCCATCCGCAGGCAGGCCGTGGCGGCCCGGGTGTCGTTCCGGTCAGCCTGGATCTGGGCCATCGTGGTCCAATACCGATAGCTCCACGGATGCAGGCTCAGAGCCCGCGTCAGATATTGTCGGGCCTCGGTCGCGGACGACCCTTGCCGATCGAAACGGTGAATGACGCTGAGTGCGTACCAGCCCTCGGGATCGAGCGGGTTCAGTCGCGTCTTTCGCTCCGCCGCCGTCCGATCGGCTTCGGGGGTCTCCGCAATCTGGGCCAGGAACAACAGCAGCGACACGGTCAGCAGACCCAGCAGAAGGAGGGTCACAACCAGCCGACCGATCATCTCTGCGAAAACTCTCATGCGTTGCAGTCGCCTTGGGACAGGATGCGGTCCAGTTGGTCACCGTCCGCAAAATCCACCGGCAGACGACCCTGCGCGATGAGCCACGGGTTTACGATGAACAACAGCTTGACCATGCGGCTGCCATACTCCCGCTCGATCCACGCGCGGCAGTCCGGGAAATGCGTGGTCAGGTCTTCGGGCGTGTGTGCGTCACTGGCCACGCAATGGATCAGCCCGTGGCTGATCAGCTCCCGGGCGGCGCGCTCGCATTTCCGGCCGTCCATGCCCATGAGGCTGCGGGTATTGACCACAAACAGGCAGCCCAGCTCCTTCAGGGTGGACATCCATTGCAGCAATCGTTTGCCTGATTCGTATCGTTCCGGATGGGCGATCAGGGGGAAGAGTCCGAGCTCCCGCAGGCGGCGCAGGATGTTTCCGGTGGTGACCGGTTGGCAGAACGGACCGAATTCAACCAGGATGAACAGGTCACGGAGAGTCTGGAGTTTGGCGCGCCCTTGCTCGGCCAGCGCCTGGACGAAGTCGGAACTCAGGTAGTGTTCACCGCCCAGGATCAGGCGGATTTCGGTTTCAGGCTGCAGCTCGGCCAGCCGGGATCGGGCCTCGTCCATCCGAATCCCGGCAAACCCGGGGTGAAACAGGTGGGGGGTGCAGATGATCTGGGTCACTCCGACTGCGCGAGCGGCTTGGATCATAGCAACGGACCTCGCGCGGTCGCGAGGTCCGTCATCCAATCCCCACAGAAGATGATTGTGGAGATCAATCATTCAGAAATGTCGACCGCCCTTACTTGGTCGGTGAGGCCGCCACCAGTCCTTCCGCAATCAGCTTGTCCAGCTCCCGAAGGCTGATCGCGGTGCGGAAGCCCACATCCGAGCAGTGATAATTGTTCGGTTTCGAGGCGCGAAAAGGCAGCCGGCAATACTTGTTTTCCACTGTGAACGCGCCGCCCCGCACCACGTAATGATCCGGATTGTAATCCTCGTCATGCGAGTTGCCGGGATAGGGACGGTAGACTGACAGCGTCCACTCGGCGACGTTCCCAGCCAAGTCGGAAACCCCGAACTGGGACAAGTCGGTTGCGAACGAGGTCACGGGCAGGGCGTGGTCGCGATCCGCCTCTTCGGTGTTGGCGTAGTTCTTGATAAAATCGTTGCCCCACGGGAACATGTAGCTGCGGCTGGTTCGGCCGGCCCATTCCCATTCTTCCTCCGAGGGCATACGGCGGAGCACCCAGCGGGAATAGGCCATCGCGTCTTCCCAGGTCACGCCGGTCACGGGCAGCGGCTCATCCTCGACCGGCGGGGTGTCGTCCTCCCAGCCGGGCGGCAGGCGGTGGTCGGTCTCCTGGACAAACTTGGCGTACTGGCCGATGGTGACCTCGGTGCGCTCGATGTAGTAAGGCTCCAAATTGTACGGGTGGGCCGGAGTCTCGTTCCAGAACTTGGCTTTGTTGCGGTCCAGTCCGATGGTGGCGGTCCCGCCGGGAATGTAAACCATGTTCTCCAGGAATTTGTCCGCCGGAATCGGGGTAGGCGTGAGCCGCACCTTGAAGCTCGTTTGGATGGGCGCGGTGGACTGGGCCAGTCGGGCCAGGACGTGGGTGGCATCGACCACCTGCGCGACCTGAATGGTGCCGACCACAATGTCCCGCGAGGCGCCTTCCGCGACGACCGTGTAATACACTTCACCCTGGGCGCCCTTCAGGAGTCCGGCATTGGGCACCTTGAGCAGCATCTGCCCGTCAGTCTGAATCCGCTCGATGGACGCGGCGACTTCCGCCGCGCTCACGCAAACGGCGAAACTGATCACCAGAAGTAAAATGATGGGGAGCTTATGAGGGTCTTTCATGCTTCACCTCTTCAATTTCGATAAAGTGTTCGGGCAGGTCTTTGCCTCGGAAAACCCGGAATCCTTTGGCGGCCATCATTTCCCGCCAACGGAGGTCATCGAGGAATTCAGGTTCGTTCGATACGGGCAACTCGGCTTCACAGGCATTGAATACGGAATCGTTGTCCTCGGCAGCCGGCACTCCCGGCAACCGATCCGGGGCTGAAGCGTCGGGCCGCTTGCGATACCGGCTGATCAGTAGAAAGAAAACACCCAGGCCCAATGCGGAAACGATGGAGAGCACCAGGAGCCAGCCATTCAATCCTTCGGCCGGCGCCAACTCGATGGCCGGTTCGGACGGCGGGAAGGGCGGATGCGCCGAGACGGCCTGAATGGATGCGAATGTGCTCGACTGTTGCACAGGTGTGGGAGTTGGCGCGAATGTGACTGCCGGCTTGGGTTGTTGGCGCACCAGCGCGATCTGGCGCGCCGGCCGGACGGGGGCTGGCACTGGAGACTGCGACCGCGGCGCGGCTGTCGCAGCGACGGCCGCCTGTGGACGTTGATCCGGGGCAACCGCCGGCGGCTCGACCACGGGTGAAGGAGCGGGAGCGGGGAGCAGCTCGATCGTCAGCGCCTGACCAGGCTGGCAGTTCACTTCTCGTTCTATTCCAGAAGCGCCGGACATTGTGAAGACGAAGCGATGGTGTCCCGCCGGGATTGCGGACAGGGAGAACACTCCCTGTTCCGGCACTGTGCCGATCCACGTCCCGTCGAGAAACACACCCGCGTGCGGGGGACAACGGTGAAAGACGATGCTGGACCCGTCCGCGGACACGCCAGCCGTCACCCAAGGCAGGCCGCATGCGCAACCGCACAATGCGGCCCAAACGATCAAGGATCGGTGACGGCTGATCGGCGTCATGGGCGGAAACTCCCGATCATCAGCTGGGGCTGGCCACCGGTTCGTCGTCGTCGATTATGGTGTAAATGATAATGCCGGTCGCCGTGCCGCCCTCGATGAGGCCGACGATGATCGGCAGACGCAGACCGCGGATGGGATCCCCGTGACCTGTCCACGCCGTGGCTCCGACGCAGGCTTCCTGACGGGGCCGGACGGTCGCCTTTTCACCCGATGGCACCGCCTGCACCTGCAACTCGCCTTCGTACGCCTGTACGATATCCTGCTTGTCGGTGTTTTCCATCGCCCCGAAATACCGGGAATCGGTTTTCAACGGGGTCATGACGGATGTCGCACTCTGGATGGAAGTCCGGACATCCTTGGGGAAGATGAAGGCCACCTTGCCCTGTTCCAGCCGCACCTGGATTTCGCCGTCCTGTGACAGCACCTGGATGCGCGTGTGCGGGAACAACTGGATGGTGCCACGGTTGGCCAGTTCGATCACCGTGGAATCCTTGTGCGCGGTCAGCCGGTCCCCCTGAAAAATGGTTCCGCCCACCGGCATCTCCGTGGACCCGATCAGGGCAGGACTTCCGGCCACGATCTCTCCGAGCGGCGTCATCTGGCCCTGAGCCGGAACGACGGCGAGTGCGGCAAGCATAGCCAGCACAGCACACAACCTCACTAGCTTTCTCATCGTTCACCTCATATCGATCTAATGAGCGTAATCATCGTGGAATTACCTTGATTTCAATACAGAACCACAATTATGTCAAGCATGCTTTGAGTGGTACTTGTCACCATATTGGTAATAGTGATACTTCGAATAATAATAGTCGGAACTGCGCAGATTGGCAGCATTGATCAGGATGCCGAGCACCTTCGCGTTGATCAACTGGAGGTCTTTCTGCGCCTGGCGCAGCACCTGTTTCGGTGTTTCACCGCTGCGGATGACTAGGATGATCCCGTCGGTGAACCGCGAGATAATGCGCGAGTCGCTCACCGACAGGATCGGAGGGCTGTCGATGATGATGTGGTCGAAATATTCCTTGAGTATCTCCAGCGCCTGCTTGAGCCGAATGGACGAGAGCAGTTCAGCCGGATTCGGCGGGATGGGCCCGGCGGTGATGGTAAACAGGTTTTCGATCTCGGTGGGATGGATGAGGGGCGAGATTTCGGATGCCCCGGCCAGGAAGCTGCTGAAGCCGATCGAGTTGTCCAGCTTGAATATGTTGTGCAGGCGCGGCTTGCGCAGATCCAGATCCAGCAGGAGCACGCGCTTGCCTGTCTGAGCGAAGGCGATCGCGGTGTTGGTCGAGACGGTGGTTTTGCCCTCCGCCGGACGCGGCGACGTGAACAGCACGGTGTGGGGCGGTCCATCCGAGTTGGAGAGCATGATGGACGTCCGGAGCGAGCGGAAGGCCTCGGCCAGACTGGTGGTGGGCTCGTAATGGACGATGAGTTCGATGGAATGCCCGTTTCTGGAAGTTGCTGTGGGCACCACCTGCATGACCTTGGCCTTGCTTGCGGCGGCTATCGCTTTAGGCATGGACTCCGCCTGAGGAATGACCCCCAAGGAGGGCAGGGTGGTGAGTTGCTCCACCTGATCCGGAGTCTTGACGGTATTGTCCATATACTCGATGAAAAATGCCAGTCCGACACCGAGCAGCAGGCCGATGAGCATGCCCAGGAGCAGGTTCCTAACCGGATTCGGCTTGAAGGGTGCCGCGGGCGTTTCGGCGCGCTCCACGATCCGGATGTTGCTGGACTTGAGGCCGGCGGCGATGGAGGCCTCTTTCAGGCGGGACAGCATCCCCTCGTAAACGTTCTTGTTAGTCTCCACTTCGCGCTGGAGGATATTGTACTGGATCAGACTCTCTTTGAGCAGGTTGGCCTGGATCTTCTGCTCGTCCAATGCCTCCTGGAGCAGCTTTTCGCGCTTGGCCGCCGTTTCGTACTCGGTGATGATCGCTTTCATCGCCGTCTGCTTCTCCCGATTCAACTGGGAGGACGTTTCCGTGATCTGGTTTTTCAGCTCCTGGATGGCCGGCCAGTCATCCTTGAATTTTGACGACTGCTTGGCCAGTTCCTGATTCAAGCCGGACAGCTTGCGCTCCAGGTCCTCGATCAACGCGTTGCGCAGACTGGACGGGAAATTGACCAGCGGATCCTTGATCCCGCGAATGGTGAGATACAGGGATTCCCGCCGGATCCGGTCGGTCTGGGCTTCGGTCAGGGCCGTGCTCAGCTCGTTGAGCTTTTGCAGGACCACGTCCTGCTGATTGGCCGAAACCATGATCCCTTTTTCGCGGGAGTAATTGATGAGGTTTTCTTCGGATTTCTCCAGCCTGGCTTTCAGGCTGGTGAGCTGGCGTTTCAGAAACTCCGTGGCCTGCAGGGCGGCGTTGTAACGCGCCTCGAAATTGAGCTGAATGAATTCATCGGCGGCGGTGTTCGTGACCTGGCTGGCGAGTTCGGGATAAGGCGAAACATAGCTGACGCGGATCAGATGACTGTCCCGGACCGGCTCAACCTGCAGCCCGCCCTGCACGATTCCGGAGTGGGGTGAATAGGCCTCGTCCGCATCAGGATCAGCCAAGGCCACGTCCAGGTCCGGATCGATTGCGGAATCAGCCCGGGAGGGGGGCTCCTCTTTCTTTATCGATGGGGTCGTCCCGGCCCGCTGACCGACGAACCGCGGGTCCTGGTCCAGATGGAGCGCCTGGACGACCCGCGACGCCAGCGACTTGCTCTGGAGGATGGCGCACTGGGTCTGAATATATTCGGCCTGCTGCCAGGGCGCGGCTTCATTGACAAAATCCTGATAGGGGAGGATGTTGGGCGAACTGACTTCGATCTGCAACGTGGCCGTCGCGGTATACAGCGGGGTCTGACGCAGCGTCCACAGGTACGCGGTGGCGGCGGCCACCACAAAGCAAAGCACGATGAGCCATTTGCGCTTGACGATGATCTTCCAGTAGTCGAGCAGGTGAATCTCGTTTTCCGGCGCCGGCGGAACGACCAGTTGGTATGTGGGCGTCGTCAGGACAGCAGGGTGCCGGGGCTCGGGTTCGCCAGGCGACAGAACGGGTAGGTTCGGATTGTTTCCCATATTTAGAAGGCGAGGAGCAATCCCCAATAAATGAAATTCGGGACGCTGGAGAGCATGGCTTGGCTGATTCCCTTCGCCTTGGAGTTGGGTATGTACAGCATGTCGTTTTCCTGCAGGGATAAATCCTCGCCGCTGCCCTTCAGTATTTTGTCGAAGTCGATCGCCATGACGGTCCGCTGCCCATCGGGCAGCGCCCGGACGAGCCGTGTATTCGCCAGAGCGGATGTCTTCGTGAAGCCTCCGGCCGTGGTCAAAGCTTCACTGAGCCGGATCTCCTTTTTGGGCGGGATGGGATAGGCGCCGGGTTTGCCGACGTCGCCGATGACATAAAAGATGCGATCCACCCGCTTGGGCACGTGGATGATGTCGCCGGCCTGCACGGGCACGTTGAGCGCGGGGTTGCCGTTCTCCAGGAGGTCCACCAGGCTGATCTCCACCTGCTGCGATGTGCCCGTCTCGTCCTGGCGGCTGATGGTGCACGTGTCGCCGGCGGTGGCGGTGAATCCGCCGGCCAGCGACAGCAGGTCAACCAATCGCATGAAGTGGGTGAGCTGGTACGTGCCGGGCTTGCTGATCTCGCCGAGCACATGCACCGGCTGGGAGCGGTACTCCTTGATCGAGACCATCACGTGCGGATCTTTGAGCACGGAATCCGCCAACAGCGACTCCAGCTTCACCTGAAGTTCCGCCGTGTTCAAACCCTCCACCCGGACCAGGGAGAGGAACGGCAGCATGATCGTGCCGTCCTGGGCCACCTGCACCTCGGTTTTCAGCTCCGGTACGCCGAACACGTCGACGCTGATGATGTCGCCGGGACCCAGCACGTAGTTGGCCGCCGGATTGGAGCGGATGCGAATGAACTCCAACAGGGTGTTTTTCTTGACGGTCTGGTCGATGGCGCCGGCAGCCGGCGGGTTGTCCTGGCCGGCCAGCGGAGTGAATAGAAGTGTACCTATTAATATAAGCAATAGAGCAATTGGTTTCATCGTCCCCTGTCAATCGTTCGATTTCACGCACGCCGATGGCGTTGTCCGATGATGGATACGGTTGCTCCGGCGGCTACTGATCCCCTGCCCAACGACCAAACCTATGGCATCCATCTTCTTTCGCATAAACAGTGTATCATAATATGTCACAAAAGGCCGGTCAATGACAATTTGTGCAAATAATCGGATAACTCCTGCCGGTATTCCGGTCGGGCCAGCGCCATCTCCACGATCGTTTTGATGTAACCGATGGGCTCGCCGGTGTCATAGCGTCGTCCCGGGTACGGTCGGGCCACGACCAGGTTCCGGCCGGCCAGCCGGTTGATGGGCTCCGTCTGGTAAAACTCGCCGTCACGGGGTACGCGTGCCAGCTCGTGGAGGACCGGGAAGAGATCCGGGGTGTACAGATAGCGCCCCAGGGAAATGAGGTGGCTCGGTTCCGATCCCGGCCGGGGCTTTTCCACCATCCGGCGGACAACATGACGCCCGCCCCGAAGTTCGAAATCGACGACGCCGTAGCGGGACACATCCTGCCCGCTCAGATCGATCACGGAGAGCACGCAGCAGCCGCGCGGCTGCTCCGGAGTGATCGTCTCCCGCCAGGTTTCGATGAGTTGTCGGGCACAGGGTGGATCGGGCATCAGGTCGTCGGGGTAGGCGACGACGAACGGTGACTGTCCGGCGAAACCCTCGCACAGCATCAAGGCGTGGGCCGTTCCCCGCATCTCCCGCTGCCGGATGAAGACGACGTTGGCGTCCGGCGGCGTGACACAGGCGAGCTTGTCCCCGGCGGCTTCATCCCGGAACACCGACTCCAGCTCCACGTCCCGGTCGAAATAATCCTCGAGGGCTTTCTTCCGGCGGCTGGTGATGATCAGGATGTCGTGGATGCCAGATGCGGTGAATTCGTCGATCACGTACTGAATGGACGGCACCTCGACGATGGGCAGCATCTCCTTGGGCACCGTCTTGGTCACGGGCAGGAATCGCGTCCCGTAACCCGCCGCCAGAATGACGCCCTTGACCGGTGTCGGCTGACTCATGGTGGCTCACTCCACGGTGACGCTCTTGGCCAGGTTGCGCGGTTTGTCGATGGCGCAACCCCGGTACAAGGCGCAAAAATAGGCGAACAGCTGCAGAGGGATGTTGCAGAGGATCGGGTTGAGGAAATCGAGTGTGCGCGGCACGGTGATCACCCGGTCGGCGATGTCGGCCAGCTTGGTGTCGTCCGGGGAGCCGACGGCGATGATCTTGGCGCCGCGGGCCTGAACTTCCATGATGTTGCTGATCATCTTGTCGTACACGCTGTCCCTGGGACAGACGGCCATGACGGGGCACTCGGGGGAGATCAGGGCAATGGGGCCGTGTTTCATCTCGCCCGCCGGGTAGCCTTCGGCGTGGATGTAGCTGATTTCTTTGAGCTTGAGTGCGCCCTCCATCGCTGTCGGATAATTGTAGAGGCGGCCCAGGTAGAGGAAGGACTGGTGCTGGTAATAATCGCGGGCGATGGCGCGGATGTCCTCCGACTGTTCCAGAACCGTCTGGATCTGATCCGGCAGCTCCTGGATGGCGTTCAGCACCTGGATGCCGTCGTTCATCGACAGTTTCTTGAACCGGCCCAGCAGCAACGCCAGCAGGCTCAGGATGACCACCTGCGACGTGAAGATCTTGGTGGAGGCCACGCCAATCTCCGGCCCGGCGTGGTTATAGACACCCGCGATCGTTTCCCGGGCGATGGTGGAGCCGACGACGTTGACCAGCCCGAGGGCGAGTGCGCCTTTGCGGCGCGCCTCGCGCACCGCGGCAATGGTGTCAGCGGTTTCACCCGACTGGCTGATGGCCAGGACGGCGGTTCCCGCGGACAGATTGATATTCCGGTAACGGAATTCGCTGGCGATCTCGACGTCGACGTTGATGTCGGTGAGCTTCTCGAAGATGTACCGGCCCAGCAGGCCGGCATGGTATGACGTGCCGCAGGAGATCATGACCAGGCGGTTGATCTTCTTGAGTTCCGGCAGGATGCTCTCCAGGCCGCCGAACTTGCTGACCCCCTCCTCGCGGAGAATGCGTCCGCGGAACGCGTTGAGGACCGTTTCCGGCTGCTCGAAGATTTCCTTGAGCATGAAATGCGGAAAGCCGTTTTTCTCGGTTTCCTCGAGCTGCCACTCCACCTTCACCGGATCGCGGTGGACCAGCTCATGGGAGATGGACAGGATGCGGAAATCATCCGGTTGCAGCACCGCCACCTCGCCGTCGTTCAGGTAGATCACCCGGTCGGTGTGGCGGAGCAGGGCGGCCACGTCGCTCGCGGCCAGCATCTCCCGATCGCCCACCCCGAGCACCAGCGGGGAGCCTCGCCGGGCCACGATGATCTGTTCCGGATGGGCGGCATGGACGACGGCGATCCCGAATGTGCCTGTCACCCGCTCCAGACCGCGCAGCACGCTGTCCAGCAGGTCGCCCTGGTAAAACTCCTCGAAAAGGTGGGCCAGCACTTCCGTGTCGGTCTCCGATTCGAACCGGTGACCTTTTCGCATCAGCTCCCGCTTGAGCAGGCTGTAGTTCTCGATGATGCCGTTGTGGATGACATAGAGCGTCCGGCCGCAATCGCAGTGCGGATGGGCGTTGGCCTCCGACGGCCGTCCGTGGGTGGCCCAGCGCGTGTGCCCGATGCCCGTCGTGGCCGGCGGCGTGGCGGCGGAAAGCCGTAACTCCAGTTCACCGATCGTGCCGCAGGTTTTGACGGCGTACACACCGGCCGGTCCCACGGTGGCCAGGCCGCAGGAATCGTACCCGCGGTACTCCAGCCGCTTCAGTCCTTCGGTCAGTACATGGATGGCGGATTTGCCGCCGGTGTAACCGATGATCCCGCACATGGCGAATGCACTCCCGTCCTGTGATCAAAGCAAGCGCAGAATCCCCAATACAGCCTGTGGACGTGCACTCACTTGACCGGCCGGGCGTCGGCCGGCGGATCGATGTTGGTGAAGGTGAGTACGCCGTTCTGATCGTAATATCGGAACATCCGGGTGCCGGGGGTGTAGACCGCGTACTGTTCGTTCCCCCGGACTTTGGTGCTGCCGTATATCTCCACGATTTTCCGGACATACTTGATGGTTTCCGGTATCCGGGGAATCCGGTTCAACTTGCGGACCAGATTTTCACCGGCGTTGTACGCCGACAGGACCAATTCCAGGTCGCCCTGGAACATGTCGATGAGGATGCGGAGATGGTTGGTGCCGCCGCGGATGTTCTCCTCCGGGTCGAACAGGTCGAAGACGCCGTACCGGCGGGCCGTATCGGGCATCAGCTGCATCAAGCCCCGGGCGCCCTTGGGCGAGACCGCCCGCGGGTTGAAGTTGGACTCGACGAGAATCAGTGCCTTGATCAGGTTGAAATCGACCTCCAGCTCGGAGCCGTACTTCTTGATCAACGGGTCGAACTGGTTGAAGCGGCTCTCATCAAACTGGATCAGGTCCGGGCGGTCCTGTTCGCGCTCGATCTCGATTTCCTTGACCGATGTGGCTTCCCCGCTCTTGGGCGCGTAGTTGCTGAACACGATGCAGCCGCTGCGGTTGACATAGGAGTAAAACGTTTCCGCCCGGATGGGCAACGGGTGCAGGATTAGGCAAAAAGTTAATAAAAGCAAAGACTTCCGCATTTGGCGGCCCCTTCGGCCGCACCAATTGTAGAGGAGAGGCGTTGGATTGTCAAAAACAAACTGCGGGATCAGGGCTGGCGGCGGCCGATGATGCGCTTGGCTTGGGCGCGGACTGACTCCGGGACGGATTTTTCGATTTGAAGCAGCTTCAGGTCCATGCTCGTCAGCCGGTTGAGCAGGGGCATGGTGACTTCAACGGGGGCCTTCGGGTTGCGGACCAGATAATAGACCACCCGGTAATTTTTGGTGAGCTCCTTGTTGGTGCCGATGATCCGGAGCACTTCGTGCGAAACGTTGCGGAGCTGGGCGAAGATCTCGATCTCGGAATCGGTGAGTTTCGGGCTCGACAGGACCGATGTCGACACCAGCTTGTTTGAGTCACGGATCAGCAGCGACCGCTCCTCCCGCCGCCCCAGCAGGGCCAGCTTGACCTTGTCGCTCACCGACAGGGTGGCCATCTTTTGGTAGAGGGTGAGCTTGTCCGGATCGCCCTCGGCCACCTCGTTGATGTATTCCTGCTCCTCCTTGGAGGGCGCAGTCGGGGCGTCGGCATCCAGTGACGAAAGTTCCGCCCGCTCCTCCTCGGTGAAGGGGATGTCCTCGACTCTCGATTCCTCCACCGGCAGCGGCGCCGCGGCCGGCGCCATCGCCGCGCCTTCGCCCAGAAAGTCGTGCTCGATTTCCTCCAGCCGCTGGCGATCACCCGGGCTCAGGTTTGGATTCTGGCGGAGGCTGGCGAGGATCTCGGGGGCTTCGATGAGCCGGACCTGGTTGTTGATGAGGAGCTCAGCCAGGGACTGCGAGATGATCGGAGCCAGGCCGGCGAGGGTCCGGGTGTCGGTGTTGGGGTTGATGATGATCTTTTCAACGATCAGGGCGTTGCCCCGGAAGCACCCGGCCGCCTGGTCGATGGCGAACGGCGTGATCTCCTTGTTCTCCATCAATGCCGCCATCTCCGCCGGCGAGTAGGCGTGCAGGCCCTCTTCGGCGGCCCGCCGGATTTCCGGATCACCATCCTTCAGGAGCGAGGCCTGGGCTTCCAGCAGGATCTCCGGTGGCAGAGGCAGACTGCCGCGGGCGGCGGCGAGCTTGATCATTTTGGGGGCGGCGCCGGAGCGGATGGCGCTCAGCAGAGGATTGGAGACGGCCATGTCAGGGTTCCTCTGGGACCGCGATGTAATCCCGCCAGTTTGATGGCGACAGGTTCAGTTCCACCACCTGGCCGGTGGTGCCCATCGGGCGGGTAGCCTGGCCGTTGAGGAACAGGGTGACGCCGCCGGCGTTGCCCACCTGCAAAACGATGGGTTTGACATAGCTGTATTGGAAAGTCTCGCCCGGCTGAAGGATGAAATCCTGGGGAACGCCCTCGCTCACGACGCGCACCCAGCAGACGGCGCTGGCCCGCAGGACGAGAACCAGTGACTGCGGATCGGATTCAGTGGTGGCTGGCGGCACGGGCATTTCCCCGGGCGTCGGCGGGGCGGGGGAGCCGGCGGGCAGGGGCGCACCGTCCGGAATGTCGACGTCCGCAGTTGCGGTCGCCGGGCTGTCGGGTGTCGCGGGCGCCGGCGCCGGTGCGGGTTCGGCAAGGGGCTGCTGGGACCCCGGCGGGAGTGCGTCATCCAGCGGCGGACTGGATTCGCTCGACTGGTAGACCAGATAGATGGTTCCCAGGAGCGCACCCATCACCACCACCGCCACCAGAATCCTCGTCCAGTGTCCGCCGCGCTGGCGGATCGGCGCCATGCGGGGTCCTTCAAGGGCGGGCGTTTCCTCGCTCTCGATCTCGGCCACCTGCTCGTAGTACAACTGGATCAGCCGGTCATCATCCAGGCCCAGGTGACGGGCGTAGGCGCGGATGAACATCTTCGGGAACACACCGCGAGGCAGTTTCTTGAACGCGTTGTTTTCGATGGCGTCCAGAAAATTCGTGCTGATCTTGGTGACCTCGGAAACATCGTGAAGGGTCAGGTTCTGTTCCTGGCGCTTCTGTTTGAGAATCTCTCCAACCGTGGCCATCGCTGAATCCTAATTGTGATGATGTGGACATTTATACCTTATCTGAATGTGTTTGGAAAGCACATTGTACCGGCCCGTGCGTTTATTTCATCCGAACGGAGGCGAAGCGTTGGCATATCTCAGGTGATGGGTATAATAATACGGAGACGACGGACGGATGATCCGAGGACCCGTGAGCGAATCACAGAACGTGGACACCCTCTGCTGGTACGCGATCTACACCAAACGGTTGCGGGAGCATTACGCCGACGTGAAGCTGCTGCAACTGGGCTTTGAGACGTTTCTGCCTCTGGCGGGCACACACCGCCGCGGACGCTATCATATCCGGCCGCTCTTCCCCTGCTATCTGTTCGCCCGGTTCGACGCGGCGCGCTGGCTGTACACCGTGAATCATCTGGAAGGCATCCAGAAGGTCATCAACTTCAATGACAAACCCGTGCCGGTGGACCCTCTGATCATCCAGACCCTCCGGGACCGGATGGCGGCCAAGGGGTATCTGGAGGCAGACCGCGCCCTGGCGCCCGGTGACCGGGTGCGGATCCACGGAACGCTGTTCGACGGTCTGGAGGGGCGGATCGAGGCGGTGCGCCCGCGCGACCGGGTGATCATTCTGCTCCAGACCATCTTTCAGCGCGCCCGGATGGAGATCGACGCGGACGTTCTGGAGCTCATCGAACGGCACACCCCCCGGATCTGATGATCGGAGGGCGGCAACGCGGCAATCCCCAGCCGGTTGACCGGCTGTCAGTCGCGTGCTACAGTGGGCACACTCAATTCCGGAGAGCCCGTCATGCAATTAGACCAAGACCTGATGGCGGTGCAGGAAGTGCGCCACCTGCTGCAACTGGCCGCCGACGCCCAGCGCCGTTTTGCCGAATTCAGCCAGGAACAGGTGGATCGCGTGGTGGAGGCGGTCTCGCGGGAGGCGCTGGCCCATGCCGAGGAACTGGCCCGGCTGGCGGTGCAGGAGACCGGCTTTGGCCGGGTCGAGGACAAGGTCACGAAGAACACCTTCGCCGCACGCGACATCTTCGAGGATATCAGGAATCTGAAAACCGTCGGCGTGGTCGCCGAGGATCCGGCCCAGCAGGTGTATGAAATCGCCGTGCCCATGGGGGTGGTCGCCGGCATCATCCCGTCGACGAATCCCACCAGCACCACGATTTTCAAGGCGCTGATATCCCTCAAGGGACGCAACGCGGTGGTCTTCTCGCCCCACCCGGCCGCCAAGGACTGCATCGCCAAAACCGCCGACATCCTGCACGCGGCGGCCGTGCTGGCCGGCGCTCCCGAGGGAATCGTCGGCTGCCTTCACAACCCCACGCAGGAGGCCACAGAGGAGCTGATGCGGCACCGCCTGACGGCCGTCATCCTGGCCACCGGCGGGCACGGCCTGGTCAAGGCCGCTTACAGCTCCGGCAAGCCGGCGTTCGGCGTCGGTCCGGGCAACGTGCCGGCCTTCATCGAGCGGACCGCCCAGGTGGCCGCGGCGGTCGAGCTCGTGCTGGCCGGGAAGTGCTTCGACAACGGCACGGTCTGCGCCTCGGAGCAGGCGGTCATCGTGGACCGTCCCCTGCTGGAGGCCGTGCGGAGCGAGTTCGCCGCGCGGGGCGCCCATTTCTGCTCACCCGCGGAAAAACGGCTGCTGGAGGCGGCGGTGGTGCAGGGCGGCAGGATCAATCCGCGGATCGTCGGCCGCGACGCGGCGGTGATCGCGGAGCTGGCGGGTTTCAAGGTGCCAGCCGAGACGCCCTGTCTCATCGCGGAACTGGCCGCCGTGGGACCGCAGGAGCCGCTGTCCATGGAAAAACTCTCGCCCGTTCTGGCATTCTATGTCGTGGATGGCTGGCTGGAGGGGTGTGAGCGGTGCATCGAGTTGCTCACCTTCGGCGGGATGGGCCACAGCATGGTGATCCACTCCCAGGACCAGGACGTCATCATGAGGTTCGCCCTGGAAAAACCCGCCTTCCGGATCCTCGCCAACACCTCGGGCACCCACGGCGCCATCGGGTACGCCACGGGCCTGACGCCCTCGCTGACCCTCGGTTGCGGCACGTGGGGCAACAACATCACCACCGACAATGTGTCGGCGCGCCATTTGATCAACATCAAGCGGCTGGCCTTCGGCACCCGGCCCATCCGGTTCACCCGGGCCGCGCCCGAGCGCCCCGCCGCGGCGCCGCCCGCGCCGTCCACACCGCCGGCCGGGCCGGTGCTCCCGGACCGCGACCGTGTCCGGGGCGTCGTCGCCCAGGTGATCGCGGAAATGATGGCCACGGACGCTCCGGTCGGCCGGCCGGCGGCGCCACCCGCCCCCAACACGCCGCCGGCCAGCGACCGGCCGCCGGCGCCGGTTGAACTGCCGAAACCGGCGGACTTCGTCGGCGAGCAGGAAGTTTTGGCGGCGGTGAAGCAGAACCAGCGGATCATCGTCTCGGACCGGACCCGGATGACGCCGCTGGCGCGGGACCTCGGCGAGCAACACCGCGTGTTCCAATGGACCGAGGACGACGGCCCGGACCGCCCCGCTTCCAAGTCTTACTGAGGCGCCTGAGCGCGGATCTTCGGTCGAAGATCACGTCCTGTCCGTCCACCGACCGGGGGACGGCAGGATCCCCATCCGGACCGCTTGACGAGGAGACACCGCGTGCAGACGGACAACACGTTCACGGAACGCGACCTCCGCCGCCGGGTGGGGGAGGTCATTGGGCGCTACGGGATGCTGGGCGACGGCGACCGGGTGCTGGTGGCCATCAGCGGCGGCAAGGATTCGCTGGTGATGCTGGACGTGCTCCTGCGCCTCCAGCGCCGGGCGCCGGTCCGCTACGAGCTGGTTCCGTTCACGCTGGATCCGGGCTTCCCGGGTTTCGACACCGACGCGGTCAGACAGCAGGTGGCCCGCCTGGGCGCGGAGTTGGTCGTGGAGCCGGCGCCCATCGCCGGAATCCTCGAGTCGAAGCGGGCGAACGCCCCGACGTTCTGCCCCCTGTGCTCCCGCCTGCGGCGCGGGCATCTCTACGCGGCGGCGCCCCGGCACCGCTGCAACAAGATCGCCCTTGGCCACCACGCCGACGATCTCATCGAGAACCTGCTGCTGAACCTGTTTTTCACGGGACAACTGGCGGGCATGCCGCCGGTGCTGCGTTCCGACGATGGCCGGAACACCGTGATCCGGCCCCTGTGTCACGTTTACGAGCGGGAGGTGGCCCGGTATTTCGCCGGCCTAGGACTGGCGGCGGTGCCGTCAGCCTGTCCGGAGAAAAATCTCCAGCGGCTCCGCCGACAATGGGTGAAGGAACTGCTGACCGATCTCGAGCGGCACGTCCCCCGGATTCGGAACAGCGCCCTGGCCGCCATGGCCAACGTCAGGGAGCGCTTCCTTATGGATCCGCGGTTTCTCGACCGGTTTTAATTTCTCTTTCTTTTTCGGAAAATTTCATTACAATACGCCTTCTGCGATCGGGTCTGTTCTTTACGGTCATCGAGTATTCAACCCTCACGGAGAGGTGTCCGAGTGGTTGAAGGAGCACGCTTGGAAAGCGTGTGTAGGGGTAACTCTACCGCGGGTTCGAATCCCGCCCTCTCCGCCATTTCATCTTGAGCCGCCCGAGCCTGTGCCGGAGCGGCCGTTTTTTTTGGCCCCCCGCAGCGCGGCCGGCCAACAGGAGTCACACTCATGAAACAGCTCGTGGAATGCGTCCCCAACTTCAGCGAGGGCCGGGACCGGGCGCTCATCGACAAGATCGTCGCCGTCATGGCGGCCGTCAAGGGCGTCAAGGTGCTGGACGTGGATCCCGGCGCCGACACCAACCGCACTGTGGTCACCCTGATCGGCGAGCCGGCGCCGGTGGCCGAGGCGGCCTTCCAGGGCATCCGCCGGGCGGCCGAGCTGATCGACATGTCGAAACACAGCGGCGCCCATCCGCGGATCGGCGCCACCGATGTGTGCCCGTTTGTGCCGGTGAGCGGCGTCACCATGGCCGACTGCGCCGAGTTGGCCCGACAGGTGGGCCGGCGCGTCGGCGATGAGCTGGGTATCCCGGTCTACCTGTATGAAGCCGCGGCGGCGAGCCCCCAGCGGGTCAACCTGGCGGACGTCCGGGCCGGGGAGTACGAGGGATTGGCCGACAAGCTCCGGGACCCCGCCTGGAAGCCCGATTTCGGCCCGGCGACCTTCAACGCCCGCGCCGGCGCCACCGTGATCGGCGCCCGGGAGTTCCTGATCGCCTACAACATCAACTTCAACACCCGCGACGCCGCGCTGGTCAACGACATCGCGCTGGAGATCCGTGAAAAAGGTCGGGTGAAGAAGGACGCCAAGGGCGCCGTCGTCAAGGACGCGCAGGGCGAGAAAGTCTGGGCCCCCGGCAAGTTTAAGGCCGTCAAGGCGATCGGCTGGTACATCGAGCAGTACGGCTGCGCCCAGTTGTCCATCAATTTCAACAACTACAAAATCTCGCCCGTGCACGAGGTGTTCGTGGAGGTGTGCCGCCAGGCCGAGACGCGCGGCCTGCGGGTGACCGGCAGCGAGCTGGTGGGGCTGATCCCCAAACAGGCGCTGCTGGACGCGGGCGCATTCTTCCTGACCCGCCAGGGTAAGCCGGCCGGCGTGCCGGATGAGGAACTGATCCACATCGCGGTGAAATCGCTGGGCCTGGCTGAACTGACTCCCTTCGATCCGCTGAAAAAGATCATCGAAGCCAGCGTCGAGGCGGAGAATCCGCCACGGCTCCAGCGCATGGACCTGCGCGAGTTCGCCAACGAGCTGTCCTCCGACTCGCCGGCGCCGGGCGGCGGCTCGGTGGCTTCGCTGGCGGGCGCGCTGGCGGCGGCTCTGGCGGCCATGGTGTCGAACCTGACCGCGGGCAAGAAGGGGTACGAAGAGCAACGGGACCGCATGCTGCGCGTGGGCGTCGAGGGCCAGCGACTCAAGGATGAATTCCTGTACGACATCGATCGCGACACCGAGGCATTCAACGAGGTCATGGCGGCCATCAAGCTGCCCAAGAAGACCGACGCCGAAAAGGCGGCCCGGGACGCCGCCATGGAGGCGGCGAACAAGGGGGCCACGCTGGTGCCGCTCGGCGTGCTGCGGCGCGCCGTGCCCGCGCTGGAGCTGGCCCGGGAGATGGCCCGCCACGGTAACCGGAACTCCATCAGCGACGCCGGCGTGGGCGGGTTGATGGGCCTGAGCGCCGCCGAGGGGGCCTACTACAACGTGATGATCAACCTGAAGGGCATCGACGGCGGGGCGTTCCGCGATGCCACCAGCCGGGAGGCCCGCGACTTGCTGGCACAAGCCGAGAAACTGGCCGCCGAGATCCGGGACATCGTTCGCAAGGACCTGGAAGGGTAGGCGCCGCAGCCACCCGCCCGAGCCCGTCATGTGCCCGCATTCACCCGAACAGTTGACGGACGCGCTGACCCGTCAGGGGCTGTCGCCGGTCCGGCTGACAACGGATCGCGGGAGCGCCGTTGTGGTGCCCGAGCTGGGCGGGCGCGTCCTGTCGGTTGTCCTCGACGGCGTCGAATGCCTTTGGCGGGACCCGCGGGTGCCGGTCAATTACCGCGCGCCCGGCTGGAACGCCGGCGGCCAGCGCACGTGGGTCGCGCCGGAGCACGCTCCGCACAGCCTGTTCTACCGTTCGATGGAATGGTCGTGTCCGCCGGAGTTGGATCCGAGCGGTTTCACGGTTTCCGACCGTACCGGCTCCGCCTCAGTCCGGCTGGAGTCGCGATTCCGGTTGTCGCCCCAAGGACGCGCGAGCACGTTCGCGCTGACCCGGCGGATCCGGGTGGCGGCTGCCGGCGACGGCTTCCGCCTGCAAGTCGCCCAGCGGGTTGCCGTGCCCCAGGCCGAAACGCCCGCCCGGCCTTACGGCGCATGGGCGATTCTGCAGGTGCCGGTGCCCGGCCTGACGGTGGTGGCGCTCCGCCGGCGTACGGGTACCGTGCCGGTGTTTCGGGATGACTTTTTCGAGCCGCTGCCCGACGCCTGGCACGCCCGCGGCGACGGTTGGGCGACCTTCCGGCTGACGGGCGACCGGCAATTCAAGGTCGGGCTGCGCGCCGACGCTCTGCCGGCCCGCAGCCGGGTCGACTACTTCCACCCGCTGGCCGGCTCCGGCCGCTGGCTGCGCATCGTCCAGCGCACGGCGATCAAGCGGGACGGGCGCTACGCCGACGTGCCGGGGGGACGTCCGTCGCCGTCCGGCGATGCGGTCCAGTTTTACAATCACCGGGCTGTGCCGCCGCTCACCTATGGGGAGATCGAGGCCCACGGCCCGGCGGGCGGGGCCGGCCAGCCGTCCAATCTGTCGGTGAGCTACGACTTCCACCTGCTGTCGCCCCGGCAGCTGCGGACGCTGCACGGCCGGGCACCCTGGTGGCCCGGGCTGGAGCGAGCGACCGTCCCGGCAGAGTGAAAATCGGCCGGCAATCCCATCCGATCCGCAAATACTTCTTGATCATTCGCGGCATTTTGCATAGAATGACCCCTTCGAGTGGGCCCGGGCCCACTTTTTTTGTGAACACGAGAGTCCGCCATGAACCAAGAACTGCTGAATCGACTGGCCCGCACCGCGGCCGACATCTGCCAGGTGCAGTTGTATCACCTCGATTGCGCCGCCCGCGGCCGCAAGGCGATCGTCCGGGTGTTTATCGACAAGCCGGGCGGCGTGACCGTTGCTGACTGCGAGCGGGTCAGCCGGGAGCTCAGCGCCCTGCTCGACGTCGAGGACCCGATCCCGACCACCTACAACCTCGAGGTGTCGTCCCCCGGTCTCGAGCGGCGCCTCTACGTGCCCGAGCACTACTGCGGCCAGATCGGCCGCGAGGTCGAGGTCAAGACCACCCAGGCCTCGGCCGAGGGGCGAAAGAAATGGCTCGGTGTTCTGGAACAGGCGGACGACAGCGGATTCGTCATCCGCTCCGAGGAGGACGGCATCGTGCGGTTCGAGTACCCGGCCGTCGAGAGCTGTCGTCTGCGGTTCAAATTCTAACTCTAGTGTGAGGTGGCTATGGCCAACTTGCTGATTCAGACCATCGAGCAGGTGAGCCGGGAAAAAAACCTGGACCCGGACATCATCGTGCACGCCATCGAGGACGCGATGGTCACAGCGGCCAAAAAGTTCTTCAAGACCAAGGAAGAGATTCAGGCCCGCCTGAACAAGGATACGGGGATCATCGAGATCTTCGCGGTCAAGACCGTGGTTCAGGAAGTGGGTAATCCGTCTCTGGAGATGTCCATCGAAGAGGCCAAGCAGGAAGACGAAAGCCTCGAGGAAGGGGACATCGTGGAAATCCCCAAGCCCACCGACTGTCTGGGCCGGATCGCCGCCCAGATCGCCAAGCAGGTGATCATCCAGCGCGTCCGCGACGCCGAGCGGGAGCATGTCTACGACAACTTCATCGACAAGAAGGGCAATCTGCTCACCGGCTCGGTGAAACGTTACGAGGACAAACATGTGGTCTTCGAAGTGGGCGACGCCGAGGCCCATCTGCCGCCCCGCGAACAGATCCCCGGCGAAAACTACAGCCGCGGCGAGCGCATGCGGCTCCTGGTGCTGGACGTGAGCAAGTCCCCGAAGGAGCCCCAGATCACGGTGTCGCGCGCCCATCCCGACCTGGTCCGCCGTCTCTTCGAGCTGGAGGTGCCCGAAATTTACGAGGGCACCGTCCAGATCAAGGCGCTGGTCCGGGAGCCCGGGGAGCGCACGAAAATCGCCGTGTCGAGCCGCGAGCCCGACGTCGATCCCGTCGGCGCCTGCGTGGGCATGAAAGGCTCCCGGATCATGACCATCATCAAGGAGCTCCGCGGCGAGAAAATCGACATCATCGAGTGGGCGGAAGACTCGGTTGATTTTGCGGTCAACGCGCTGAGCCCGGCCGAGATCGTCCGCGTGCTCATCAAGGAACCGTCCCGCCGGATCATGGAGGTCATCGTCGACAACGACAACCTCTCGCTGGCGATCGGCAAGAAGGGACAGAACGTGCGCCTGGCGGCCAAGCTGATCGGCTGGCACATCGACATCAAGAGCGAAGAGGAAAAGCGCAAGGAAATCGAGAACGAGATGATGCTCAACACCGCCACGCTGGCCCCGGCCGAACCGGCCGAGCCCGCTGCACCGGTTGAGCCGGCCGAAGCGGTCGCGGAAGCTGCGCCCCCCGCCGACGATGCGCCGGCCGAAGCAGGTGATGTCGCGGACGAGGGTGAAACGGACAAGGAATAGGCGACGGTCGCCCGTCGTGTGCCGGCGCGCGGCCCGTCTTAAAACGAGGACACTATGGACAAGGTCACCGTGAATCAGTTGGCGGAGGATTTCAACCTCGATGCCAAAATGATTCTGAGCGAGCTGAAGAAGATCGGCGTGATGGTCTTCTCCGCCAACCAGCCCATCGACGACCGGTTTGTGGGCAAGGTCATGGCCCATCTCAAGCTGACGACCAACATCAGCCACGAGGTGGAGAAGAAGGCGGAGCGCCAGAAGCAGATCTCCAAAAAGCGCGTCACCAAGCCGAAACCGAAGAAGCCGGAGTGGACGCCGCTCGAGGGCGCCATCTCCAAGAGCATGACCATCCGCAAGGCGGGCAAGGTGGATGATGAGGCCGCCCTGCTGGAACCCGTCGAGGAAGGGGCCGAAGAAGCCGCCCAGGTGGAAGCGGTGGGCGAGCCCGAGGCGACCGTCACGCTGAAACGCGCCGCCGCTGAACCGGCGGGCAAGGATGTTCCGATCGAGGCGACGGCCGCGGTGACCGAGGAACCGCCGGAGGGGAAGAAGAAGATCCGCAAGGTGGGCCGCCGGGCGGCCGAGGAGCCGCCGGCGCCGGCAGTGGAAGCGGAGAAACCCGTCGAGGTGGAACCGCCGGCGGAAGCCGCGCCGCCTGAAGCGGCCGCGGCCGAGGCGGTCAAGCCACCCGCTGAGGCGACAGCGGACAAGTCCGGCGCGATTGTGCGCGAGATCCGCAAGGAAAAGAAAAAGGAAAGAGGCAAGGTGCTCAAGCGCTCGTCGTCCGGGGCGCCGGTCTCGGAAGGGATCCCGGACCGGACCGGCCTGTTTGCGCCGCCGACACCCCACCGCCGGAAGTTCAAAAAGAAGAAGCACACGATGGAGGAGGAGATCGAAGCACGGGCCGCGGCCATGCCGAAGCGCCAGTTGCAGAAGATCACCGTGCCCGAGGGCCTGACCGTGAAGGAAATCGCCGAGCGGCTGGACGTGCCCGCCCGGGACATTCTGAAGACCCTCTTCATGAAAGGGATCATGGTCAACATCAACCAGATCCTGGACATGGAGGTGGTCCAGCAGGTGGGCCAGGAGATGGGCTTCGAGATCCAGCCGGTCAGCTTCGAAGAGGAGCTGTTCGAAGCCGAATTCCTCGAGAGCGACAAGGAGCAATACTCCACGCGTGCGCCCATCGTGACCGTGATGGGCCACGTCGACCACGGCAAGACCTCGCTGCTCGACGCCATCCGCCAGACCCGCGTGGCCGCGGGTGAAGCCGGCGGCATCACCCAGCACATCGGTGCGTACAAGGCCGAGATCAACAACCGCTCGATCACGTTCATCGACACCCCCGGTCACGAGGCCTTCACCATGATGCGCGCCCGCGGCGCCCAGGTGACCGATATCGTCATCCTGGTGGTGGCCGCCGACGACGGCGTCATGCCGCAGACCGTCGAAGCGATCCAGCACGCCCGGGCCGCCGGCGTGCCCATCATCGTGGCCATCAACAAGATCGACAAGCCCGAGGCCAACGTCGACCGGGTCAAACGGGACCTGTCCGAGATGGGGCTGATGCCGGAAGAATGGGGCGGCAGCAACGTCTTCGTCGAAGTGTCGGCCAAGAAACTCATCAACATCGACCAGATGCTGGAGATGATCCTGCTGGTGGCCGACATGCAGGAAATCAAAGCCAATCCCAACACCAAGGCGATGGGGACCGTCATCGAATCCCGCCTGGACCGGGCCCGCGGCTCCATCGCCACCTTGCTGGTTCAGAACGGCACCCTGTTCGAGCGCGACATCATCGTCGCCGGCTCCATCTCCGGCAAGATCCGCGCCATGTATGACGAGAACAATCGCCGGCTGGACATGGCGGGACCGGCGACGCCCGTCATGGTGCTCGGTCTCGACGACCTGCCCATCGCCGGCGAGAAGTTCTTCGCCACCGATGACGTCGTCAAGGCCCGCCAGCTCAGCCTGTACCGCCAGCAGAAACTGCGCGAGGAGCTGCTCAAGAAGATGGGCACCCGCGTGTCGCTGGAGACCCTCTTCCAGCGCCTCCAGGAGGGCCAGATCAAGGAACTGCCCATCATTCTGAAGGTGGACGTGCAGGGGTCCCGCGACGCCATCGAGTCGCTGCTCAACAAGCTCAGCACCGAGAAGGTCAAGATCAGCATCCTCCGCAGCGCCGTCGGCGCCATCACCGAGCACGACGTGCTGCTCGCCGCGGCGTCCAATGCCATTGTGGTGGGCTTCAACGTCAAGCCCGTCAAGAGCGCCGAGGAGTTGGCCGCCCGCGAGGGAGTCGACATCCGCATCTACACGGTCATCTACACGGTGGCCGATGAAATCCGCCAGGCGATGGAGGGCCTGCTCGAGTTCCAGGCCCGCGAGAAGGTGATCGGCAACGTCGAAGTGCGCGAGACGTTCCGCGTGCCGTCGGTGGGCACCATCGCCGGCAGCTACGTGACCGACGGTGTCGTGCGGCGGGATGCCCTGGTCCGGCTCTTCCGGGACGGCGTCCGGGTGTACGAGGGGCGCCTGTCGTCCCTGCGGCGCTTCAAGGAGGACGTCACCGAGGTCAAGACCGGCTACGAATGCGGCATCGGCCTCGAACGGTTCAATGACATCAAGGTGGGTGACGAGCTGCAGATTTACATCATCGAGAAAGTCAAGGACACGCTCGATTCCCGATGACCGAACCGTTCCGATCGCACCTGTGCCTGATCCACATGGAGTTCTTTTTCCCGGAGGTCCATTCGCTCAAGGAGAAGCGGATGATCCTCCGGCGTCTCAAGGATCGGCTGACGGCCAAGTTCAACGTGTCGGTGGCCGAGGTGGGTTACCAGGATCTGTGGCAGCGCGCCGTGGTGGCGGTGGTGATGGTCTCCGGCGAACTGCCGCCGCTGCAGCAGGCGGTGGCGCGCATTCGCCAGGAGATCGAAGAGAACGGAACCGTGGAGCCTTCCCACTTTGCGGTAGAATATTTGTAGCGTTTCATCTATCATGGCCCCGATGCGCAGACACCTCACCCCTCCAGTCCGCCGGGGCGCTGCGACCCGTTTGATCTCCCTCTCACTGGTTCTGGTCGCCGTTGCCGGCATGGCGTACGCGGCGCGCAACCGCGCGGCGGCGCGCCAGTCGCTCCAGCAGGCGCAGGAGCTGGAGGCCCGGCTGGCGGGGCGCGACACTCCGCCGCCGCGCGTCGAGGACTACCTGCAAGCCGTCAAGCTGTACGACGCCGTGCCGCGGCTGGATCCGACCTACGCCGGCTGCGACGACGCCCTGTACGCCGCGGCACGGCTGTGCCGGGACTGCTTCCGGTTGTCCGGGACCCGCGCGCATGCGGACCGGGCGCTGTCGCTGGCCGATTGGTTGATGCGGGAGTATCCCGCCTCGCCGCTGCGCGACGACGCGCTCCGGCTCAAAGGCGAGATCTACGCCGACGACTTGCACGATTCGGACAAGGCCCGCGAGATTCTGACGGAGTACCTGAAAAAATTTCCCCGCTCCAGTTATGCGCGCGTGGTAAAGGACAAGTTGAAGGCTCTGGATGCCGCCGGGACCGGTACACCGGCGGCCGCGTCGAGCCCCTCGGCCGCGCCTGCCGATGCCCGGCCGGTGCCAGTGGCCGCGGCCGCTCCGGCAGCGCCGCCGGGCGCCATCGTTTCTCAGATCACCGAGATCCGCTTCTGGTCGACCCTCGATTACACCCGCGTGGTCATCGACCTGGACCGGGAAGTCCCTTTCACCCATAACGAAGTGGATCACCCCTACCGGATCTACCTGGATTTCAACCGGACGATCCTTTCTGCCGCGGTCAAGGGCAAGAATTTCGCCGTGGGTGACTCCTACCTGGATCGCATCCGCGTGGGGCAATACCAGCTCGATGTGGCCCGGGTGGTTCTCGATTTCAAACAAAAGGGCTCGCTGACGGTGTTCACCCTCTACGACCCGTTCCGGGTGGTGGTGGACATCCGCGATCTGGGCAAGGGCCAGAGCCTCGACGAGCGCAAACGCCGCCTGGCCAGACTGTACAAGGAAAGTCAGGACAAGGCGGAGTCGAACGACAAACCGAAGGAAAAGTCGACCGACAAATCCGCGGCGACGCCGGCTGCCGGCAAGCCGTCCGCAACCCCCGCACCGGCCGGTCCAACGGCCGCGACTTCGCCCGATCCCAAAACCCCGGCGAAACCGGCCGCGCCCGCGGCAAAACCGGCTGCCCAGCCCCCGGCGCCGGCGGGCACCGCCGCCAACAAGCCGGCGGCGGAGCATCCGAAACCCGCCGGCAGCGGCGCCCAGCCTCAACCGGCAGCCGGCGAGCCAGGTTCGGCCGGACCCCTACCGCCGCCCAAGCCGAATCTGGACGGCCGGCGCTCGCTGACCCGCATCCTGGGCATGAAGGTGGGGAAGATCGTCATCGATCCCGGTCACGGCGGCAAGGACACCGGATCCATCGGCTACGGCGGCATCCGGGAAAAGGACGTCACGCTGGCCATCGCCAAGACGATGAAAGCCGAGTTGGAGAGCCGTCTGAACATCGAGGTATTGCTCACACGCGAGGCGGACGTCTACGTGCCGCTGGAGCAGCGGACCGCCATGGCCGGCGTGGAGAACGCCGACCTGTTCATCTCGCTGCACGCCAACGCCAGCAAAGACAGCAAGGCGGCCGGCATCGAGACTTTTTACCTGGGCCTCACCCGCGATTCACGCACCCAGCTGCTGGCCGCGGTAGAGAACGCCAGCGCGCAGCAGAACCTGAGCCAGCTCGAGGATGTGATCAAGAAGATCACCATGTACGAGAAGGTTAACGAGTCACGGGATTTCGCCACCAAGGTCCATCGCAAGATGATCGGCGCCGTGCGCAAGCTGGAACCGTCCGTGCGGGACCGCGGCGTCAAAAAGGCGCCGTTTGTGGTGCTGATCGGAACCGACATCCCCGCCATTCTTCTGGAGATCGGCTTCATCTCCAACAAGCGGGAGGCGCAGATCATCTCGCAGTTGGACAGTCAGAACCGCGTGGCCCAATCCATCTCCCTGGGCATCGAAGACTATCTGGCCAGCCTGGGCACACTGGCCCGGGCACCGGCAGCCGCCGGATCCGACCATGTGCACTGACCGCCGCCGCCGCGTGACCACCTGGGCCGTCTTCGGGTTGCTGCTGGCCGCCGGAAGCATTCCCGGGCAGGTGATCGAGCTGGGGGCGCCGCCTCCGGCGCCCGAGGCAGCGGTGTCGCCGCCACTCAGACCCGAAGAGACGCGCGCGCTGGCGTCGCTGCCGGACTGCCGACCGAGCAGTTACCGGCGTTCCTTCGACGGACAGGTCATCCGGATCGACGTCTTCCGGTTCGAGCAACCGGATGCGGCGTTCAGCCTGTTCACCTTCATGCAGCGTCCGGGAGCCAAGCCGATGTCCGACCTCGTCGGCTGCTACCTCCAGGAACAGGAGCTGGTGGTCTGGCGGGGACGCGCGGTGGTGCGCACCGTCTTCGAGCAGGTGGCTCGGGCGCACCTGTCCGAATACAATGAGTGGCTGGCGGAGCAGTTTCGGAGCCTGGAACCGGTACCCGACCTGTACCTGAAGCTGCCGGCCGACGCATTGGACAGGCCCTCACGCCGCTACCTGATTCGGGACAGCCAATTGACATTGCTGGCGGAGGATTTGGCGGGGGCGGAGGCGGATGTGGGATTGGACCGGGGCAATCGCCTGGCGGCCGCCCGGTACCGCAGCGCGGCCGGGGTCTACTGGTCCGGCTGGCTGTCGCCGGCCGCGGCGGGTGACGCGGCGCAGTTGCTGGCGCGCTTCGAGTCGGCGGACGCCATGCCCCGGTTGAAACGCGTGGGCGGGCGCCTTGCGTTTTACCTGGGCCCGGCGGATCCCGATTCCGTCGCGGCGGCTTTCGCCCGGCTGGACGATGCCGCGCGCCATCCTGAAACCTCGGGGGAGATCGATCTCACCCGGTTCTTCCGCCGGGACAACTACAGCTATGCCGATCTGGTTCTGGCCGCGCTGCGTTTCGTCGGCCTGATGCTCCTGCTGGCGCTGGTTGCCGGAGCGCTGGTGCACGGAGCGATCATCGGATTCCGGCGGATCCGTCGGCGGCCCGACGGCCTGGCCGTCGAAAACGTCGTGCGGCTGCATCTCGACGGCGTGACCGGGTCTCAGGATCACAATCCGAGTTCCGGTCCCGCAGCCCCATCATCGGAACCATAACCAGGAGGTCGCCATGTCCAAACGTCCGTTCACCACGCCCTGGACCCGCCGGGAGGTTCTGGAAGACTTGCTCGTTCCGGCGGCGGCGGGCATCGCCCTCGCAGGCCTGGGGGGGTGCGGCGGCGGCAGGGAACTGAGCGCCGACAAGCGCGTCGGAGCGCCGGCGCTCGATCTGGTGGTGGTCCGCAACGGCGAACCGGACGTGCTGGTGCGCGAGGCCTTGGCGGCGCTGGGAGGCATGCAGCGATTCATCGCCCGGGGTGACCGCGTGGTGCTCAAGCCTAACATCGGGTTCAATCGCGTGCCCGAGCAGGCAGCCAACACCAACCCGGATGTGGTCCGGGCGCTGGCCGTGGCGATCCTCAACGCGGGAGCCAAGACGGTCAAGATCTTCGACCACAGCCTCTATGAAGCCCGCCATTGCTACGCGCGCAGCGGCATCTCCAAGGCCGTCCAGGACCTGGGGGTGGAACTGGAGTTTGTCGATGAGCGCAAATTCGTGGAGATGACGCTCGGCGGCGAGTGGCTGAAAAATTGGCCCATCTACCGCGACGTGCTGGAGGCGGACAAGGTGATCAACGTGCCCGTCGCCAAGCAGCACAGCACCGCGCGGCTCAGCCTCGGGTTCAAGAACCTGATGGGCGTGATCGGCGGTCGGCGCGAGGCGTTCCACCAGAACATCCACACCGCCCTGGCGGACCTGGGCGGCTTCGTGCGGCCCACCCTGACGATCCTCGACGCCTACCGCATTCTGGTGCGCAACGGTCCGCAGGGGGGCTCGCTCGCCGACGCCGTCCTCTCCCGAACCCTGGTCGCCGGCGTGGACATGGTCGCCGTCGACGCGTTCGGCTGCAGCCTGTTCGACATCGACCCCGCCCAGATGGGCTTCGTCGTCGAAGCCAGCCGGCGCGGCATCGGGCGCATGGATCTGGCCGGCCTCAAGACCCGGACCGTGGAGCTGTAGATGAAGCGCGCGAAACGCCTCTTCCGGCTGGCGAACTTTCGCCGGCTCAGCCAGACCGTCTGCTTCGTGCTGTTCCTGTACCTGTTCTTCCGGATGGAATTTCCGCCGTTCGGACCTGCGGGCGAGATGGAAGCCTTTCGCATCCAGACGCCAGTGGGCCTGTTCTTTTATCTCGATCCGCTACTCGCGGTGACGACGTGGATCGCTTCCCGGGAGTTCCTGCCGGTCCTGCTGTGGTCCCTGGTCACCATCCTGTCGGCCATCCTGCTCAACCGGGCATTCTGCGGCTGGGTCTGTCCGTTCGGCACTCTCCAGCAGCTGCTTTCCGCCGGCAAGACCGCCCGGCGGCGGGCGGTGCGGAGCGAGCGCTGGCGCTGGAACGCGAAACGCAACCTGAAGTACCTGGTCCTCGCGTTCTTCCTTGCCGGGAGCCTGTTGGGGCTGCAGCAGGTGGGCTGGCTCGATCCGTTTTCGTTCCTGACGCGGTCCATGGCCGTCTGGGTGCACCCGTCGATGGGGTTGGGCCTGGACGGGGTGGTCCGCCTCATGGACTGGATCGGATGGACGACGACCGGCGACACCCTGATCGCCGGGTTGCGGGGCGTCGTCGTCCCATTCGACAGCCGTTTCTTCCTCCACGCGTTCTGCATCGGACTCACCTTCGGCGTCGTGCTGGCGCTCAACCGCGTGGAAACGCGGTTCTGGTGCCGCTACCTCTGCCCGCTGGGCGCCTGGTTGGGGGTGTGCGCGGCGCGGGCCCCGCTGACCCTTCACAAGCACGCGGACCGCTGCACCCGGTGCAACCGGTGCCTCCAGGGGTGCCAGGGCGGTGATCAGCCGATCCCGGGGGAGCCCTGGATCTCGTCCGAGTGCCACCTGTGCGCCAACTGCATCGACGTGTGTCCCGAGAACGCCCTGGAGTTCCGGTTCCGCCTCGCGCGTCCGGTGCCGGCGGAGCGCCGGCCGCTGGCCGACCTGAGTCGCCGGGCGGTGCTGGGCGCGGCCGTAGGCGGATTCGTGCTGGCGCCCCTGCAGGCCATCGGGGCGGAGAACGCGGAGCGCGACCGGAAGGTCTTCAAGGCGAGCGACAAGTTGATTCGCCCGCCGGGCGCCCGGGCCGAGGATGACTTTCTGAGCCGGTGCGTGCGGTGCGGCGCGTGCATGAAAGTGTGTCCGACGAACGCGCTGCATCCGGCGGCCTTCGAGGGCGGCGTGAGCGCCCTGTGGACACCCATCGTGGTGCCCAAGATTGGCTATTGCGACGACCGCTGCACACTGTGCGGACAGGTGTGCCCCACCGAGGCCATCCGGCCGACCACGCTGGACGACCGGCTCGGCCGGAACGGCCGGGCGCCGATCCGCCTGGGCTTGGCGTACGTGGACCGGAACCGATGCCTGCCGTGGGCCCAGGCCAAACCGTGCATCGTGTGCGAGGAGGTGTGCCCCACCATCCAGGGCCAGAAGGCGATCAAGCTGGTCCGGGACCGGGTCCAGGCGCCGGACGGCCGGTGGATCGACGTCCAGAAGCCGGTTATCGACGCGGCCTTCTGCATCGGCTGCGGGATCTGCGAGAACAAGTGCCCGATCGCCGACCGGGCCGCGATCCTGGTCACCTGCGTGGGCGAGAGCCGCTCGGTAGCCAACCAGATCTCACTGCCGGGCGGCCAATAGCTGTTGCAGATACGCGGCATTCAATGTACTATTGAAGCAAATGATCCTTGGATGGTCGAGCGGGTGCCGTGACCAGTATCGATTTTTTTAAGCGCATCCCCCTGTTTCACAATCTGACTGCGGCCGAGCTCCAGAATCTTCAGGCCATCTTTCTTGAGCGCGAGTACAAGAAGAACCAGGTCATCTTCATCGAGGAAGAGACCGGCCAGTACATGTACATCGTCAAGTACGGCGAGGTGAAGGTGCTGCAGACCACGCCGGACGGCCGGGAGAACATCCTCGCGATCCACGGGCCCGGCGACACGTTCGGCGAGCTCTCCCTCCTGGACAACGAGACCACCCCGGCCACGGTGGTGGCGATGGAAGACTGCAAGATCATTTCGATCTCCAAGCAGCATTTCGAAGCCGTGCTGATGAAGAACGCCCAGGTGGTGGAATCCCTGCTGACCATCCTGTGCCGGAAACTACGGGACTCCTGGAAGACCATCCAGATTCTGAAATTCAACGACGCCGAAACCCGGCTCAAACACGTCCTGATGAGCCTCGCCCGCGTGGACGGCCAGTGGGAGGCCGATGAGGTGCTGATCTCGACGAAAATCACCCACCAGGACCTGGCGGAGATCGCCGGCACTTCCCGTGAGACCATCAGCCGGATCATCTCCAAGCTGCAAACCCAGAAGATGCTGAAAATCCGCGCCCATAAGTTCGTCCTGGTGGGCCATGACCGCTGGAAAAACGTGCAGCCATGAGCGGTGCACCTCCCGATTACCCGGAACGGCTCCGGCGGTTACGGCATGACCTGAACACCCCCCTGACCACGATCCGGGGGCAGGTCGATCTGCTGCTGCTCCAGGAACAGCAATTGTCGCCGGGAGCCCGCCGGCGGATCGACAAGATCCTCATCTGCTGCGAGCAGATCGGGCGGCTGCTCAATGACAACTGCCACGAGCCGGAGGATTGACATGCCCGCGTCCATTCTGGTTGTCGAAGACGAGCCGAGCGTGCGCGAGATCCTGACCTGGCGGCTCATGGAGGAAGGGTACCACTGCCAGCCGGCGCCCAACGCCCAGAACGCACTGGATTGTTTTCAAAACGGCCAGAAATTCGACCTGATGATGAGCGACATCCGGATGCCGGGCATGAGCGGCATCGACCTGCTGAAGAAGGTCCGCGTCCTGGACCCTGACCTGGCGGTGATCATGGTGACCGCCGTGTCCGACATGAGCATCGCCATCGAAACGCTCAAGATGGGCGCCTCCGATTACATCACCAAGCCCTTCAACCTGGACGAGGTGTGCATCGCCGTGGAGCGGGCCCTGGAGAAGCGCAATCTGATCCTGAAGAACCGGGAGTACCAACTGTTCCTGGAGGACAAGGTCGAGGAGCAGACCGTCCAGATCAAGAACCTCTACCTGGACGCGATCAAGTCGCTGGTCTCGGCGCTGGAAGCCAAGGACAAGTACACCGAGGGCCATTCCCGCCGGGTCACCCGGTACGCCGTGGAGATCGCCCGGATCATGGGCATCTCCCGCGAGCAGATCCAGAAGGTGTATCTCGCCGGCCTGCTGCACGACATCGGCAAGATCGGGGTCAAGGAGAGCGTTCTCAACAAGCCCACCTCGCTCGACGCCGAGGAGTTCTCGCACATCTACTATCACCCGGCTATCAGCGCCAAGATCCTGTCACCCATTCTGCGCGACAGCGACATCCTGGGCTACGTCAAGCACCATCATGAGTACTGGGACGGCAACGGCCGGCCGGACGGGCTCAAGGGCGAAGCGACTCCCATCGGCGCCCGCATCCTGTCGGTGGCCGACGCCTTCGACGCCATCACGTCGGACCGCCCATACCGGAGCGCCCGCCCGGTCTCCTATGCCGTCGAGGAGATCCAGAAGTGCTCCGGCACCCAGTTCGACCCGGACATCGTGGTGGCCTTCCTGAAATTCGTCGAGACCTTCTTTCCCGGGGTCGAGTATCTGCGGCCGGTGGTGGAGCGGGTGTTCCCCGACCTGCAGGCCGCCACCCCCAACATGGACGACATTCTCCAGAAACAACCGTGACCGTCCCCGCCCGGCCGGGCCGGAACTTCACGTCCGCTCCGCGCGGCCGCCCAAGGCCGCTGGTCAGGGGCGCGACGGGAAGTAGCGGTGACGACACTCCGGACAGAGGCCGTGGGTGAAATCCATGTTGGACCGGCGGGCCAGGAAGCTCTCGATTTCCTGCCATGTGTGATCGGGCAGGCGGATTTTCTTGCAGCCGGCGCAGATGGGGATGAGGCCCTCCAGCTTGCGGATGCGCTCCTCCATCTGTTTCTGCAGCGAGATGTCCCGGATGCTGCCGATCACGGCCACCTGGCGGCCCATGTGGTTGATCACCGGCCATGTCCTCATCGCGGCCCAGACCGTATGACCGTCGGAGTGACGGAACCGAAGCTGGAGCTCCGTATCGGCCGCGCCGGCGGCCGCCGCCAGCCAGAACGCGTCGAACGCCGGCCGGTGCTCGGCGTCCACCAACTCGGCGAGCAGCCCGGGATTTTCGTAAAATGCCGACGGCTGATGCCCGGTCAGGGTGGTGGCCGCCGGACTGACATACTGGAAGCAGCGGTCGAGAATGTGGTAGCGGATGATGAGATCCTGGTCGCAGGAAAGGATCTCGCGGAAATTGCGGTTCTCGGAGCGCAGCTTCCGGTTTTCCTCCATCAGCTTGTCGATCTCGAAGGAGAGGTAGCGGTTATCCACCCGGGCGCCTCCGGCACTGGGGAGATTTTCGACAGTGTCCGGCTAACGGGTTGAACACTCGGGCAGGGATTTGACGTAGAGAATGCCGTCGACGCCCTTGCCGTAGTAATCTTTCAGGACACGGATTTTTCGGTAATCGAGGGCTTCGTAGATCGCCCGGGCGCGGCGGTTGTTCTTCCGGACCTCCAGTTGCAGCTGCCGGCACCGCTTGGCCAGCGCCCGTGCCTCCGCCCAGGCCATGAGCTCACGGCCGAAGCCGTGACCCTGGTGTTCCGGGACCACGGCGACCGAGATCACATGGCATGCGTCCAGCTCGGCGGGGAAGAGCAGAACCATCGAGCCGATGGGCGTTTCGCCGGCCAGGCAGAGGAACACCTCGCAGTCGGGGCGCAACAGAAAGCCGGTGTAAAGGGCTTCACTGAACTGGTCCCGGAGGAAGCAGCGGTGCTCGATATCCATGAGCATCGGCAGGTTGTCGATCGCCGCCGACCGGATCATGAGACCACCACCCGGCGGGGCACACGGCGTGGCATCCAGTCCGCTGACGGGAATCCAATGCGTAAACGGCGTTGTGGCGATGACTCGTCCATGTCTGCTGCTTCCTTATTATATGCGCGGCGCGGGAAATTTCAAGCGGGCCGGCTGGCCCGGCGGCCGGCCGATGGTTTTCATGTACAATCGGATGCCCCTGCATTACAATGAGCGGTCCGCCCGGCGGATGCGGCGCCCGGGCCACCGGGCCACCCGAACGGGACCGACGACACTCCGGCTACGAGGTGAATTGTGGAACACAAGATCAAGGACATCGCCCTCGCCGAGCAGGGCGCGCTCAAGGTCCGCTGGGCCGAGTCCCGCATGCCGGTGATGATGGCTCTGCGGGAGCGGTTCGCCAAGGAGCAGCCGCTCAAGGGGATGCGGATCGCCGGTTGCCTGCATGTGACCAAGGAGACCGCGGTGCTGGTGAAAACGCTGAAGGCGGCAGGCGCCCAGGTGGCCTGGTCGGGCTGCAACCCGCTCTCCACGCAGGACGACATCGCCGCCGCGCTCGTCGCCGACGGCATCTCCGTCTACGCCTGGCACGGGATGAACGTCGAGGAGTTCTACTGGTGCATCGACAAGACCCTGGAGATCAAGCCCACCCTGACGCTGGACGACGGGGCCGACCTGATCTTCACCGTGCATAACCGCCACCCGGAGCTGGCGGCCACCATCATTGGCGGCACCGAGGAGACCACCACCGGCGTCCATCGGTTGCGGGCGATGGGCGCCCACGGCAAGCTGATGTACCCGGTGGTCGCCGTGAACGACGCCGAGACCAAGTGGGACTTCGACAACGTGTACGGCACCGGGCAGTCGTCCCTGGACGGGATCCTGCGCGCCACCAACGTCCTCCTGGCGGGCAAGCACTTCGTGGTCGCCGGCTACGGCCACTGCGGCCGGGGCTGCGCCGTCCGGGCCAAGGGGATGGGCGCCCGGGTGATCGCCACCGAGGTGAAGGCCACCGCGGCCCTCAAGGCGGTGTTGGACGGCTGCCGGGTGATGACCATGGACGAGGCGGCGGCGGTGGGCGACATCTTCATCACCGCCACCGGCGTCAAGGACGTGATCGTGAGACGCCATTTCGAGCGGATGAAGGACGGCGCCATCGTCTGCAACACCGGACACTACGACGTGGAGGTCAACCTGAACGACCTGGCCGGCCTGGCCAAGTCCGTGCGGGAGATCCGGCCCAACAACGAGGAGTACACGCTGCCGGACGGGCGGCGGATCTACGTCCTGGCCAAGGGCCGGCTGGTCAACCTGGCCGCCGCGGAAGGCCATCCGTCCGAGGTCATGGACATGAGCTTCGCCAACCAGTTCATGAGCATGCTGTTCCTGGCCCGGCACGGGCAGGGGCTCGAGAAGAGGGTCCATGACATCCCGGAAACGCAGGACCAGGAAATCGCGACGCTGAAGCTGGCGACGATGGGCGTGTCCATCGACACGCTGACCGAGGAGCAGATCCGGTACGCCGACGATTACTCCGCCGGAACATGATACGCCCGGCCGGACGGGAGGCGGCTCACGCCTCCGCACGGTCATGACGATGCCCAAGGCCCCCGCGGAACCGGGGGCCTTGTCATTTCACGGTGACCCGGGTGGTCCGGATCTCCCCCTGCCGGAAATAGCGGACGGTGATTTGCCGGCCGGGCTGCAGGTTGCGCAGGAGCTTCGGGACCGCGGCCAGGTCGGTCGTAGGTTGTCCCTGGAAGTCCAGCAGCACGTCGCCAGCCTGGAGCCCGGCGGCGGCGGCCGGATATCCGGGCAGAACCGCCGAGACCAGCACCCCGCCTTCGCCCGTCCATCCCAGCATCGCCAGCAGCTGCCGGGAGGCCGGGTGCATGAAGATGCCCATGGTCGGGACGGCGGCCGGCTCGGCGGCGGTGTCGGCCCGCTGGCCAGCGGCGACCGCCGCCAGGTCACGTTGCCGGGATTCCGGCAGCATCTTCAGGAGGCGGTCGGTCTCCGCCCGGGAAACAACCTGCCGCCGCCCCAGCACCACGTCGCGGGTCAGCGCCTTGCCTTCCCGGACGACCTCGATCCGGACCTGGCTGTTCGGGGCGTGGCGGCGCAGCAGCATCACCGCCTGTTGCACCGATTCCACCGGTTGCGGGCCGATCCGGCCGACGCGGTCGCCCGGCCGCAGGCCGGCGTTGGCCGCGGGCGACGCCGGCACGACGCTGCGGACGAACACCGCCGGTCCCGCTCGCCGGTCCGTGCTCCCGGCTGAGCCGAAGAAGACGCCCAGGTAGCCCGAGAGCAGGTCGATCCGGTGTCGGGAGATGTAATCGACGCGGTTGCGGATGTCCGGAGCAGGCAGCCACTCCCAGCTGTCGGCCGGGACGTTGCCGGTCCGGAACGGATAGCAGAAGCCGTCGAAGTCGCCGTTGGATCGGAAGACCGGCGCCAGGATCGGGGGCGCGCCGGCCTGGACCAGCGGCGCCAGCGCCTGGCCGGAGAGCGCCCGGACCGGGATCAGCCGGAACGACCGGCCCGCGGGCACGCAGACCACCTTCCAATCGGCGTCGGGCACCGGCGGCATGCGGATGCCCGACCGCCCGAGCGGCGCGTCAGTCGCGGCCGGGGCGGCCGCCCCCGCGATGAGCAGCCCGATGCGTTCGTCGATGCCCAGCGTGTCCAGCCTGACGGGGCGGTCGGGCAGCGACAGCACCTGGAACGTCGTCTCGGAGAGCATGGCCTGCGGCAGCAGCCACTGCAGGCCCACCACCACGCGGTTCGCGTCGTCCCACACCACACCGGGTAGCAGGATCTCCTGCTGAATGGAGAGGGCGGCCGAGTTGTCCATCACCGAGCCGGGCAGGGTGACATACCGGGAGAGTGCGGCCCCGGATTCCGCCGCCGGCGCGAAGCCGGCGATGGTCATGGTGACGCGCACCGGGACGACCGGCAGGGTGACCGGTTCGGCGCCGGCGGCGGCGCCTCCGACCGCCAGAGACAGCACGGCGGCCAAGGCGCCGATCCAGCGGCGCGGGGTCGGGGGTGAGCTGGCGATTGCGGGGCGGCTCATGTCAGTGACTCACATCCATCAAATAGGGGCCCTCCAGGGTGGACAGGTCCTGCACGGTGTACGAGGCGGGCATCTCCACGAGCACTTCCCGGCCGGTGGCCGGATCGCGGGTCACGAAGCGGATCTGGTCCTCGCCCGCCGCCGGCTGGGCGGGCTCCACGGGGATGACCACCTCGGTCGGGATGGTCGCCGGTTGCTGCGCCAGCCGGCGGTCCGGCACGTCGATGGGGTGACGTGACTGGAAATAGGTGCCGAGCCAGATACCCAGCGCCAGCAGGACCGAGGCCGCCAGGGCCACGCCCACGTGCCAGTGCAGGGCGGGCGGGCGGCGCCGTTCCTCGCGCACCACCCCCAGGCGGCTCCGGAGGCGGTCCTCGAAATCGTCCGGCGCCGCGACGCGGGGGCAGGCGGCGGCGAGCCGCGCCAGCTGGCCCGCGTCTTGGAAGAACTGGCGGCAGGACAGGCAATCGTCCAGGTGTCGACGCACCGCTTCATAGTCCTGCGGATGCAGGGTGCCGGCGTCGTACTCGTCATACAACCGGCGGTAACGTTCGCAGTTCATCACGCTTGACCTCGCTGAAAGTATCCCGTCAACCGCTCCCGCAGGAATTCGCGCGACCGGAACAGGCGCGATTTCAGCGTGCCCACCTTGACTCCGGTGATGTGGCTGATCTCCTCCAGGGGCAGTTGCTCCATCTCCTTGAGCACGAACAGCTGGCGGTGCTCAGCCGGCAGCTCCTGCAGGGCCGCCAGGATCGCCTGGGCCGCCTCCGACCGCAGCAGCGCCTCTTCGGGATCGGGCCGATGGGCCGCCCGGGGATCGTGCCGGGCGGCATGGTCGTCGGGCAGCGACTCGATCTCGCGGGAGAACGGCTGGGTCTGGCGCCGCTTGCGCCGCCGCAGCTCGTCGAACGCCAGATTGGTGGCGATCTTGTAGATCCAGGTGGAGAACTTGAGCCGGTTGTCGTACCGGTCGATGTTGCGGAACAGCCGCACGAAAACCTCCTGGGCCAGATCCGTCGCGCAGTCGTAGTCCCACACCAGCCGGTAGACGTAGTTGACCATGAGCTGCTTGTAGCGGCGGACCAGCTCCATGTACGCGTCGCCGTCTCCGTTCCGGGCGAACAGCATGAGGGCGTTGTCGTCCAGATGCGCCAGGCGGTCGCAGGCGTTCGTTTGAATCATCTCGATTGTCGCTGACTGCATCATCGGCCTGCCGGAAGCCGCAACGCGTGACTTCGTTCCGATAATACGTCGGCGGCCCGGACAGGTTCCGTTTCCGTATTCATTCCCCGGGCGCCGTCCGCGGCAGCGGGCGGCGCATCACCCGGTCATCCGATCAACAACGTATAGATGAAGTTCCAGAACGACAGGACGAAGTTGAAGAAAAGGAAATTCAGCGCCGCCAGCAACATGGCGGCCCGGCGGGAGAGCTGCAGGCCCGCGTGCAGCGCGTGGTACTGCACCACCATGAACCAGATGGGTCCCAGGAAGGGCACGGCGATGAACAGAAACGGCGTGTAGGAGTAGGCGAGCGGACGGAAGGCGCGGTCGGCGGATGGCGTCGCGCGGCCGCGGGCGAGGAACATCCCCATGGTCAGCAGGCGGTGGCCGCCCATGACGATGGCTGCGGCGAGCAGGGGGGCCAGGAGCGACGAGAATTGGAAGAACGCGCTGTCAAGGTGAACCCGCTGCATCTCCTGGATGGTTCCCTGCAGCCAGGCGGGAATCTCCGCCGACGCGTCCGGCTGCGCCAGCGAGCGCATGAGGAAATCGTAGGACATCGCCTGCAGTTGGAAATGAACCACCAGGCCGACGGCAACCATCAGCAGGCCGTAGACGAAGGACCGGCCGTTTTCCGGGTGGTCCGGGAAACGGCCATAGGCCTGGCGGCTGCGGAACAGGAACAGCGAGACCGTCGCCAGCAGGCGGCCGAGCGCGCCCCCGCGGCCGGCCTCCCACGGGATGGCCACGGCGGCCGGCTGCTCCGGCTCCGGGGCCGGGCCGGGTGCGGGCGCAGCCGCGGCCGGGTCGTCGGCGGGGGGGCGGTCCGGGTTGGCGGGATCGGGAATCCACACCCGGCCGGCGCAGTGCCGGCAGGTATGCCAGCCGGAGTCGTCCACGACCAGGGCTTTTTCACATCGGGGGCAGACGGCCAGCATAGCGCACCCTCACCCGAGGATCCGCGCGTAAACGGTGCGCATCCGCTCGGCCACCCGCGGCCACGCAAACTGCTCCGCCTGCAGCCGCGCCGCCCGGCCCATGGCCCGCAGCCGCACCCGGTCGCCGGCCGCGGCGACCAGCGCGTCGATGAGGTAGTCGGGGTCCTTGGGAGGCGCGATCACCGCGCCGGCCTCGGTCACGTAATCGCGGATGGATCCGGCCGCCGACGTGAAGACGGGCAGCCCGCAGGCGCCGGCTTCGAGCACGGCGTTGTTGGCGGTGCAGTCGTTCAGGGGGAGCAGCATGAGGTCGCAGCGCCGGTACAGCGTCCGGAGCTCCTCGTCGGCGATCCCGCTGTACATCTGCACGTGGGGCAGGCCCTGGTAAAATTCCTGGCACCACGGGAAGGTCACGATGTGGTACCGGATGCGAGGCCGCCGCAACTGGCTGGTGGTGGCGATCACGCGGCGGATGGTCTCCACGTCCCGCAGCCACCAGCCGACGGTGACGCAGTGGAGCTCGTCGCTTTCGGGCGGCGGCTCGCCGGGGGTGAAGTAGTCGGCATCGATTCCGTGGGGCACGCGGTAGACGTTGTCCCGGCCGGTCAGCCCGCGGAAGTACTCCTCCTGGCTGCTCCCCACCACGACGATGGCGTCGGCACGGGCGATCCGCGAGGTCTTCGGGATGGCGCGGGGCAGCACGTCCGGCGGCTGGTGGAAGGTGGCGACCACCCGGTTGCCGCGGCGCAGCGGCGCCTGGCCCAGGAAGCGGAACTGGTTTTCGCCGTACAGGATGTGGAACACGGTCTTGGAAACGAGATTGATGCGGACCAGCAGCTCGGCCTCGGTGCAGAAGTACTCGAAGCTGTACCATTCCGGATCGATGGCGCCCACCCAGCGGAAGCGCTTGGGATTGCGCGCGTAGAGGAAATGGAAGATCCGGCCCGGCCGGTAGTGGGTGCAGTCCATGTGGCGGCTGAGCTGGTCGTAGCCGGAATGGGCGGAATGGTGGTCGATGCGTTTCCAGATGTGGAGTATCTTCACGGCTCTGTCTGACGCTGCCGGTCTTGAATGCGACAAAGGGGGCATTGTAACAGATGCGGCGGCCGATGCCAATGTCTCTCCTGGGGAAGGGGGATTTGACAGGTCCTTGGGCGACAATGGGATAGTAACAAAATGTTACATTTTAAATTGACGCCAACCTTGCGAAAATTGTAATATACTCGTGATCAATCAGATAATTGCGCGCGCGCTTCGGCACGTCTTTTGCTACTTATCTGATTTCAACCGAGCGTCTTTATCTGCGAGGTGAATGATGATTCCAGGCAAGCGACTGCGGCTCAACCGGCGGGGCGCCACGCTGATCACCGCGCTGGTGGCCCTGGTGGTCATGGCCCTGGGGGTCCTGGGCGTGATCCAGGTGTTCCTGCGGTCCATGAAAAACAACAGCGCCGCGGGCGGCGTGAGCGGCCTCATGTACCTGGGCGAGGTGGTAATGGAACGGGTCATGCTGCTGCCCGACGACTCCGCGCTGCTTGACGGCAGCGGGTCCATCACGAGCACCGACCTCGACATGGTGGCCGACTACATGTATGACACCAACAAGTACGACTTCACCTGCACCACCAGCACCTCCGACGTGCCGGCGGGAACCGACCAACTGGTCAAGGTGACGGTGGAGGTCAGGTACACCGAGGACTATGCGAAGCTGCTCGGGCTGAATGACGAGTCCGAGCAGATCGTCCGGATGGTCCTCTACCGGTACCACGATTGACGGCGAGGAGAACGGCCATGACACCCACATCGAACCGACGGCCGAACCGGCGCGGGTTTTCGCTGCTCGAGGCCATGATCACCCTGGTGATCATGCTGGTCATCATCGGCGGCGCCACCGCGCTCTTCTTCGAAAACCAGAACGCCACCACCGCCCACGTGGCGCTGGCGGAGCTGCGCACCAACATGCGCTTCGCGCTGGACACGATGTCTTCCGACCTGCGGGTGGTGGGCGCCTACACCAAGTGGGCGCCGCTGCAGATCCTCAAGGGCGCTTACCAGTTCAACATCGTGGAGTGCACCAACGCGCAGTGGCAGCCGTTCGTCTCCGGGCTGCAGCTGGGCCACTACGCCGGCTACGATTCCACCATCCCCGACCGGATCCGCGTGGTGGAGCCCGACATCATCAACGACGCCCAGCTCCGCGACGAGTACAGCCCCCCCAGCTCCCAGTTCAAGGCGGTGAAGATCAGCGGCGAGCCCTTTCAGGAGGGCGACCTGCTCCTCATCACCAACGCCCCAATAGTGGACAATCCGTGGGATCCCGGCGCCCAGATCTTCGCCGACCTGTTCGTCCCCACCACCATCCAGGGTCCGCAGTCGGGCAATCCCTTCACCGAAGTCACTTTCAACGCCGGCGCGAACGACCCGTACGGCGTGAACTCGCCGAGCGGCTTTCCCCAGTCCTACCCGCCCGGTTCCACCATCATGCGCATCCGCATCTGGGAGTACTACATCGACACCAACATCCCCGACGTGCCGCGGCTCATGCGGCTGGAGGCCCGGCCCAACGCCGTGCCCGAAGAGGTCTCCCGGTACGTGGAGGACCTCCAGGTGGCCATGGGTATCGACGCCGACGATGACAACAACATCACCGGCGCCGAATGGATCACCACGAATTTCCAGAACATCACCAACGCCCAGTTGCAGCACCTGCGGGCCATGCGCATCACCCTCATCGGCCGGACCTTCGCCATGCCGGAGGTGATGGCCGGGGCGCGTGTCGGCACCCAGGACATTTACTACCGGCGGCCGGGCATTGAAGACCGCTCCGCCGGCGCCATCCAGTCGATCCCGCAATTCCGCGAGGTGTACACGCAGGTGGTCATGTTCCGGAACCTCCGGCCGGAGCCGGAGGAATGACGGCGGCGCGCGCCACAGGAGGCATCGCATGAAACGACAACGCGTCAACAACAAGGGCGTCGCCATGATCATCGCCCTGCTCATCGTGATGGCCCTGGCCATGCTGGCCTCGGGCGTCATCCTGATCACCACGTCCGAGGTGTATGTCACCCGCAACCAGGCGTACGGCAAGGAGGCGTTCTACGCCGCCGAAGCCGGCCTGATGCACGCCCGGCGGATGCTCCACAACCTCACCAGCCGTGAACAGATCTCGGCGATGTACCAGATCAATCCCAGCGTCAACGACTACGACTACGGCCCCACCAGCACCACCGCCGCCAAGTGGAAACGGCTGCTGGATCCCAACAGCGGCAACACGCATGTCGCCGCCCTCATCGACAGCGGCACCAACCGGCGCTACGCGGTGTACGTGGTCAACACCGATCCCACCGAATTGGATACCAACAACCTGCCCATCGAGGCCGACGGCTACTTTTACGTCCGCTCGGTCGGCGAGAGCTGGATGGGCTCCCGCAAGATTCTGGAAGAGATGATTTTTCTGGACACGCCCATCGTCGACGCCTCGAAGGACTCCTTCGGCGGCGGCGAAGGGAACGTCAATCCGCAGAAATAGCCGGGCGCAAGAAGGAGGATCACCATGAACACCCGTTGGCTGTGGTTTCTGATAATTCTGGTCCTGAGCGGCCTGGCGGCCGTGGCGCAGACGGGCCAGAACCAGCCGGTCTACGACCCCAACGACCCCATCGGCCGGCTGCTGCCCCCGAACATTCACTTCGTCATCGACGTGTCGGGCTCCATGTCCTGCCAGCCCAACGGCGCCAGCGGCGGCCAGTGCTCCAACTACGACTTCGCCGGGCAGCGCACCGATTCGAAAATCTACATCACCAAGACGGCCATCAACTCGCTCATGAGCCGCGACAACCTCCGCCTGCGCTGGTCGTTCTGGATGTACACCAACTCCGATTCCTATGCGCTTGGGCACGACATCAATCGGTACTACTCCCGCGGCCGGTGGTACAGCAATTACGCCTACTTCCCCACCAACCTCTACACCGTCACCGAGCGGAGAGACGGCACCAGGACGCGAACTTACGACACCTACTTCTTCATCGGCTCCGGCTGCAGCGGCAGCCGGGACCGGTTGCTGGTGCCTCTGCCGCACGGCTCCGACAACGATCCGTTCATGTCCAGCGTCGATCCCGGCTACGACAACCGGGGCGCCATCAAGTCGTGGGTGGACCGCAACTTCGACCGCACCACCGGCACTCTCACCGTGCCCGGCCTGACCTGGAAGTTCGCGACCGAGCTGCCGGCCCGCGGCTCCACGCCCATCAGCTATTCGCTCCAGTCGATCGCTCGCTATCTGTTCAACCGGAATCTGGACAACTCGACCAAGGCCTGCTACTACTTTGATCTGGCGTCCGGCACCCACAAAAACTGGTCGCCGTACGAGAGCCAGACCGGCCTGACGCCGCTGCCCGACCAGTATTTCGACTGCCGCTACAATGCGATCATGCTCCTCACCGACGGCCGCGACACCTGCGCCGGCGTCGACGCGGCGGTCGACGCCGCCGACACGCTGCGCAGCCGGCACAAGGTGGACACCTTCGTTGTCGGGTTCGGCCTCCAGTCGGAATCCGACAAAGCCGGCCTCGACTCCATCGCCCAGGCCGGCGGCACCAACTACGCCTACTTCGCCGACAACGAAGGCGACCTCCTCAACTCCCTGGAGAAGATCCTGGGCAGCCTCGGCAGCGAGATCAGCGGCGACACCGAGCCCATCCTGGGCTTCATCGAACCCACGGCCATCACGTTCCCGAAAGCCATGCCGGAGAAGGTGCTGCTCCAGAACGTGATGTTCAAGGCCTCCATGACCTACAGCCCCGTGTTCAAGGGGCACATGCGGGCCTTCCAGGCTCTGACCACATCCACGGTGGAAGGCAAGATCGACTTCCTGACCGACTTCACCAAGAACTCCGACAACAAGCTGTGGGATTTCGCCGACTGGATCGATACCACGCCGCACACGGATCGGGTCATGTTGTTCCTGGACGGCGACGATATGACGGAATTTACCAAGACCAACGGCAACGACATCGCGTCCACGGCCGGACTCGGCAGCCTCTCCAAGGATGAGCTCGAGCTGTTCATCACCTGGGTGCGCACCCTGCCGCTGGGCTCCATCACCTACTCCACGCCCGCGTTCGTGGGCCCGCCGTCCCTGACCGCGTACGGCAGCGCCGAGTATCTCAATTGGGCCAAGAGCCTGCAGGACCGCATCCCCATGCTGCTGTTCGGCTCCAACGACGGCCAACTCCACTGTGTGGACGTGGAGACCGGCGCCGAGCTGTGGTCCTTCATCATCCCGGCGGCCATCGAGGGGACCAGCTCCCGGCCGGCCCGGATTTACACCGAGCTGTACGCATCCGGCGACGTCAACAGCCAGGGGCAGCCCGACGTGTACGGCACCCGCATCTACAACCGCCGCCCGCACTTCTACTACATGGCGTCCTCGCCCAAGGTGATCGACGCGCGCGACAGCAGCGGGGACTGGCACACGCTGTGCGTGTTCGGCATCGGCGCGGGCGGCCGCGAATACTACTGTCTGGACATCACCAACCCCGACAGCCCGGAGTTCATGTGGCGCTTCAGCGGCACGACCGCGAACCCCCTGGGCGAGACCTGGTCCGTGCCGGCGCTGGGCCGCTTCGGTCCGGCCACCGCCGATTATCCCAACGGGATGTTCGGCGCGGTGGTGGGATCCGGATTCAACCTGAATCCGTCGTTCCCCGAGCCCGCCAAGCTGGGCAAGTCGGTGTTCATCCTCAACCTCACCGACCCGACCAACGGAGTGCCCTCGATCATCTACTCCTACCACATGGCCGACACCTCCACGACCGCGTTCGGGGCGTCGCCCACCGCGCTGGTCAGCCGGGTGGGGAACTGCTTCTTCGCTCCGCCGGTGGCCTTCGTGTCGCCCCGGGACCGCGATCCGTACGTGGACGAGGTCTACATCGGCGACTATGACGGCAACCTGTACCAGTTCGTCCTGGACAAGGCCGACATCACCAACACGACCGCCCGGCTGATGTTCCAGGCCAAAAACGGCACGCCCATCTACTCGGTGCCGTTTGTGGCCACGATCAACCTGCCCGGCATCGGCTACAAGACGCTCATCACGTTCAACGAGTACGGCAAGCCCATCGACTCGTCGTTCGGCGCCCGGTCGGCCGGCGTGATGTACTGCCTGGTCAAGGAGAACCTGCCGACGTCCGGCGTCATCCCCGTCTCCGACCTGATCGCCAGCACCGGCGCGACCACCACCTTCAACCCGAGCACCAGCAAGGGCTTCTACTTCGAGTTTCCGGGAGCCGCGGAGGGTGAGTCCTCGCCCTTCCGGCCCACCATCTTCTTCACCAAGGACCGGGCCTGGATCGCCACCACCTCCTACAAGTTCTTCGTCGGCGGCACGAGCTGCGATCCGATCAACCACACCGTCGGCGCCGGCACGTCCTCGGCGTACATCTTCAACGCGCTGAACGGCGGATACTTCAACTCCACTCCGGTGGAGTTGTCATCCGGCGGCAGCTGGTACGGCCGCGCCTCGGCGTTCCACAAGGGCGCCCGCGGCGAAGGCTGGATCGATATCGGCACCGGCGAGACGTGGGGCTGGGGCTACAGCCAGAGCCACGACAAGTTCGAGAAGTTCGACGCCGCGGCCGGCAACATCACCTACGACATGAATCCCACGGCCGGCGTGGAAGTCCGGATGAACTACTGGCGCGAATTCAAATAGTCCGCCAA
>JAKQOW010000037.1 GCA_029565065.1 Acidobacteriota bacterium | reverse complement strand
TCGCCCCTGCGCCGGAACCCGACCCTGATCCTGTCCCCGATCCTGACCCTGCCCCTGTCAGAAGCTTCTGCAAGCAGCCAGAGGGGATCGGTACCAGCACCGCCCGCCACGCCCGTGTAGGGGCGAATGACATTCGCCCCTTCTGAACAGCGACAGGATCAGGGACGGGCGCAGTGACAGAGAACCGCCTCCGCCAAGGCTGCGGCCTGTCAGGCAGGGACAGAAACAGTGACGATATTCAACGACCGAAATCCATCACCGCCGGGACAGGCGCCAGCAGATGGCCCGCACGCCATCAATGCGAGCGATCAAATCATCCGCGCATGCGGCGGAAATCGCGCCGTAGGCGGCGAGCAGGCGAATGGCCGTGGCGGATTCACCGGCCGAGCCGCAGGCCACGGTGTAGTGGTAGGTTCGATCCCGACCCGCCCGGCCGGAGCCTTCCGCGAGGTTCAGGGCGACGGATTCGATGGCGCGGGTCAGTTGGTCGACGAGGTCACGGTGTCCCCGGATAGTTCGCGTCATGCGGATGGTTCTCACCGCGAGTTCTTCGGCCATGCCGACGACGCGAAGTCCGTGGGGCCGACCCTGCCCGTCCGTTGTTGTGGTTTGTATGTTGGTGATTGTATCCATGGTGTGCCCCCCCGTGAGGCCGTCAGATATCAATCTCCCGCGGCCTGCGGCGTTCTGCCGTCAAGGGTCGCGAGGCGACCGCCGCAGGCGGCCGGCGCGGAGCGCCAGGCCCTTGATGGCGAAGAGCGCCGCGGGCCATCCAGCAATGAATGACGGCCTCGCGGGGGCGGAACCAATCAAGGTATGCACAGCAAACACAGCGGTCCGGGTCCCCAGAAGGGCGAATTGTCATTCGCCCCTGCGCCGGAACCCGACCCTGATCCTGTCCCCGATCCTGACCCTGCCCCTGTCAGAAGCTTCTGCAAGCAGCCAGAGGGGATCGGTACCAGCACCGCCCGCCACGCCCGTGTAGGGGCGAATGACATTCGCCC
>JAKQOW010000034.1 GCA_029565065.1 Acidobacteriota bacterium | reverse complement strand
GGTCCCGCGCGAACCTGGAGTCGGCCTTCGCGAAGGTGCGGTCGAACCGGGGCGGCGCGGGGGTGGACCGGGTGACCGTGGCGATGTTCGGGGCGCGCTTGGAGGCGGAGTTGACCCGCCTTCAGGAGCAGCTGCGGACGGGCGTCTACGCGCCGCAGGCGGTCCGGCGGGTGTGGATACCCAAGGGGGACGGCGCCATGCGCCCCCTGGGCATCCCCACAGTGCGGGATCGGGTGGTGCAGACGGCGCTGCGCAACGTGCTGGAGCCGGTCTTTGAGCGGGAGTTTGCCGTGCACAGCTACGGCTTCCGACCGGGCCGGGGCGCGAAAGACGCGCTCCGCCGGGTGGACACCCTGCTCAGGGACGGTCACCGGCACGTGGTGGACGCGGACATCAAGGCGTACTTCGACAGCATCCCGAAGGAGGCGCTCATGGCGCGGGTGCGCGAACGGGTCGCGGACGGGCGGGTTCTTGGCCTGCTGGAGCAGTATCTGAGCCAGCCGGTGATGGAGCCGCTCAAGACGTGGACGCCGGACGCGGGCACGCCGCAGGGGGCGGTGATCAGCCCTCTGCTGGCCAACCTCTACCTCAACCCTCTGGACCATCTGATGGCCGGGTCGGGAGTGGAGATGGTGCGCTATGCGGACGACTTTGTGATGCTGTGCAGGAGCCGGGAGCAGGCGGAATCAGCCTTGGAGGCTGTCCGCGCATGGATGGAAGATGCGGGTTTGACGCTTCATCCGGACAAGACGCGGGTGGTGTCCATGGACGAGAACGGCAGCCACTTCGAGTTTCTGGGCTACCGCTTCGTGCGGGACAAGAACCGGGACTACCGGTTCCCACGTCCCAAGAGCAAGAAGAAGCTGCGGGACGCCCTGCGTCCCCTTATCCGCCGGAGCAACGGCAACAGCCTTGAGAGAATCATCGCCCACATCAACCCGATGCTCCGGGGCTGGTATGAATACTTCATGCACGCCCACCGCACCGTGTTCCCGGAAATAGACGGCTGGGTCCGCATGCGCCTGCGCTCCATACTGCGCAAGCGTCACCGCGGCAAAGGCCGGGGCCGGGGACGCGACCATCAGAGGTGGCCAAACGCCTACTTTGCCGGGCATGGGCTGTTCTGCCTGACGACAGCCCATGCACTGGCCGTTCAGTCCCCTACGGGGTAACACCATCAACCGGAGAGCCGTGTGCGGGAGATCCGCACGCACGGTTCGGAGGGAGGGGGGGCCGGACATCCGACCCTCCCTACCCCTATCGG
>JAKQOW010000028.1 GCA_029565065.1 Acidobacteriota bacterium | reverse complement strand
TCGGTGGTGATGGCCAGGATGGCGGGGATCGAATCCACGGCGAAGACGATGTCGCTCGTCTCGATCATGATCAGCACCACCAGGAGCGGCGTCCCCACCCAGGCGCCGCGGCGCCGGAACAGGAAGCGTCCCCCCAGGTAGCGCTTGGTGATGGGGAACAGGCGGCGGAAGCGGCGCAGCAGCCGGAGGATGGGGTTCTGCTCCGGGTGAATCTCATGGCCTTTTTGAAAGAAGAGCTTCACCCCGCTGTAGACGAGGAACACGCCGAACACATAGATCACCCAGTGGAACTGGCGGATGAGGGTGACGCCGGCGGCGATGAACCCCGCGCGGAACACCAGCGCCGACAGGATGCCCCAGAACAGCACCTTGTGCTGGTACCGCGGCGCCACGCCGAAATAGGAGAAGATCACCAGGAAGACGAACAGGTTGTCGACGCTGAGCGACTTCTCGATGATGTAGCCCGTGAGGAACTCCAGCGCCGGCTCCTTGCCCATCTCGAACCACACCCCGAGGGCGAACAGCAGCGCCAGCACGATCCAGACCGCGCTCCAGGCGAGCGCCTCGCGGATGGACACCTTGTGGGCCCGCCGGTGGAACACGCCCAGGTCCAGCACCAGCATGCCGGCCACGGCCACACCAAACACCAGCCACATGATCGCTTCGTGAGACATCTACGACCTCGGGAGTGGAGCGGAACGGTCGGACTCAGGCCACGGGGCCGGCCGTCACCTCGAAGTGGGAGAACTGCATGCTGAAGGTGGCCCGCCCCTGGCTCAGGGTGCGGACCGCGCGGGAGTACCCGAACATGCCGGACAGCGGCACCTGGGCGTCGACGACGGCGAGGTTCTTGCGCGGGGTGATCTTCTGCACCTTCCCCCGCCGGGCGCTCAGGTCGCCCACCACGCCACCCAGAAATTCCTCCGGCACCAGCACCTCGGCGTTCATGATGGGTTCCATGAGCACCGGGCCGGCCGCCTGAACCCCCAGGGCGAACGCCTTCATGGTGCAGGCCTTGAAGGCGATGTCCGACGTCTGGCCCTCGCGCTGTTCCAGCGCCAGCAGCGTGGTGGCCACATCCGCCACGGGGTAGCCCATGAGCACCCCGCCGAACGCGGCCTCCCGAACGCCCGTCTCAATCGCCTCGTACACAAAGCCGGGGATGCTGTCGTGGGACACCTGGCTGGAGAACTGGTTGCCGCGGCCCCGCGCCAGCGGTTCCACCCGCAGGGTGACGGCGGCATAGTGGTCGCGTCCGGCGATCTCGTGTTCGAAGACTGCGGCGCCTTCGGCCGCGGTCGAGACGGTCTCGCGGTACACCACCTGGGGCTTGCCGACGTTCACCTCCAGACCGTATTCGGTCCGGAGGCGGTCCGTCACGATCTCGAGGTGCAGCTCGCCCATGCCGGAGATGATGGTCTGACCCGTATCCGGATCATCGTGGGCGTGGAAGGTGGGATCCTCGTCGGCGAATTTTCGGAGCATCACCTGGAGCTTCTCGAGGTCGGCGTTGCGCCGGGGCTCCACCGCCATGGAAATCACAGGTTCGTACGCGTCGATGCGCTCCAGCAGGATGGGGTGCGCCTCGTCACAGAGGGTGTCGCCGGTGCCGGCGAATTTAAACCCCATCACGGCCACGATGTGGCCCGCCTCGGCCTCGTCGAGCCGCGCCCGCTTGTTGGAGTGCAGTTGGAAGATCCGGGCCACGCGCTCCGCCTGCTTCTGGGTGGCGTTGTACGCGGCCTGCCCCACCTGCAGCCGGCCGGAGTAGACGCGCACGAAGCACATGCGCCGGCCCTCTTCCATCATCACCTTGAACACGTAGGCGCAGAGGGGCTCCGCCGGGTCGGGATGCCGCTCCGCCGGCTCGCCGGTCTCCGGCACGTGGCCCCGGATGGGTGGCATGTCCAGCGGCGACGGGAGGTAGGCGCACACGCCGTCGAGCAGCGGCTGAATCCCCTTGTTGCGCAGCGCGGCGCCGCAGAACACCGGCACCAGCTGCAGGTTCAGGGTGGCGCGGCGGATGGCTGCCCGCAACTCGCCGGCGCCCACCGCGGCACCCTCGAGGAAGCGCTCGGCGATGGCGTCGTCGTGGTCCGCCAGGATTTCCACCAGGCGTTCGCGGTGGTGCCGGACCTCCGCCGCCATGGCGTCGGGCACCGGCTCCGCGACCACCTCGGCTCCGAGATCCTCGTCCTTCCAGACCAGGGCGCGGCCCTCGACCAGGTCCACCACGCCCTCAAGGCGGTCGCCATGGAAGATGGGGAGCTGGAGCGGCAACGGCACGGCGGCCAGCTTGTCGCGCATCTGGTCCACCACGGCGGAGAAGTCGGCGCCGGCGCGGTCCAACTTGTTGACGAAGGCCAGCCGCGGCACGTGGTACTTGTCCGCCTGATGCCAGACCGTCTCGGACTGGGGTTCTACCCCGCCCACGGCGCAGAAGACCACCACCGCACCGTCCAGCACCCGCAGGCTGCGTTCCACCTCGATGGTGAAATCCACGTGGCCCGGCGTGTCGATGAGCTGGATCTGGTGCTCGCCCCACGGCAGGCTGGTGACCGCCGACGTGATGGTGATGCCGCGTTGCTGCTCCTGGATCATCCAGTCCATGGTGGCGGTGCCGTCGTGGACTTCGCCGATGCGGTGAATCTTGCCGCTGTAGTAGAGAATCCGCTCCGTCACCGTTGTCTTGCCGGCGTCGATGTGGGCGATGATGCCGATGTTGCGTGTTTTCAGTAACTGGCTGCGCGCGGCCATGGTGTCACCTGCACAAAGGGACACTCTACATGAAAACCCGGGGCTTGTCATCCGACTTTTCGACGGCTGGGCGGGCGTCTTCCCGCCCGCGCCGCCGCGCGGCCGGCCGACAAAAAGCGGTCCGGTTTGACGAAAGATGGTACAATACGCCTTCATTTCCGGCGGCAGGACGTTGCATGAAGCTCTCGGTGGTCATCCCTTTCTACAATGAGCGGCACACTCTGGGCGAGATCCTGCGCCGGGTCCACGCGGTGGCGCTGCCCGGAATCGAGAAGGAAATCATCCTGGTGGACGACTGCTCGCAGGACGGCTCGGGCGATCTCGCCGCCGAGCTGGCCCGGGAGCTGCCGGGCGTCGTGGTCCTCCGCCACGAGCGGAACCGCGGCAAGGGCGCGGCCCTGCGCACCGGCTTCGACCGCGCCACCGGCGACTGGGTGCTGGTCCAGGACGCCGACCTGGAGTACGATCCCGAAGAGTACGCCATCCTGCTCAAACCCATCCGCGACGGCAAGGCCGATGTCGTCTACGGTTCGCGGTTCATGGGCGGATCCGCCCACCGGGTGGTCTATTTCTGGCACATGCTGGGCAACCGCTTCATCACCCTCTGGTCCAACATGCTGACCAACCTGAACCTGACCGACGTGGAAACCTGCTACAAAGTATTCCGTCGGGAACTGCTCCACCGCTTCGAGCTGCGGGAGGACCGCTTCGGCTTCGAGATCGAGATCACCGCCAAGCTGGCCCGCCTGCGCTGCCGCATCTACGAGGTGGGCATTTCCTACTACGGCCGGACATACGAAGAGGGAAAAAAGATCGGCTGGAAGGACGGGGTCCGGGCCCTCTGGTGCATCCTGAAGTACAACCTGTTCACCGGCGCCCCGCGGCCTGCGGCGGGAGACGACGCATGAACGCGACCGTCCGCATCACGGATGCCGCCGGGCGGGAGTGGCGGTTCGACCGCCCGCCCCGCCGGGTGGTCTCGCTGGTGCCCAGCCTGAGCCACACCCTGGCCGGCCTGGGGCTCGCCGACCGGCTGGCGGGCCGCACGGTGTACTGCACGCAACCGCCCGAGCTGGTCGAATCGGTTCCCGCCGTCGGCGGCCCAAAGGATCCGGACGTGGAGCGGGTCCTGGCCCTACAGCCGGACCTGGTGTTCATGGACATGGAGGAGAACCGGGCCGAGCACGCCGGCGTCCTCCTCGACCGGGGAGTGCCGGTGTGGGCGGTCCTGCCCACCAGTCTCGACGATGTGGCGCGCCTCTTCGCCGAGCTGGGCGCGGTCTTCGGGATCCCCGACGTCGCCGCGGCGCGGGCGGCGGCACTCGCCGCCTGCCGGGAGCGGGCCAGCCGCTCATGGCAGGTGCCCATTCCCGTGCTCTGCCCCGTCTGGCGGCAGCCGTACATGACGTGCAACCGCAACACCTACATCGCCGCGCTGCTCCGGGAATGCGGCTTCCAGAACATCATGGACGAGGCGTCGGAGCGCTACTTCCGCTTCGAGACGACGATGGTCCCCGGCGGTCGCGACCTCCGGGTGCTGTTGCCCACCGAACCCTATCCGTTTGACGAGGAGATGATTCCGGCCGTGGCGGCGGATTTCCGGGTCGCGGCCGACCAGGTCTTTCTGGTGCGGGGCGAACTGCTGAGCTGGTACGGCGGCTTCACCGCCCCCGCTCTGGCGACCCTGATGGACCTGCACCAGTTCATACTGGAGAACGTTACCGACACTTAAACCGACGCGGAGGAGCCCCATGGAACCCACCAGCCGGAGCCTGGCTAAAAACGCCTACCGTCCCCTGGAGCCCGGGGAACAGTACATCCCGTACGTGACCGCGGACACCGTCATGTCCGAATTCACCGCCCGCGCGGTGATCACGGGCATCCTCATGACCCTGCTCTTTTCCGTGGCTGCAACCTACTCCGGACTCAAGGTCGCGCAGGTGTTCGAGGCGGCCATTCCCATCAGCATCCTGGCGGTGGGCCTGTCGCAGATGTTCAAGCGCCGCAACACCATTCTGGAGAATGTCATCATTCAGAGCATCGGCGGGGCGTCCGGCCTGATCGTGGCCGGCTCCATCTTCACCCTGCCGGCCCTCTACATCATGAACGTCGCGCCGGGCACCCTGACCATGGTCCTGACCATGTACATCGTCTCGGTGCTGGGCGCCTTCCTCGGCCTGCTTTTCCTGATCCCGCTGCGGCGCTATTTCGTCGCCGACATGCACGGCAAGCTCCCCTTCCCGGAGGCCACCGCCATCAACGAGGTGTTCGTCTCCGGCGAGAAGGGGGGCGAGCAGGCCCGCACCCTGGTCTACGCCGCCTGCATCGGCGGCGTTTTCGACTTCCTGGCCACCAGCGTCCGCGCCTGGTCCGAGATCATCAACTTTCAGTTCCTCCCCTTCATGCGCAACCTGGCGACCGGCGCCAAGGCGACGGTCAGCATCAACGCGGTCAGCCTGATCCTCGGACTGGGCTATATCACCGGCCTGCGCTTCTCGGCCATCATCTGCGCCGGCGGTTTGTTTTCCACGGTGATACTGGTTCCGCTGATCTATCATTTCGGACAGCACATCACCGGAACCACCATCCCGCCGGCACCGCTGACCGGCTTCCCCGACTTCATCCCCGGCATGTCAGCCGACAACGTGTTCAAGCTGTATGCCCAGCGGATCGGCGTGGGCGCCATGGCCGGTGCCGGCATCATCGGCATCATCAAGTCGCTTCCCACCATTTACAAAGCCTTTTCTCTGGGCTTCCAGCAAATCTTCCACCCCCACGCTCACGCCGCGGCCGCGGCGCGCACCGACCGCGATCTGAAGATGAGCACCGTGCTCATGGGCATCGCCGTGTGCACCGTCGCGGTGGGCGTCTTCTTCTTCTACCTCATCAGCCAGGATCCGGCCTCGGCCTCGCGGGCACTGACCATCTCGCTGACCGGTCTGGCCATCGTGTTCATCTTCTCGTTCCTCTTCACCACGGTGGCCGCCCTGGCCACCGCCATGACCGGCAACAATCCCATTTCCGGCATGACCCTGGTGACCCTGATCATCGGCTCCGCCGCCCTGGTGGCGGTGGGCCTGCAGGGCGACTTCGGCAAGTTCGCCGCCATCGTCATGGGCGCGGTGGTCTGCACCGCCCTGGCCCTGAGCGGCGGCTTCGTCACCGATCTCAAGGCGGGTTATTGGCTGGGTTCGACGCCGCGCTACCAGCAGCTGTCGAAGGTCATCGGTACCCTCTTCGCCGCCATGGGGGTGGTGCTGACCGTGATGCTGATCCACTTCGCCTACGGCAAGGCCGATCCCCAGACCGGCCAGTTCCTCTCGGGCTTTCTGGACACCAATACCATTCCGGCGCCGCAGGCCAACCTCTTCGCCACGATTCTGTCGGGCATCTTCGACAACCAGCCGGTGACCTGGCTGCTCTACAGCGTGGGACTGGTGCTGGCCGTGCTGCTCGAAATGATGAAGATTCCACCTCTGGCCTTTGCCATCGGCATGTACCTGCCGCTGCAGATCAACACGCCGCTGTTCATCGGCGGCCTGATTTCCCATTTCGTCTCCAAGAGCAGCCGCGATCCGCAAGTGGCCGAGGCCCGCGTCCAGAAGGGGACGCTGCTGGCGAGCGGATTCATCGCCGGCGGCGCGATCATGGGTGTGGTGGGCGCGCTCATCGTGCTGGCCGGCTTCCACTCGTACATCGACCTGGCCGTGGGCGAGCACAACAACACCCTGGGCCAAGTGATATCCCTGATCATGTTCCTCGGCCTGTGCGGATTTCTGTACTGGGATTCCCGCCGGGCCAAAGTGTCCGCCTAGGAGTCGGCCACCGGCATGAACGTCCTCGTCATCGGCGGCGGCGGCCGCGAGCACGCGCTGGCCTGGCGGCTGGCGCAGGACCCGGAGGTGAAAGCGATCACAGCCGCCCCCGGCAGCGACGGCATGTGCCCGCCCGCCGCGCGGGCGGCGGTGGACGCCGCGGACGTGGACGCGCTGGTCCGCCTCGCCGTCGACGGGCGTTTCGACCTCGTGGTGGTGGGGCCGGAGGCCCCGCTGGTGGCGGGTCTGGCCGACCGGCTGGCGGCGGCCGGCGTGGCGGTGGCCGGACCCGGCGCCGCCGCCGCCCGGCTCGAGGGGAGCAAGATCTTCGCCAAGGACTTCATGGCCCGCCACGGCATCCCCACCGCCCGCTACGAGGTGCACGACCAGGCGGCCACCGCCCGCCGGTCCCTGGAGGCGGGCCGGTTCGAGTTCCCCGTGGTCATCAAGGCCGACGGGCTGGCCGCCGGCAAGGGCGTGGTGATCGCCGCCGACCTGTCCGCGGCGCAGGCCGCCCTGGCTGAGATGATGGAGCGGCGCTGCTTCGGCGCAGCCGGCGACCGGGTGGTGGTGGAGGAGTTCCTTCAGGGCGAAGAGGCCTCGTGCATGGCCTTGACCGACGGCGAGCACGTCGTGCCGCTGCCCCCCGCTCAGGACCACAAGCGGGTGTTCGACGATGACCGCGGCCCCAACACCGGCGGGATGGGCGCCTATTCCGACGACCGGATCCTGCCGCCGGGTCTGGCCGACGCCATCCTCGACGCGGTCATCCGCCCCACGGTCCGCGGCATGGCGGCCGAGGGGCACCCCTTCCGCGGGGTGCTTTACGCCGGGCTCATGCTCACCGCGGCCGGCCCCCGGGTGTTGGAATTCAACGTGCGGTTCGGCGACCCCGAGACGCAGGCGGTGCTCCCCCGCCTGCGCGGATCGCTGGCCGAGACGCTCCATCTGCTGGCCGAAGGCCGGCTGGATCATGCCCGGCTGGATACGGACCCGTGGCCGGCGGTCTGCGTGGTGCTGGCTTCGGGCGGCTACCCGGGCGAGTACGCCAAAGGCCGTCCGATCCACGGGCTGGAACTCGCCGGCCAGCACCCGCACGTGACGGTCTTCCACGCCGGCACGCGGCGCGAGGGGGAGCGGTTCGTGACCGCCGGCGGCCGGGTGCTGGGGGTGACCGCCCGCGGCGCCGACCTGGACGCGGCGGTGATGCGCGCCTACGAGGCCGCGTCCCAAGTTCACTTTGACGGGATGCACTACCGCCGGGACATCGCCCTGAAAGGTCTGCGGCGATACCGCTGAGGGATTTCAGCAGTTCCAGAAACCCAAGACCAAGGCCGTTTCAGGTGCGCCGCAACAGGCGGTTCACCAGGCGGCCGATCATCGCGAATCCGCCCTTGGGGGGATCGGCATGAGTCCGCCGGGCCACCAGCAGCGTCTGGTCGTCCTGGGGCGGAGCGGCGGCGCGGAAGCGATCCACCGCCGCCAGGAGGGCCGGGCCGAATGCCGCCGGCTCGCTCAGCGGCAGTTCGCCCAGCATCGCCCGCAGGCCGGGCTCGCCCAACTCGCCACCCGCGGGCCCCTGGGCTTCGATGAAGGCGTCGGTGGCGGCCACGATCAGGTCGCCCGGGTCCAGGTGCACCTCAAACTGGATGTAGTCGGTGTCCGGGATGACGCCGAGCGGCAGGTTGGCCACCCGGTGGAAGCCGTAGGTGCCCTTCTCCTCGCGGATCGAGGGACCCGTGTCGGGGGTGTCGTGGTCCAGCGCCCGCCAGCCCCCCAGCCGGGTGCTGTAGTGGAATGGGCGCGGGTGGCCGGCGTTGCAGAGGATCAGGTGGCCGGTGGGGGCGTAGTAGGTCATGAACAGCATGGTGGCGAATCGCCCCACATGGACGTGCCGGCTGTACGCCTGGTTCACGTCGCGCACGAGCCGGGACTGGTCCAGGTAGTTGATGTGCTCCCGCACCAGGCGGCGCAGCATCCGGGCCGTCTCCTGGGAGGTCTCGCCGTGACCGGCCACGTCGGCCATGACCATGCGGGTGACCCGGCCCGACCCGCATACGGACAGGAGGTGCACGTCGCCGCCGGCGTCCGTTTGGTGAGGCTGGCTGTCCACCCAGACGTCGAGGCCGGGAGAACGGATGAGATAGCTGTCGAGATGATTGCCCCCGATCATGTCCATGCACTGCAGGACGGGTTCGGGCGCTTTCAGGATGTTCGCCATTACGACTCTCGGTTGACCGTCTGAACGCGCGGCCGCCGCCGGGCCGGAGCAACGGCTCATCATGCCCCGCCGCCCACTATCATGTCAACCACCGACTGTCATCGATCCTGGGAGCGCCGCTGCGCCGCGGGGTTTGATGCGCCATCCGGCGGGAGGGATGGCGCGGCCCGTCCGGGGCTGCGGCCGAATCCGTTGAGTTGAGCAGAACTTTGTGGTGAAATACCCGCTGAATCCGTCGGGAGGTGTGCGATGGAACAACCGCTGGTGGGCGTCCTCATGGGCAGTTTGTCGGACTTCGAGGTGATGCGGGGCTGCCTCGACACCCTGGCCAAACTGGGGATCCCCTACGAGGTGGACGTCTCCTCGGCCCACCGCTCGCCCGACAAGACCGCCCGCTACGCCGCCGCCGCCCGAGAGCGGGGCCTGCGGGTGATCGTGGTGGGCGCCGGCGCCGCCGCCCACCTCGGCGGGGTGGTCGCCGCCCACACCACGCTCCCCGTGGTAGGCGTGCCCATCGACTCGTCGCCCCTGCAGGGGATGGACGCGCTGCTGGCCACCGTGCAGATGCCGCCGGGCGTGCCGGTGGCGACCATGGCCGTCGGCAAGGCCGGGGCGCGCAACGCCGCCGTGTTCGCCGCCCAGGTCCTCGCCCTGGCCGACCCGGCCCTGGCGGCGCGTCTCGATCGCTTCAAGGGGGAACAGGCCGACGCGGTGGCGGAGCAGTCCCGCCAACTCCGCGAGCAGCTCGCCCCCGGCGGAGGCGCCTGAGCCATCCCTTTTTTCCCGAGGCGTCCGCGATGCGCTTCTACCTGCATTCGTTCGGCTGCCGCGTCAACCAGGCCGACGGCGACGGCCTGGCCGACGCCCTGGCCGCCGTCGGGCATGTCGCCGTGGCTGACCCCGCCGCCGCCGACCTCATCATCCTGAACTCCTGCACCGTCACCCACCGTGGCGACGCCGACCTCCGTCAGACGGTGCGGCGGTTGCATCGCGCCCATCCGTCGGCCCGGCTCGCGGTCATCGGCTGCTACGCCGAGCGCGCCCCGCAGGACGCAGCGGCGCTGCCCGGCGTCAGCGTTGTGGCCGGCACCGGCGACCCGGACCGGCTGGTCGCGGCGCTGGCCGAGGGCCACGCGGTTCCCGGTGCCGTCGGCATGGTTTCGACCGCCGCGATGGATGTCCCCGTGGCGTGGCGGGGGCACACCCGGCCCATGGTCAAGGTGCAGGACGGCTGCAACGCGGCATGCGCCTACTGCATCGTCCCCGCCGTGCGGGGCGCCGAACGCAGCGCACCCCCCGACGCGGTGACGGCCCGCATCGCGGCGCTGGCCGCGGATGGCGCCCGCGAGATCATCCTCACGGGGATCCACCTGGGCCGCTACGGGCACACGCTCGCGCCGCCCCTCTCGCTGGCCGGCCTGCTGGAGCGGCTGTTGCGCGAGACGCCCGTCGGCCGCGTCCGTCTCAGTTCCGTGGAGCCGCTGGAGTTCGACGCGGCGCTCCTGGCGCTCATCGGCCGCGAGCCACGGCTGGCGCCCCACTTCCACGTGCCCCTCCAGAGCGGATCGGCGGCGGTGCTCGCGCGCATGGGCCGGCCGTACGCGCCGGACCAATACCTCGCGGTGGTGCGGCGGCTGGCGGCGCTCCGGCCGCAGGCCGCCCTGGGCGCCGACGTGATCGCGGGGTTTCCGGGCGAGACCGAGGCGGAGTTCCAGGATACGGCGGCGCTCGTCGCCGCGTCGCCACTGACCTACCTGCACGTGTTCCCCTTCTCGCCGCGACCCGGCACGCGGGCCGCCGCCATGCGCGGCCGCTTGCCCGAACGGGAAGTGGCCCGGCGCACAAGGATCCTGCGGGACATCGGCCAGGCGAGCCGTCGGCGGCACCTGGAGGCATGCCTCGGCCGCACGCTCCCCGCCCTCGTCCTGCGGAGCGGCGGCCGGTTCGCCGGCAGCCAGGCGCTCACCGAGAACTACATCAATCTGGCCCTCGCCGAGGCCCTCCCGCCCAACACCGCCGTAGACGTCCGCATCCACGCGATCGACTCCCGCGGACAGGCGTCCGGAACCCTGGCCTGAGCTCTCGCGGAAACCCCTCTGTTGAATAGCCGCTCCCCAACCGACCGGCAACCGGGCCGAGTCGACGGCGGACAATTTCTCGCTCGCCGCAAAACCCGTAAGAGCGGATTGACAATTTACCCAATTTATTGATAATAAATAATCAGTAAGAACACATTTTCAAGGAGTCCATCCTAATGTTCAAACCACGGATCGTGGTGATTGCCGGTGTGATCATCATCGCCTTGATGCTGTCGGTATCGGCAGCTGACTTCGCCCACCGCACGATGGAACTGAAGCCCGCTCCCAAAGGGACCGGTGTCTGGCTGTACAAGGGCGCCCCGTCAACGGATCCGCAGAACGCGCTGGTGAAATCCGCGGCCCCCCGATCCGCCTACCGCTGGACTCCCCGGATCGTGAAAAACGGCGGTCTCAGCATCCTGGTGTATGCCGACGACGCCCTTCATGTCGCCCCCAACACGTTCACCGACCAGGCGCTGCAGTGGTGGAGCCTGGGATACACCGCATTCTACGACGGCAACTGGAGCGGGTTCGAGACCGCCCTGCAGAGCCAGCCCTGGGACATCGTCATCGTCGCCAACGACAATTACAGCCCGCAGGATACGCTGTTCGACCTCCTGGACGCACACGTGACCGGCGGGGGCGCCCTGTACTTCCATAGCTGGACAACCAGTTGGTGGACAACGAACAAGGCCATGGCGTACCCGTTCTTCGCCCACATGGGCATTGATTGGAACTCCAATGATTACGATCCCCCCGACCCGGTGCTCTGGTGGGATCCGGCGCACCAGTTATTCAATTTCCCCATGTCGGTGCCCGAGTTTACCAATCTGACCGGCAATCGATACGGCATCTATGGTCAGCACCTGCACGCCCTGCCCGGCTTCGATGCCGTGGCCGGATACACGCCCGCCCCCTCCGCGGGAGAAGCCGCCCTGGTGACGGGTAACGACGGCCGGACGATCTTCAGAGGATTCTGCGACGGGCAGAACGATGCCGACCTGGACACTGACGGCATGCCGGACGACCGGGAACTCTGGATCAACATCGTGGGGTACTTCCTCGGGGTGGACTACGAGCGGTACGATTTGATTTTCGTCGACGACTACGGCCGCTCCAAGCTGTGCATCAACAGCGACACCGGCGACTACGTCTATCACGTCCTCACCGGCACCGGCGTTGGCGAGTACACCGGCACCGGCGTCTTCAAGACCTACAACTACGGCTACTACTTCTACAACCAGGACGGCAACCCGTGGCTCGTCTACGTCAACCACGCCACCAACATCAACCGGGCCACCGGCTACCTCAGGTGGGGCCCCCAGCGGATCAACTCCGTGCTCTACGACCGGGTCACCACGAACAACCCCACCACCTGCGACTGACCGTCTCCGCATCCTGTTCGAACCCACAAGGGCCCGCGCCGCGCGCGGGCCTTTTTTTCAGCCTCGGGCGAGGACGTACCCCAAGCCTCCGCGACGATTTCCGGTTGCATCGACCCGCCGGATGGCTTAACCTGACGGCGGACAATCTCCTATCGCTGCACACATCCTCTCGCGGAGGCCGCACATGACCGATGAGCGCAAGGCGTGGGTCATCTCGGTGGACATGGGCTACGGGCACCAGCGGGCCGCCTTCCCGTTCCAGCCCATCGCCGAGGAACGGATCCTCACCGCCAACAACGACCAGATCATCGCGCCCAAGGAGCACCGCTACTGGGAGCGCGCCCGCGGCGGCTACGAGTTCGTCTCGCGGCTGCGCAACGCGCCCTTTCCCCTGCACCTGCTCTTCGACGTCTACGACCGCTTCCAGCGGATCTCACCGTTCTTCCCGTTCCGCGACCTGTCCAAGCCCACCACCACGGCGCTGTTCCTCCACCGCAAGATCCGGGGCGGCCTGTGCAAGAGCCTCGTCGACTACATCCGCCTGAAGGACCTGCCCATCCTGACCACCCACTTCATCCCCGCGCTGGCCGCCGACTACCACGGCCTGGAGCGGGTGTTCTGCGTGGTCACCGACACAGACATCAACCGGGTATGGGTCCCCCCCAAGCCCAAAGAGTCGCGGATCACCTACCTGGCCCCGTCGCGCCACGCCCGGACCCGCCTCATCCAGTACGGCGTGCTGCCCGAGCGCATCATCCAGACGGGCTTCCCCCTCCCCGACTCGCTGGTGGGCGGCAAGGAGTGCCCCGTCCTCCGGCGCGATCTGGCCCGTCGTATCCCCAACCTGGACCCGAAGATGAAATTCCGGCAGAAGTACCTGCCGCTGATGGCTGCGGACCTCGGGATCGACAACATCACGGAGGAGTCGGGCCGGCCGCTCACCCTCATGTACCTCGTGGGCGGCGCCGGCGCCCAGCGCGAGATCGGCATCCAGCTCGTGGAGGCGCTGCGCAGCCGGATCGAGCGGGGTGAGGTGCGGGTGTTCCTCGTGGCGGGGATCCGGATGGAAGTGTACACCTTCTTCATGCAGGAGCTGGAGCGGCTGGGGATCGCCAGTGGCGTCGACGTCGTGTTCGCGCCAGACAAGTTCGGCTACTTCGAAAAGATGGACGCCGCCCTCCACGACACTGACATCATCTGGACCAAGCCGTCGGAGCTCACCTTCTACACCGCCCTGGGCCTGCCGGTGATCACGAGCCCCCCCGTGGGCGCCCACGAGGTGGAGAACCAGCGCTGGCTCCAGAACATCGGTTCCGGCTTCCCGCAGGAGGGGCTGGAGTACCTGGACGACTGGCTGTTCTACGTGCTGGAGTCGGGCAAATTCGCCGAGGCCGCCTGGGACGGCTTCAAGAACGCGCCGTGGATGGGCACGTACCTCATCGAGGACGCCGTGTTCGGCGCCGCGCCGTCGGCGCCGGCGGAAGAGCCCGGCTCAAATGAGACGCAACTTTCGACAAATAAATCCGATAATGACTGACAGAATCTAACCGGGCAAGAATCCATGTCCCCCAAGGAGGATATATGAATTGTTTATGGAAACTGCTACTCTGTGCGGCGGTGGTGCTGGCTCTCGCCGCGCCGGTCATGGCGGGCAACGGCGCCGTGCGCGGCGGCCCCCTGACGGTGGTGCCCAAGCCGGGGCAGCCGGCCACTCCGCGCGTGTACAACTCGATGAGCCCGCCTGCCGGCCACATCCTGGCGCTGCAATGGACGCCGGGCGAGAAAGCCCTCAACGCCATGGGACCGAACATACTGGTCCTTTGTGACGATTACACACACGGAGCCACCAACGGATATCCTTCGCAGGCGCTGCAGTGGCTGGGTCTGCCCTACACCGCCTACGCCGACCAGTACTCGTTTCTGAACGCCCTCCTGAATCAGAAGTGGGACCTGGTGATTTTCGCAAGCGAGAATGCCGGTCCCTCAAACTCGGCCGTGTATGACGCGCTGTACCAATATGTCTCCTGCGGCGGCAAGCTCATCGCCCACTGCTGGGCCATGGACTGGACGGAGCATATCTATTTCGCCAGCCTGCCGGACTACAGCAACCACCCGCTATGGGCGGCTCTGGGCGTTTACAGCACGATGGGAGATTTCGGCAACGGATATGGCGGAGTCCCGGATCCGGTCTATTGGTGGTCCCCCGCCGATCCGATATTCAACATACCCAACAGCGTGCCCCAGCTCACCGTGTTGAACACCATGGGGTACGCGATCTTCGGCCAGCATCTCGGCGTGCTGCCGGGCTTTGAGGCGCTGGCCGGCTACACGATGGCTCCCGCCGCCGGCGAAGCGGCCATCGTGGTGGGCAATGAGGGCCGCACCATCTTCCGCGGCTTCGCCGACGCCATGGGCGGCGCCGACCAGGACACCGACGGCATCCCGGATCACGTGGAGCTCTGGACCAACCTGATCACCGCCGTGATGGATGTGCCGGACATGTTTGACGCCGTGTATGTCGACGACGCCGGCCTGTCGAAACTCTGCCTCAACACGACCACCGGGGAGTTCCTCTACCGGGTGCTCTCCGGCAAGGGCGCGGGCGAGTATGCGGGCGTTGCCACCATCACCTGGCGGCCCAATGGCTCATTCGTCCTGAGCGGCCAGCGGGGCGCCCGTTATGCCCTGTCGGTATACTATGATCCGCAACAGGATCTGGTGAAGGGGTATTACCGCAATTTCGACTCCGGCGCCAATTCCAGCATCACCGACAAGAACGCGTCCCAGACCAACGTCAACTGCTGTCCATAGTGCCGGTCACGGCAGGACCACTCAGCCCCCGGCCCGCAGCGGCCGGGGGCTTTTTATTGGAGCGCCACCCGCGGGGCGGACAACTACTCCGCCGCGCCGGGCGGCGGGTCCTCCAGCCATTCCGTGGCGTAGTCGGCGGTGCGGGGGATGATGCAGAGGAACTCCACCGGCTCCCGGCCGCGGTTTTCATACCAGTGGGCGGCGCCGGCGGGAATGTAGACGGCGTCCCCGGCCCGTACCGTCCGCTCGCCGCCGTCGAAGCCGAGCACCATCTCGCCCCGCACCATCACCTGTTCATGCTCGATGTCGGGATGGCGGTGGCGCGGGATCCGCCCGCCCGGCTCGAAGAGAAAGCGGCGGGTGACGAACCGGGGCGCGTTCTGGGCCGGGCCGATGAGCACAGCCATGCGGGCGCCGCGGGTCCGCTTCACCGGCTGGGCCGCCGTCTCGGCCGGCGGAACGACCACCGGCTGCGGGTTGCTGACGGTCATGGCATCCTCCCTCAGGTGTCCTCCCGACGGGCGGCCTCAGCGCGCACCGGCCGGGGATTATCGATAGTATACCCCAAACCCGTCGGATCGGGTTTCCGCTTCCAGTCCGCCTGTTCACAGGAACGCCGGGCGGGGGATGGTGTTTTCGCCGTGTTTGTGCTGAAATGGCTCACACGCTCCCGCCGGAGATGGTCCATGGAAAAAGAACTTCAGCCGCCACCCGTGCGGCGACGCGGCCACCGTGGAGCGGACGTGCGCCGGATCCAGGAATGGCTCTGCCTCAACGGCTGGAGCCTCCGCGTGGACGGCGCCTTTGGTCCGGCCACCGAGACGGCGGTGCGCGGCTTCCAGTCCGGCGTCGGCCTGACGGTGAGCGGCGTGGCCGATCCGCGCACCTTCGCCGCGCTGGCCGCCCCCATGGCCGGGGCGCTCCGGTCCGTTGAGCCGGCGGGCCGGTCGTTCTGCGCGCTGGTGGCGGCGGTGGCCGAGCGGCACCTGGCGGCGCGGCCCCGCGAGGCGGGCGGGCAGAACCGGGGCCCCTGGGTACGCCTCTACACCCGCGGCCGCCAGGGCGACCGCTGGCCATGGTGCGCGGCGTTCGTCAGCTTCGTCATCCGCCAGGCGGCGGAGTGCCTGGCCGTGACCGCACCGTTGCTACACCTGCTCGTGCGACGTGCTGGCCGCCGAGGCGTCCGCCGCGGGCCTGCTGGTCCCCGGCGCGCGGATCGCCGACCGCGCCGCCACCCCCGCCGGCAGCGTGTTTCTGACGCACCGGGCGCCCGGCGACTGGACGCACGCCGGCATCGTCACCGCCGCCGCCGCCGACTGGTTCGAGAGCATCGAGGGAAACACCAACGACAGCGGCAGCCGCGACGGCGACGCCGTGCTCCGCCGGTTCCGCGGCTACCGGCGGCAGGATTTCATCGTGTTCCCCGCAGACGCCGACGGATGATCCGCGGCGCCGGATCGCGCCGGCAGGCCGTGCCGGCCAGCGGGCCGTTGCGGCCGGAGCCGCCGCCGGTTACAATGCCCCCCATGGAATCCCGGGACCGCACCCTGGCCGACTTTGCCGCCATCGACGCCGCCCGCGCCCGCCTGATCGAGCTGGCGCCGTTGGCAGAACGTCGCCGGGAGCTGCTTGAGTCTTTCACCCGCCGGGTCATCGCACCTGCTGAAACCGGCCTGGCGCCACTGACGCCCGCCGCGGATCGTCCTCCGGCCGACACCGAAACCGCGCTGGCGCGCTCCGTGGACGTTCTCTTCAACTGCCTGGCACGCGGCACGCTGCAACCCGCGGATCTTGCCGACCTGTCCAATGCGTGGAACGACGGTCGCCCCTGGCGGACCGGTACGCGCACCGGATTCCCCGCGCCGGGCCTGGCCGCCGACCCGGCCCGGCTGGCCGGCGATCTCGCCGCTACGCTGGAGTGGCTCGCCGCCCCCGCCGTGACCATGCTGCATCCCGTGGCTCAGAGTGTGCTCATCTCGGTGCGGCTGACCGACCTGGCCCCTTTTCCCGCCGGCCTGTTTCACCTGGTCCGGGTGACGGCGTGGTTTCCCCTACTGGCCGCCGACTGCCCCCCGCCCCTCCTCCAGCCGGATGACGCACCCCGCTGGCTGCAGGCCCTGCAGGCCGGCCTGGCGTACGACACCCGGCCGCTGGCGTACCTGTACCGCGAACGGATCGAGGCGGCCTTCGCCGCGCTATTTCTCGTCGTCTGATTTCAGGAGATTCTTCAGGTCCATCTTCAGCAGGCCCTTGAAGGTGATGGGCCCGCGTTCCTTCTTGATCCCGAGGGCCTGCCGGGCCTCCTCGTTGTCGGGCTTGAGCTCGTAGACCCGCTGGTAGAACTTCTGGGCGCGGATATGCAGCTTGATCTTGGTGTAGAAACGCGCCAGCTCCAGCAGGATCTCGATCCGGTCGGGTTTCATCTCCTGCGCCTTGAGCAGCCGCTCCTCCGCCTCCTTGAACCGCTGCGGATTCAGGGTCAGGGTCCGCCCCAGCCAGAACTGGTACTCCGCCACGTCCGGCGAGATCCGCACCGCTTGCCGGAAATGCTCGGTGGCGTCATAGTACTTCTGGGCCTTGAAGGCCTCCTTGCCGTGGGTGTAGTGCTGCTTGGCGATGTGTTCGCGGTCTTCGTAGGCGTAGGACTTGGTGTCCTTCTTCTCCGGTTCCGCCCGGGCGGGAACGCCCTGGGGCTTGAGCATCGTCTTGTCCAGCTCGTGCTTCTCGTCGTAGTCGGCGCGGCGCGCGGGATCCTTCAGCGTTTCGGCCGCCTCGGTGATCTGGGCGAACAGCGCATCCACCCGCGCCTGGAGCGCCGGATTGTTGTACTTATTGAACCGGTCGGGGTGAAAGCGTTTGGTGAGCTCCACGTAGCTCTTCTTGATCTCGTCAGTCTCGGCGCGGTAGCCCACCCCGAGCAATTCATAGTGATTGCCGTTCTGGGCCAGGATGAACAGGTCGTCCAGTTCCACCATCAGCCCGGGGGGCACGGATTCAGACGCCGGGGATGTCGCACCGGCGACCGGCGGCGGAGCGGCGGCCGGCTTCGGCGGCGGCGCCGCCCGGGGCGCCGGACGCGGCGGGGCCGCGGACGGCGGCGGCTGGGGCATGGCCGGGCGCGGCGGCGGCGATTCGTCCCGGACAACCTGTGCCGGCGGCGCTGCCGCGGGTTCCAGGCCGAGCACCTCCATGAACGCCAGGGCCAGCAACGCGCGCAGGACCTGTTCCTCGGACAACCCGCCGGCGCGCACCAGCTCATCGACGGTCAGACCGTCATGCAGGCGGCTGAACAGGAAGCCCTGCCGCGTGGTCAGGGGCAGTCCCCGGATGCGGCTCAGCGCGTCGGGCGCCACCCGCACCCGGGTCTGGCGGTCAGGCAGCAGCGACTCGATGATGTGGCCGTCGAGCCACTGGTCGTAGAGCTGGAGCAGGAGGCTGGCGATCTTGTGCCGGACGCGGTCCGGGCTGCCGGCGACGCCGGGCTTGAAGTTGATCAGCACGGCCACTTTGGGATTGGCCAGCTCGTTGACCAGGCGGCCGATGTATTCGGCGACCAGCGTGTGGAGCTGTTCGATCCGGCCCAGGCTGACCGTGTTGGTGGCCCCGGTGAGGAGATCCGTCGGATCGGCGCCCCGCTCCTTCAGGAAGGGGACCAGCCGCTCACGGGCGGTGACCGTGTCCAGGGCGACGATGTCGCCCTCGGCGACGGTCAGCGTGCACAATCCGTCGCTGTACGGGAACGACAACTCCCCGGAGAGGCGCTGCCGGTGGACGCGCCGCAACGCATCCAGGATGTGCGGCGTCGAAAAGGCCGTCGCGTCATTCATGCCCGTGCTTCATCCGTTCGATTTCCTTCTCCAGCTCGCGCACCCGGTTCATTAGTTCCGGCAGTTTGAAGAACGCGAGGGTGCACCGCTTGTACAGTTTGTGGTCGGTGGCCGGAACACCGATGACCACTGCGCCCTTCTCCACGTCGGTGATGACGGCGCTGCCGGCTTCGATGACGGCGTTGTCGCCGACGATGCAGTGTCCCGCCATTCCCACCTGGCCGCCCACCTTGACGTTGTTGCCTACCGTCGTAGTGCCCGCCAGGCCCACCTGACCGGCGAACACGCAGTTTTCGCCGATGGTGCTGCCGTGGCCCACCTGGATCAGGTTGTCCAGCTTGGTGCCCCGGCCGATGCGGGTGTCGTCGAGCGTGCCGCGGTCCACGCAGGTGTGGGCCTGGATCTCCACGTCGTCCTCAACGATGACGCGACCCGCCTGCGGGATCTTGTGGTAACCGCCGTCGGCGGTCTGCGCGAAGCCGAAACCGTCGGCCCCGATGACCACCCCGTTTTGGAGGATCACCCGGCAGCCCAGCTGGCAGTATTCCCGAACGACGCAGTTGGAATGGATGAGGGTGTCATCGCCCACACTCACCCCGGGGTAGAGCGTGGTGTTGGCCAGGATTCGCACGTTCCGGCCCAGGCGGCAACCAGACTCGATGACCACGTGCGGGCCGATGTAGCAGTCCGGGCCGACGACGGCGTCCGGCGCCACAACTGCCGACGGGTGAACCAGCGGTCCTTTGGGCAGCGGCTGCAGGTAGAACAGCTCCTGGACCAGCGCAAAGGTGTGGTTCGGAAACCGGGAGCGGATGGTGGGAGCCTCCACTGCCGGAAAATCTTCGGCCACGATGAAGGCTGATGCTTTGGAGCCGGCCATGATCTTCTGGTGCTTGCGGTCCATCACGAAGGTGATCTCGCCAGGACCGGCCCGCTCGACGCTTCGGACGGCACGGATCTCCGTCTCACCGTCGCCGGAATACCGACAATTCACTCGCGCGGCAATGTCCTTCAGTTTCATGCTGTCACTCCCGGCGGCTTACGCCGCCCGCCTCATACTCCGTGTACGCCCACGCCGGCACGGTGCGGGCAAATATGGTGGCATCTTCCAAGTTATGGTATTATAATACCTTACGAGTGTCAAGTTAAATGCCTGTCAAAACAAGAGTTATCCAGCCAAGATCCGCCCCCTGCCCGGCCGCTGCCGCCTCGCCGAAGGAGGGCTGATTGTCCCGCCGCATCGCCATCGCGTCCATGATCTGGGGCGGTTCCATCCTGCTGTCGCGGTTGATCGGGCTGGTGCGAGAAGCTGTCATCGGACGAGTGCTGGGCGGCGGCGCATCGGCCGACGTCTACTTCACCGCCTTTACCCTGCCCGACTTCTTTCATTACCTTCTGGCAGGCGGTGCCCTGTCCATCGTTTTCATCCCCATCTTCAACGGGTACCTGGAGCGCGGCGAGGAAGACCGGGCGTGGGAAGCCTTCAGCGTGACGGCCAACTTCGTCCTGCTGCTCCTGGCCATCCTGCTCCCCGCCCTTTGGGTGGCCGCACCCCGGCTGGTCCCGCTGGTGGCGCCGGGCTTTGATGCCGCCCAGCAGGCCGACCTTGTCCGCCTGACCCGTATCATGCTGCCGGCCCAGGCTTTCCACCTGGTGGGCGGCCTGTTGTCAGCGGTGCTGCAGGCCCGTGACCGCCATCTTCTCCCCGCCCTGGCCCCGTTGTGCTACACCGCCGCCGTCATCGGCGGCGGCCTCATCGGCGGTCCCGCCGCCGGCGGATACGGATTCGCGTGGGGTGTACTGGTGGGGAGTGCCATCGGACCGTTCGCCCTGCCGCTGGCCGGCTGCCTCCGCCAGCGCTTCGACTGGCGGCCGATCCTGCGCCTGAATCATTCCGACCTGAAGACGTATCTGGTCCGATCGATCCCCATCATGATCGCCTGGTCTATCGTCGCGGTGGACGACTGGATCCTGCGCCGCCTCGGTTCCCTCATCGGTTCGGGCGCCGTCTCCACCCTCCAGTACGGCAAACAGCTGATGTATGTCCCCATGGGCGTGTTCGGCCTGGCCACCGGCGTGGCCGCCTTCCCCACCCTGACCCGGCTGATCGCTCGCGGCGAAGGATCGCAGGCCTACACGACGCTGGCCGGCGCCGTCCGCCGGATGCTGGTGCTGGCGTTTGCCGCCCAGGTGGTGCTCACGGGCGCCGGCCGCGGGATCTCCATGCTCGTGTACGGCGGCCGGATCGCGCCGGAACAGCACGCCGCCATCGGCGTCGCCCTGGCCTGCTTCTCCCTGGGACTCTGGGCCTGGGCCGCCCAGACCGTCGTCGCGCGCGGCTTTTACGCACTGGGCAACACCTGGGTGCCCTCGATCCTGGGCACCGCCGTCGTTCCGCTGGCCTACCCGCTCTACGTCTGGGCCGGCGGGCGCTGGGGGCCCACCGGCCTGGCGTGCGTCAGCTCACTGGCGGTGACGGTGTACGTCGTGGCGCTGATCCTGCTGCTGCGGCGCCGCTTCCCGGGCGCCGCCGACGGCTACGTCCCCTTCTTCGCCCGGCTGGTCCCCGCGACCGCCGCCGGAATCGGCGCCGGACTGCTCGCGGCCGACCGCCTCGCCGGAGCGAATTCGTACGTGTCGGCCGGAGCGGCTGCCATGGCCGGTCTGGTCACGTTCACGGCTGCCGCCGCTGCGCTGGGCACACCGGAAATCCGCGAGGCGGCCGGCTGGCTCCGGCGCCGCGGCCGGCCCGCTGCCTCTCCGCGCTAGACGGCCGGCGCTGGAAACGGCCGGGGAGATCCGGTACAATCACCGCAACCATCCGGAGGTGCTCTGCATGATCACCCTGAAACTTCGGTTCTCGCTGTTGCTGGCCTGCGTGGCCGCCGCCTGGGCGTTCGCCGGAGCGGCCAACCCGGTCTGCCGCCGCCTGGCCAACGGGTTGGAGGTGGTGATCCTCAACGACAACACCAATCCGGCCATCGCCTCGTTCGTGGTGGTGAAGACCGGCCTCCGCAGCGAGGATACGTCGTCCAGCGGCATATCCCATCTGCTGGAACACCTGCTGTTCAACGGCACGGCCACCCGGACCCAGGAGCAGATCTACGAGGAAGCCGACCTGATGGGCGCCTATCACAACGCTTTCACCCGGGACGATTACACCTGTTACATGATGCTGGCGCCCCGGGAGCACTTCCCGAAGATGCTGAATCTCCAGGCCGACATGGTGTTCCATTCGATCATTCCGGCCGAGAAGCTGGAGAAGGAGCGCGGCATCGTCCTCGAGGAGCTGGCCCGCGACCGGACCAGCCCGCGTTACGCCGCGGAGCGCGCCCTGGCGGGCCACGTCTTCACGGGCACCGCCTATGCCCTCCCCGCCCTGGGGACCGAGGCGTCCATCGCCGCGATGTCCCGCGAGCAGATCCTGCGCTATTACCGGTCGTACTACGTGCCCAACAATGCGGTGCTGCTCCTGGTGGGCGACGTGGACGTGCCCGCCGCCTTTGAACAGGTGGAGCGCGAACTGGGCCCGCTCCCTCGCGGCGAACTGCCGAACGGACCGGCGATGCCCGCCCTGTTCGGCCCAGACCGGTTCGCGGCGTTCGACGGGGACGGCGCGGCCAGCCAGGTGGTGGTCACACTCGCCGCCCCGGCGTTGACGGAGCCCGCCTGGACCGCGTTCCGGCTGGTCCGCCGCTGGCTGGAGGACGAGGAGATGTCCCCGCTGGCGGCCCTGGTGCGCGAGGGCGCAGTCAAGGGCTTTCAGGGAGAGACGCTGACCAACCGGGATTACTCCCTGTATCAGATCACCCTGGAGCTGCCCGGACCGGGCCCCGTCTCCCCCGAGCGGGCGCGGGCGCTGGCGGACAAGCTGCGCACCCTGCCGCTGGACAATTTGCCGGAACCGGTGGTGCGCGCCTACATCACCCAGGAGACGGTGAGCGAGATCTACGACATGGAGAACATCCACTACGTGGGAATGTGGAAGGGGCAGATCCTGGCGCTGGCCGATCCGGCCCGGTACGCGGACTATTTCGGCGACCGGGCGATCGCGCCCCTGGCCCGGCTCGATGCGACGGCGGTCCGGGCCGAGGCCGCCCGGCTCCTCGGGCACCCCCAGCCCGTCATCACCGTGCTGAGCGCCAAACCCGCCGCCACGCCGCCCGCCCCGACGATGCCCCCCGGCGCCGGCATGCCCCGCTGAAAGGAGCTCAAGGTGAACGCACGACTCACGACCCTCTGTTGCCTGATCCTGCTGGCAGGCGCCCTCCGCGCCGAAACCCCGCTGGAGCGCACCCTGCCCTGCGGCGCCCGCGTCGCCGTGGCGGGATCGGGCGCATCCCGGATCTTTGCCGTCCACGTCCTGTTGCGCAACCGCTCGGCGGCGGAGCCCGCGGGCCGGGAGGGGCTGGTGGACCTCGCCCACCGCTTCCTCGGAGAGGGGAGCGCGCGGCGCAACCGCTCCGAGATGACGCTGGCGCTCAATGCGATCGGCGCGCAGCTCAAGACCGTGGATAGCCCCATGATCCCGTTCGACGACTACTACTCCGTGCCGGACTACTCCTGGGTCCGCTTCCAGGTGATCGACACCTACCGCCAGGAGGGCCTCCGCCTGCTGGCGGAGATCCTGTTCGAGCCGCGCCTCGACGCGGAGAATCTCCAGCGGGCGCAGGCGGCCCTGCTTGGAGTGCAGGGCCGTCGGGAGAAAGATCCTCGCGCCGTCGGCCAGGAGCAGCTGTACGGTCTCCTGTTTGCCTCGCCCTGGATGAGCCGGCCGATTTACGGCACCCGCGCGTCCGTCGGCGCCATCACCCTCGAGGACGTCCGCACCTTCTGGCCCGCCTACTTCAGCGCCGCCAACATGATCTGGACCGTGTCCACGAATCGTCCGGCGACTGAGACCATGGACGAAGTGGCCGCGCTCCTGGCCGGCTGCCGCCCGGCCGAGCCCACGGCCGCCGCCGCGGCCGTTCCGGCGACCGCCGCCGCCGGCCAGCAGCGGACGCTGGTACTCAAATCCCGGCAGGGCTACCTCTGGGCTGGCCACGCCTTTCCGGTGGCCGCGGCCGACTGGCCGGCACTGGAAGTCCTGGTGGCCATGTTCTCCGAACAGCTCACGTTCGAGCTGCGCGAACGCCAGGGTCTCGCCTACAGCCTGGGTGCCGGTCTCGGCGCCGCCGACGGCGGCCGGCTGGCCACGGTGACGGTGTCCATGGGCACCCGGCAGGCGAACCTGGACGGCGCCACCGCCGGAATCCGCGAGCAGATGGATCGGTTCGCCCGGGCCGAGATCACGCCCCGCCAACTGGAAAAGAAGGTCAACCGGCTCAAGGGCCAGATCCTGATGCGAAACTTTCCCGCCCTCAACCGCTCTTATTTTATGGCGCTGGGAATGCTCCAGGGCCGGCCGCCCGATTACTACCGGCAACGCCTCGACCGGCTCGGGGCGGTGAGCCTGGACGATCTGCGCCGCGTCCGCCAAACATATTTCCGGCCCGACCTGTTCGCCTGGTCCCGGGTGGAATGAACCGCCGGCGACCCCGGTTTTGGCTGGAAATAGCGGCTCGAATTTGATAAATTGAGTGACCGCATGACAAGGCCAACCTGTGATCAACGAACATTCGATTCCATTGGAGGAACAATGAAAACAACGGTCCGTTTGCTGACGCTTCTGGGCGTGCTGGTGCTGGTGCCGTTCGCCATGGCCGGCGTGTACCTGGAGCAGGTGGTCAAATCCGATCCCGTCACGGTGATGGGCAAAACCCAGCCGGCGCGTGAAACCGTCCAGAAGATCTTTCTGGCTGACGACCGGATGGCTTCCGAAAATTCCGACGGTATGTCGGTGATCGTCCGACTCGACCAGAAGAAGATCTACTTCATCAACACCCAGGGCAAGTCCTACCAGGTTTCCGACCTGCCGCTCAAGTTCCCCCCGGAAATGCAGCAGATGATGGCCGCCTTCCAGTTCACCACCGACATTCAGAAGACCGGTAAAACCCAGAAGGTGGGTGCCTACAACTGCGAAGAGGTCGTGATGACCCTGAAGGGATTCATGAATTTCACCATCCGGATGTGGTGCACCGGCGATATCCGCATGCCCTTCGACAAGTACTATGCCATGTCCGCCGAGATGGTCGCCTACAGCCCGGCCATCAAGCAGATGATGGAAAAAATGCGTTCCCTGGGCAACCTCTACGCGGTGGAGCAGGAGATGACCGGCGAGGTCATGGGGACCAAGACCCGTTCCGTCACCAAGCTGGTCAATTTCGACGCGAACGCGTCGATCCCGGCCGACAAGTTCAATCCGCCGGCCGGCTTCAAGCAGGAAGCGCTGGATTTCCAGAAAATGATGCAGCGGCAGTAATGCCTGAACCGGGCCGGCGGTCGCACCGCCGGCCCGTGCTGTCTCTATGGGCCCACTCCCGCCGGCACGGACGCAGGCAACCACCCCGGCCCATCAAAGCCGGTCACGGCGCAACACCGGTTCGATCCGGAATCACACGATCCGAAGGATTCTCACCCGGCAGTTCCCCTACCACTCCAGGCTTTCGTCGAGGATGATGCGCTGGCGGTCCTTGGGACCCAGGCCGTGCCAGTGGCACTTCAAGCGCATGCAGACATAGAAATCCACATCGAGCACGAACGCCTTGACCAGAAACTTGGCGGCCCGGGCGCCGCAAGCCTCGCAGTGCTTGTTGTCGAGCCAAAGGCTCCGGTTGCACTGCGGGCAGATCATGTCGGTCACCTCCTCACCGGCCGGGAGGAAGAGGGAGCATTCGCTGGTGAACACGTTCAGGTACGGGCTCAGCTTTATGACGTTGAGCCGCCCCTGGCGGTCGTGCACGTGGACCACCAGATCGTCGCCCTGCACCAGCCCGGACTTGCAGAGGGGGCAGAACAACTGCAGCTTGGTGCCGGCCTTGATGAATTCCTTGTGATCCTTCGGTTCCTCGAATCCGGACGCCTCCAGGATGATCCTCCCCTTGGCCTCGTCGCTCAGGCCGTGCCAGCGGCAATTCTTGCGCAGGCAGAACAGGAAGTCGAACGCGTCCGTGCCCGCCCTGACCTGCAGCCGGGCCACGTGGGAGCGGCAACTGGCGCACTGGGCGTCCGGTTCCTTCAGCGTGTGGCGACAGTGAGGGCAGCTCAGGTCCTGGACTTCCTGCCATTCCGTCAACTGGATGGTGCTGGAGGAGTCGAAAAAATTGAGATAGGGGCTGAGCCTCAACACACCGCGCTCCCTGGCCTGGTTGACCACATCCAACTGGATCCAATCCTCGCTGATCAACGACTGACCACAATGGGGACAGTGGCACTTGAGATAAGAGCCCGTCTTGAACACCGCCGGATGCGGCTCGTGCGTCGAGTTGTCGTCTGGCGCCATCGCAAACCTCCACCGACTCCAGATCGCTGTCGGTCGTGCAGGAACTTCAACCTCGGTTCAGACAGCCGCTCACGTTCAGACGTTGTCGTCATCGACCGAGTGATCGGCCGCGCCGGAGACACTCATCAGAGCGGATCGATTTCTTCAAAATTGTACGAGAAGTTCCGCCGCGGATCAACCCTAGTCATTCGGCGTCGAGCCGACCACCCGGTCATCCGCCGGGTGCCGGATCTCGGGCCGCCGGGCACCCAGAGCCCACCTTCTGGTTGAAAGTTAATCGGTTCGTTGCTATAGTTGTTCAGTTTTAAAACCCTGTTTTATCTGGAGCCGCTATGGCAACGGACACCCCGCAATCAACCCGCCCGGTGGAGTTCGACGCGAAGCCCGTGCAGGCGATTCTCCTCAAGTTCAAGGGCGAGAAGGGCATCCTGATCCCCGTCCTGCAGGAGACACAGGACGCTTACGGTTATCTGCCGGCCGCCGCGCTGGAGGCGATCGCCGCATCCACCGGCGTACCCCTTGCCCAAATCTACGGCGTGGCAACTTTTTATGCTCAGTTCCGCCTCCGGCCCGTGGGCAAGCATATCGTCCGGGTGTGCTGCGGCACGGCCTGCCACGTCGCCGGGGCCGAGCGGATCACCGACGCCATGGCTCAAACGCTGGATGTCGCACCCGGCGACACCACCGGCGACGGCTTGTTCACCATGGAGACGGTCGCCTGCCTCGGCTGCTGCTCGCTGGCGCCCGTGATGATGATCGACGAAGAGACCTTCGGACGGCTTGATGAAAAGGCCGTGCGCAAGATCGTCAAGGAATACCGGACGGAATCCTGATCCCAACCGGCGAATTTTGGAGGTGCGCGTTGTCTCACCCGCTACAGCCGAATGTTCTCACCCGGCCCAAAATCGTCGTGGGCCTGGGTAGCTGCGGTATCGCCGCCGGCGGCAAGAAAGTGCACGAAGCGCTGGTCAAGGAAGTGTCCAAACGCAAACTGGACGTGGACATCGATGAGACCGGCTGCATCGGGATGTGTTTCCGCGAAGTCCTGGTCGAGATCCGGGACCCCAAACGCGGGTCATTCATCTACGGCGACGTGACCCCGGACCGCCTGCCCCGCATCCTCGACGAACACTTGCTGGCCGGACGGGTGATCCCGGAATGGCTGGCCAGGAGCGACGAGCTGCCCGGCAGCGAGGATGCGTTCTTCGCCAAACAGAAGCGGATCGTGCTCCGCCACTGCGGTGTGAACAACCCCGAATCGCTGGCCGAATACCAGGCCCGGGGCGGGTACGCCGCCCTGGCCAAAGTGCTCCAGGAAATGACCCCCGAACAGGTGATCGAGACGATCACCCAGTCCGGCCTGCGCGGTCGCGGGGGCGCCGGATTCCCCACCGGGATCAAATGGAAATTCGCCCGCCAGAGCCGGGACGAGATCAAGTATGTGGTCTGCAACGGGGACGAAGGAGATCCGGGCGCCTTCATGGATCGCAGCGTCCTTGAGGGCGATCCCCACAACATCCTGGAGGGGATGCTGATCGCCGGGTATGCCATCGGCGCCCGCTTCGGTTACATCTACTGCCGGGCCGAGTACCCGCTGGCGGTCAAACGCCTCAAGCTGGCCATCGAGGTGGCCCGCCGGAACGGATTCCTTGGCGAACGGATCCTGGACAGCGCGTTTTCCTTCGAAATTAAAGTCAAGGAAGGCGCCGGCGCCTTTGTCTGCGGCGAGGAGACCGCCTTGATCGCCTCCATCGAGGGGCAGCGGGGCATGCCCCGCCTGCGCCCGCCGTTTCCCACCACCGCCGGATTGTGGGCCCACCCCACGTCCATCAACAACGTGGAAACCTTCGGCAACGTGCCGTGGATCATCCTGAACGGCGCCGACAAGTTCGCTGAAATGGGTGTGGGCAAGAGCCGCGGGACCAAGGTGTTCGCCCTGGCCGGCAAGATCGTCCGGGGCGGACTGATCGAAGTGCCCATGGGCATCACGCTCCGCGAGATCATCTATGAAGTGGGTGGCGGCATCCAGGGCGGCAAGGCGTTCAAGGCCGTCCAGATGGGCGGGCCGTCCGGCGGCTGCATTCCGGCCGCTCTGATCGACACGCCGGTGGATTACGAGTCGGTCACCCAGACCGGCGCCATCATGGGCTCCGGCGGCATGGTGGTCATGGACGAGACCACCTGCATGGTGGATGTGGCCCGGTTCTTCCTCAATTTCACCCAAAAGGAATCGTGCGGCAAGTGCACCTTCTGCCGCCTGGGCACCAAGCGGATGCTGGAGATCCTGACCCGGATCACCGAGGGCAGCGGCCGCCCGGAAGACATCCCGATGCTGGAAGAGCTGTCGGAGAAAATCAAAAAGGGCTCGCTGTGCGGCCTCGGACAGACCGCCCCGAACCCCGTCCTGACCACGCTGAAGTACTTTCGTCATGAGTACGAAGCCCACATCAACGACAAGAAATGCCCGGCGCACCGCTGCAAAAAACTCCTGACCTACCGCATCAGCGCCGACAAATGCACCGGCTGCACCGTGTGCGCGAAGAACTGCCCGGTTCATTGCATCAGCGGCGAACGAAAGCAGGTGCACGTGATTGACCAGGCTGCCTGCATCCGCTGCGGCGAGTGCCTCCGCCGCTGCAATTTCGCCGCCGTGCTGGCGGATTGAGCGCCGCCGGCGCTCCGGATCCACATTCGAAGGAGTGTTTCATGGCCCAGGTTAAAGTGACCATCGACGGCAGGGAAGTGCTGGCCGACAGCGCGCTGACCATTCTGGAAGTCGCCCAGTCGCTGGGCATCGCCATCCCCACGCTGTGCCACGACCCGCGACTGGCGCCTTTCTCGTCCTGTTTCGTCTGTGTGGTGGAGGTGGCCGGCGCCCGGGGGTATGTGCCCAGTTGCGCCACCAAGGTCACGGACCAGATGGTGGTCAAAACCGACACCCCCGAGCTGCGCCAGGCGCGCAAAGCGGCCCTCGAGCTCATTGTGTCGAACCACTTCGCCGACTGCCTGGGCCCCTGCCAGTTGACCTGCCCGGCCAGCGTCGACATCCAGGGCTACATCGCCCTGGTGGCTTTGGGCCGATATTCCGAAGCGGTCGCCCTGATCAAGGAGACCAATCCCTTTCCGTCCGTCTGCGGACGCATCTGCACCCGGCCCTGCGAAGGCAAATGCCGCCGCAACATCACCGACGAGCCGGTGGGGGTGGATTACCTCAAGCGGTACGCCGCCGACCTGGACCGCGCGGGTCACCACCCCTTCACCCCGCCGCGCCAAAAGCCGACGGGGCGGCGCATCGCCGTCGTGGGCGGCGGACCCGCCGGCATGACGGCCGCCTACTACCTGGCGCTCGAAGGACATCGGGTGGTGGTGTTCGAGTCGCAGCCCAAGGCCGGCGGCTGGCTCCGCTACGGCATACCGGAATACCGCCTCCCCGAGGATGTTCTGGATTACGAGATTGAATCGATCCTCCAGTTGGGCGTCGAGCTGGAGGCCGGCAAGCGGCTGGGACGCGACTTCCAGCTGGAAACGCTGTTTGACCAGGGGTACGAAGCTGTCTTCCTGGGGGTGGGCGCCTGGCGATCCACCCTGATGAACATCCCGGGCGAAGATGCACAGGGGGTGTTGTCCGGGATCGGCTTCCTGGAAAAAGCCAACAACGGCGAGATCGACTCCATCTCCGGCCGGGTGGTGGTGGTGGGCGGCGGCAACACCGCCGTGGACGCCGCCCGGACGTCGCTCCGCCTCGGCGCGGACTCCGTCACGCTGGTCTATCGCCGCAGCCGCTCGGAGATGCCCGCCCATCACCTGGAAATCGAGGAAATGGAGCACGAGGGCGTCCGCCTGGAGCTCCTGGCCAACCCGACGCACATCCATCAGGACGGCCAGGGCCGCATCACCCGGATGACCTGCATCCGCATGCAACTGGGCGAGCCCGACGCCAGCGGTCGCCGGCGCCCCGTTCCCATCGAAGGATCCGAGTTCGACATCGAAACCGACTGGATCCTTGAGGCCATCGGACAGCAGGCCGAAACCGACTACATCGAATCCTCCCGCCTGCTCAAGGAGATCAAGACCACCCGCTGGGGCACGCTGGAGGTCGATCCCGAGGCCATGACCACCAGCGTCCCGGGCATCTTCGCCGGCGGCGACATGATCACCGGACCCGCGACGGCCATCGAGGCCATCGCCGCGGGCAAGAAGGCCGCCGGAGCCATCCATCATTTTCTGACGGGCCATGTGATCCCTCGCCTCCGGAAGCCGTTCCTCAGTAAGAAGGAAAACCTCAAGTTGGAACTCGTCGCCGAGGACCTGTATGTCAAGTCCAGAACCCCGCGCCAGGTCATTCCCTCGATGCCGGTCGAGGAGCGGATCAAAGGCTTCCTCGAAGTGGAGTTGGGGTACACACCCGACCAGGCGGCCGAAGAAGCGCAGCGCTGCCTGGAATGCGGGTGCAACGCGTTCTTTGAATGCGATCTGCAGCGTCACTGCACCGACTGGCAGGTGACCCAGCGGGCGTTTTCCGGCGAATTCCAGCACCAGATGCCCGACGAGCGCCATCCGTTCCTGCGTCTCGATCTGAACAAATGCATCCTGTGCGGGCGCTGCGTCCGGATCTGCGACGAGGTGGTGGGCGCCGCGGCGCTCGGTTTCATCAAACGCGGCTTCGACGCCAAGATCCAGCCCGCCCTGGAAAAGCCGCTGCTGGAGACCAGTTGCATCTCGTGCGGGCAGTGCGCCGACACGTGCCCCACCGGAGCGATCACCGTCCAGCCCGATGCGCCCAAACCGGGACCATTCAAGCTGCCGCAGGTGGAATCGGTCTGCAATTTTTGCAGCGTCGGCTGCGGCATTCTCCTGGAAGCCGTCGCGGGCCGCGTGGTCCGAGTGCTCTCGAACTCGGCCGCGCCGGTCAACGATGGTGGCAACCTGTGCCGCAGCGGCCGGTTCGGATTCCGCGCCATCAACTCGCCCGATCGGCTGGTCCGGCCGCTGGTCAGGCGCGACCACCGCCTGGTCGAGGCGACTTGGGATGAAGCCTATGCGGTCATCCGCGACCGGCTCGCCGCCGTGCTGTCCGCCCACGGTCCCCGCGCCCTCTCGGTCATGGCCGGCGTCCGATTGACCAACGAGGAGGCGTATCTCATCCAGAAGGTGTCCCGGAGCGTCTGGCAGACCGCCAACATCTACGAGGCCGGCGTCACCCCGCACGCCGGGGCCGCCGAGCTGGCCGCCAGCCAGCCGACGACCGATTTCGAACAGCTGACACGGGCCGACGCGATCGTTGTGCTCGGTGTCAACACGCTGCAGAAGTACCCGATTCTGGATTTCAAACTCCAGCGGATCGCCCAAAGTGGTCGCAATCGGGTGTTTTACCTACACCCCGACCGGACGTTTCTGGCCGGTCGGGCTCAGCGCTGGATCCCCCTGCCTGCCGACCGAGCGGCCGTCTGCGCCCGGGCGCTTCTGACCGAGGCGTTCAGCCGGCTGGGAGTCCCAGGCGGCCAACCGGCACTGGCAGCACTGGGCAAGGAACTGGCCGCGCCACCCGCCGAGAGCGACTTGCTTCAGGCCGGCCTGGCCGGGGCGGACATCCGGGCGATCCTCGACCTCCTGCTGGCCAAACGACCGGTGGTCGTGTTCGATCCGGAGGAGATCGGCGCCGAAGCGAACGCGCACATCCACAACCTTGCAGTTCTGCTCAACAGCCACGGCCACCGGCTCGCCCTGTTGCCCATGATGAGCCGCAGCAACAGCCGGGGTGTGCTGGAAATGGGTTGTCACCCCGCCTTCCTGCCCGGCTGGCAGCCCGCCGACAGCCTGCCGGCGCGTGAGCGGATTCAGCAGGTGTGGCAGCGCGGGCTCCCCGCTGAGCCCGGCCTGGACCACCGGCAACTGTCTGCTGCTCTGAAATCCGGCGGCATCCGGGCCGCTGTGGTGTTCGGCGCCGACCCCGTCGGCGGCGCCGCATCGACCCAGGCACCGGCGCTGTTCCGGAAACTGGATTTTCTCATGGTCCAGGATCTGTTCCTGACGCCCACGGCGGAGTTGGCCGATGTGGTCTTGCCCGCCGCCTCGTTTGCCGAGACTTCGGGCACGGTGATCAATGCCGAACGGCGGATTCAGAAGATCAGCGCCGCCATGGCTCCGCTGTCCGGCAAGTCCGGCATCCAGATCCTGCAAGACCTCGCCCGTCTGTGGGGCGCCGACTTCGGCCCCGCCGACCCGGCTGCCCTCTGGGATGAAATGCAGGCCGCCACGCCAACGTTCAAGGGCATCGAGCTCGCCCAACTCGGCATTCGCGGGACGGTGCTGGCACAGATCCAGACAGATGGACGCCTGTTCGTGTCGGATCCCGGGTTGCCGCCGTGGCCTGAGAGCTTTCCGAACGGCATCGACGCCATGGTCCGGCGGTGGCAGAAACGCCTGCGTGAACTGGGTATCGTCCGGGATTGACACAACTCCCGCCGGAGCGTACATTCGGATTCGGTGATCCCCATGTGCACCGCGCCGACACATCGCGTGTCCTCGATAGCGCCTTCGCCAGACCGCAGTTCCGCCGCGGCCAACCGGTACCGGCTGGCCGTCTGGATGATGCTGGCGCTGCTGGTAATCGGAGCCGCCTCGCCTGCCGACACGGAGCGGCTGGCGGATCCGCTGGTATTGGCCCGCCTGGTGCCTGTCCGCTGGCAGGAGCTTCATCTCCTGGCCGAGAAGGAGTTCGGACGCCGGCAGATCGCCCAGCTTCAGATCAGCTACGCCCGGGCGGATTACGTGTCCACTGACAACAGCCGTGAGGCCGACATCGAGGTCATCGACACCCTGCATTCCCCCATGCATTACAATGAGTTCGAATTCGACCGCTCCAATGCCCCGGCCGATCGGATCACCATTCTCGCACTGCCTTTTGGCTCCGGCTACCTGGTGCAGGATTTTGCGGAAGAGCAAACCCGCGTCCGCATGCTGTTCAAGAACCGTTATCTGGTGAAAATTCAGCAGTCCCCGATTGTGGATGCCGTCACCATGCACCAGGCGATCACGGCCTGGCTGGCCTTGCCCGATGTGCACGACGTGTTCAAGTGACGGACGGGCTGGCGCCGCTGGCGGGTGCTTGTCACTTCATTTCAGCATATCCCATTCCCGGTCCAGCGTGGGCTGGTAGTCGGCCGGGACCGTGCATTCCTCCACAACCTGCCGGGTGTGAAAGATGCCCAGCTTCTCGAAGATCATGGCAAACCGGCTCTGCAGATCGTCGCGGATGGCTGTCCGGATCTCCTGGGGCAGGGTCCAGAACTGCTGCTTGAACGGCCCGAACGCCTGCTTCCGAACCTTGTAGATGAACTGCTCGTCCGTCTGGCCTTCCTTGCGCTGGGCGGCCAGCTTTGTCCGTAGATGATCGTAGATCTCCGCCCGCAGCTCCTGCGGCAGCAGGGGATGGTCGAAGATCAGGTTCTGGAATCCGGTGGCCAGATGGATCTCCGCGGTGCCGCTCTCAGGAAAGCGATGGAACAGCTCCATGGGCAGCGTCGATGCGCCGTGCTGCACGGCGCCGGCCATGCCGTACGCCTCGCGAGCCCGGCGGCTGAGCCCCTCCAGCGCGCCAAAATCGAGCGAGACCCGAGCCACCTGGCCGTCCGGCCTCGGCACGCCACCGTGGGTGGTGCCGGTCTGAACGCTGATTTTGCTCAGGCCTTTCAGGCTCCGATCAATCTTGGCCAGGGCGTCGCGGTAACCGGCCACGAAGGCGTCGAGTTCCTCGCACGTGCTGTTCCGGCCGCCGACTTCGCCGATCTCACCGCCGACGCTGATGGTGGTGTTGAGCGGCTCCAGCTCCCGGATGTAAGCCGTGAAGGTCGCCGTCAGATCCGCATTCAGGTTCTGCTGCTCGGCCAGGGTGGGCAGGCGCAGGTCCACCAGCGTCGAGGTGTCGATGTCGATGTTGAAGAAGCCGGAGGCGATGGCGTCGCGGATCAGCAGTTTGATGGCCGCGATCTCGATCTCCGGATCCTCCCGGAAAATTTTCGCTTTCACCTGAAAATGATCGCCCAGCAGAAACAGCGGTCCGCGATACCCCTCCCGGATGGCCGCCGCCTGGATGACCGTCGAATACTCCGCCGGCCACTGCAGGGTGTAGTTGATCTCGGAACGGGCGATTTCGAAGGCCACCGCGCCGGCTTCGTGTCGGCGCATGGTCTGGAAGACGGCCCGGGCGGCGTCGAACGCCATCCCGCGGATGTTGACGGCCGGCACAGTGAACTGAAGATGCTTCCCCTTGCCTTTAAGAGCGTACAGGTCAAACAGCGACGCCGGATAAATCCCCAGGCGGTCGGCCGCGGTGCGGATGGCAAACCGGCAGTGCCCCTTGATCTCGACATCCGGATGAAACACCGCGTTGAAAACCAGCGGCTCGATCAGTCGCTCGCGCAGCGCGGGCTCGTCAAGCACCTTGCGGACACCCCGCTGGTCGTACTGGAGCACGCCGTGCAGCGCCGCCTGAAAATCGTCAACCTGATTGAAGAGCATGCGACAGACCTCCAAACCCGGGTCGGAATCCCATCCCACCATCCGCCAGCACGCCAACCCGGCCAGAAAAGCAAATGGTTCCCTCCCGGTGGGCGCGTCGCGGGGTGAGTCGCCGTTGCCCCCAGTGTATTCGGACTGCCCGGCGGCTGCAATCCATTTTCTCGCCCCGGCCCCGGCGGCATGTCGAACGGATTGAATCACCCGCCGCCTTCCGGGCATCTGAAGCGGATATCTGATCGAGTCAGACACATCCACAGTTGATTTGAGATGGCACACACGATGGCAGAACGCACCCTATGCCTTTGATATGAAAGCAACCCGCACCGCTGATATCCGCCGCCTGCGCACAGGGATTGCCATGGGCACATGGTTCGTTCTGCTGCTGGCCGGCAGTCTGACCGAACCGGTCTGCGGCCAACAGCGGACCCCGTTCCGGAACCTGACCGTGCGGGATGGTCTGTCCCAGATGTTTGTCTCCTCCGCTGTTCAAGACGCCGAGGGTTTCCTGTGGTTCGGGACCAAGGACGGTCTCAACCGGTTCGACGGAACAACATTCAAGACCTTTCGGTATCACCCTTTTGATGAGACCTCGTTGTCGGACAGTCACATCCGTTCGCTGGCCGTTGATTCCCAAGGTCGGCTGTGGGTCGGCACCACCTCCGCGGCACTCAACCTGTACAATCCAGACCGGGACTGCTTCCTCCGGTTCCCCCTGGAGACACCCGGGGCCCCACGCGAACCGCCCGCCGACGTCACCGCCATCGCCTCGAGCAGCGACGGCGTGCTCTGGCTGGGCACGGCTGGCCAGGGGCTGATCCGGCTTGAATTCCGGCCCGGCAACGGTCCACCGCCGGTCGTTCGTTCGGCCCGCGAGGCAGCGTCTCTGGTTCCGGCGAACCCGTCCATCACCCGGGTCCGCTACATCGCCAGCCGGACGGACGGACTGTCCAGCGACACCATCCGCTGCCTCGTCGCCGATTCCGAGACCGGACGCCTGTGGATCGGCACAGACGCAGGATTGGATTGCACCGACACCCGGCAATGGAAGCGCCGCAACGACGGTTCGGCTCCCGGCACCCAGCCGGCCTTCAGCCATCACGGCTTGTCCCCCTCCTTGCCGAATCTCCCCGTGGTGAGCGCCCTGCATCTTGACGCCAACGGCACCCTGTGGATCGGCACCGGCTCGGGGTTGTTTCACCGGCCGCGGCGGGGCGACCGGTTCATCCACATCCCCTACCCGTCCACCAGATGGTCGTCGAGCATGGGCACGATTCGCGCGTTGGCTGCCTGTCCGCCGGATCCGCGATCACCGGCGGGAATGATCTGGCTGGGGGCAGTGGGCGGAGCAGCGGTTTACGATGTCGCCACGGGTGTGTTTTCCTTTCACCGGCACGACCCCGTCGATCCCGCAAGCCTCGGCGGTCATTCCATTCAGACCATCCTTCGCGATCGGGGCGGGGTAATCTGGCTCGGCTGCAACGGCGGGGGGCTCAGCATCATGGATCCCGCCACTCTCCGCTTCCGCACCTTGGATGCGACCATCACCGCACCGGACGATCGGCGGCCGTTGTGCCAGCTGAGCGTGCGGTCGATCTGTGAGTCGTCCCGGCAGGAGCGGGCGATCTGGATCGGCGCCGACGCGGTGTACCGTCTGGACCGGACCCGCGGCGACTGTCGGCGGTTTCCCCTCGCCGGTGGCGGCGTGGCTCATACCGGGATCGTGTTTTCAATCCTGGAGGACCGGCGGGGTCGGATTTGGTTCGGCACCGGCCAAGGTCTGTACGGCTACCACCCGGAGACTCGGCTTTTCACCTATCATCCCACCGGCCTGGAGACACCCGGCGGCGCCGCGGACAACCGCGTCCTGAAGCTGCTGGAAGACCGGGCCGGTTCGCTGTGGATCGTGACGGGCCGGAGCCTAGGACGGCTGGATGAAACAAGCGGACGGGTCCGCCACGCCTGGTACGATCCGCGACCGCCCGACCGTTTCGAACAGCCCCGCTTCCCGCCGCTATGGGAGGACGAGACCGGCCGATTCTGGCTCGGTACCTCGGCCGGACTGTTGTGCTTCTATCCGGATGGCGGGACATTCCAGCGATGGCAGTATGATCCCACCCGTCCGGACAGCCTCAGTTCCGATCACGTCATGGCCATCGAGCCGGATCCGCGGGAGGGCGGACGCCTGCTCTGGATCGGCACGGGCGGCGGCGGTCTGAACTGCCTGGACCGTTCCACGGGACGATTCTTGCACCTGCTGGAACAGGACGGGCTGCCCAGCAATTATATTTACGGTATCCTTCCCGACCACGACGGCCGGCTGTGGCTCAGCACGAACAAGGGCCTGAGCCGCTTCAATCCCCGCACGCTGTCCTTCCAGAACTTCGACGCCGGCGACGGATTGCAGGGCGACGAGTTCAATGCCGGCGCCTATTTCCGCAGCCCCTCGGGCGAACTTTTCTTCGGCGGACTCAACGGAGTGAACGCCTTCCACCCCCGCGACATCCGGACGGATCCCTTCATCCCGCCCATCGTTTTCACCGGACTTCAGCTCAACAATCAGGACATGAACCACGGCGGCGCCGGCGCCCGCCTGCCACGACCCGTGAATCGGCTGGATGAGCTGCAGCTGGTGCATACGGACCGGGTCGTCTCGTTCGAGATTGCCGCCTTGAGTTTTTCGGCCCATCACAAGAACCAGTTCGCTTACAAGTTGGAAAACTTCGATTCGCGCTGGATCGCGGTGGGTGCCCACCGCCGCATCACCTTCACCAATCTGGATCCGGGCACCTATCGCCTGATCGTCCGGGGGGCCAATCACGACGGTGTGTGGAACGCGACCGGCAAGACCATCCGGCTGGTCATCGCGCCGCCGTCTTGGCAAACCTGGTGGGCGTACACACTCTACATCTCGGCGGCCATAATCCTCCTGTTCGGAATCCGCCACTACGAACTCCATCGCTTGCGGCTCAAATTCCAGTTGCGGGGAATGGAGCAGGAGATGCAGCTGGCCGTGGAGATCCAGCAGATGTTCCTGACCCGCGTTTCACCCAATATCCCCGGCTACGACATTGCTCAAGCCAACCACTCCAACCGGTCCGTCGGGGGAGATTACCTGGACGCGTTCCCCCTGGACGAGGGCGGCTGGGCCCTCTGCGTGGGAGACGTCGCCGGCAAGGGTCTGCCGGCCGCCCTGATTATGGCCAACCTCCATGCCGTCATCCGGAGCCAGGCTCGCTTGTCCGGCCGGCCCAGCGAATCGATCACCCGGGCCAACTGGATGATGTGCGAAACCATCGAATCCGGTCAATTCGTGACTCTCTTCTTCGGAGTCCTGGATCCGACCAACCACCGGTTGCTTTACTGCAACGCCGGACACATGAATCCCTATCTGTTCGTTCCCGAGGCTGCACCCGCCGCCCTGGAAACCGGTGGCTTGGTGTTGGGGTTCCTGAAAGAGGCCTGCTATGAAACCGGCATGGTCCCACTACCGCCGGGCGCCCTGCTGGTCATCTACTCCGACGGGGTCAGCGAGGCGTTCAGTCCCGACGGACAGGAGTTTGGCCGTGACCGCCTGATCGACACGGTCCGCCGTCATCAGGACCAGCCGGCCGCCCGCATCCTCGAAGCCGTCCTCGAGGCGGTCCGCCGGCACCTCGGCGGCCGACCGGCCCAGGACGATATGACCTTGATGGTGATTCGGCGGCCATACGATCCGGCCGCGATCCTGGGCGACGCCATTTGACCGGCGGCCAATCCGACCCGGCCGGAGCGGACGCCCCGTCCTCCTCCACCGAATGCATCCGTCTGTGTTAAAATCGGGCCGGATCAGAATCCACCGCCACCAACCAGACATGATGCGCCAGGCCCCTCCTGACGATTTGCAGCACGAACGAATCTGCACCGATCGGGTTGCCCACCGGCCGGGGTACCTGGTTGTGTACGCCTCGATGGGCATGCCCGACTGGCGGGAACCCGGCTTCCGCAAGACGATGGTCGTGTTCCGCGGCACCAGTTACTTTGTCCGGTCCGCGGCCCCTCTGGGCGGCGGCCGGTGGCGGTACCAACTCGAAGCCTGGCCGGCTGCGGGAGCCGAGATCCCGCTGCGCGTGATCCATTACGGCTCCGATTACGTGCAGGCGCGGGACGCCGCCGCTCAGTCGCCCGCCGGCTGCTCCAGTCTGCTCGTTATGCTGTTTTCACCACTCATCGGATTCGCCCCCCGCCGGGCCAAGGCCGTCGTCGAGGAGCGGTTCCGGATGGACGCGCGGGCGAGCACGCAGTACTCGGTCCTGTTGGAATGGGCGTTCGTGCTTAACGGCGGCTTCTGGCTGGGCCGGGACCAGTTCGAAGGTTCAGCGGCGGCGGTGCCCGATTGGGTGCTGGTCCTGGCCACCGTCGGGCTGGCGCTCCTGCCCGATCTGCTGGTGCGGACGCTGCATTGGTGGCAGGGCGAGCCGCGCCCCTACGGTCTCTACGAATGGATCTGGCCGGATCGACTAGGCGGCGCGCATCGCTCCGACGACGGGAGACCGACCCCGGCTGCGCCGGAATACTCTGTCGCCGACTTCCACGCCCAAACCCCGGAACCGATCCCGGCCCCAGTCGCTTCGCTGCGAACCGGCGCGGGCGGTTCGGCCCAAGCTTCTTCTGGATCGGAAACAGCCGCTCCGGTGTCGGTGTTCGGCGACGACCGTTTGTATGCCGAGCCGGAGGGGTTGCAGGTGGTTGCCCGCCATCCGATGCCCGACTGGAGGAAGAAGGACCATCGGAAAACGTCTGTCCTCGTGGGAGATTCCCGCTTCTTTGTCGCCGAGGCGGCCCGCGACGGTCGAGGCCGCTTCGTCTATCACCTGCGGCCTTGGCGGGATGACGATCCCGACATCCCCGGCCACCAGTGCCGCTATACCGCCGAATTCGTCCGCGAGCGGGACGAGTGGATCCGCCGGGGCCGGCATAGCATTGTCTATTCCTTTCTGGTATGGCTGGCCGCGCCGATTGTCGGCTGGCTGCCATCCCCGCTCCAGACGCGACTCGAAGACCGGTTCGGCCTGGACGCCCGCGTTGCCGTCCGCTATTCGCTGCTGCTCCAGGCCGGCCTGCTCGTGGTGCTGTTCATCCGGGGTGTGCTCAGCCTGGCCGGGCGGGGCCGCGCCGTCCCCACCCTTGTGGGGATCAGCCTCGAGTGGCTGCTCTTCGTCGTCCTGGCGGCGGACGCCGTGCTCCGGATGATCCCGCTGCTGGAGAGGCGCTCCGACCCGCCCGGCCTGTTCGAGTGGCTCTGGCGCCGCCGCCGCCGTTGATCGCCGCCGCTGCAGCCGATCTCAATGTGCGGCGGCCGCCTGCGGGCGATAGCCATCGCTCAGGGTGAGCATGAAGGCAACGATGTCGTCGATTTCCGCGGCGGTGAGTTTCAAGTCACCCAACTCTTCGCGGTTCACCGTCTCCGCCACTTCCGGCGCCGGCCACGGCCCCACGTCGCGGGTGCTGTAGAACATCACCACCTGCCACAGGTTCTTGAACACGCCGTTGTGCATGTAAGGCGGTGTGTGCGCGATGTTGCGCAAGGTGGGCACCCGAAACTTGCCGTTTTCCGACGCCTTCTTCACCACCGCCCCGAGGCCGAGATCCACCCAGCGCGGCCCGTCCGGGTTCAATTCCCGCGGCAGGTAGTAGAACGGATTTTCGGGGTTTTTCGGCACGCCCAGGTTGTCGTAGGTGAAATCCGTGAACAGGGGTGGCGTCCCATCGGCGCCCGGCTGGCTGGGGTGGCAGGCGGCGCAGTTGCCCTTCTTCGGATCCTCGAAGAGCGCCAGCCCGCGCTGCTCCGCCGGGGAGAGCGCCACCAGCTTCTTGAGGTAGAGGTCATACTTGGAGCTGAACGCGTTGACCTCCGGGGACATCTCATAGGCGGCGATGGCTTCCGCGGCCAGGTGGTAGGCGCGGTCCACTTCCATCAACGCGTCGGCGCCGAACACATCCAGAAACAGCGGGGCATAGGCCGCCCGTCGGATCTTCGCCACGACCGCCGCGGCATCCGGATTGGCCATCTCCAGCCGATTCAGGAACGGGCCCTTGGCCTGTTCCACCAGGTTGTCGGCGCGGCCGTCCCAGAAATTGCCCCCGATGTACTTCCCCTCCTTCTCGTCAACATGCAGGGGCGGGCTGAATCCGGCATAGGCCGCCGACAGGTCGTTGCGGCCGCCGAACCGGTCGCGATGCACGCCGCGAGAAACCGGCAGGTTGATGTCCGGATTCGAGAATCCCTGGTTCGGCGAATGACATTCGGCGCACGCCTGCCCCGGCGGAGTGGACAGGTTGGCATCGAAGAAGATCACCTTGCCCAGTTGCTGTTTCGGTGTCAACCGCACCTCGGTCGCCGGCAGCGTCGCGATCCAGAGCCCGAGGATGCCAAGGCACAGAAAGATCTTCTTCCTTACGTTCTGCATGGCCAGCCTCCTGTTCGATGCGTGAAGTTGGTTCGATTGTAACTCATTCCGCCCCATCCGGCGAGAGGTTCCCGTCGCCCTGGCTGCCTGGAAACATTAGGATCAAAGTAGCGGGAAAACGGACCTGCCGCGTTCGGTCTCCGCCGGGACACCGTCCTTGGAAGTGAAAGCCCCCCACGAGGGGACTTCGAGACAAGGAGGCTCCCATGAAACGCATGTTCGTCCTCGCCCTTCTGCTGCCCTTGAGCGCCGCCTGCCTGGTCCGGGAAACCCGTCACGTCCTCTACCTCGATCCGGATGGCACCGTGACGTGGACGGTCATGGAATCCGGCGTCCGCTCCGATGCCCAAGCACCTGCGGACCGGGACGGAGAAGAGATGGAGTACCTCGGCCAGGTCAAGGCCGGCGACCACGACATCATCCGCGCTTTGGCTGCGCTCGGACCCCGGTGGGTGGACAGCCGGACGCTTCGGGACGAGCGGCCGTTCGCCGTTTGGAGCCAGGCCCGCTACGACTCCGTGGCGGACCTGTCGCAGCGGATCCTGGACCGGCTCCGGGTGCCCGGCCAGGCGGCCTGCTGGCGGTCCGGCGCCGACTCCCATTTCGAGCTGGTATGCCATCCCGAGCTCGCACCCGACGGAGACGACGATGCCAAAATCCTCTATCCACTCGTTGAAGACCTGGACGCCTACCACCTCGTCCTGACCCGTGGCCGGTTCACCCACGCCGAGGGCTTCCGGATCGACGACGATGGGCGTGTGGCCACCCTGATGGAGCCTGACGAGCAGGCAGTGAAAGCCGCCGGTGGAGAATTTGTCCTGCGGCTGACCTGGCGGGACGAGCAGTAGCCCGCCTGCACGTTCACCGGTCTTGCGCCCGGGCCCCCGGAGGCCCGGGCGCCTTCTTCCCCTGGCCGATTCATGGTAGACTGGCGGCGAACTCGCCCCCTCACGGGACACCGCATGATGGATGATCGGCTCACCCGAACATTGGAGGACGCCCGGGCCGGCTCGCCCGACGCGTTGGACCTGTTGTTCCGGCAGGCGGCAGGGCGGCTCCTGGCGCTGATCCGGCTGCGGATGGGGCCGCGGCTCCGGGATCGTCTGGAGTCGAGGGACATCCTTCAATCCACCTTGCTGAAGGCTTTCGACCGGTTCGACCAGCTCCGGGGCGGCGACAGCCAGGCGCTGATGGGCTGGCTGGTGCGCATCGCCGAGAACGAAATCCGCGACCAGGCCGAGTTCCACGGCCGCCGCTGCCGCGACGCCGCCAAAGAGGCTGGACTTGATGAAAACGCCGCGGCTGGCCTCGCCGCGCAACTCCGCTCCCAGGTCAGCCGGTTGATCCTGGACGAAGATGCGCTCCGGCTGGAACAGGCGATGGAGGCCATCGACCCGCATTACCGGGAGATCATCCTGTTGCGCAAGTTCGAGGAACTGGACTTCGAGACGATCGGCGCGCGCCTGGAGAAGAGCCCCGACGCCTGCCGGATGCTCCTGGCCCGGGCCCTGGCCGCCCTGACCGTCAAGCTCAAGGAGCTGTCGTGAGCCCCGAGGTCGAAGCCCTGCTCACCCGCTACATTGCGTCGCGACTCGCCGGCGATGTGCCGGCCGATCCGGAGCGGCTCTGTGCCGACCGGCCGGACCTCCTGTCCGATCTGCGGGAGTGCATCCGGTTGTTCGAGCGCGCCGACCGGACGCTGTCCGCTGGCGGTTCCGACGATGGGATGGTCCCGGCGCGGACGGAGTCGCTCCCGGCCTTCGAGGGGTTCCGGGTGATGGAGCACCTGGGCCGGGGCGGCGGCGGCGATGTGTACAAGGCCGAGGACCTGACGTTGGGTCGGATCGTCGCCGTGAAGATCCTCCGGCCCGACAGCCCGCTGCGTGACACGGCCGCGGACTTCCTCCGGGAAGCCCGTTCGCTGGCCCTGTTCGAAGACCTGCGGATCGTCCGGCTGCTCGAACTGCGCGCCCGTCACGATCCGCCCCTGCTGGTCATGGAGTACGTGGACGGTTTCGAGCTCGACGTGACCGGACCGTCCCTGGAGTTCGCCCAGCGGGCCCGCATCATGGCCGAAATCGCCGAGGCGGTCCACCGGGCGCACCAGCTGGGGATCGAGCACCGGGACCTCAAGCCGGCCAACATCCTCCTGGACGCCCGGCTGCAGCCCAAGATCCTGGATTTCGGCCTCAGCCGGGCCGCCGGCTCCCCGGGGCAGGGCCGCGGCACGCCCGGTTACATGGCTCCGGAACAGCTGGAAGCGGGCCGCGCCATCGACGTCCGGACCGACGTGTATGCATTGGGGGTGGTGTTCTACGAGTTGCTGTGCGGGAGCCGGCCCTACCGGGGCGACGACGTCGCCGCCCTGGTCACCGCGATCCGGGCCGGCGAGCCGCGGCTGCCGGTGGAGGTCGATCCGGCGGTGCCCGAGCCGCTCCAGGCCATCGCCCTGAAGGCCATGGAGCGGGAGCCCGGTGAACGGTATCCATCCGCCCAGGAGATGGCCGCCGATCTCCGCCGTTTCCTGGACGGTCGGCCGGTGCTGGCCCGGCCGACGCTCTACCAATCCGCCCTCGGACGCCGCCTGCGGCCCCACCTGGACCAGATCCGGGAGTGGCTCCGCATCCGGCTGATCTACCCGCACGAGGCGGACGAGCTGCTGGCCGCCTACCGCCGGCTGGAAACGCGCGAAGACGACTGGATCGTGCACAGCCGGGTGCTGTCTTTTTCCCAGATCGCCCTCTACCTCGGCGCGTTCCTGATGGTCTGCGGCAGCCTGCTCTACTTCAACGCCTACCTCCTCCAGGCCGTGGCCGGTCTGGCGCGCCCCATCCTGGTGCTGGGCCTGCCGTTTGTCGGACTGAACGTGTGGGCGACCATGCTGTTCCGCCGGGAGCGCCGGGCGGTCGCCGTGGCGTTCTACCTCGCCGCGGCGGTGCTGCTCCCCATGTTCCTCATCATCTTCTTCCGGGAATCGGCGCTGTGGCCGGTGTCCGGCCAGCCCGAAGACCACTTCTTCGGGGACAGCGGCATCGCCAACCGCCAGCTGCAGGTGGCGGCCCTGCTGGCGGGCGCATGGGCGTTCGCGCTGGCCCGGCGGACCCGCACCATCGCCCTGTCGGCGGTGAGCGTTGCCTTTGTCGTGCTGTTCCATCTCAGCCTGCTGGCCGATTTCGGCCTGCGCCGCTGGTTGGAGGAGGGGACCTGGGACCGCCTGGCGTTGCATCTGGCACCCCTGGTGGGCGCCGTCGCCGCCGCCGGATGGCTGTTCGAGCGGCACGGCCAGACCTGGTTCGCCCGCGCCGCCCATTACACGGGGGCGGGGCTTTTCGTGCTCACCATCGAACTCCTGGCCCTCAACGGCAAAACGTTCCAGTACCTTGGGATCACCCTTGCGCCGCTCCAACCGGCGAATGTACAGGATCCCCTGCTCCTGGACACCCTCGTGGCCATGAGTCTCAACGGCGTCGCCATCTACTGTATCGCCTGGCTCCTGGAGCGCTTCGGCCTGCCGCTCCTGCGCGGCCCGGCACGGCTGCTGTTCGCCATCGCCCCCTTCACCACCCTCGAACCCCTCGCCTGGCTCTGCAAGACGGGCGAATACTCGTCCCGGTTCCACTGGCTCTTCCTTGCCCTGGCCCTGCTCACCGCGTTCCTGAGCCGCTTCCGTCAGCGCAAGAGCTTCTACTACGCGGGCCTCACCAACACCGCCGCCGCCCTGCTGCTGATCACGGACCGCTACGACTGGTACGACCGGCCCGCGTGGGCCATGGTGATCGTGGGCGTGTCACTGCTGGTGCTGGTGCTGGGTTTCGGGCTGGACACCAGCGAACGCCGCCGCCGGTCGGCCATGCGGGAATGACCGGCCCGCTTTTCCTGAGGTCCGGCCGCTGGGAAATCGATTGAATCAGATCACCAGAGCCGTCGCGACCGCAAGCCCCAGCGCGGCGTTCGCCGCCACTGCCGCCAGCGGGAGCGGGTGACGTCGCAGCCGCCACAGGAAGCCGAGGGGGAAAATCCAGATCCAGCCCGTGAGCCAGGGGAAGTCCCGCGACAAGCGCTGGCGCACCAGGGCGTAGAACAGCAGGTCGCAGCCCCCGGTGAGCCAGATGAGCAAAAACGCCGCCACCGGGCGCCATCCGAACACCGCTGCGGCCAGCAGGCCGATGGGGATGAAAATCCCGTGCTGGACGATCCGATAGGCGGCAGTGGCCTGCTGGAACCAGGGATGGAGCGGCTGTGCGGCGCCGTCCTCCAGGTAGGTCAGCTCACGGGCGTCCCGGATCCGGTTGATCCGGTACCCCCAGCGCAGAATCCACTTGTATCCCAAGGCGTCGAACGCGGTGAACAGCAACACGAAGTCCAGCGCGGCCAGCCAGCGGGGCAGTGGCTCCGGCCAGCCCAACAGCAGGATCAACAGCGCGGTCGCTGCGAGGAACGCGATCACGGCGAAGTCAGCCCGCCACAGCGCGCGGTAGTCATTCCACGTGGGCATCGGGCGGTCTCCTCATCTCCGGCGATGGTAGCCGGTGCTGGAAGTGGCGCAAGTTGCCGTCATAGTCGCCCACGTAGAGGTCCACTTCGCCGCCGGCACCGGCCTCCGCCCAAGGCGAGGCGAAGCCCTTGACCCGCACATGATCGGGCAAGACGGCTTCCTTGAATCCTCCCGCGGCCGCCCCGCCGGCCGGGGCGACAAACCACCGGATCCGACCGTCCTGCTGGCCCACGAACAGCCAGACGGCGTCGGCGAGGCGCACGAAGGATGGCGCCGCATAGCCGCCGACGCGGATTTCCCCCAGGCAGTCCGATACGACTCCCCACGGCGGACCGCCGCGCGGCGACTGGGAGCGATACACCGCCAGGCGGCCGTCGGCGGCGCCGACGATCAACTCCTCGCGCCCGTCGCCGTCGAGGTCGAACAGGCACGGCGCACTGTGTCCCTTGACCCGGACGCCGGCGGTGAAGGCCGGCCAGGCCACCCACCGGGCGGTCTTCGCGGTGCCGGCGTTCCGCCAGGCGGCGACATCCCCGTTCCCCTGACCCACCAGGACCACCTCCTTTCCTTCCCATTCGGCAAGGACGGCCCGGGCGAAGCCGCTCACATTGACACCGAGGAAATACGAGGTCCATTCGTGCCACAACGGATTGCCGGCTTCAGTGCGCGCCTCGTAGGCGCGGACCTCACCGTCCATGTTGCCCACCACGAGCCGGGGGCGGCCGCCCGCGCGGCTGCGCGTCGGCGCGCATACCGGTCCCGGAAGCAGCCGGTTCTGGAACAGTTGCAGGTTGCGCGTCCACGCCCAGACGCCCGGCGCCTTTTGTTCGAAGTACTGGACGCCGCCGTCGCCGTCCGCCAGCAGGAGATCCAGCCGGTCCGGCTGGCGCAGCGACACAAACAGCGGCGCGTAAAAATCCCGGCGCGGGTGCGTGATGGCGAACGGCTGCACCGCCACGCCGTGGGTGCCCCGCTTCAATTGGAAGTACGCGATCTTCCCCACGGATGAACCCACCGCCAGCAGCACGACCCGATCCAGCCGGACGGCGCCGGGCGTGGCGTACATGCCGAAGGAACGTCGGAGCATCTGCGGCAGTGCTTCCGGTGCCAAGTGTCCGCGACCGTCGTTTGCCAGCATGGTCAGGTGGCCCGTCGAGTTACCGACGATCAGGTCGCAATGGCCGTCGAGGTTGTAGTCCACCGCCGCCGGCGCCGCGTCGTCGCCCACATCGATCACCGGATCGGGCCAGCGCTCCCAGCGCGGTGCCTTTGGGGTGCCGGTGTTGGCATAAACCAGCACCTGACCGGATCGCGATGAAAAGCCCCCGGTGCCCACGATCAACTCGACGGTGCCGTCGCCGTCGAGATCGCCCAGCGTCGGCGCCGCGAACGCCCCTTCCCCCACGCCGGCAAAATAGTCGGGGTCCGCCTGCCAGGCGACGCCGTCGGTGCTCCGGAACAGTGTCAGGCGACCGTCCTTGCCGCCGGCGATGAGGTCGGCCCGGGCGTCGCCGTCCATGTCGGCGCATGCCGGCTTCAGGAAAGGCAGCACCGGCAGGCCGCACGGGTTGAACGTGACGGCGGTGCAATCGTGCCAGACCGCTTCCCCGTCCGGCACCCCCGGCGCAGTGGCGAGCGCAGCGGCAGGGCCGGTATTGTCTCCCGGCGATTGCACGGCAGAATGAGGGGGGGAATAACACGGATCAGCGGCTATGGCCAAACCGGCCATCAGCCCGACGAGGCCTATTCGGCAGAGCGTCCGTCGCAAGGCCACGAAAAATCCTGAAAAAAAACGCGGGGCAGGGCGATCACCCTGCCCCGCGGGAATTGTTACTGAACGACGATCTCGAAATGAACGCGCCGGTTGGCGTTGCATTCGGGCGAATTCACGTTGGCTGCCGTCGGAGTCTCCGGCATCGCCAGCCGCGTCTCGCCGTAGGAAATCGTGGTCATGCGGGACTCGTCAATACCGCCTTCGCGAACCAGAAATTCCCTAACCGCCTGAGCGCGCCGTTCTCCCAGTCGCATGTTGTACTGGGGCGTACCGTGCGCGCAGGTGTGGCCTTCCACGGTCACCTTGATGCCCGGGTTCTCTTTCAGCGTGGCGATGTTCCGGAACAGGATCGCCTTGGCTTCATCGGTGAGCGTCGCCTTGTCAAACGCGAAGTGCACGTCTTCCAGCACGATGGGCTTGGGCGCCGGCGGCGGTGGCGGCGGCTCTGGCTTCGGCTCCGGCTTCGGCTCCGGCTTCGGTGCCGGCGGCGGCGGCGGTGGCGGCGGCGGCGGTGGCGGCGGCGGTTCCGGTTTCGGCTGCTCCACTACCGGTGCCGGAGGCGGCGGTGGCGGTGGCGGCGGCATGGGCTTCTCACCGATGGCAATGGCTAGACCGGCCTGAGCCGCCAGGTTGTGCCGGACTTCATCCAGTGACACCAGGTCGCGGAAATCAAACCGGAGCGCCACCCGGTCGCTCATCCAGTACTTGGCCCCGAAGCCGAAGTTGGTGAGGAATTTGTTCAGGGTGTCTCCCCGGTCGGGCGCATAGCGCGCCCCACCCAATCCCGCCACGAAGAACGGGTTGAAACGGGATTCGGGGAAGAGGTAAATCAAACCGTCCACGTGGTAGAACATGTTGTTGGTGCTCATGGCCGGGATGCCGAATGTCGCCTCTTCGAGCGGGTAGAGGTTCGTGTCATCCACCCCAGGGAATGAGAAGTCGGCGCCGCCTTCAAGCCCGAACCGCGAATTGAAGTTGTAGCCGACCCGGAAACCGAACAACAGGTTGTCTTTCAGGTTCAGGTCACCGTCGTAGAAGATGCCGCCGATGTACGGGGACAGCTCCACACGCTTGTCCTTCACCTGAGCAGACGCTGTGAGGGTGAGCGCCAGCAGAGCCAGCACCAAGCCGATCCAACGCATGCGTCTCATTGCTCCTCCAGATAGATGGTGAATAAAGGTATGGCGGAAAATGTTTTCCTTAACATTTCTGAAAAGATGCCGCCAAAGGGGACTTCGTTTCATAAAACACCAAACGTGTCCGGAATATATTGTTAGCATAACATATCTGACAGGCAAAATGTCAGTTTTCAAACACATCCACATTACCGGTCCTTCCGATTTCAGAGCTTCTGACGGTTCAACAGCCGGTTAAGATAACGAGAGCGGAGCTGGCTCCGCGCCAGCGCCTGTTGCAGCGGCGGCAGGCGCAGGATCACGCCCAGGATGGCGGCCATGGCGCGATGGCTCCAGAGCGCCTGGCGGTCGAAGATCAGGTTTTGCAGCTTGCCTCGCTCGATGGCCATCACCACCACGCGATGCGCCCCGTCCACCGGAGTGATCACCCGCTCCAGCCGCGACGCCAGTCGGATGGCCCCGCGCGAGCAGCCCGGCACGCAGACCCCGCACCCCAGGCAGCGGGCTTCGTCCACGCGAGCCCGGCGTTGCGGGCCGGCGGGCTCGCCTGACGACACCAGCCCCATCGCCGCCACGGGACAGGCGTCCACGCAGCACCCACAGCCGGTGCAGCGCGCGGCATCCACCACGGGGAGGAAGTTGGTGGTGTGCACGGGCTGGAGCAGCGCGAACCGCCGCGCGGCGATCATCGCCTCACAGCAGCAGCCGCAGCAGTTGCAGATGAAGCCCGCACGCTCCATGACGTTTTCACCGAACTGGACCAGATTTCGCTCGCGGGCCTGTTCCAGCAGCGCCAGGCATTCCGACACAGTGACCGACCGGGTGACCCCCCGGCGATTCAACGATTCGGCCGGACCGTTGAAAGTCATGCAAATATCCTGGGGCGCGTCGCAAGCCCGGCCCACATGCTCCATCTTGTGGCGGCAGTAGCACCGTCCGATGCCGATGGCTGACGCGGTGCGGACGATGTGGCTGGCCCGTTCGTAGTCCAGCACGTGCAGGGCGTTCTCCACCGACAGGGCGCCTTCATGCACGAACACCCGGCCCAACTGCGTCTCGCCGTCGCAAAACAACGCGCGGATGAACGCCTCTTCCACATTGAGGTACTGGTAGAACAACTCCGCCAGCAGCTTCTGATCCAAGCCGGGCCGCACCCGCATCAGAGAGAATTCGAAGAAGCCCGCCATGGGCGGCGGCAGGACGTAGCGGCTCTCCCCGTCGTGATCCACGTCGAGGAGGAGGCTGCGGTCCGCCAACTCTTCCAGGATCCGCCGGGCATCCGCCTCGGAGATGCGCCAGGCGCGCGCGGCGCGCCGGGCCGTGAACGGCCGCAGCGGCAGCCGGGCCACCAGCTCCGCCTCCCGCGGAGTGAAGAGCAGCGCCAGAATCCGGAACAGCAGGTCCCCAGGTGGCGCGCCCTGGGGGAATCGGTTGAGCCGATCAGTCAGCCGGCGGTAGGCATCGCGGGCCGTGGCATGGGCCATGGCGAATGTCCCCTTGCATACCGGACGGAGATACGGATCTCGCCACCAGCATATCGACGACTTACGATTTCCCCTTCGCCCGCCGCAGCCTGTTTCGCACCTTGGCCCAGGATGGGGTGATCAGGAAGCTGTCCGGCATGTTGTCCACCATCCGGACGAACTTGGGCCACGGTACGGTGAAGGTCAGCTCGCCGGCCCCGACGCACGGCCGCGCGGACACGTCGAACATGCCCAGCACCGCCCGGGGGCGGGACGACTGCGCCTCGCGATGGGGGTAGTCCACGATCGACGCACAGCCGGCACCGAACGGGGCAATCACACCGTTAGGCTCGGTCTCGTCATAGTTGGCCAGGGTGAACAACCCGGCCAGCACGTCGGGGGGGGCGAAGAAGATCACCGCCACCGGCGCATCATCCGCCGTCAGCCGGTCCCACCGCCGGAACACGATGTAGCGGCCGGGGGCGGTGAACGGCGGCTGGTGTTTCAGGTGTTCCTTCACCAGCTCCGGCGTCTTTTTGTACCGCTCGCCTTCCAGTTTGCCGGTGATGCCGCAGGATAGAAAATACTCGAAGCCAGGCATCAGTTCCCCGCCGAAACCGAGGTAGCGACGCCCGCCGCTGCAGCCGAGCACCGTCGGATCGAACCGGAGGGAGTGTCCGCGGCGGGCGCGGGCCAGATCAGCAATCAGGCAGCGATGCCCGGTGGGAATTGGGGGCGGCTGGCCCAACTCCGGATCGTCGGTGTAGAAAAATCCCACGGGCAACTCGACGCCGGGAAAAAATCTGGTCCAGAGGCCGGAGAAGCGGTCACGCAGGTCGGCATCCATCAGGGCGACTCCTCTTGTCTGGGTTTAACGTTGCTGGCTCCATTATACCAAGCCGCGGCCACGCGGCCGACGGCCATGCCGCCCGCCGCCACCCCGTCAGTGCCGATAGACCGGGTTTGAGGAGGACAATCCGAAGTACCGGCCCTCCAGCAGATGGTTGGGGAAGATCTCCTCCTGGAAGAGCACGTTGATGAGCCGCCGGCTGCGCAGGGTGTTGGCCCAGTCCAGGGGCGAGCAACCGGATTTGTCCACGCGGCGGATGTCGGCGCCGCATTTCACCAGCAGGTCGATGAGCTCCCACCGCCGCTCGAACACCGGCTCACCCCGGTCATCGGCGATCGCGTGGTGCAGGGGTGTCCGGCCGGAGGCGTCCGCCCGGTTGGGATCCGCATCGAAATCCAGGAATAGCGCCGCCACCTTCCCCCAACCCCGGATGCATGCCCAGGCCAGGGGCGTGCGCCCCCCCGCGTCCGCCGCGTTGACGTCGGCGCCCGCCAGTAGCAGGGCGGCCATCACTTCCTGCTTGCCCTGGTACGGCTCGGAATCCTCCCGCTGGCGCAGGAGGTAGTCCAGCATCACGGGCGCAGTGTCCGACTTTGGCGGACGCGCGCCGGCGGCGGCGAGCTCCCGGATGAGGGTCGCGTGGTCGCTCTGGGCCGCGCAGTGCCAGGCGGTCCGCCCCGTCGGATCGCTCCGGGACGGGTCGGCCCCGGCGGCCAGCAACGCCAGCGTCGCCCCCGCGAACCCATTTTCGGCGGCGGCCATGAGAGCCGTCCGTCCATCTTTATCCGGCAGGTTCGGATCCGCGCCAAAGCCGAGGAGGAGGCGCAGCCGGGGCACGGCGCCCCGCAGCGCCGCGTTATGGAGCAGCGGCCGGCTTCCCTCCATGTGGTCCGGTGCGGCCAGCTCCTCCAGCGGCGGTTCCCGCCGACCGGCCTTGATCAACAGTTCCGCCGTCTCCGCTCGGCCCGACCGCAAAGCCAGGAACAGCGCGGTGACGTCACCGGGTATGGCTCTGGGAGCCGGGCGGTTGTCCTCCTCCACCATAAATTGGAAATCAGCGGATTTCATGCCACCGGTCTCCAACTCATCCAGATACTGACCGTACACGGCATTGGTCCGGGCCTCCACCGCCGCGCCGTGGTCCAGCAGGAGGCCCACCACCGCCGGCCCCTTGTCGGCCGCCAGATGAAGCGGCGTCAGCCCGTCGGGGAACGGCCGTCGCACATTCACCCCGGCCTGCAGCAGCAGGTCCACCGCCGGCGCATCGTCCCGACAGATGGCCGCGGCCAGTGCGGCCCGACCAAAATCATTCAACTGTTGCCGGAACGACGCGTCGGGATCATACCCTTGTTCTCTCGGCACGTCGGTTTTTTCCTCTCGTTCCGCCGCCAGGACCGCCGGCGTCCCAGATTCCCGCCGCTTTTCGGCCGCTTGCGCAGCCAGGATCTCGGCCACCCGTTTTCGGGCGGGCGCCTGGGCCGCCAGGATCATCCGCAGCATCTCATGCTCCCCGTACCGGGCGGCCTCGAGCATGAGGTCTTCCGCGAATTTACTCAGCCGGCGCAGGTGCTGGGCGCGGATGGCCGCTGCCACCGGCGCCGCTTCGCCCACGCGGATGCTGTCCAGCAGGTACTGGTCTGGATTGAAGGGAAGCCGATCGTCCGCCCCGCCTTTTTTTTGCTCCCCAACTTCCTCTGCATACTCAGCCCCGGCATCGGCTGCGTCGGCTGGGGGATAGTATTCCGGATACAGACCGCTGTCTTCCTCGCACCAATCATACAGATCGTCACCGACTGGCTCTGTCCCGGGGCTGATCTCCGGCACACGGGCATACTGAACCCGGTAGATGCGCCGGGCCGTTTCCCGATGCCCCGCCCGCGCGGCAACCGCCAGGGCGGCTCCCCCCGTCCTGGCCAACTGCGGATCGGCCCCGGCGTCGAGCAGGGCTTGCACCACCTCCGCGTTGCCCCGGGCAGCGGCCTCCATGAGCGGCGTCCGGAAGCTGTCTTCCGGACCGGCGTCGGGTTTGGCGTCGCGGCGGAGCAGCAACCGGGCGATTCCCCAGTTGGCGGTGTAACAGGCTGTCCACAGCGGCGGGGTCTGGCCGCCATCAGGAGAGGCGCCGGCGTCGAGGAGCGCCTCCGCCGCCGGCACGTTGCCCTCCGCGGCGGCGAAGTTCAGCGCGCGGTTACTGCCTTCGCCGCCCTCGCCGCCTTCATCTTCCAACCGGGCGCCGGCAGCCGCCAGGGCCGCAACCGCCTCCGGGCCACCCTGGGCGGCGGCGATCATGAGCGGCGTCTGCCCCGCCTCGTTGCGGGCGTTGGGGTCCGCACCCGCCGCCACAAGGAGTTCGATCACCCGGCGGGCTTCGGGATCCGGCGGGAGCCGGTCGAACGATGGATGGTCGTCCGGCACATCGCCCCATATGGCGGTCTTTTCCCAGCAGGCGGGATGGATCACGGCGGCGATCAGGACAGTCCAGCCACTGTATCTTTCGTTGGCATCGAAACCGGCCTTGATCAATACCTCCAGGATTTCGACTTTCCGCAGTGCCGCCGCCTCGGCCAGCGGCGGCCGGGAGAAGCTGCCGCTGCCGATATCGGGCTGCACCCCGACCCGGAGCAGGGACCGGACCACGTCTGTCCGTCCGTCTCCGATGGCCTGGTACAACAGCCGGCGGGCAAAGTGGGCGCCGGCACCGCGATCATCGTCGGTCACCGCCAGAAACATTGCTTCCGTGCACGCCGGTGCGACCGCGTCCAGCAACTCCGGATCGCCGCCGGCGGCGGCGACCAGCGCCGCACAGCTGTTGTCATGGTCCGAAACCAGATAGGGATTGGCTCCGGCGGCCACCAGCACCCGGGCGACGTCCGGTCGGCCGGACTGCACGGCCGCCAGCAGGGGTGTCACGTCGCGGAAGGCGCGGCCGTTGACATCGGCCTGGGCGGCCAGCAGCGCCCGGACGACGCCCACGCTGCCGGTCTCGGCTGCCGTCACCAGGGGCGTCTCCCCCCAGTTGTTGGCGGCGTTCGGATCGGCCCCGTGGGCCAGCAGGATGGTGGCCGCCGCGTGGTGGCCGCCGCGCGCGGCCCGGTGCAGCGGACGGTACCCCTGAAAATCGCGGGTGTTGGGGTCGGCTCCGGCCGCCAGGAGGTTCTGCACCACCACGGCGTCGCCGCCTTCGGCCGCGTCCAACATCTCCCGACAGCCCCACGGCGGTTTGGGCGGGGTCGGCCAGGTGGCCCGCTGTCGCTTCAGCGCCGCGAGCGCCACCCGGACCGTGGCGAGCTGGGCGTGGCGCGCCGCCCGGCCCAGCAGCGTCTCGTCTTGGAGACCTTTGGTCCCCAGGAGCTCCTGGTCGGACACGGCGGCCAGCATGACCGCGTCTCCCGTGGCGGCGGCAAGGAACAGCTGAGTTTTCCGATCCAGCGTGTCAGCGGGCACGCCCGCGGCCAGCAGCGCTGCGGCGAAATCCATCCGGTCATGCAGGATGGCCGGCCCGAGGAGCGCACCCGCCGCGAGCGGATCGCGCCGGAGCACCGCCGCCTCCAGGTCGGGGCCGGCGGAGCTGCGGTTTTGCCAGGCCCGTTCCAGGTCGGTCACCTTGCCGCCGGGCGCGACGGGATCGGCGCCGGCCGCCAGCAGCAGGCGCGAGGCTGGCAGCTGCTTTACGTCGCTGGACAGCGTGTAGCCGAGCGCGGTCTGCCCGTGCTTGTCCCGCCGGGCCAGCACGGCCGGATCCGGTTTTTCCAGCAGCGTCGCCAGGGCTTCGGCCCGATTCCACCGCGCCGCCTCCATCAGCGGCGTCAGACCGTCTGCGTTGCATTGTCCCAAATCGGCCCCACGCGCGAGGAGCAGGCGGATGGTCGCGGCGCAGTTCTCCCCGCTGAGAGTCGAAAAGAGGGCGTTCCGGCCGGCACCCTGGATGTCTGCGCCTCCGTCCAGCATCAGCGTGACCACCTCGAGTTTCCCGGTATAGGCCGCGCGGTCCAGGGGCGTGGCTCCCTGTTTGTCAGGAGCGTTGGGGTCGGCGCCCCGCGCCAGCAACAACCGGACGATGGCGGTCTGGCCGTTTTCAGCCGCCTGGTGCAGCGGTCGCTTGCCGGTCAAGTCAAGCGGCTGGTCCGGTCCCCAGCCGGCGTCGAGATACGCCGTGACCCGATCCACATCGCCCTTCCGGATGGCCTCCTCCAGGTCGTCGCCCTCATACCGGTGGAAGCCGGTTTCCACCACCGCCAGCGCCTGCAGGCGTCGCTCATCGAGCGGCCGGATCCGGGACTCCCCGCCGCTCCCCATCAGGGGTGCCACGGCCACAGCCCATAACAGGATGGACATCCAGACGGATTTGTTCCCCATTATCCACCGCTCCCCAAACAAATATTGCCGATCGTTTGAAAACTACAGATTGGTGCAAACGTATCGAATCGGGACCCCGGTGTCAAGAGAATCACGGACGACGCCGCTGGTTTCTCCTGCGCCCCGGGTGACGATCGCGGGCCGTCTTAGCCCGCTCAATATCGTGGAGGGCTCGAAAAGCCGAGTGCTTTCGAACGGAGGGTGAGTGGGACAGCGGCCCGCGCCCGCCGAGCGCGGGCCGCCGGGCGCGGCTTACTTCTCTTCCTTCTTGTCGGCTTTGGGCACCTCGGGCCGGGTGAAGTCGGGCTTGGGATCGCCCCACAGATGGTGGCCGAACCATTCGAGATTGTGGCGCATGACGGCGCGCGACGCCCGCGGCTTGCCGATGCCGTGGCCGAAGCCCTTGTACACCACCATCGCCACCGGCACGCCCCGGTCTTCGAGGCCCTGGCGCAACTCATAGGCATTGGGGATGGGGACGCGCCGGTCGTTCTCGCCGTGCTGGATCAGGGTGGGCGTCTTCGCCTCCCTGATGTAGCTCATGGGCGAGGTGAGGCGGTAGATCTCCGGGTCGTCCACTGGATCGTCGCC
>JAKQOW010000010.1 GCA_029565065.1 Acidobacteriota bacterium | reverse complement strand
TATTGTCAGTCATCCCTTCGGGATGGGGTTTCCCTCGGCAGGTTGTGGCGCGGGTTGCGTCTTACGGCCTCTCCGCGCCGGTTTGGCGGCGGCGACCAGCGGGGCGGTGAGCTGTTCGTAGAGGGCAAAGAGGTATTCCACGCGGTGCCGGTCACTGGGGAAGGGCTCGGGGCGATAGCAGCGGTCCACCGCGCGGTCCAAGGCCTGGTGTGCCTGGAGCAGCGGCGCGGGCATCGTCAACGGATCATACAGATCGGCCAGCGTCGAGGTCGGGTATTTCGCCCGCGCGTCCAGCACCGCCTGCGCCGCCGTCTCCACCGCCGTGCGCTGCTTGGGTGTCACCGACTGCGGCCAGGGGTAGTTGTTATAGACCAAGCCAGCAGAATACCGATAACGACTTTCCAGCCGGCCCGCGACCTGCCGCATCCACGCCATGTGCATCTGCGAGGAGACAACCCCGAAGATGAACAGTGAGGCATCGGGAACGGTATAAAGCAGGTTGCTGGCAATGGTTTTGGGAGGCAGGAACCCGACAGGGACGTATGCGCGGCGTTCAGAGGATACGCCCGGCACTAAAAGGTATTTGGAGCGTGGCTGGCGGTTCTCGCCAAAGAGCGCTGGTGTGGCAGCGAGCTGGCGCGTTGTGTCCCTGTTACTGGCAAGGCGATGGGCCTTCACGGCTTCAACGCGCCGCATGACTTCCGGCATTGCCCGCAACTCAGACGGCGGCGCATCCACGAGCCAGAGGCACCAGCGGTCAACGCCGTTGATGAACTCTTCAGCACCGAGAAATGGGCGGATGAACTTGCCTGCTCCCGGTTCGAGCCGCAGCAATTCGTCCTTGGCATCACGGTCCAAGAGTAAGTGTCCCCCGTCATTGGGCATTGAGCCAAATGCCATCTCGGGCACTCCGCACAATGGCCGAGAGCGTTTGGCGAGGACGGTGTCACTGCCTCCTACTAGATACGGGTTGATGTTGGGCACCTGCGTGCGGGTGGGGTGGTCAACGTCCGTGTCGTAATCAGTGATGAACTTGGCAGGGCCATCTCCTTTACCAAAGCCGATGATGACGACATGGACGTGGGCTCTGCCGCGCGCCTCGCTTTCCCAGGGGAAGGTGCGATGGGCAAACAGGATCTTCAGGTGATACCGCGCGTATAGTTCGCCCCAGAGAATGCCGGGCTGCTCCCCTTGGCTAATCGAATTCGTGGAAACGAAGGCACAGCGAGTTCCGCAACCTTGTAAGTACTGGGCCGCCTTGAAATACCAACCGGTGACGTAATCAAGAACGCCGCCGCCATTCACACGGCCACAGATAAGCTGCATGTCAGCCTTCTGCTCGCCAGTCATGAACTGCTTCCCCACAAACGGCGGATTACCTAGTATGTAGGAGCACTCGCCGGGCGGGATGACTTCTTTCCAGTCCAGGCGCAGGGCGTTGCCGACGTGGATGTGGGGCGAGGCGCGGAGGGGGAGGCGTTGGTAGAATTGGCCGAAGGCTTCGGAGAGGGCGACGTTGGCCTGGTGGTCGGTGAGCCAGAGGGCGACCTCGGCGATGCGGGCGGGGAATTCCTCGATCTCAATGCCGTAGAACTGGTGGACGTCGAGCTTGGAGAGCCGGTTCACGTCGTCCAGCGGCATTTCGTGCTGCCGGCCGTGGAGGGCCAGCAGGACTTCCAGCTCCAGCTTGCGCAGCTCGCGGTAGGTGATGACCAGGAAGTTGCCGCAGCCACAGGCGGGGTCGAGGAAGCGGAGCCGGGCGAGCTTCTCGTGGAAGTCCTGGAGGCGGGCGGCGCGGCGGGTCGAGCGGTCGGTCTTGATGCTGTCGAACTCGGCGCGCAGCTCGTCCAGGAACAGGGAGCGGATGAGCTTGAGGATGTTCTTCTCCGCCGTGTAATGGGCGCCGATCTGGCGGCGGTCCTTGCTTTCCATGACCGCCTGGAAGAGCGAGCCGAAGACGGCGGGCGAGATGGTCTCCCAGCGGAAGGCGCAGCAGGCCAGCAGGCTGTTGCGCATGTCGGCGTTGAACTCGGCAAACTCCAGGCGCTCGGCAAAGAGGTCGCCATTGACGTAGGGGAACTGCTGGAGGTCCTCGTCCAGGTGCTTCTGGCGCTGGGGCGCGTCGGTGTTGAGGACGCGAAAGAGCTGTTCCAGGCGCAGGCCCAGGTCCGAGCCGTCCGCGGCGGTGCGGTCGCGCAGGAACAGCTCGAAGCCGCGTTGGGGGAAGATGCCGTTGTCCTCGGCAAAGAGGCAGAACAGGACGCGGACGAGGAACCGTTTGAGCTCGTGGCCGGTGTAGCCGCCGGCCTCGAGGGCGTCGTGGAGCCGGCACATGAGCTCGGTGGCCTGGATGTTGGCGGGGTCCTCGGGATCGAGCCGGTGGTGGGTGTAACCGGCGATGAAGGCGAAGTGGCGGATGTGCTTATGCAGATCGGCCAGCGGGAACGTGATGCTGGGCGGCAGACGCTGGAGGAGCGGCGCCTCGGGGTCCTGCTCGGGCTCCAGGTCGTGCAGGGCGATGCGGGTGAAGTCGGAGAGAATCAGCCAGCGGGGAATCTCGCGGTCGCGCCCGGAATCTTTGAGGCCGCGGATGTAGAGCATGGCCTGGGAATGGGCCTTGCCGAGGTCTTCGCCGGCGGACTTGTGTTCGACAATGAGCTTGCCGGGCCAGAACAGGTCAATGAAGCCCCAGTCGCCGGAGAGCTTTTTGACCGGCTCCTCGAAGCTGGCCACGGTGCGGCGGCGGACGCCGAAGACGTTGAAGAAGTCGTTCCAGAAGGACTGGCGCTCGGCGGCTTCGCGGGTTTCGCCCTGCCATTCCTTGCTGAAGGCGATGGCGCGGTGGCGAATCTCGTTCCAGGAGAGCGGCATGGGCGGAGGGTAGCAAGGGGCGCGGCCGCGGAAAGTGAAAACTCCCGGGCGGGCCAAAGCTCAGATGCGGCTTTCGCATTCTGCCAGGCCGGCCTTGCAAAACCGTTCCAGGCGGCATATACATGGTTATGACTAGCCGCGTGGCCACCTTGAGCAGCACGAATGAAAGCGTTTCGGAATTTCCGCCAGTCATCTCCGCCCAGTGAAAGCAACCTTTCATAAGTCCTGGCCGATGGAGTGCCCGGCGATCCTGCTCAGCGCGCTGGCGCTCTGGTTCGCTGTCGTCCCCGCCCACGCTATTATTGACGCCGCGCTGCAGATGCAGCTAGGCAACCCGAGCGGCGCCACCGCCGACACCAATGACTATAGCCATTACCTGATCGAGCGCCCGGTCGAGGCGATGGATTACAACGCGACCCGCGGCCAGCCCAACTGGGTGAGTTGGAACTTCACCTCGGCTGATACGAACAACGCGGTCGAACGTTCGACCAGGTATTTCACCGACACCAACCTGCCGCCCAATTTCTACCGGGTCACCTACGACGATTATACCGGCTCGGGGTGGAGCCGTGGCCATCTGTGCCCCTCGGCCGATCGCCTCAACTACCGGACGAACAACGACATGGTGTTCCTGATGTCGAACATCATGCCGCAGGCGGATAACCAGAACTCCGGCGTCTGGGCGCAGCTCGAGAACGAATGCCGCAGCATCGCGGGTACCAACAACGAAATGCTGATGATCTGCGGCCCCAGCCGGTTCACGGGTCAGACCTTCGCATCGGGTCGCGTCGCCGTGCCGGGCCACACTTGGAAGATCGCCGTCGTGGTTCCCCTGGGCGGCGGCAGCGCGCTGGACCGGATTGACTACCTGACGCGCGTCATCGCCGTGACCATTCCCAACTCGAACTCCGTGGCCAGCACGCCCTGGACGAATTTCATTACCTCGGTCAACGAGCTGCAAACCGAGACTGGGTTCACGTTTTTCACGGCGCTGCCGCCGAACCTCGCCGCGGTGCTGCGGAGCAAAGTGGACGGCCAGGCGCCTCCGGCCCCGGCCATTGCCGGGTTCTGGCCGACCAGCGGCAACGTGGGCGTCAGCGTCAGCATCGGCGGCACGAATCTCAACTTCACCACCAACGTGACCTTCGGCGGCGCCAGCGCGTCTTTCATTATCAATTCGTGCACCAACCTTATCGCCATCGTTCCGGCGGGTGCGAGCTCGGGGCCGATCGTTGCCACGACCCTCGGCGGCAGCGCCACCAGCCCCGGCAGCTTTATCGTCGGCACCGATGGCATGCCGGACCTGGCTATTGCCGTCACCCATACCGGCACCTTCACCCAGGGCGATTCAGGCGATACCTACACCATCACCGTCACGAACATCGGCACGGCGGTCTCCAGCGGCGCCGTGGCCGTCACGAACATACTGCCGGCTGGCCTGACTGCCGTCGGGTTCAGCGGCCCGGGTTGGACCGCCGATCTCGGCGAGCTCACCTGCACGCGCTCGGACAGCCTGCTGCCCGGCGCCGCTTACCCGCCGGTCACGCTCACGGTGAATGTCTCGGCGAGCGCCCCTCCGAGCGTCACCAATGTGGCGATCGTCTACGGCGGGGGTGACACCAATGCGGCCAACAACGCCGCCATTGACGTCACTGTAATCAACCCGGCAGCGGCGCCGACGGTGGTGACGGAGCTCGCCACCGGTGTGGACACGACCACGGCAACCCTGAACGGCACGATTAATCCCAACGGCCAGCCGGCGTGGGCGCGTTTCGAGTACGGCCTGACCACCAACTACGGTTCGACAGTGTCCTTCGCCGAAGGTCTCAGCGGCACGACGCCGCAGGTCGTGAGCACAAACCTCACGGGGTTGATTGCCGGGACAACTTATCATTACCGGGTGGTTGCCACCAATGTCCTCGGCTCGACCGCGGGTGCTGACCAGGCGTTCACCACGGGCGTTCCGGACCTGGCGGTCTCAGCGGCTCACTACGGAGACTTCATCCAGGGCCATATCTGCAGCTATGCCATTACAGTAACCAACCTCGGCAACGGGGCTTCGCTGGGCTCGGTTACGGTCACGGGTGCGCTGCCGGCTGGCCTCACCGCCATTGGCATCAGTGGCGATGGCTGGGTGACCGATCTGGGCACGCTCACCTGCACCCGCTCGGACAGTCTGGCCGCCGGCGCAGCCTATCCGGTGATTACCGTGAGCGCGAACGTGGCCACCAATGCGCCCGCCAGCGTCACCAACCTCGTGGCGGTTTCCGGGGGCGGCGAAGCCAACCTGGCCAACAACACGGCCAGCGACCCGACGACCATTAACCCCGCGGGCATTGGGGAAGGCGTGACCATTCTGGCCGGGTGGGATGTGAGTACACTGACCGGCGGCACGACCAACTATGGACCTTCGCCGCTGGGATCCACGACCAACGCGGCCAATCTGACTGTGGGCGGTTTGACGCGCGGCTCGGGCGTCGGCACGGGCGGGACCTCAGCGGCGCGCGCCTGGGGCGGCGCCACCTGGACCAGTGCCTCCGCGGCGTCGGCGATCAGCTCCAATCGCTTCGCCACATTCAGTGTCGCGGCCAGCAATGGCTACACCGCGTCATTCACCTCGATCAGCCGGTTCGATTACCGGCGCTCGGCAACGGGCGCGACCAACGGACTGCTGCAGTATCAGCTCGGTTCAGGGCCATTCACCGACGTTGCCGCGCTAACCTACCCTTCAAGCTCCAGCGGCGGCGCGGCTATGAGTCCCATTGATCTGTCCGGGGTCCCGGCGCTGCAAAGCGTGGGGGCCGGCACCAACGTCACCTTCCGGATCGTCAACTGGGGAGGCACCTCCTCCGCAGGCACATGGTATGTGTTTGACGCGGCGAACTCGACCGCCCTCGACTTTGCGGTCCAAGGCATCGTCGCGCCGGCGATTGTGCCGGTTGCCGACCTGTCCATCAGCCTGGCGCACGCCGGCAGTTTCACCCAGGGTGACATCGGCCAGACCTATACCATTACCGTCACAAACCGCGGCACGGCGGCCACCGCCGGCGCGGTAATGGTCACGAATTTGTTGCCAGCCGGGCTTGCCGCCACCGCCATCGGGGGCAGCGGCTGGGCGGCCGATCTGGGCACGCTGACTTGCACGCGCTCCGACGCGCTGGCAGCGGGCGCGATTTACCCGCCGATTACCGTGACCGTGGACGTGGCCACCAACGCGCCAGCCAGCATCACTAATGTTGCCGTCGTTGCGGGCGGAGGGGAAACCAATACCGCGAACAATGCCGCGAGCGCCCCGACGACCATTGTTGCCCTGGCCCCCATCGAGCTGTGGCGGCTGCACTGGTTTGGCACCACCGCCAACAGCGGCCCCGCCGCGGACACGGCTGTGGCCACCAGCGACGGCCTGCCCAACCTGCTGAAGTATGCCCTTAGCCTCAACCCGCTGGTGGCCAGCACCGACCCCGTCGCG
>JAKQOW010000170.1 GCA_029565065.1 Acidobacteriota bacterium | reverse complement strand
CCGGCCAAGGGCGGCGGCGACGCGCCGCTGGCGGGCGAGCTGCACTACAACGAGATCATGCCCAACGACGGCTATTTCACCGGCGTGACCTTCTGCAACCTGGGCGTGGCCCCCGCCACGGTGCGCGCCGAGCTGTTCGACTGCGCGGGCGTCTCCCTGGCCGTGGCTAACTGGCCGGTCAATCCGCTCCAGCAGATCACCCGCGAGGTGTGGAACATCTTCGACGGGACGGTCCATGCCGACGCCGGCTACATGCAGGCCGGCGCCCCGGTGAATCTGCTGGGATTCGAGCTGTTCTTCAACCGGACCGGCCTGGCGGCCCAGTTCCGCTTCGACGGCATCCTGGCCGAAACGGCGGGGCGGACCCGCATGGTCTTCCCCATGATCCGCTGCGAGTCGGGCTGGATGACCCATGTGCGCCTCACCAATCGGGCCACGATCAACAACAGCTACCGCATCACCGGGTATTCGGCGGCGGGAGTTGAGAAGTGGAACTTTGACGGTTCGCTCACCCCGGGCGCGAAGCTCAGCGACAGTCTGGCTTCGCTGCTGGGGGCGGATTACAGCAGCCTGGCTCCCGGGACCGTCTGGATGGAGGTGACGTGCAACCGGGACATGGCGGGCCACGTGGTCATCGAGTCGGTGGCGCCGTCGTTGCTGGAAAGCTACAACGGCATGGCCTGGTGAGACCGCGGGCAGGTGGTTCGGGAGCGCCTAGAAGCCGCCCTCGTCCGCCGACGGACCGTAAATGGACGGCACGGGCGCGTTGAGCAGGCGCAAATAGACGGATAGCTGGCCGCGGTGGTGGATGAGATGGCTGAACACGAAGCTGCGCAGCACGGCAGCCTTCGGCAGCGTGAAGACCGGCCGGCCCGACATCTTCAGCGTCCACGGTTCGCCGAGCGCCGTATCGGATTGTCGCTGCAGGCACGCTTGGCCGGCCGCGACATTCTCATCGAACTTGGCCAGCAGTTCCGCCCGATTCGCAGCCAACCAGGGAGAGCGTGCGGCCGGATCCAGGCTCAACTCGGGCTGGTCGAGGCAAGGGGCGATCCAGCCGGGGATGTTGGTCAGGTGAGAGGCCAGCCCGGCGGCCGACCACGACTTCTCGTGGGGTTTCCAGCCGTAGTGCTCCTCCGGTAGCCGCTCCAGCACCCGCCGGGTGACCGCCGCCTCACGTTCAAACTCCTGGGCCAGGACGTCCAACATGCGCATGTTCAACCTCCGTGTTCATGTTCGCTGTCGTGATCCAAGACCGGATGCGAACGTTACGATCGCGCCAGTTTTCGTGACGGTGATGATGCCGACAGCAGCCGGCCGCACAGACTGATGATTGAATCGTCGGTCAGCTCATCCGAAAGCGGACCTCGAAAAAAGCCGAAGCTCCCGGACCGTCCGGGAGCTTCGGTCGATTTAGCGGGAGTACCCGGCCTATCAGTTGAGACACTTGGTCGGGTTGTTGCCGGTGTTCCGGTCGTAGAGAATCGAGCGCACGCCGTACTCCGGGTAGAGGAAATAGGCGGTGGCCAGGCCGTTGGCCATGTCGTAGACGAGGTAGATCTGCCACGGGATCCCGCGGGGCGACATCAGGTAGAGCACGCTGCCCCGGGTGTTGATGATGCCCTCACCTTGGTATTGCCCGGCGCCCTTGCCGGTCAGCACCCGGTAGGCAAAGTAACCGGTGTCG
>JAKQOW010000166.1 GCA_029565065.1 Acidobacteriota bacterium | reverse complement strand
AGCCGGTCTTCCCGCCGCTGTGGACCGCCTGGGTGGGGTGGGGCGAGTCCTCCGGCGCCCTGGACGTTCAGTTGCTGAAGATTGCCGACCTGTACGAGGCGGAGTTGGAACGAACGGTGAATCGGTGAATCGGTGAATCGGGAGAGCTGGAGCCGATGAGGAGATTCGGATCCGGTTCTTGGAAAATTCAGCAGGAGCCCTCACATGAATCTTCCGGAAACCACTGAGACGAACTGGCTGATATACGTTGCGGGTGCCGCCAGCTTGATCCTCGCCGCGTACCTGGTGTTCCGGCGGGTGGTGCGGCGGTCGTACGAGCGGCATGGGCGTCTCACGGGCTTTGCCGCATGCCTCCAGTTCCTGGTGATCCTGGGCGTGATCGCATTCCCGTTCCTCTACAATCCGAGGCAGTGGCAGTGGTTCTGGATTCTGGAAACTCATTCGGGACGCGGTTGGGCCACGGCGGGCTGTGTGATCATTCTGCTGGGCTTTGCAATAGCGTTCGGTACCATGCTCTGGTTCGGGTTGCGCCGGGCCTTCGGGCTCGGCGGGCAAGGCCTGGTGCGCGGCGGACCGTACCGGTGGAGCCGCAATCCCCAGGTCGTCGGCGGTTACCTGCTCGTGATCGGCTCGTCGCTGCAGTGGCCGTCGCTGTATGCGTGCGGCTGGCTGGTCGTGTGGGCTATGGCCTCGCACTGGATGATTCTCATTGAAGAGGAACACCTGCGCCGGCAGTTCGGCGAGGAGTATGTCCGCTTCTGCCGGGAAGTGCCCCGCTACCTGTTCCGGCCGGACCGGGCGGCTTGAAGGCGGTCGAGGCGAGTATGGCCAAACGGAGCGCGGGATTGCTGGCCTATCGGCGCCGGAATGGTCGGCTGGAGGTGCTGCTGGTGCACCCCGGCGGTCCATATTGGCGGAGCAAGGACGCCGGCGCCTGGTCCATACCCAAGGGCGAACACGGGCCGGCTGAGGATGCCTTCGCCGCCGCGTGCCGCGAGTTTCGGGAAGAGACGAGTTGGCCGCTCCCGGTCACCGTGGATCCGACGGAGGCGGCGGATGGGCCGGGTGCAGTGGGGCAGGCAGCCGTTCGAGAGCCGGGCGGCGTGTTCACACCCATGGGCGAGACGACACTGGCCAGCGGCAAGGTGGTCCGAGCCTGGGCGTTCGAGGGGGAGTACGACCCCGACACGCTCCGTTCGAACACCTTCAGCTTCGAATGGCCTCGCGGCTCCGGCCGGGTGCGTGAGTATCCCGAGGTGGACCAGGCCGATTGGTTCTCGCTGGACGAGGCCCGGTTGAAAATGAATCCGGCGCAGACGGTGTTTCTGGATCGGCTGGAGCAGCACCTGGAGACGAGGGAAGGGTGAATGGGTGAGTCTATGAATCGGTGAATGGGTGAATGGGGCGAGGCGGCATTCATTGATCATCTTTCTTTGATCATTTTCAATGGATAATTGGGGAAACGATGAATCGGTGAAGGCTTACAAGCTCTGGGTTCGGTGATCCAGGACCCAGAGCCCAGGTCCCAAGTCCGACATCCGATGTCCGGAAATGAGTCCCGCCCTCCGAGTCTTCCGACACCATTCGCCGGCGGGCACACCGGAGGTGCCGCGAGCGGGAGCGAGCGGAGCGAAAGCCCGCCCCGGTGCCTTATTTCGCCAGCGCATACAGCCCCACCGCGGAGAGGGCATGGCTGGTGCGCGATGATTCGATCACCAGGCGCACGGCCCGGGCCGTGACCGGCGGGAAGCGGAGCAACCGCTGGTAGCCGACGGTGGTCCCGCGGGCGAACTCCCGCCAGGCGTCGCCGTCGTCCCGCCATTCGAACCGGAAGGACTCCACCCGCTGGCCCAGGCGGATGTGCTCCCGAACCATCGCCACGTCAAACGTGCGTGCCGCGGGGAGCTCGAATTCCAGAACGTCTGAGGTCGTGCCTTCGGGCGGGCTCCAGTACGTCGCCGGATCGGTGTCCAGAACATTCCCCGCGCCGCACCCCGGGGCCGCCGGGGCGGACGCGGCGGCGCCGGCCAGGCGGTTGTCGCGGAACGTGCCGTCCAGCAGGCGCCGCAGCTCCTGCAGGCTCCGGATGTCCGCGTCGTGGATGCGTCCGCGCCGGTCGGGCGGGACGTTGACCAGCAGCACGGCGTTGCGGCCGACGGAGCTGAAGTAGATGTCCAGCAGCTCCGCCGGAGTCTTCACCCGGGAGTCTTCCGCCGGGTGGTGGAACCAGCCGGGCCGGATGGAGACGTCCGCCTCCGCCGGGTACCAGAGCAGGGACGCGGCGTCGCGCAGCCGGGCCCGGCTGCCGAGGTCGGCGTCGGTGAGGTCGCCGGGGATGAACGCCGCGTCCACGGGGTGTGTCGCCGCGCCGGCGAGACGGTCGATGTCCAGCCGGTCGGGGATCACGCTCCACTCCGTCTCCCGGCCGACGCCCGTCTCCGTGCCCACCCAGCGGACGTCCGGGCCCATGCCGAAGATGACCGCCCGCGGCTGCAACTCGCGGACGACGGCATAGTACGACGGCCAGTCGTACTCCTGCCGCCGGCCGTCGGGCCCCTCGCCGCACGCGCCGTCGAACCAGACTTCGGCGATCTCGCCATAGCGGGTGAGGAGCTCGCGGAGCTGGGCGCGGAAGAATGCGTTGTAGCGGGGCGAGTTGCCATAGGACGGCTCGTGCCGGTCCCAGGGGGACACGTAGACCCCGAACGCCAGGCCGGCCTCGCGGCAGGCGGCGACCACCTCGCCCACCACGTCGCCCCGGCCGTCGCGCCACGGGCTGCTCCGGACGCTGTGGGCGGTGGTGTCGGTGGGCCACAGGCAGAAACCGTCGTGGTGCTTGGCGGTGAGGATCAGCAGCCGCATACCGGCGTCGCGGATCACCCGGGCCCACTGGTGGGCGTCGAAATCCGTGGGATTAAATTGAGCGGGATCCTCCCGGCCCGTGCCCCATTCGACGTCGGTGAAGGTGTTCATGCCGAAGTGGGCGAAGGCGATGAACTCCCGCTCCTGCCAGGCAAGCTGGGTTGGGGTAGGGGCGATCCGGGCTGCCTGGCTCACCACGGCCGCCTCCGCGGCGCCGGGAGGGATGAGTCCGTAATGGGACGGCGTCGGGACGCTGCCGTTCGACACGGCCACGAGAACCGCTGCCAGCAAAGCCAGTCCGATCCTCCGCCACCTGTGGCATGCGCCGGTGCGTGATTGCATGTACCCTCCTCGCAGGCGGATCCCGAGCTCTTCCGGATAGCTGATGAAATTATAGGCGGGACAGCGGCGGACCGTCAACGGATCCGGGTCTCCGGTCTTGACTTTTCGCTGAAATCCCATAAAGTGAAAACAACTCGAGGATCAACCGTCCACCGACCGAAGGCTTTCATCCAACTGCCGCCGCATCCGGAGCTGGCGAGGACACGCAACGGATCCACGGCTGCATTAGGCCGGCGGCGGGCTGTTAAGGTCCCTGAGAAGGAGGCTGGTGCATGGGTGCAACCAGGATCCTGTTTGTCAGCGGCAGCGTGGGACTGGGGCATGCGGTTCGGGACCTGGCCATCGCCCGGGAGCTGCATGCTCGCCTGCCCGGCGCCACCATCAGCTGGCTGGCGGGCGATGTGGCACGTGAGCTGCTGGTTAGGACCGGGCAGACGCTGCTGCCGGAGGCGGAACGCTACACCACCGGAGCCACCATCCTGGAATCGGTGAGCCAGGGCTTCACGCTCAACCAGGCCCGCCCGCACTTCATCATCCGGCCGCTGCGCGCCATGCGGCTGCTCCGCACGTTCCAGCACGACCTGGAGACCAACGTCGCCCTGTTCGCCGCAGCCACGCGGCGGCGGGCCTACGACCTCATCGTGGGTGACGAGACGTTCGAGCTGGTGCTTGCGATGGGCCGTAATCCGGGGCTCAAGACCGCGCCGTTCGCCCTGATCACCGACTTCATCGGGATGGACGCCATGACCCGCGATCCCCTGGAGCGGGGCATCGTCCGCCTGGTCAACCGAGCCTGGGACGCCATGCTGCGGCGCGCCGGCGGGCCCACCGACCGGATTCTGTACGCAGGCGAGCCTGCCGACGTCCCCGACACGCCGCTGGGCGGCAGCGGCGGGATCAGCCGGCGCGAGCTCGCCCGCCGGGCGGTGCATTTTTTGGGTTACGTCCTCCCGTTCGACCCGGCGGATCTAGCGGACCGGACGGCGCTGCGCGACCGGCTGGGGTACGGCCGGGAGCCGCTGGTGATCTGCGCCATTGGCTCCACTGGCGTGGGGGCGCCCCTGTTGCGGCTGTGCGCGGACGCGGTCCCGCTGGTCCGCGCCCGGGTCCCGGACGCCCGGTTCGTGCTGGTGTGCGGCCCGCGGGTGGACCCGGCCGCGGTCAAGGCCCCGGCGGGCGCCCGGGTGCTCGGCTATGTGGACCGGCTGTACGAGCACTTCGCCGCCGGCGACCTGGCCGTGGTGCAGGGCGGCGGCAACACCACGCTGGAGCTCACGGCGCTGCGGCGGCCGTTCATTTACTTCCCCCTCGATGAGCACTTCGAGCAGCAACTCCACGTCACCCACCGCCTGGACCGGCGCAAGGCCGGCTACCGGCTCAAATACTCGGGCACGACACCGGACATGTTGGCCGAGGCGATCCTGAGCGAGCTGGCGGCGCCGTCCCCGTGCCCGGCCATCCCGACGGACGGCGCGGAGCGGGCGGCGGCGGTGCTCGGCGAGCTGCTCCAGGGGACCAAAACCTAGCGCCGGGACCGTCTCGTGATACAATCGGGATCTTCCGCTCGGCGGGCGGTCCGCGGGGTTGCGCCGGACCGGCGTTTCTTCAGGAGGAAATACCCCATCATGGCCGCAGGCAACGAATGGTTCACCTCTCACCCGGAAGCGGTGGAGCGGCTGCTCCGCTCGGCGTACGGGCTGGTGGGTCGCTGCCGCCTCCTGCCGGGCGAATACGACCTCAACATCCACGTCGAGACCGGGGCTGGCGCTTACCTTCTCAAGATCATGCGGCCCGGCTGCGATCCGGCGTTCGTGGACATGCAGTGCCGGGCGCTGGCGCATCTGGCCGAGGGCGCGCCCGCGCTGCCGCTCCAGCGAGTGGTCCCCACGCGCGACGGGGCGTCCACGACCATACTGGCGGACGCCGGCGGGGAGCGCCTGGCCTGGCTGCTCACGTTTCTGCCGGGACGGGTGATGGCGTCGGTGCGTCCGCACACGCCGGCGCTGCGGGCGGAGATCGGCGCGGCGCTGGGCCGGCTGGACGCGGCGCTGGCGGGATTCGAGCATCCGGCGCTGGACCGGGAGCTCAAGTGGAACCTGTGTCGCGCGGGTTGGATCCGGCCGCACCTGGGCTTGATCCAGGATCCACGGCGCCGCACTTGGCTCGACCGGATCGTGGACGATTTCACCGAGCGCGTCGCCCCGCGGTTCGAGAGCTTGCGCCGCGGCGCCATCTTCGGCGACGCCAACGACCACAACCTGCTGGTGGATTACGACGGGCAGGGTCGCCAGCGGCTCTCCGGCATCGTGGACTTCGGCGACATGTGCCATTCCGTGGTCGTGGGAGAAGCGGCGGTGGCCGCCGCCTACGTCATGATGGGCCAGGACCGGCCGCTCGAGGCCGCGGCGGAACTCCTCGCCGCCTATCATGGCGCCATGCCCCTGACCGACGACGAGCAGGCGCTGCTGTTCCCGCTCGTGCTCACCCGCCTGGCGGTGAGCGTGGTCAACGCGGCGGTGGTGTCGCGCGAGCGCCCCGACGACCCGTACGTCACCGTCAGCGAGGCGCCGGCCTGGCGGCTGCTCGAGCGGCTGCATGACTGCGATCCCCGCGTGGTCGAGGCCCGCTGGCGTGCCGCCTGCGGCCTGGCGGCCCACCCGGGCGCGGCGCGCGTGGGCGCCTGGCTCCACGGACGGTCCGGCAAGTTCGCCGAAGTGCTCGGACCGGACCGACCCGCCGCGACCGGGCAGGTGCTGGACCTCTCGTTCGCCTCCAGTATCGGCGGGAATGATCTCGATGAGTTCGATCCGGCGGATTGCGCCGAGCGCATCGCCGCGCAGGCGGGCGCCGGCGGGACACGAGTGGGCATCGGCCGCTGGGGCGAGCCGCGGCCCATCTATTCGGCTCCGGCTTTCGGCGGCGGGGACGACCCGCTGGCGCCCCGCCGGACGCGCCATCTGGGCGTGGACCTGTTCGCGCCCGCAGGTACCCTGGTGCACGCGCCGCTCGCGGGCGAGGTGGCGGCCACGGGCTGGTCGTCGCAGCGGTTCGATTACGGCGGATGGGCGCTGCTGCGGCACCGGACCGATGACGGCGTCCCGTTCGCGACCTTCTATGGCCATCTGGCCCGGAGCGTCTTCACGGATCTGGAGTTCGGCCGGCGCATCGACGCGGGGGAGGCGTTCGCCACCCTGGGCGGCCGGCCGGAGAACGGCGACTGGCCGCCCCATCTCCACTTCCAACTCCTGGCGGCAGGCGAGGAGCAGTGGGGGGAGACACCCGACGGCGTGGCCGACCCGGACGACTTCGCCGCCTGCGCCGCGCTCTATCCCAATCCGGCGCCTCTGCTGAACCTGTCCGAGGCGGCCACCGCATGGACGGACACCTCTCTCGAGGCGCTGAAGTCCCGCCGCGCCGCGCGTTTCGTTCCCACCCTTCGTCTCAGCTACGCGGAACCGTTCCGGCCGGTGCGCGGGTGGCGGCACTTTCTGTACGACGCCGAGGGGCGCGCCTATCTTGACGCGTACAACAACGTCCCCCACGTGGGGCACTGCCACCCGAAGGTCGTGGCGGCCGCCGAGAGCCAGCTCCGGCTCCTCAACACGAACACCCGCTACCTGTACGACGGTCTGGCCGAGCTGGCGGAGCACCTGACGGCGAAACTGCCCGAGTCGCTGTCGGTCTGCTTCTTCGTCAACTCCGGCTCCGAGGCCAACGAGCTGGCGCTGCGGCTGGCCCGGGCGCACACCGGCGCCCGCGACATGCTGGTGATGGACCACGCCTACCACGGGCACACCACGGGGGCGATGGCCATCAGCCCGTACAAGTTCAACCGCCCGGGCGGGGGTGGGGCCGAGGAGTGGGTCCACGTGACGCCGGTCCCCGACACGTACCGCGGTCCCCACCGGGCCGGCGACCCGGAGGCCGGCGCCCGCTACGCCGCCGATGTGCGGGCCGTGCTGGCGGCGGTGCAGGGGCAGGGTCGGCGCGTCGCCGGCTACATTGCCGAGTGCCTCCCCAGCGTCGGAGGCCAGATTGTCCCACCCCAGGGGTTCGCGGAGACGGTGTACCGGGACGTCCGGGCCGCGGGCGGCGTCTGCATCGCCGACGACGTTCAGACGGCGCTCGGGCGGCTGGGCGCCACGTTCTGGGGCTTCGAGTACCTGGGCGTGGTACCGGACATCCTGGTGCTGGGCAAGCCCATGGGTAACGGCTACCCGCTGGCGGCCGTGGTGACGACGCCGGCGATCGCCCGATCGTTCGCATCCGGTCCCGAGTTTTTCAGCACCTTCGGCGGGAGCACCGTATCGTGCGCCGTGGGGATCGCTGTCCAGCAGGTCCTGGACGAGGAGGGGCTCCAGGCCCATGCGGCGCGGGTGGGGGCGGAGCTGCTCGCCGGCCTGTCCGCCCTGGCCGGGGAGTTTCCGCTCATCGGCGACGTGCGCGGGACGGGCCTCTTCATCGGCGTGGATCTGGTCATTGACCGCGACACGCGGGCGCCGGCCACGGCCCAGGCGGCCTACATGAAGGACCGGCTCCGCGAGCGGCGCGTGCTGCTGGGCACCGAAGGGCCCCACGACAACGTGCTCAAGATCCGCCCGCCCATGACGTTCGACTCACCGGCCGCCGCCTGCCTGCTGGAGACGCTGGCGGACGTGCTCGCCGAAGATCCCGCCCAGCCCGACTGGCCGCCCGCAGCCATGCGTTAGGCGGGTGGAGCCGGAACGCACAGGTACAGTGGCCGTGCGCCGGACCTATACTTCTCTAGCCGCCACTCCGCAACGTTCGCTCGATGGGTAATCGTACCAGCCGGCTCCGGTATTGCCAACCCGATGACTGACGCCTTGACCAACCCAACCGCCGTCCAGGAAGATCCTGCTGGACGGGTTCGCCCCAATGAATTACAATGTAATACGATGCCTGCAGGAGGTGACAATGAAAGACGTCATGACCATCCGCATCGGAGAGGATTTAAGAGACAAGCTGGACCGGATGGCCAAGGCGACGGCCAGGACCAAATCGTACCTGATCGAGAGCGCCATCCGCGAGTATCTCGAAGTCAACGAATGGCAGGTTGAAGCCATCCAGGAGGGTGTCCGCCAGGCCGACGCCGGTCAAGTCGTCCCCCACGAAACCGTCAAGGCCCGCTGGGAGGGAAAACGTGCAGATTCTGTGGACCGCCGCCGCCGCCCGCGACCTTGAATCCATGGCGGAGTTCATCGCCCGGGACAATCCCGCGGCGGCCGTGGACCAGGTGCTTCGAGTCATCCATGTGGTGGAGCGCCATCTGCCGGAGATGCCCCATCTGGGCCGGGCGGGACGCGTGCCGGGCACGCGGGAGCTGGTCGTACCGGACACGCCATGCCTGGTTGCCTACCGCGTCCGGCGAAATAATCTGGAGATCCTCCGCGTCCTCCACCACGCCCAGCGGTGGCCGTCTGAATTCTAGTCCATCCGGATTACTGGCCACTATTTCTGTGCCGCGGCCGGAGATGCTGCCCTGTCTCCGCCAATCAGGTTCTGCCGGCGCAGGAACGCGCGGATCGCCGCGTAACTGTCCAGAACCTCCTGCCGGCTGAAGTTTCCGTGCCCGCCGCCCCGGACGGTGACCAGCCGGTTCGCAACCCCGGCCTGGTCCAGTTTCTCGTGCAGCCGGACGGCGTGGCTGTACGGCACGATGTCGTCCGCGTCGCCGTGGATCGTGAGCACCGGCGGCGATCCCGCGTTGGCGTATTGAATCGGTGAAACCTGCCGGGCGAGCGCCTCCCGCGCGAGCATGCTGCCGAACCACTCGATGGCATAGTGTTTGGCGTTGGGTCCGTCGAGCAGGTCCGCCACGTCGGTGATGCCGAACCAGTTGATGATAGCAGCCACGCGCACGGGGGGTTCCGTGCCGCTACGCCAACGGATATCGCTCGCCGTCGGGCACGAGTGATCGAACGGGGACGCGTCCGGGAGCATCCCGGTGATGAGGGCCAGGTGCCCGCCGGCCGAATATCCGGTCAGGATCACCTTCGCCGGATCGAACCCGTATTCATGGGCGCGCCGGATGACCCAGGCCAGCGCGCACCGGCAATCCTCCACCGCCGCCGGTGCCGGGGAGTTCCGCGCCAGCCGGTACTCCACGTTGACCACCGCGCAGCCGGCGGCCAGGTACGGGAGGATGCCCAGAACGCTCCCCTCCTTGCGGCCCTCCACCCAGCCGCCGCCGTGGATCAGCATCACCGTGGGCACCGGATCGCGCCGGTCCCGCGGCAGGTAGAGATCCAGTTTCAGGTCGGTGTTGTTGGCCGTCCGGTAGGTGACGTCCGGCAGCACTTCGCACTCGGAGGCGATGGAGTCCGTCCACTCGGTGGATTCGGGGGGATGGGTCTGCCCCCACCCCGGACCGCCCATCATCCATGCGAGAACGAACAGAGCGGAGAAAACGATTCGGGTCATGGTTCCTCCTCGTGCAGACTCCTGATCAGCGAGCGATGCCGACGCGCATGAATGCGGCCCGATCATTATATTCCATGAAGAACCAAGGATCGTGCGCGCCGGTCGTTAATATTTACCCGTACTAAGAATCATGGCTCGCCGCGCAAGGAGTCAGATCATGGATCGATGTTCTGGCACTACATCCAGCCATCGTACTCAGTGCGAGTCGTCGATTGTCCTGAAAAGATTGTACTCCTGGGTGTCGGTGATTCCAACCAGCGCCCACGCAGGGGCGGAGCAGGCGATTAATGGGCTAGGCGCGGTCAATCCGGTGAACTGGATTCAACCGACGACCCGTCTCGACGTCGCGGCATGGAAACGCCCGGGCTCCAGTGAGCCGGGCCTGGCACCTCATCGCTTGAACATCCGCACCAGGTCCCGGCTGACTTCCTGGAATCCCTTGCCGCCCGTCTGCTGGTGCACGGTCCGGTCGAGCTGGAGGATAGCGTACGGATTGGTCTCCCGGGCCGCCGCCTGCTTGAAATTGCGCGACATGTCCTGCCAGTAGTGCAGGTCGGCCTGGGCTTGCTGAGCCTCGCGGCTCCCGGCGGGCGCCTTGGACAGCTTTTGCTGGAGCTGCGGCAGCAGCATGTTGTCGATCTCCTTGGCCGATTCCCGACTCTGCGCCTGCAGTTTGGCGATCTCGCCGAGCACCGGGTCGCCCTCAATCTTGTCGTGCTTCACCCCCAGCACCTTGCCGATGCTTTCCACCTCCTCCGCGGTGAGCTGGTCGAAGTTCACCTTGGCCTTGAGCAGGCGCTTGGAGGCGAACGATTCGGCGTGGGCGCTGGTTGTCAGGTTCACCTCCGAGCGGGTGGCGCTGAACCCGGTGACGCTGTGGTACGCCTCGTTCAGCGCCCGCTGCCCGTCCTGCTGGAACTGGGCGATGGAGACGGGCTTGCCGTTTTTGGTGATCACCAGGTTGGGCGTCTCCATGAGGGCCAGATCCAGGTCCATGCTGGACGTGCCGGCGCTGGAGGCGTTGCGCATGGGCTTGAACCGGAGGTTGCTCACATCGTAGCCCTGGGCTTTGAGGAGCCGGAGCATCTCGGGCATCGCCTCGGCGTACGACTGGTCCACCAGCCGGGTGAACAGGCTCCGCACCGCGGGATGCGCGTGGTACTTCATGAGCAGCTTGCAGTGATACGAGGAGTTGATCGACGCGGCCAGGCGGCCGAGCTCCTGCTCCGCCTGGGCCAGTTGGGGCGAGCCGGCCGGCAGTTGCGCCCGCAGCCGGGCCATGGCTGCCTGCTTTTCCTGGAAGAAGCCGATGAGCGCCTTCGCGTCGTCGACGTCCTGCTGCATGCGGGCGGCGTCGAAGGCGAGCTTCACGTTCCGGCCGGGGCCCAGCACCGGCTTGAACAGGGTGCTGTCCGGACCGTAGTAGCTGAGGGCGCCCTTGACGAAGATGCTGGTCCCGATCTGGGCGGCCTTGCCCATGAGGTAGGCGGCGCCCGCCTGTCGGGCGCCCGCCCAGACGCGGTCCTCCCAGGATGTGGATTTGGCATCCGCCGGTTCGCGGGTGTAGCCGTCGAAGAACTGGGTGGCCAGCAAGCCCACGGGCGACGACCAGGCGATGGCCTGGTACGCGCCTTCGGTGGGTCCGCCCATGACCAGACCGGTGGTGCCGCCGTAGATGGAGCCCAGGATGTGCGGGCCCCACTGGGTGATGGCCGCTTCGGCGCCGTACGCCTGGACCAGGGCCTCGCAGCCGACGCCGATGGTCACCGCCCCCACCGCCATGACCGCCATGTTGATGTAGAAGTCGCGTTCCGCCTTGGCGATGGCCTTCTCCTCCTGGGCGGCCTCCCGGCCCATCGCGTACCCCTGGAGCATGGTGTCCAGGGCGCCGGCCACCTGGAGCACTCTCTCCACGTCGCCGCCGGCAACCGTCTTCGCGTCGAGCAGCTTCCAGACCCGCTCGCGGGTGGCTTGCCGTTGCTCCTCCGGAAGCTGGCCGACCTGCTGCTCCACCAGCGCGGCGATCCGGCGGGTGGCGTCGGCGCGGGCCGCCTCCTCGCGGACCTGATGGATGAACTTGTCGGACGCGTACTCGTCGAACGCGGACCGGGTGTGCACCAATTTCCCCGTCCGGTACGAGGCGATCAAGTCCTGCTCGGCCTGGATGTCGGACTGGAGCTGGATCATCCGGAAGGCCAGCGTCTTGCGCCGCGCCGGATCCGGCTCCCGTTCCAGTTCCTCCTGTTCCTTCCGGAGGTTCCGGTTCAGCAGCTCGATCATCGCCTCGTGGAAGGCCACCGTTTCCTCGACGGCCGCAGCGTCCACGGTTTCAGGGGACGACGTTGTGCTCCGGGTAGTCGTCTTCGATTTCTTGGTGTCCGCCGTCTCCGCCGTCTGGTCGGCCGGCTGTTTGGAGCGGGGATCGTCCGCCTTGTACGGACCTTCGTCCCACGGGTTCCGCACGGGGGGCGGGGCGGGGAGGTTCTCCGGGTCGCAGGCGAGCAGCTCCCGAATCTGGGTGGCATATTCCTGCTTCGCCCGCTGCAGCTGCTGGATTCTTTGGGACTCGAAACGCGTGGCCACGTCCAGGAGCGCGGCCCACGCGTGGCCGGGCAGCATGGGCGGTTCGCTGTGGGCGGCAGGGGCGCGGTAGTAGGTGGTGCCGGAGAACGCCCATCGGTCCGTCAAACCCGTGGCGTAACGCACGTAGTGCAAACGCTCGCCATCGGGGAAGAAGCCGTCCAGGGTGGCGCCGAGCTCCTGCGGTGACGAAAGGAGCACGCCCTCGGGCTGTTCCTCCACCAGTCGGAGGGCGTCCTCCAGCCCTGGCACCAGGATCTGCTTGCCGTCCCTGGTGGTCACCCAGCCCGGTTTGGCGGCGGTCACGCCGGCGGCCGCGAGCGTGTCGGCGAAGGCGAACGAGTACTGGTACACCAGCGCCAGCCCTCCCGGGTAGCGCTTGACGGTTTTGAAGTAGAGGCGAACCCCGCTGTCGCTCACCCACTCGCCGTCCAGGCCGGAGGGTGTCTGCGGGAACGAGCGGCGGTAGCGCTCGCGGGCCGCGCACTTGGCGGTCAGGGGATTGGGCGGATTGCCCAGCGCCTTGATCTGGGCGGCGATCTGCGCGAGGCCCGCCTGCTGGGATCGAAGCACCTCCTCCTGCCGGCCGGCGACGGCCATGGCGTCCAGATAGCAGCCGCGGGTGTCGGCCGCCACGCCCACGGCGGCGTCCCGGAGGCTCGCCTCCACCGCCACGGCCGTCCGGATAAACGCCTCCCGGCCGGCCAGGAACTGGCCGAGCAGCGGGATGAGGCGGCGCAGGTACTCCGCGGCCTCCGGTGTCGGGTGGTCGTACAGAGGCGCCCATGCGGTCTGGAAACGCTGCTCGTCTTCCAGCGACATCGGACCGTAGAGCAGCCGCATCCCCTCCATGGCCATGGAGACCTCCCCGTTGTACTGCGTCGGGGAGATCCGGTTGAAGTCGGCAAACGGCGGCAGGACGGCCGCCGCGGGCAGGACCCCCGGCGTCTGGGTGACGGGTGGCAGCCGGCCCGGCGTCTGCCACGGCATGCCGTCGCGGGGCTTGGCGGCCGTGGCGCACGGGTCGGACGCCTCGAATGTCAACGTGGGCAAGCGAACCGGCGTGCCGGACGGGGGAATGCCCCCGGCCGTGGTCGTACCGGTGGCCGAGCCGCCCGTTTCCGTGCGCGAGCTGCCGGCGCCGCCTCCTTCGAGCTTGGCCAGCTGCTTCGTCGCGAAGTCGTGGCCGGGCTCGATGACCAGGGCCTGCGCGTAATCCTGTCGGGCGCCCGCGGCGTCCCCCATCTTGTTGCGGCAATACGCGCGGTTGGAGAACGCGTCGGCGTTGCGGGGATTGACCTCGACGGCCTGGGTGTAGTCTGCGAGTGCCCCAGCCAGGTCTTTCAGCTTCTCCTTGGCGAGGCCGCGGTTGTTGAGCGCCTGGCTCATGCGCGGGTCCGCCTGGAGAGCGCGGGTGTAGTCGTCGACGGCGCCGCGGTAATCGCCCCGGTCATAGCGCAGCAGGCCGCGGTTGTTGAGGATGTGGGCATTGTCCGGCGCCAGCGCGGCCGCCCGCTCGATGTCGGCCCACGCGCCGGTGGTGTCCTTGAGCTGACGCTTCAGGGACGAGCGGGAGCTCCAGTTCGTGGCGTTGCGCGGCTCGATCTCGACGGCCCGATCGAGGTCGGCCAGCGCGCCGCGCAGGTCGTCGAGGCGCTGGCGACACAGGGCGCGCTGACGGTAGCTTTCGGCGGATGCGGGATCTTCGGCGATGGCCTGGTTGCACGCCTTGAGGGCCTCGGCGTACTGGCGCGCCTTGAACAGCTCCTTCGCCAGCTGCAGGCTGGGCGGGTCCCCGGCGCCGGCAGCCGCCGTCCAGATCAGCGTCGCCACCAGCAGGGTGCCGGCCATCCATGCGACTGGTCGTGATGAGTGCATGACCGCCTCCACATCACCCCATGACTTCCAGAAGAGGATACCATAGACGCCGGTGTGAAGGCAGTGAAGCAGGCGATTTTGGTTTTAGGAACGGCGGCGTGACCAGGTTCGCCTCGCCGCCGTTGGTGTACAATGCGGATAATGATTCATTGTTTCGAGGATTCGCCTTGTCCCTCACCGGACGGTGGCATGAGATGGCTGACCGACGTCGATGTTGGGCTCAATCTCAACGGAGGACTGCAAAGACGCAGGAGGGCAATCCCATGAACGGCACGATCCGTCTGCTGGCTGTGAGCATGGTGATGGCGATGGCGCTGGCGGTGGCGCCAACCCAGACGGGGGGCGGGACCCAGAACGCCAGCGCCGCCTTGTCCACGGCGGTGCGGCATTTGGGATACAAAGTGGAAAAGATGGGCGACAGCCCGGCCCCGACCGCCGACTATTGGTCCGAGATGCAGCGGATGGGCCAGATCCCGCCGAACCTTGCCCGGCATACGGCATCCGGGTACTCCGCGGTGTGCGTCTCCAGCCGCGGCCCCACGCAGGTGGTCATCGGGCTCAGCCTGTTCCATACGGCGGCGGATGCGGAAGAACGCCTGCACGCGATCCATCGCTTTCGCCAGGAGCGGCTCCGCACCCAAGCCAAAGGCTGGGTGGGGATGAAGGGGGAAATCCGGGCCGGCGACTTCCAGGGCTGCCCCGGATATTATTCCCTGTTGACCGATCACTCCTGGACCGAAGATCCGGACCCGCCGCGTTTCGAATACCGCTACTGGGTCCAAGGGAACGTCATGGCGGAATTCGGCGCGCTCTACCGGCGATCCGGTGGGGTGTACGGGGTGGACGATGAGGCGGCGGTGCTCCATCGGGAGCTCGCCGGCGAGGGCTTCCGGTGCGGCGGCGCGGCGCCGCCGCCGCCGGCAGGACCGGTGGCGCTGGCGCTGAAGGCCGAGGCGCCCGGCTGGCTGTCCGCGGACGCCGCAGTGACCGCCGACGCGCTCCCATCGTCGATCACCGTCACGGGCACGGTGCGGGGCGCGGACGGCTCCCCCATCGCGGGCGCACGGGTACGTCTGCCCCGGTACGGCGCCGCGGCCACCACCGACGCCCTGGGCGCCTACCGCCTGGCGGCGGCGGATCGGGGGGAGCGTCCCTTCGCCGCGCAGCAGGACTTCACACTCCGCCCGGCGGACTCACCCGTCACCGTGGAACTCGCCGTGGCGGAGTGCCCGCTGCCGGTGCCCGGGGATGCGGCCGTCACGGTGCAGGCGCGGGCGGCCGACGGCCGGTCCCTGGAAGACCATGTGATTCGTGTCAGCCTGGAGGACGCCGACGGCCGGGAGGCGCGCTACGCCTTCGTGTCGTTCGGCGCCGACGGCGCGCGGGTGGCCCAGGGGCGGCTGGATGCGCGGGGTGCCTTCCGCACCTCGATGCGCATCACTCGGCCCCAGGACGCCGTCTACTCCGGCCTGTTCGAGGGGCGCTACGACCTCAAGCACATCCCGTGGCAGCTCCGGATCCGGGCCGAAGTGCTGCCGCGCGACCCCGGCAGCGCCAAGGTGCTGGGCGCCGCCCGCCAGACGTGTCCCCTCCGGTTGGCCCCCCTGCGGGTGCTGGACACGCTGCTGCTCCAGGCCATCGAGGACGGCGTTCTTGTGGGGCGGCGAAAAACCGGCCTGCGGGTGCGGCTGGACTCGGAGATCCCCTTTGACCTCCTCGGCGAGCTGCCGTGCGACGTGAGGGCGTTCGTCGATGCGAGCACCACGCCCGCCGCCACCGGCCGGTTCACGCTGAAGCCGTTTTTCACGAACCAGGAGATCGACGCGCTGCAGAACTCGGCCAACCTGGTGATCCCGGCGGACGCGGTGCCGCCGGGGCGGCACGTGGTCCGCCTCGAGATCACGCCCGGGGGCGGCACGGAGGTCAACACCACAGAGCACCGTCTCGCTGAAACCGAATGGAAGACACCGCGGCGGCTGAACATCCTGTTCACGCCGGCGCCCTATAATCCGGCCAAGCCGGAGGCTGTTCGGGCGATCGGGCAACAAGCTGCAAAATTTCTGGAGGTTGTTTTTCCGGTGGCCGAGGTGACCGACTGCTACCTGGATGATGCGGCAACGGTCGCCGCCGTCCAGCGTGTGGTCGATACCTACGGCTTCTACTCCACGATGTTTGACGATTTTGCGATGGTCGATGGGATCCGCCAGAGTTTCAACCTCAAGCATCCGGACAATCCCGCCGATTTCGCCGTGGGGGTCTATCCGTGCGGTGTCTATGCCTGGTTCGGCGAAAATGTTCATGGTGCCCACAGCTTTTGGGACCGCACCGTGCTCAACTGCGACGAGAACAGCGTCAACGTGGCCCACGAGATCGGCCACGCCTTCGCCCAGGGCGATGAATACGCCGGCCTCTGGGAGAGTTTGAAGGGTGAAACCAAGATCGGGAAATTCATCAAGACCCGCAATGCGTTCGACGGCCGCACCGACACATTCTTCAATCCGGCCATCCCCTATTGGATCAACTTCATGGGGGAAGCCGGTGTCAATCCGAACATCGGGACCTGGGTGGACAGCACCACCTACAATGCCATATACAGTGCGCTTGAGAAGTTCCGAGTCCTGGGTCCCAAGCCGCCGCCCGAGGTCATGTGGCTCAAGGGTGGCGTCCAGGCGGGCGGGCGACTCAATGCAGGTGTTGCCGCGTTCGGCGACCTGCTGACCTCCGGGAGCGATCCCATGGAGATCCTGGTTGGACTGGGAGCGGACACGATCCATCGGATCTTCGGCTCGCCGAGATTCGGGGTGCGGGTGCACTCGGCCACTCGCGCCGAGATCACCAGCGGCTCGGCCATTGTGGACGGCGGCGTGACCGTGTCGGCGGGCAATGTCACGTTAACCCCGCAGGGCACCCGATACGCTGTCAGCGTGGCCGACGATGGCAGCATGACGGTCCAGGTGCTGCGGGGCGCCGTCGAGGTGACCGCCGCCGCGGGGCAGGAGCGTCTGGCCGAAGGGCAGGCCCGCCGGGTGGATCCGGCGGGACGGATTCAACCGGCAACCGCGGAGGACCCGGCGGAGTTGACTCGGCGGATTCTCGGCGCGGCGTCGGCGGCAGGTCCCGCCGCCCCGGGAGCGCCGACCACCGGCGGGCTGGCGGGACGACCGCCGCGGTCGGATTCGGGGGCGAGTGCGCATCCGCCGGGTGGACCGGTGGCGCGCCCGCCGCGGCCGGACGGGGGCGCAGGCGTGCCGTCCGTCCCGACTCCGGATACAGGGCGCGCGGCCGGCACGCCCCCGGCGGACGCTCAGACCCCGGCGCCGCGGCCCGAGCCGTCCGTGGCGCTCCCCGGGCGCGTGCTGGCGCTGGGCCTGGACGAGGCGACCGGCGTGATCACCCGGGGCGAGGGACCGGCGGGGATCCGCGGCATCCTGCAGGGGAATCCGGAGCGCGTGAACGCGCGGCGCGGGCGCGGCGTCTCCTTCGACGGCCGCAACGACTGGATCCTCATGGACCCCGACCCGGCGCTGGACATTACGGGCGCCCTGACGGTCATGGTGCTGGCCCGCGTGCCCGCAGCGGCGCTGGACGCGGACCTCTACATGATGGTCTGGCGCGGCGACGAGCAAGGCGGGAAAGACCCGTACGCCCTGTCCATCGCCGGCTCGCAACTCGTGTTCCGGCGCGACTTCCCCAGGACCGTTCAGGTGGCGTGGCCGCTGGCCGATTTGGCGACGGACGAATACCACGTGTTCTGCGGCGTCCACCGGGCAGAGGAGGGGACGCTGGAACTCTGGGTGGACGGCACCCGGGTGGCCATCGCCCCGGCGCCGAAGGCCGTGGGGTATCCCACGGGGGGCATGCGGACGCTGGTGGGCGCCATGGACAATGGCAAGAGTCAGTTTTTCCGCGGCATCCTCGACGAGGTCCGCCTTTTTGCCCGGGCGCTGAACGCCGACGAGATCGCCGCGGAGACGGCCGCCCTGCTGGGCGAACCAGTGCGCTAGAGTTTGAGATGGGACGGAATGGCCGCCCGCGGGGCGGCCCGCTCTCACGCCTCGGGAGGTGCGCATGCTGAGTGTGGTGTGCCGGTGCCTGGGCATCGCGGCCCTGGCCACGGGGCTCGCCCTGCTGGTCTTCCCGGATCCCGTCGCCCGGGTGGTGCGTCAGCCGATGGAGAACGTCCTGCTCACCACCGTGGACATGGACCGCTACGCGGCGGCGGTGAGCACGGCGTGCGGCGGGGCGGCGGCGGAGCTGGCCCATGAGCGCCTGCCCGCGGAGCATGCGTTTCGGACCTTCCTCACCGCCATGGACTGGAGCGGGCCGGGCGAACGCGACCTTACCCTGACGGCCGCGGAGTGGGCTGCGCTGCGACAGCAAGTCACTCCCGACCCCGGCGCCGCGACGGCGTTTTGCGCGCAGGTGGGTGCGCGGCTCCTCCGGTTCGAAACGGAAGCGCTCCGATCGACCGCGGATCGCCTTGCGGTGCAGGTGCGCTTCCTGGGTGAGGCGCCGCCGGCGGGCTCGGCCAAGGCGCAGCCGCTGGACGCAGTGGCGCTGCAGCCGTTCCCGGCGATCCGGGAACAACTGGCGGCCGGCGCTGCGGCGTTGGAGGGTGTGGATAACTGGGTGGGTCAGGAGATGACCACCCTGGACGGCGCCGAGTGGCGCCGCTTCGCCGCCACCGCCGGGCTGGCGCCCGACGCCCCATTCACGTTCGACTGCCGGGTGTACCATGCCACGCTGGTGGCCGGCGCGGTGGGCGAGCAGGTGGTGCCGGCCCAGGGGCTGGGCTCGGGACGCTACGTGGCGGCCGCCATCCTTGCAGTGGTCGGGCTGGCGCTGATGCTGTGGCTGTACCGACCCGGCCGGGGCATCCCGGTGGTGCCGCGGGGTGTGGCGGCATTGTGGGACGTTCTCTTTCTCGCAGCCGCCCTGCCGGTTGGATACGGCGCCATCGCTGCCGCCCTGTCAGGCTGGTGGGGTTACCAGCCGGCGCTGGGGCCGGTCATGCATTTTGTGGGAGTCGCCGGCATGGCCGTGGGGATTCCGGTGATGGCCATCGTGCTGACGCTCCTCACCGCCCAGCGGCTGGAAGTGACCACGGTGGGCGTGACCACAACCGGTGCAGGCAACCGGCGCCGCCTGGCGTGGGACGAGCTGACGGGACTGGAATTCGAAGAGCGCCGCCTCGTGACGGTGAAGGCCGGGGTGCCCGTGCCCCGGAAGCTGCAGCGGGTGCTGGTGCTGAAAGGGCAGGCCGCCTCAATCACCGTCCATGAACCGCCCACCGCTGCCGGCAAGGCGCGGGTGGTGGACGCTCTGGCGGCTGCCGCGCCTGAGGTGTGGCGCGACCGCATCCGGTCGGTGGGCGCGGGTTGGTGAGATACAGGAATTGAATCCGCAATCTCCAGATGAGGCAGGCGAGAAAATGAAAATGGCGCAAGATCACGCGGTGGATTATCCCGTCATCGACGACGAGCTGGCCCGGCGCCTGGAGCGAGCGGAGGGGACGGCCAGCGCCCGGTTCGTGGAGGCGCGGGCGCGCCTTGAGCCGGCGAGCGGCGCTTGCTGGATCGAGATCGGCGGCGCGTACGCCATGTTCGACGGAGCGGATTCACCCCTGAGCCAGACGTTCGGGTTGGGGCTGTTCCAGCCGGGCACGGCGGAGACGCTGGCGGCGATCGAGGAATTTTTCAATGCCTACGGATCGCCGGTTTGCCACGAGGTCAGTCCGCACGCCGATCCCGCCCTGCTGACGCTGTTGCCGGAGCGGGGCTACCGCCCCGTGGAACTGACCAGCGTGATGTTCCGGCCCGTCGCGCGGGACATCCGCCTGGCGTGTCCGCCAGCCCGGGGGATCACCGTGCGGCGGTCCGTCTCCGCTGAAGCGGAACAGTGGGCGCAGGCTTCAGCCCGCGGCTGGGCCGAGCACCCCGAGCTGGCGGATTTTCTTCTGGCCTTCGGCCGGATCTCGGCGGCGAGCGAAGGCGCCCAGCCGTACTTGGCCGAACTGGACGGCAAAAGCGTCGCCACGGGCATGCTCATCGTGGCGGGCGAGGTGGCGCTGCTGGCCGGCGCCTCCACCGTTCCGGCCGCCCGCCGGCGGGGCGCCCAACTGGCGCTGCTGGAGGCGCGCCTCCGTGCGGCGGCGGAGCAGGGCTGCGCCATCGCCATGATGGGCGCCGCCCCGGGGAGCGCTTCGCAGCGCAACGCCGAGCGCCACGGTTTTCGCGTCGCCTACACCCGCATCAAGTGGCGGCTGGGCAAATGAGTCCGGGTGTTGTTGAATCGGATGAGAACGGACCTCTCCAAGGGGGTAGACCGAGAACCTTCATCTGTTCGCTCTCGCCTTCCGGCTCCAGCCTGACCGGCCGAAGGACGGAGCGAGAGCGAAGAACCAGGCGCCGCGACCTTACGGCACCAGAAAATCCACGATGCCCACGGACCAGCCGTGGGCCAGGCTGGCCCGGTCGTGGGTTTTCTCGTACAGGGTGCCGTACGTCCGGGCGACGGGGCCGTACCGGCGCCTGATGTAGTCGATCGCCCGCGCGGGATCGTGGCGGGCCAGCGCGCCGGCGACGAAGTAGCCGTAGTACAGCGTCACACGTTCGTCCAGGTCTGCCATGCCCGTGATGAACGCGAGGCTCCGCTCCAGCAGCCGCGGGTCGGTGGGCACGGAGCCCAGCATCGCCGCGGTGGCGTGGACGCTGGGGCCGCCGTCCGGGTACAGGCGGTAGCCGTGCGTCGCCGGATCGTAGAAGGCGTGGTGCAGGCGATCCGGGTCGACGCCGGGGTCGTGCCCGGCGCGAACACACGCTTCGAAGTGCCAGGCGTTGACCACGGCGTGGCACATGGGACCGGGCTGACGCCGCATCCCCCGATGGCCGGTGTCGGCGGCCTGAGGATCGCGGGTGTCCCAGTCCACGAAGTGCCAACCGGGCACGTCCACGACGAGCCCGTCATCGCGGCGGTACAAGGCCCGCCACTTGAGCAGGGACTCCCGGACGAGCGCCAGGAGCCGGGGATCGCGCCCGTGCCGCAGCGCCGTCAGGCAGAACGCCAGGTGGTAGGTGGGCATCGCCAGGCCGCGGTAGTCGGGGCGGCGGACGGGCCAGGCGCCCTGGACCATGGCGGCGGCGGGGTCGTAGGACGTGGCGATCTGCGCCAGCGCGCGTTCCACGACGGGCAGGCCGTTCGTCGTCAGCTTTTCAAGAGCGATGGCGGACATCCGCAGGTCGCCGGTCCACTGGGCGCGCTCGCGCCAGCACGTGTCCACCGCACCCCCGTCGATGCACGCGGTGAGGTTGTTGCGGCAGGCCTGCAGGATGTCGGCGGACAGGTCGTCCGGCGGGGAGAGACGGGCCCACTCCAGCGGGTATTCCTGCCGCCAGGCTGTCACCTCGACGGCGCCGGCGGGAACGCCGCCGAGCACGTGGATGTAGCGGCAGCCTCGCTGCCCCACGGGCGCGCCGCCGATGACGCCGGGCGCCACCGCGTCGGCCAGGTGCACCTTGGTCCGCTCGTGGTGGGCGGTGATCAGGTTCAGGTCTTCCACTTCACCATAGAGAAGGGCGACGCCGGCGGCGAGGGGGTTGCGCACCTCCACCCGGTGCAGGCCGATGAGAGGGAGCCGGCCGGTGCGGTGGAACAGGTTCTTGAGTCCAGCCTGGCGGGTGCCGGCGAACACGTCGGCCAGCCGGTGCGGCTCAAACGGCGACCGGAGACCGCCCCGGCGTGGCGTGTCCGTCCACTCGATCGCCACCGGCACGTGGCGCAACGGCGCGATGGCCGGCTCCACAGCCACCCAGTCCGGCCGCTCCGCCGACTCGAGAGGCAGGGGGGCGCCGGGGGCTACGGGGGCGCGGACCACGTTCTGGAACGCAAGCTGACGGTCCATCTGGGCGGCGAACGTGACGGAATCATCCCGATGGCAGACCCATTTCGCCGTCGGATCCAAGTCGGCCAGGAAAGGGTCGGGGAACAGACAGCGAAACCAGAGGCTGACGGTTTCGGAATTCAGATACTGCAGGCGGACCCAAACAGTCGCGGCGTGCGTGGCGTCCCAGGTGTCGATCTCCACGGTGCCCGGCGCGCAGCGGAGGCCACCGGCGCCGGCGAAGGCGCCATCGAGCCAGAGCTCGTACGCACAGTTCGAAGCCAACTGCAGGCGTCGTCCGCCGGACGTGACGAAGAGCAGCGACGCCTCCCGGACGTCGCGCGCGTCGAACACCGGCCACATGACCCGGGCGTTGTCGGCGATCAACCTCACCGTAATGCCTCCGGTTTGCCGCATTTCATCGTGTTCGCAAATGCTATCACAATCGTGATCATGACCGTACTCGTCATCTCAAACCGGCGGAGCGGGAACGCATTGATTGGGAGTGTCCGGAATTCACTCGTCCAACCAGCCGTTCAGCGATCGGTCCAGCGCCTGCGTCACGAACACGATCCGCCGGTTGGCGATATGGAGGTACCGCGAGCGGCAGCGAGCGGCGCGAACGCCCACTCGTCACGCCTTCCCCCAGGTGCCCGACCACACTGTCTGTGCCGCTTGAATACCCTCCCATCGAGGATCAAACCATCACCCGCGATCGAATACGACACACCACGCTGCGTGCTCTGCACTGCCGTCACCGTGATGGAATGGTGTCGTGGCGCCGGCCGGTTGGGGGCGGCTGGCCCCTGGCGTCGCTTGCTGCCGCTCGCAGTACCTCCCGCCTGCCGGCTGTTCGTTTTTCTCATGGTTCCAGTCAAGAAAAACTTGCCAGCAGAAGCCCGAGTAGCGGGAGTAACCGAATACTCATAAAAGCATTCGAAATCCGAGTCCAGTTCATCCGATGAATGGCTCCGTCCGCGAGGCACTCGAAGATTCTACGAGGAATCAGCATGTTATGAAGGCATCCATTTGGTTTGAGAAAAAAACATATAAATGTGACAAATTATAAAAGTTCATGCGATAATCAGGCTGGGTTGTCGGTCACTACCGTCTGATCCAGCTCTGGCAGCTCCCCCGGACACCGTGTCGGGAACCAGTGAGTATTATTCAGAACACACCAAGGACGGATTCATGCCAAGAAGAGAACCGCGATCCGCAGCCATCCTGAAGGTGAAGCTCCGCCTGTTCGTTTTCGTGGCGCTGATTGGCCTGTCAACGCAGATCGGTTTGATTCCGGCCGCCCGTGGGGCAGACCGCGTCATCTACGACGACGGGCTCCGCAACGGCTTTCAGGACTGGAGCTGGGCCACGCGCAGCCTGACCCAGTCGGCAGTGGTCCACGCCGGGGGGGCGGCCGTATCGTTCGAGCCCGACGGCTGGGCGGGCATCTACTTCCACGTGGACGCCGGCCTGACCACCGACGCGTACGAGGCGTTCGACTTCTGGATCCACGGCGGCGCCGCCGGCGGCCAGGCTCTCACCGTGGCTCTCTACACCGGCACAGCGCTGGCGGGTTCGGCGCCCCTGTCCAGCTATCTGCCGGGCGGCGCCCTGCCGGGCGCCCAGTGGGTGCACGTGCGGGTGCCGTTCTCGGACCTGGGCCTGACGGCCGGCGTGATGAACGGCTTCTGCCTGCAGGACCGTTCCGGTGGCGACCAGGCGACGGTGTATGTCGACGACATCCTCGTCGCCGAACGCACCGGCCCGCCCCCCGAACCCACGACCGTTGCCGTCAGTGTCAATCCGGCCGCCGACCGCCGGCCCGTCAGCCCGCTCATCTACGGGGTCAGCTTCGGCGGGGCCGCCCAGCTCGATGCGCCCGGTTTCACGGTGCGCCGTTGGGGCGGCAACCACACCACGCGCTACTCGTGGCTCGCCGATACGGGCAACCGGGCCATGGACTGGTTCTTCCTGAACATCCCCGAAGACAATCCCCACCCGGAACGCCTGCCGGACGATTCGGCCGCCGACGTGTTCGCCGACGAGACCCTGGACGCCGGCCGCGAGGTGCTTCTGACGGTGCCGCTCATCGGCTGGACCCCCCGGGACCGCGCGGTCCGCTGGGGCTTCTCGGTGCAGAAGTACGGCGCCCAGACC
>JAKQOW010000163.1 GCA_029565065.1 Acidobacteriota bacterium | reverse complement strand
TCCAGGTCCCAGAACCCAGGTCCCAGGTCCAATATCCGATATTCGGTGTTCGATATCCGAAATCAGGAAATCGGGAACGAGCCTCTAGCCTCGAGTCTCGAGCCTCGATGACGATCACGATTACGAATTACGATTACGAGTTACGATTACGAGCACGTACCATCAACTATCAACCATCAACCATCAACGATTCCCCCGGCCCGGCGGTCAGATCCGGGCCAGCATCCGGCCGGGCAGGCAGATGAGCGCCCCGACCAGCTCGAACACGCCGCCCACGGCGATGCCCACCAGCCGGAAGGGGAGCAGCAGCAGCCAGACCAGCGGGTAGAACACCAGCGCCAGGAGCGCCAGCGGCCAGCACAGCACCAGCAGGATCAGCCACAGCAGAAATTTCACCATCGCTCCTCCTCGCCTCGTCCAGGATTCGGGCCACCCGACTCCAGCCGGGTGGCAGGCAGCCTGTTTATCCATAAGAACGCAGATAACGCCGGGAATGTTCCGCGCGGCTCAGTTCGCATCACCGCCCGCCATTGACGCCGGCGGGCGCATCGTGCTAAGACCGTTTCACCGGGCCGGCTTGTCCGCCGCTTTCTGCGCGGCGGGCTCCCGGCCGACTCTGTTACGGGAGGTTGTCCGTTGAGCCACGAGCGCCGATTCGCCCACAGCAACAATCCCGGCTTCGCCTGCCATCCCGACGTGCTCATCCTCCCCTTCGGCCGGCGCAGCTTCCTGCCGGCCATCGCGGCCAGGCTGGGCGCCGAGCCGGTCCCGCTCGACGAGAACACCGACCGGGAGATCTTCAACCCGCCGCGGGGCGGACTTCCGGTCACCCTCATGTACTCGGGCATGGGCGGGCCCGCCATGGTCAACGCGCTGGAGATGGCCCGGGCCAACGGCGCGGCGCGCGTGGCGATCTTCGGCGCGTGCGGCGGCATGGACCCCCGGCTGGGGGTGGGGCACCTGCTCGTGCCGCCGGCGGCGGTGCGCGACGAGGGGGCGTCGCGGGCCTACGCGCCCATCGAATTCCCGGCGGTTTTCGATCCGGAGCTGGCGCACCGGTTGCTCGTCGCGGCGCAGGCCGGAAGGGTGCCGGTGCACACGGGGGTGGTGTACACCACCGACACCTCCTACCGCGTGGGTCCCGACGTGTATGAGCGGTACCGCGGCCTGGTGCTGGGCGCCGACTGCGAGTGCGCCTCGGCCGCCGTCGCCGGCGCCCGGCTGGGCCTCGCGGTGGCGGCGCTGCTGTTCTGCACCGACAACGTCACCCTGCCCGGGTCGGGCGACCGGCGCTACCGGGGCCTGGCCAAGCCGGCCGTCCGGCGCGGCTTCGATGCGGGCCTCGAGGCGGTGATCCGGGTGCTGACCGGGCCGGCGTGAACGCCGCCTGACCGACTGTCGTCCTTGGTCGTGTTCGGAACCCGGCTCTTTCCGGTCCCGTACTTTTCCTGTATGGGTTCAGCCGGGCGGTGCTATAATTTCCCCGACAATCCGCAGGCTGGTTTCAGATTTCTGTCCCGGGTGATTGACGGTGACCCGAAAACGTGCGGACAATTTGGACAGTGGCCCGACGGGCGACCACGCCTCGCGCAGCCGGCGGCTGCTGGCCGCGCTCTGCCCACCCGGCGCAACCGGGGGCCTCGTGGTGGCCGAGCTGCTGCCGCGGCGGGAGCTGGCGCTGCCGCTGCTCGCCGTGCCGGCGCCCGGCGGCGCCGCCGCGCCGCCCGACCCGGCGTTCATCGCCTTTGCCGAACCGCCGACGGCGCGCGCCCTGGCGGGCGCAGGCTGGCTCTGCGTGCCGGCGCGGCTGGGGTGCATGAGCGCGCCCTGCCCGGTGCTGGTGCGGGCGCTGCCGCACCCGGGCCGGCGCCGCCGGATTCTGGTGCTGCTGCCGCTCCCCGGAACGGCCATCGCTGCGGCGCCGCCGAAGCCGCGCCCCCTGGGCGTCCGCCGGCTGGCCGAGCTGACCGCTGCGCTGGACCTGTACGAGCGGCACGAGATCGAACCGCTCGTGGCGCACCTGGCCCAGCGCGCCCGGCACGTCTACCTGAAGACCCTCTCCCTGCGCGACACGCTGACGGCTTTTCTTCGGGATTTCGGCTCGCGCGCCGGTCTGGACGTCCTGCGGCTGTTCCTGGTGGGCGAGAACACCGGCATCAAGCCGGTGTTCGCCGGTTGGGACCGGGTGGCACCGGAGGATCCGGAGCCGGTCCACGAGGTCTTTCGCAGACTCATGCAGGACGATCCGCAGGCGGCGGTGGTGGGCGACGGCCCGACCCGTCTTCCCTACAACTTGAGCGGCTGTTTCCTCCGCCTCGAAGCCGGCCGCTACCGGTTCTATTTTCTGGGGGCGGCCGCCGCGCGTCCCGGGCGGTCCGACCCGGGCTTCCTGCTTCATGCCTGCCTCCGCCAGCTGGCGATGCTGCTCGACGAGACGGCGCCGCTCCTGCCGCGGATCGAGGGCGTCCTCCAGCAGAAGGAGACCACCCAGCTCCTGCTCCGGATCATGGCGCTCGGCGAACTGGAGCAGTTCCGGCGGGAGTTGCCCGGCCTGCTGCAGGATTTCCTGCACGTGGAGAGCGCGGCTTACTACTTCTACCAGCCGGACACCCAGCGGCTGTGCCGGCACGCGTTCGCCGGCTCGTTCGGCGAGCTGCTGCCCGACCGGGAAGCGTGCGACCTGGACACCTATACCTGGCTCACCCGCTGCGCCAAGTCCGGCCACACCCTGCTCAAGACCGACCTGACAGCCGGCGAGCGCACGCAGGTTACCGACAACGGCCTGTTCGCCTCGGTGCTCTACTACCCCGTGGACACGGGCGAGGCGGTGCGCGACGTCATCCTGGTCGCCGACACCCGTCGCGACCGCGTGACCTTCCAGCACGTCCAGCGGCTGAACCAGATCCAGCCCTTCCTCACCCAGGCCATCCGCAACAACCGTCTCTATTCCGGGATCCAGCGCCACCTCTACGTCGACTTCGACACCAACCTGCCCAACCGGCGCGGCTTCGAGGAGGCGCTGCAGGCCTGCCTGGAGCGGTCCAAGCGGGTGGGCGACAGCTTCACCGTGATCATGGCCAGCCTGGACCGGCCGGACCGGATCAGCCTGCGGACCTACAACGATTCGCCCCGGGCCTTCCTGCTGAAGATCTGCGCGTTCTTCCAGAAGCAGCTCCCGCCGCAGGCCACCCTGGCCTACTCGGGCGAATTCAAGTTTCTGTGCCTGCTCCCCCGCTACGAGATGGAGCCGTCGCTGGAGCTGGCCCGCCGGCTCTGTCTGCAGGCGCGGGAGACGCTGCGCGACGTTGAGAACCGGCCCACCTTCTCGCTGGGCATCTCCTGCTTCCCCATCAACGGGATGAGCCTGGACGACCTGATCCTGTCGGCGGAGCAGGCGATGACCATGAGCCGGTTCCAGGGCGGCGACACAGCCTCGCTGATGGGGAGCCAGCTCATCAAGAAACTGGCGTTGAACGTCTTCTCGCAGTTCATGGGGCAGGGGACGCTGCGGACCGGGCCGGAGGTGGTCGACGGCGTGCTGCAGAAGATCACCGACCGGCGGGAGGTGGACGAGAGCCTCACCACGGTGGAGATGATCAACTCCCTGGCCGAGGCCATCGACGCCAAGGACCACTACACGAGCAACCACACCCTGGAGACGTCCATCCTGGCGGTGGCCCTGGGCCGGCTGATGGTGCTGGATGACGAGTCGCTGGAGCGGCTCCGCATCGCCGCAAAACTGCACGACATCGGCAAGATCGGCGTGCCGGAGCACATCCTGCTCAAGCAGGGGAAACTCACGGCGGACGAGGAGCTGGTCATGCGCCGCCACGCCGAGATCGGCGCCCGGATCCTGCGGCCCATCAGCAGCCTGCGCCACATCGCCGTGATCGTGGAGCATCACCACGAGCGCTGGGACGGCTCCGGCTATCCGCACGGGCTCCGGGGGGAGGAGATCCCCATCGAGTCCCGCATCCTGGCCGTCATCGACGCCTACCACGCCATGATCAGCCACCGCACCTACCGCGAGGGCCAGACCCTGGAGTATGCCCTGGGCGAAATCCGCCGCGGCGCCGGGAGCCAGTTCGACCCGCGGGTCACCGAGCTGTTCAACCAGATGATGGCGGAGCGCCGCGAACTGGGCGCGATGGCCCCCTTCGCCGACTGGCCGCTGCGGCCTGACCAGCCGCCCATGTAAGCCCCCCTCTTTCGGATCAGCGATGCCGGAGACGAGCCGGTCGCGCTCAGGCCCGGGCGCCCGACAGGGTGTTCCGGTCGTAGCCCCAGCCCCGGCACGAGGGCACGTCGATGAGGACGAAGCCGCTGTCGGCGGCGGCCCGAAGCTCCAGGGCCGCCTCCGGATCGATCCGGCCCTGGTCGCCGGGTCCGAAGCGGATCCCGTTGGCCGCGACGCGGCCGCTCGTCACGTAGAGGAAGAGCCGGCGGTCTTCGCCCGCCGGCAGGCCGACGGCGCGACCGGCCGACAGGTCGCAGCGGTAGATCGTGGCGTCGGTGTGGAAGGTGACGGCTCCGGGGTGGCCCTGGCCGGAGGCCACCGGCAGCAGCCGGTCCCGCCACTCCGCCGGCTCGAAGCGGCGCTGGTCGTAGGTGGGGGCCAGCCCCCGCTGATCGGGGTAGATCCAAATCTGATGGAAGTGCACCGGCGCGGCGGCCAGGTTGAACTCCGAGTGCGTCAGCCCGGTGCCGGCGGACATCCGTTGCACGTCGCCCGGACCGATGACGGTGCGGTTGCCCATGCTGTCAGCGTGGGTCATCTCGCCGTCGAGCACCAGCGTGATGATCTCCATCTCGCGATGGGGGTGGGTGGGGAAGCCGGTGCCCGGCGCCACGACGTCGTCGTTGTACACCCGCAGGGCGCCGAACTGGATGTTGGCCGGATCGTAGTAGTCCGAGAACGAGAACAGCCAATACGTCTTCAGCCAGTCGAAATCGGAAAAATGCCGCTGTTCGGCGCTGACGGTCTGGATCATCGGTCGCCTCCTGCGTTGGGTTGACGGGCGCCCCGTCCCGCCGGGGCGCCGCCGACAGATTCAGATGCGTCGGGCGGGCGCATGGATTTCCATCCGGCCGCCGGCCGTCTAGTCGTAGTCGAGGGTCAGGTCCAGCTCCTGGTCCTTCTTGCGGAGCCGCCGGATGAGGATCCGGAGCAGATTGTGGTAAATGATGCGGGCCACTCCGTCCCTGTCGGCGAGAAACCCGTCGAAGTTGGCGCGCGTCAGCTTGATGAGCCGGCACCGCTCCCGGGCCACGACCGACGCCGACGCGGGCTGCCGGTCGAACAGCGAATACTCGCCGAAACAATCGTGGGGCTTGAGCTCGTTGAGGCTGACGTCGGAGAACCGCCGCGCGGGCTGGCCGGGCTTGCTCTTGAGCAGGGCCACCTGCAGCCGCCCCTCCAGCACCACGTAGAGGGCGTCGCCGGGAACCCCCTCGGCGAGGATCATGTCGTCGGCGCCGGCGGCGAGCTCGAACGCGAACCGGCCCAGCTGTCGGAGCTCGTCGTACGGCAGCCCCTCGAAGATCTCGGTCTTGGCCAGGATGGCCAGGGTTTCCTCGCTGAGCATGGCGGCACCTCCGTGGTCGTTCCCCCGGCCGTTCCCCCGGCCGTCGGGTTGTGGTCCGTATCTTCGCAGAGGCCGCCGGCCGGGGTCAAGGGAAGAACGAGGCTCGATCACGGACATCGGACTTCGGATTTCGCGCTCGTAATTCGTAATCGTGATCGTAATCGGGGTTCGGGACTCGCGGTTCGGGGTTCGTCCCAGTTCCGAATGTTTGTGCTCGTAATTTGTAATCGTAATTCGTAATTGAAATTCGTAATTGTGATCGTAGTCGAGCCGTTTGATGTGATGAGAAGAGCGCTCCTTTTAGCGCCACCGAGACACGAGATATAATCTCGTGGGTGATTGCTCCCGGGGTCACGACGCCAAAAGGAGCGCACACAATGACAACACCATTGTACCTCGGAGTCGATTTTCATCCAAGGAGCCAGGTGGTGAGTTGGGTGAACCCCGGAACGGGCGAGACGGAGACGGTGCGACTGCGCCATGAGGACGTGGCGGTGGTGCGGGCGTTTTACCAGCAGGTGGGTGGCCCGGCGACGGTGATCGGCCTGGAAGCGAGTTCGTGCAGCTTGTGGTTCGAGCGGCTGGTGGAAGGTCTGGGCTACACGGTGTGGCATGGGGACACGATCAAGATCCGGCGGCAGATCGGCGAGCGGCGCAAGAATGACGCCTCGGATTCCCGGGGGATTCTGGCGCTGCTGCAGCAGGAGCGGTTTCCGCGGGTGTGGCGACGCGAGCCGGCGGCGGTGGACGCGTTGACCTTGCTGCGGCTGCGGCACCAGCTGGTGAAGATGCGGACCATGGCGCGCAACGGGCTCAAGGCCGTGGCCTTTATGGTGGGCCGGGTCAAGAAGCAGCGGCTGGGCGTGCGGCAGATCGCCAGCCTGCAGGCGCACACCTTGGGCAGTGCCGCGTTGGACCGGAAGCGGGACGAACTGGCGGCGCTGGAGGCGTACCTGAGCCAGCGGATCGCGGGGCTGGAGACGGAGCTGGAGGCGCTGGCCGGGACGGACCCGCAGGTGGTGCGGCTGCGCACCCATCCGGGAATCGGGCGGCTGACCGCGTTGGCGCTGGTGCACACGCTGGCGCCGGTGGAGCGGTTTCAGCGGTCGCGGCAGGTGGTGGCGTATGCCGGGCTGGAGCCGCGGGAGCGCTCGTCGGGTGACCGCACGGGCACCGGCGGGATCACCAAGGCCGGCTCGCGGCTGCTGCGGTTCCTGCTGGTGGAGGCGGCGCACACGGCCAGCCGGCATGATCCGGAGTTGAGTCGGATCTTCAAGCAGCTGGGCTTCCGCCGCGGCCGACCCAAGGCGGTGACCGCCATTGCCCGCCGATTGCTGGTCCGGGCCTGGATCATGCTGCGCGACGGCATCGACTACGCCGAGTTCTGCCGGCGCGGCCAGCAGCAGCGACTGGAGCGGAGCCGGCTCGCCCGATGATCTTTGCAATCTGAATCGCAACGCGACCAACAGCGGAGGCGGACTCGCCCATGAACCGGCATCCGCCTCCCCGACGGCCTGGCATCGCAGCGGGGTGGTCCGGCAACTTTCATGGGCCTGCATGCCCGACGTTTGATTCGACGCCCCGTCTGTTCCCGCCCGCGGGAACAGTGCGCATGGTTCTTCATGTGGCCTCACGGGCCCGATTAGATGATTGATCGTGGCCGGGCACGACACGTTACGTGACCCGCTCGATCTCATGAAGACGGACTGCCGGCCGCATACAGATTGGTAGACAGGAGCAATATGGTCTGTGACTCCGGAAGCAATCACCACGTCCAGACAGAACGCGCCCCTCTCCAGGGGAAGGGTGTTTTTTGTCTTGACGGGAGCGCTCTTCTCATAGATGAAGGTTAGCAGGTTTTCAGGTTCGCAAGTTTACAGATGGCGCATGGTCAACGGTGGTCTTGGCCTGCCGACTGTTGACTGTTGACTACCTGCTGCCTACCGGTTCACTACCCCGGCCCGGCGTTCCTCACTCGTAATGCAGGCAGCGAATGGGATCGAGGCGGGACGCCTTGTATGCCGGCCAGATCCCGAAGATCAGCCCCACCGACATGGACACGCCCACCCCGATGCCGATCCAGTACAGCGACATCTGCGCCGGCAACTCGGGCACCAGCAGGTTGATCAACAGGGTGACCAGGGCCGCCGCCGCGACCCCGCACACTCCACCCAGCGTGGTCAGGGTCACCGCCTCGACGACGAACTGGAACAGGATGTTCCGGGGTCGGGCGCCCACCGCCTTGCGCACGCCGATTTCGCGAGTCCGCTCCTTGACCGACACCAGCATGATGTTCATCACCCCGATGCCGCCCACCATCAGGCCGATGGAGGCGATCACGATGGTGATCACAAACAGGACGAAGGTGAGCTGATTCCACAGGTCCACCAGAAAGTTGGCCGTAAACAGGCTGAAGTTGTTCGGCTTGTTGTACGGCACCCGCCGGAGCTTCCGGAGCAGGAATTCCACTTCTTCCATGGCCGCCTCGATCTGGCCCGCGTCCTCCACCGAGAAGGCGATGGCGATGTCCGTCAGCTCCGACCACATCTTGCGGAACGTGCCGTAGGGGAGCAGCACATAGTTGTCCTCGCTGAATCCACCGAACAGCGATTCCTGGTGGTCCAGCGTTCCCACCACCGTGAACGGGATGCCGTTGATCCGGATTTCACGGCCGATGGGATCCTCGACGGGAAACAGGGCTTGGGCAATCCCGTAGCCGAGTACGGTCACACGCAGGCTGCGTTCGGAATCGACGGATGTGAAAAAACGCCCCGCGTGCACGGTCACCGTGCCCATGGTGTCGGCAAAATTGGCTTCGACGCCGCGGATGATGGGGTTTTCGGCCCGCTCGTTGCGGTACTTGACGACATAGGCGTCCCCGAACACGGAGCGGGCCGTCAGAAACGGTGAAACCTCCTGGACCAGCCGGGCCTGCTCGCGCAGCGCCACCACGTCGGTGTAGGTGAAGTCCTTGCGCTGCCGCTCCTCCCGGCTCATGTGGCCCATGCGCATGCCGGCGTCGTACTTGATGGCGAAGAACCCTTTGCTGCCGAGCGCGGCCACCCGGTCCATGACGCTGGCGTTCAGGCCGTGGATGATCGCGGCGATGGTGATCACCGCCAGGACGCCGATGGTCACACCGAGCACCGTCAGAAAGGAGCGGAATTTGTGGCGGTGAAGCTCACCCATCGCCACCAGCACCGTCTCCCGCAGCTCGGCCCAGGTCATGGCTGTCTCCTATCGCTCCGCGCGGAGCGCCTCCACGGGATCGAGGCGCGCCGCCCGCCAGGCCGGGTAGATTCCGAAAAACAGCCCGATCAGACTGGACAAGCCCACGCCGAATGCCGCCACCCACACCTTGACGCCGGCCGGCACGTCGGCCAGGCGACTGAAGATCTCCGCGGCGCCGAATCCGAGCAGCACCCCGAGCACCCCGCCGACGGTGCAGATGAGAAGCGACTCGAGCAGAAACTGCGCCAGGATGTCGCCCTGCGCCGCACCCACCGCGCGCCGGACGCCGATCTCGTTGACGCGGTCGGTGACCGACACCAGCATGATGTTCATGATCACAATGCCGCCGACGATGGCCGCCACGGCGGACAGCATGAGGAATACCATGAAAAAGTTGCCCATGATGTCATCAAACAGCTTCATGGTGGTGTCGGCGGTGTTGATGGAGAAGTCATCCTTCATCTCGTACTTCCGGCCGCGCAGCACCCGCATGAAGACGCGCACCTCGTCCATCGCGTGGCCGAATGTCTCCGGCGAGGCGGTCTGGACGAACAGATCCAGGCTCCGCTGGCTGCCGTACATCTTGAAGAACACCGCCAGCGGGATCATCACGAAGTTGTCCTGGGTCTGGCCGAGCACGCTGCCCAGCTTCTTGCACACGCCGACGATCCGGAACGGCATGTCGGCGATCTTCAGGTATTTGCCCACCGGATCCTGGCCGGGGAAGAGCCGCTCCCGGATGTCCCAGCCGACGACGCACACCCGGCGCGCGAACTGCGATTCCTGCTCGGTGAAAAATCGTCCGTCCACCAGCTCGCGCGTGCTGATGTCGATCATGTTGGCGGTCGCGCCGTCGATGCGGCTGTCTTGAATGTATTCGTTGCCGAAGCGGACGGTGCCGCCCATGCTGGCCTGCGCGCCGACCCGCACGGCCCAGCGGGAGTGGTCCCGGACGAAGAGGTAATTCTCCCAGGTGATGTTCTTCCGGCGGAACGATTTGATCACCTCGTCGATCCCCTCGGAAATGTTGGCCACCTTGGTGACCTGGAAGACGTTGCTGCCGAGGTCGGCGATCTCGTCGGCCACGTAGTCCGTGGCGCCCTCGATGACCGTCATGACCGTGATCAGCGACGTGACGCCGATGGTGATCCCCAGCACCGTGAGAAACGTCCGCAGCAGGTTTTCGCGCATCACGCGTATCGCCTCGCGGAACAAATCGGTTATGTACACGCGCTTGGCCATTGGCATGGATCTCCGCCGATTCGGGCACCAGTATATACGAAGCGGGCGCCGATGCGACTCCTGTTTGCCCAGAACCGTTTCGATCTCCCGCCCGGCGCCGGGCGCGACCGCCGGCTCTTCCCTGGCGCTGTGCTATAATGCGGGCAATGCCCAGCCGTTACCCCCAGCTTGTGGCCGCTCTGGAAACCTCCGGCGGAGTGGTGGTTCTCGCCATCCTGCTCGCGGCGGCGCTGGTGGCGATCGTCTTGCTCGCGGCGCAACTTCGCCGCCGCATGCGCGGCACCGCCGACCCCACTGCCGCGGATGCGTATTTCCGATCCATCGTCACCGAGCTGCCCGACGCGGTTTTTATTCTGGACCAGGGGCTGATCCGGTTCGTCAACCGGCAAGCGCTGACGCTGCTCGGTTTGGACGACGCGGCCGCGGTGCAAGGCAAGCCGTTCGCCTCCTTTTTCCAGCTGCGGACCGAGGCGGCGCCCACCGAAGGCGATGTTCCTCTGACCACCGACGAAGGGACGGCTTCGGCCTCCAAGCTGGAATCGCTGGTGGATTCCGTCTGGAACCGGACGGACGGCCGGAGCATCCCCGTCCAGTTCCGCATGCGGACCGTGGAATGCGGGCCCGCCCGCTTTCTGATGCTGGTCGCGCGGGACATCACCCGCCTCAAGCAGCTGCAGCACGAGCGCCGGCAACTGCAGAAGCAGCTCCTGCAGGCTCAGAAGCTCGAGGCGGTCGGGCATCTGGCCGGCGGCATCGCCCGCCAGTTCAACAACCTGCTCACGGGGATCCTCGGCAACGCCGAACTGATCCTGCTGCAGCATCCGGACAAGCCCCTGCTGGACCCGCTTCACTCCGTCATCACCGCCGCCCAGCGGGCGGCCGAGTTGACCGACCAGCTGCTCGCCTTCGCCCGCCGCGGCAAGCTCCGGGTCACCCGGGTGGATCTGCATGAGCTGCTGGGTGAGCTGGGCCAGCTTCTCCGCAACACGTTCCCGCGCAACATCCAGGTGACGTTGGAACTGCGGGCAGATCCGGCCGTGATCCGCGGCGACCGTAACCAGCTCTATCAGGCGCTCATGAATCTGGCGATAAACGCCCGCGACGCCATGCCCGAGGGCGGGACATTGACGTTCGCCTCCACGGTGACCCGGGTAGCCGACGAAGACAGCCAGGCGCTCCACCTGAAACGCGCCGGCGACTACCTGGCGGTGGAGGTTTCGGACACCGGCCCCGGCATCGATCCCAAGATCCTTCCCCATATCTTCGAACCTTTCTTCAGCACAAAAACCGCAGGCCAGCCGGCCGGACTGGGTTTACCCATGGTGTACGGGACTGTCCAGAACCACGGCGGCGGAATTCACGTGGAGAGCCGGGCCGGCCGCGGCACCGCCTTCCGACTCTACCTGCCGCTGCAAGCGGAGCCTGTTGAAGCCGACGCGACCAGCGCGGCGCCGGCCTTGGTCGTCGGACGGATCCTGGTTTTGGATGCCGAGGAACTGGTGGCCCTCTTTCTCCAAAAACTGCTGCAGGCGCGGGATTTCACCGTGACCGTCTTCAACGATCCCCAAAACGCTCTGGCCTTTTGCCAGGGCGAAGCCGCCCCCGTCGACCTGGCTATCCTGGATTTGAGCATGGACGAGAATCGGGGGCGCGCCGTGTTCGATGCCATCCGCCGGACCTGGCCCCGGGTGCCGGTGATCATCACCAGCGGGTATGCCACCGAGGAATGGATTCAGGAGATCCTCAACGCCGGCGCCGTCGAGTATCTGCCCAAACCGTTCCAATCCGGGGATGTGTTGGCGATAATCCAGTCCGTGCTGGCCCGGCGCTGACACCGGGAAAAGACCGGATCAGGGTACGGGCGGTTTCAGCGTCACCGTCACCGTCGCCAGATTCTGCTCGTAGTTGCCCTGGAACGCGTACTGCAGCGCGTAACCGGCCTGGCCGTTCGTGTAGGACAGCACGCCGGCTCCCGAACGATTGTTAGCCAGAGGGGTGACCTTGTACGCCGTCCAGCGATTGTCGGGCGAGGCCTCCAGGTTGAGGTTCACGTTGAGCTGTTCCTGAAAGTCGAAGTACATCCGGCCCACCGTGGCCGCATCGGTCAGGCGGAAGACCGCGGTGATGATCGGTCGGCCGGCGACCCGCGCGGTGAAGCGGGCAAGGGGAACGTCGGGCAGGGGAAAACTGTGCCGCTCCATGAATGCGGTGAAGTCGCTTGCGTGGGTGATGGCCGCGAGCTCGACGGTTTCCTCGATGCGGGGAACCGGGGGCAGCTCGCGCTTGTGCTCCTCATCACCGGCAGCCCAACCGGCCCAGGCCAGTCCGGCGATCAGCGCCAACCACCACCACCGTCCCTGTCGTCCGTGGTTGCCCATGCGTCGGATCATCTGCTTGCGCTCCATGGGCCACACCCTGTCGCCCGCCTCAGAACCGGGGCGCCTGGTGCCACCGCCACGCCGTGGCCAGAATGTCGTCGATGGATGAATGAGTGCATTGCCAACCGAGCAGCGCGGCGGCGCGATCGGCCGCCGCCACGAGCACCGGGGGATCACCCGCCCGGCGGGGTCCGGTCGTGCGCTGGACCGGCCGCCCGGCTATCGCCTCCAACCGCCGGATCATCTCCAGCACCGAGTACCCGTGACCGGTCCCCAGATTCAGGGCGAAGCTCCCGTCGGTTGCGGCCAGGCAGTCCAGCGCCCGGACGTGGGCGTCGGCCAGATCGGTCACGTGGATGTAATCGCGGATGCAGGTGCCGTCGGGCGTGGGATAGTCGTCGCCGAACACCGTGAGGCTGAATCCGGGGTCCAGCACCGCGCGGATGATCAGCGGGATCAGGTGAGTTTCCGGATCATGGCTCTCGCCCAGCCGGCCGTCGGGATCGGCGCCCGCCGCGTTGAAATAGCGGAGCGCGGCGAAGCGGAGTCCGTAGGCCTCATGGTAGCGGTGCAGGATCCGCTCGATGAACAGCTTGGATTCCCCGTACGGATTGACCGGATGCTGGGGGTGATCCTCGGGAATGGGCACCCGGATCGGGTCGCCGTAGGTGGCGCAGGTGGACGAAAAGACAAAGCGGCGACAGCGGGTGTCCACCATCGCGCCCAGCACATTGAGCGTCGTGGCCAGGTTGTCTTCAAAATACTTGCGGGGATTGACCACCGACTCGCCCACGTAGCAGTGGGCGGCGAAGTGGATGACGGCATCGGGCCGGACGGCGGCGAACGCCGCGGCGACCGCATCGCGGCGGCGCAGGTCCAGCTCACTGAACTCGGCGTCGAGGACCGCCGCGCGGTGGCCGGTGGACAGGTCGTCAAAAACGTGCACCGCCATGCCGCGGCGTCTCAGACACTGCACCGTGTGGCTGCCGATGTAGCCGGCGCCGCCGGTGACGACGACCTTCATGCCGCGCCTCCCGCCGGGTCCGCCAGCACGCGGCGGAAGTATTCGACGGTGGGCACGAGGCCCTCCGCAAGCGGGGTGCGCGGTTCCCAGCCGAGCCGGTTTCGCGCCAGGGTGATGTCGGGCCGGCGCCGTTCCGGATCGTCCGGGGGGAGCGGCCGGTGCTCCACCGGCGAGGACGAGCCGGTGAGCCGGAGCACCGCGTCGGCCAGCTCCCGGATGGTGAACTCTTCGGGATTGCCCAGGTTGACGGGGCCGATGAAATCGTCGCCGTTGTTCATCATCCGGATCAACCCGTCCAGCATGTCGGCGATGAAGCAGAACGAGCGCGTCTGGCTGCCGTCGCCGAAGAGGGTGATCGGCTGGCCCCGCAGCGCCTGGACGATGAAATTGCTCACCACCCGTCCGTCGCCCACGCTCATGCGGGGTCCGTAGGTGTTGAAGATGCGCACGATGCGAATGTCGACCCGGTTCTGGCGGTGGTAGTCCATCATCAGGGTTTCGGCCAGGCGCTTGCCTTCATCATAGCAACTGCGGACACCGATGGGATTGACGTTGCCCCAGTACGACTCCGGTTGGGGGTGCACCGCCGGATTGCCGTACACCTCGCTGGTGGACGCCTGCAGGATGCGCGCGCGCACCCGCTTGGCCAGGCCCAGCATGTTGATCGTTCCCATCACGTTGGTCTTGACGGTTTTCACCGGGTTGAACTGGTAGTGGACGGGGGAGGCGGGGCAGGCCAGATTGTAGATCTGGTCCACCTCGAGCAGGATCGGCTCCACCAGGTCGTGCCGGACAAACTCGAACCGGGGCTCCCTGAGGAGGTGCTCGATGTTGTGCTTCTGGCCCGTGAACAGGTTGTCCAGGCAGATCACCTCGTCGCCGGAAGCCAGCAGACGCTCACACAGGTGCGAGCCGATGAAACCCGCACCGCCGGTGACCAGAATCCGTATCATGCGCGCCTCTCCTGCGGAGTTTGGCGTAGTATAACCGCCGCCACCCGGCAAGGCAAGCCTCCGGGGCGTGTCCCTGCCGGGGCCGCATGGAAAGATTTGTGCCTATGCGGCGGGCATTTGTTGTTACAATATCCTCATCAAGGAGCGCCCACATGGACGACTGTGTGCCCGACCCTGACACGAGCGCCACGGCGACGGCCAAGATCTGCCCGCTGCTGGATCGGGCGTGTCTGCGTGACCGGTGCCAGTTGTGGGTGCGGGATTGGCACGAGGAGCGCAACCGTTATCACGTCGACTGCGCCATCGCCCTCATCGCCGTCGGCGTGAACGACGAGTCGCTCGTCCGGCTGAGAAACAAGAAAACCATCTCCTGACGGACTCACTTGAGACGAACAGCCTGGATATTCATGCTGGTGGCGGTCTGGAGCGCGGCGGCGTTGTGTCCCGCCCAGGTGCTGCCGTTCCGCAACTGGCGCCCCGAAGACGGGCTGGCCTCCTCGCAGGTGTGGGCGATCCATCAGGACAATCAGGGGTACGTCTGGATCGGTTGCACCGGCGGGATTTCGCGCTTCAACGGCCGCCAGTTCGTCACCTACCGGGACGCGCAGGGGGTGCTCCAGAACGTCGTTGAAGCCATCGGCGTGGACAGCCAGGGCCGGCTCTGGGCCGGCACGTTTCGTGGCCCGTGTGTCTATGACGCCCAGCATGACCATTTCATCTTTCGGCAGGACCTCGGCGGCCGGGTCCGCCGGTTCGTGACCCTGCGCGGCGAACTGTACCTGATGGCCGAGCGGGCCGTGTACCGGCTCGGCCCGGACGATGTGTGGGCGGCCGTCGGCATACCCGGCGTGGTGGATCCGCTGACCGCGCTCACCACCGACGGGCGGGCGCTCTATGTTGCCACCACCACCCGCCGCGTGTTCCGCATGGATCCGAAGCAGCCGGAGGACGTCCGCAGCTATCTCCTCCCGGCCGCCGTCAACGACCTGCGCGCCATCGACGGCGGCGACGTGTGGGTGGGCACGGACACGGGATTGTATTTCATCGATCACGCGCGCGGTGCGCCCACGGGGCCCGTCACCGGCTCAAGCCCGTTCCGCATCCTGACCCTGGTCCAGGACGGCGACGGCACCATCTGGGCCGGCACCACCGTGTCGCTGCTCCACTGGGACGGCGACCGGCTCCATCGGTTCGACACCGGAACCGGCCTGGGCGGATTGCCGGTCTGGTCGTCGTTCCGGGACCGCGAAGGCAACCTCTGGTTCGGGACCAACCACGGCGTCAGTCTCCTGGCCAAACGGCAGACCGAGATCTTCGACGCCCGGGCCGGCCTGCCCGGCCGCAGCGTCATCGCGGTGACCTGGGACGCCGTCCGGCAGCGGACCTGGTGTGCCACCACCGAGGGACTCTACTTCTATGCCGACGGGCGGATGCAGGCTTATCCGGATCCAGACGGATTTTTCCGCCGCTATTACGTCTGGACCATCCTGCCTGCGCCTGACGGCCGGTTGTGGCTGTCCACCGACGGCGGCGGCGTGGTGGTGATCGACGGCACCAGGCGACGGGTTTTGACCACAGCCGACGGCCTGGCCGGCAACGAGGTGCTGGAACTGTACCGCGACGACGACGGTGTGGTCTGGGCCGGCGGGCGCCAGGGGCTGTCCCGGATCGCACCGGACGGGATCCAGGCGTATACCCAGGAGCACGGCCTGCCGGTCAACTACGTTCGGCGGATCACCCGCATCCCCGGCCACACCGGTCTGTTTCTGGGCACCATCGGCGGCGGCTTCGTCCGGTTCGACGGCCGCCGGTTTACCACCCTCCAGCCGCCCGACAATCAGTCGCTCCTCTCCATTTACGACATCATCTGGTTGGATGACCGGCTGTGGCTGGCCACCAACCAGGGCGTGTACATCTGGCGGGGCGAACGGCAATTCAGCCATATCGGGCTCGCCGCCGGGTTGCCGAACCTGAACTGCACCGTCTTCCTCCGGGCGGGTGACAACCTGCTCTGGCTGGGCACCGATTCCGGGGCGGCGCTTCTCGACACGCGCTCGGAGGGCGTGATCCGCACCCTGACCACCGCTCACGGCCTGGCCGGCGACGAGTTCACCACCCATCACAGCGCCGCGGTGGATGGCGAAGGAAATTTCTGGTTCGGCACATTCGGCGGCGCCAGCCGGGTCAGTCGCGCCATCGTCGACCCGAACCGTCCGCCGGAAGGGCGCCCCCAGGTGGCGTTGGACCGGATGGAGGTGACGCTGCGGGGCGGCCAGCGGCTCCTCTACCGCCAGGCCCGCAATCTGGCGCTTCCCGCCGGGGTGCGCAGCATCCGTTTTGCGTTCGACGTGCTCTGGTTCCAGGATCCGCAGAACCTGCGGGTCAGTTCCAAGCTCAGCGGGTTCGACGAGAACTTCTCCGCGCCGGGCCAGGTCTTCCAGCGGGAATTCACCAACCTGCCGGCCGGAGAATACGCGCTGGACCTCCACCACTTCGAGGGGACCCGGCTGCAGGGCAAGGCGCGGCTGGCCACCTTCTGGATCGCCCCGCCGTTCTGGCAGAATCCGCTGTTCCAACTGCTGGCCGCGCTCCTGGCCTGCCTGCTCATCTTCCTGCTCTTCCGCTGGCGCCTGCACGCCATCGAGCAGGAAAAAGAGCACCTCGGCGAGCTGGTCCGCACCGCCACCCACGAGTTGGAGAAGAAGAACACCCTGTTGTCGCGGCTGGCCACCACCGACGAGCTGACGGGGTTGTTCAACCGGCGTTACTTTCTCCGCTCCCTCCTCCAGGAATGCCGCCGGCTGGCCCGGTCCCGCCCGGCCGAGCCGTTGACCCTCCTCATGCTGGACATCGACCACTTCAAGGCGATCAACGACGCCCACGGCCACGAGCTGGGCGACCGGGTCCTGCAACACGTCGCCCGCTGCCTGCGCTCCGGTCTGCGCACCACCGACTGCATCGCCCGCTTCGGCGGCGAGGAGTTCCTGGTGCTGCTGCCCTTAACCCCGCTGGACGGGGGCAAGCGGGTGGCCGAAAAGATCCGGCTCATGCTGGAATACTACCCCGTGGAACACGAGGGCCAGGCCGTCCATTGCACGGTGAGCATCGGGGTGACCACTGCCACCAGCCCCGTGGATCGTCCGGACGAACTCCCCGACCAGCTGATCCGGACCGCCGACACTCTGATGTACCAGGCCAAACAGCGCGGCCGCAACTGCACTGTGGCGGAACCCATGCCGGCCCCCGCCACAAAGCCCGTCGCTGACGAAAGCTGACCCGGCCCTTGTCCGGCCGTGCCGGGAATAACTGACCAATTAACTTGACGAATTAAATCTACATCTTTAGAATCAGATAATCAGTGCGCGTTTATCTTTCCGGGGCGAGGACGCCATGCATAAGATTGCCTGTCTCCTGCTGCTGGCCCTCCTGCTGACGCCGTGTGTCCGGGCGCAGGGAACGGAGTACGATCTGGAGTCGGACCTCACCATCGGCTACTCCTTCCTCTTCGGAGACGCCGATGACGACTACTACCGCAACCACCAGGACATCACCGAAGGATTCCTCCTGGACCGCTACCGCTTCGCCCTGTCGCCCAAGAAGGAAGGTCACTGGTTCGACCAGTTGCGCGTCGACCTGTCCATCGCCAACCGTGACGACAGCTCCAAGGGGCTGGACGTCCGGTTCCTCAAGCACGGCACCTACGAGGCGCGGGTCAAATACACGTATCTCTACGACTACTTCTCCGACCCGGCCTACAACTACGGGTTGAACGACCGGAACCTGGCCCGCGATGATTTCGACTTCGACTTCAGGTTCAAACGCGTGCCCCATTTTGTTTTCGATTTCGGCTACGGCCAGCTGCGCGTCCGCGACGAGTTCAACTACGGCGCCTTTTACTGGGGCGACAGCTTCAAGATTCCCATCCGGAAGGATCACACCCAGCGGGAGATCCGCGCCGGGGTGGAGTTCTCCCGAGGCGGGTTTTTGGCCGGATTCTCCCAGTCATGGTACACCCTGCGCGACCGCTCGCCGTACCTCAACCCGACGAGCCGCGGCGCCGGCCTGGGCCTCTACACCATCGAACTGACCGAACTCGACCGCACGCTGGTTTATGACGGCGACATCCCGGTGTCCACGGTCAAGCTGGGATACGCCGGCGGCCGGTTCTCCGCCGACCTGGTGTACGCCTACGGCGACGGCAGTCTCGACGTCGACTCCATCGATCTCAAGCAGTTCCTCTTCGAGGACATGGTTTCCCGGAATGAGATCCTGCTCGAGGCCGCGGGGACTGGCGCCCTGCCCGAGCACCACCTCGATTTACGGCTCGGCGTCGACATCACCGACTGGCTGGGTGTGGAGTACCGCCTTGACTGGCGGGACCTGAAGACGGACTCGGCGGTCGCCCTGACCGACACGCTGCGCCTCTTCCCGGTCAACGGCGCTCCCATCGAATTCACTGAAGCGTATGGCGAGACCTACCACTACCAGAATCGCGCCGCCGCGCACACCGTCGAGGCCACCGTCCGGCCCGCTGACGGCCTGTCGCTGACCGCCGGATACCGCCGCCGGGACGGCGAACTGACCCACACCCTGAGCCGGGATCAAGTGGTTGAATCGGACATCTTCGACGAATACACGCGCGACACCTACGAGCTGCGCGGCAAGTATCGGCTGGACAACGGCGCCGACTTCCGCGGGTTCTACCGGTACGAGTCCATCGACGAGCCGACGTTCCGGACGGCCGGTCGCTCCCGCCACGAGTTTCAGGTGGGCACCAGCCAGCCGCTGTCCGAGCTGCTGACCATCCACGCCAGCTTCCGCGATTCGCGGCTCGACGACGACCGCGTCGGTCTGGACAGCCGACTGCGGCTGGTCGACGCCGCGGTCGACTACGCGCCGCGCGCCGGGATCCACCTCGGGGCCGGTTACACGCTGTTCGACTGCAACTACCGGATCGGCCTGAGTTACGCCGTGGATGACACCGTCGTCACGCCGGTGGAAGAGTACGAGGCGGCCCAGAACGGCGTGTATGTCTACGCCGGATTCGATGGCAGCGAACGGATCAAGGGCGGTGTCTCGTTCCACTATCTCGACGATTCGGGCGAGTCGTATCCGCTGTCGCGGTTCGCCGGCCAGGCCAACGTCGAAGTGGGGCTGTTCAAGGATATCTCCGTCCTGGTCGCCGGCCGCTATTTCGATTACCAGGACGGCGTGTTCGCCGCCCACGATTACAGCTTCAACCAGCTGATCGTCGCCTTGCGCTGGATCCACAAGTGAGGGGTGCGCCATGAAACATCCGGTCCTGCTCATTCTGTTTATCCTGGCCTTCACGGCGCTGCCGGCCGGCGCCGATGAGCCGACGGTGGAAACCGGCTATACCGACTGTCTCGGCTGTCACGACGGCATGGACGCCCGTCTCGGCAAGACACCTCACGGTCAGGCCAACGGAGTGCTCTGCGCCCACTGCCACGGCATGCACCAGGGTGACGATCCCAGCGCCGAGAACATCCGCACGCTCAGAAATCCCAAGCCGGAGGAGGCGTTCGCGGTCTGCGCCAAGTGCCACACCGGCTACCGCCGGCCGGATTCCTCCCACAACGGGAGCGGCCGGGGCTGCCTGTCCTGCCACGACATGTGGCACACGGAAAAGACCGCGACGGCCCGGCCCACCCCGGCGGCCCGCCTGCTGCCCGTCCAGACCCTCGACGCCTGCACGCCGTGCCACACCCGGCAGCACGCCGAAATCATGAAGCCGTACCACCACCAGGCCGGCCGCATCGACAACCTGTGCGTCCAGTGCCACGATCCGCACCGGTCGCGGACCGAGATCCGCGCCGAACGGATCGACCGGAAATGCGCCCGCTGCCACCCCGACGCCGCCGGCCCGTTCCTCTACAAGCACCTGGGGACCGGGAGCGACGGCTGCCGCGAGTGCCACCTGCCCCACGGCAGCACCAATCCGAATCTGTTGACCCGCAGCAGCACGCGGTTTCTGTGCCTGTCGTGCCACACGGACACGCCGACCTTCCATGACATGGGCAACCCGCGCTTCGCGCAGTGCACCTCCTGCCACAACGCGATTCACGGTTCCAACGTCAGCGCCAAGTTCATGGAATAGGCGATCATCTTCAGGTTGATGGGCACGGGCCGGGCGAAACACCCGGCCCGTGGTTCATTTCGCCGTCCCTCACCCCGGCAGCTGTCGCCTGGCCGTCGGCCGTGTCCCGGCCGGACACGAACAGTCGTTCCTCCATCCCGTCTTTCACGAACGGTCGTCCCATCTTTCCGCCTTTCGGGTACTTTCGTTCGGTGCCGGTCCGTCCGGGCTCTTCCGGAACCCGGCGCGCACGCTCCGAATTGACTTCACCCCCGGCGGCAGGCTATACTGTCGCCCGATTTGCGGCTCTTTCTGATCCCGACATCGAGTCTGGCCGAAGTGGCGGAACTGGCAGACGCACTGGACTCAAAATCCAGCGGACCGCAAGGTTCGTGTGGGTTCGACTCCCACCTTCGGCACCAATACCCACGGGCGTTTCTGAGTGATCCGAAACGCCCGTTCATTTTTCCTGCAATCATAGCCTAAGTAACTTTTGGGGAGTGTTTCCATGAAGACACGTCGATTCAGTTCAACCGGCCGCCTCCTGATCGGATGCGTCGCCGTCTGGGGCCTGCTCCAATCGTACACTCCGGCGGCATCCTCGGAATCGGCGCCCGATCTCCAGGAGCTGCTGCAACGGATCCAGGTGTACACCGACACGTTCTACGGCGAGTTTGGAAACTGCGTCCTGGAGGAAAAGTACACCCAGCGGCTGAAAGGCACGGACAACCGGATGCAACCGGTTTTGCAGATCCGGGTGCTCCGGGCCGACGTGCTCCTGGTGTGGGTGGAGTCGGCACAGCAGTGGGCCCTCTTCCGGGACGTGTACGAGGTGGACGGCAAAGACGTCCGGGAGCGAGGGGACCGGCTGCAACGGCTGTTCCTCACTGCTCCGGCGGAACTGGACGCCGTCATCGCCGAGAGCGCCCGGTACAACATCGGGCCGGCCCGCCGCAACATCAACGTGCCCACCCTCGTACTTTCATTCCTCAAAAAGGAACATATCGCCCGTTTTGAATTCAAGCTGGACGGCAAGGACAAGATCGAGGGGCAGGTCACCGTCAAGCTGGATTTCACCGAGACCGAGCGCCCCACCATGATCTCGAACCGTGGGCAGGACGTGTTCAGCAAGGGCTCGGTGTGGGTCGATCCCCAGACAGGGGTTGTCCGCCGAACCCGCCTGGCGGTTCAGGGACTGGGATCCGGCGAACCCCGGGCCGAAATCGTGGTCACATTCAAGGAATCGGATGCTTCGGGCATTGCGGTGCCATCGCACATGACCGAACGCTACACCTTCCCCGGCAGCCGCAGCGGCGCCCTGGCGCCCGACATCAGCGGGCAGGCCGAGTACACCAACATCCGCAAATTCCGGATCCAGACCGAGTCGACGGTGGCTTCGCCGAAGGCCGGGACGGAATGAGCGAAGCGTTCGTCACCTGTTCCGCACTCGAAACGAATACCGCGTAATGTTCGGCGGGTTTCGCCGCACCGGCGCCGTTTGATTCGCCGGGCGGCGCGCTGCGATGGACTCAGCCGGATGATACGAATTTCCCCTCGCGCGATTTGCCCGATCCGCGATACACTGAAGCCCGGAACGCCACCCCACCCCAGGAGCACGGCACGCCATGAGCACCGACGGAGCGAACCCCCCGGGTGGAGACCGGCAACCGGCGAGTGACCGCCTGGCGCCGATCCGCCGCGAGCTGGGCCGGCTCATCCGCAAAGAGGAAGCGGCGTTCGGCCGCACCCGCCGCCCGCCCGACACCCTGATGGGGCACCTGGAGCGCGTGGCCGCCCACGCCGTGCGCCTGGCGCGGGCCGAGGGCGTGGATCCGCTCCTGGCCGAGCTGGCGGCGTTGTTCCACGACGCCGGCAAATTTCACGGCGGCCGGTATCACGAGGACGACCTGCCGGAGGAGGAGCACTCCGTCGCCGTGCTGCGCGAGCTGGGCGGCCGGCACGGGCTCGATGCCGCCGCCCTCGACGCGGTGGCGGCGGCGATCCGGCAGCTCTACCGCGACGACCCGGAATCGACGCCGCTGAGCAGGATCCTCTTCGACGCCGACAACCTGGACAAGCTCGGCCTGCCCGGCATGGCGCTGTACTTCATCAAGTCGGGCCTCCGCGGCCAGAGCCTGTCGCGGGACATGATCATCCGGCTCACCGTGGAGCTGACCTACGCCCGCTACGCGGCGCGCGGCCTGTACACCCGGGCCGCCCGCGGCATGGCCGAGAAACGGTCGGCCGAAACCATCCGGTTCATTCACGACCTCCTGGCTGCCCTGCGGGAAGACGGCCTGTTCGACGCCCGGATCGACACCGTCCGCGTGGGCGACCTGGACCTGGAGGTGATCCGGCCGGCCGCCTGCCCCTGTGGCGGCGCCGTGGCGCTGACGAGCTGGATCGAACAGGGGAAGAAGTGCACCGAAATCCATCTGGCGATGACGTGCGCGGGGTGCGCTGACCGGCACGAGATCCGGTTCTGCCGGCCCCGGTTGATCGGGTGAGGTCGCCGGCCGGCTCGGCTCACTCCGCCGCCGTCCCCCCGTCAGCGCGCGAGCGCCTTTCGGCCGCCCCTCCGTCCGCCGACCGGTTCCGTTCCCCGGAAAGGAGATAGCGCCGCAGGTCGTCCGGCGTGTTCAGGTTCGCGTACCAGCCCGTGTCGACGGCGGCGAGGATGCGGGTCGGGTGATGGTCGTACACCGCCAGCACCCGGCGGGATCCCGCCGCCAGCAGCCGCGCGGCCGTCGCACCGACGGCACGGTCATACGCGCCGAAGAGGGGCTCCGTCCGGCCGGGGGTGAACGCCGGCACCGCGATCGCGTGCTGCTCCAGGCAGGAAAGCAGACGGCGCATCAGCACGAAATCGATCTCCGGAATGTCGCAGGCGATCACGAAGTTGACGCGGTGCGGCGACGCCGCCAGGCCGGCCGCCAACCCGGCGAGCGGCCCCTGGCCGGGGACCGCGTCGGAGACGCACCGCGCCCCGGCCACCGGCGAGGGCTGAGCGGCGGCGGCGGCGAACAGCACGTCGTCGAAGTGGGGCGCCAGGACCCGGTGCAGCCGGGCGGCCACCGGCACCCCGTCGATGGGGATGAACGCCTTGTCGGTGCCCATCCGCAGGCTCCGGCCGCCGATGAGGATGATGGCCGCAGCCGGTTCCGGACGCGCCCCCGCCAGCCAGGCCAATCGCCGGGCCGCGCTCGCGTCGACATCCAGCGCGCGGGCCAGGGCTGCGATGGCCGCGGCATCCACCCGGGCGCCGTCCACCAAGCCGGACCGGGCGCAGGCCGCCGCCGCAGCCTGCCCGGGCAGGCGTTCGGCCCGGCAGAACTCCGGATCGATGGCCGGCCACGCCTTCGGCGCCATCACCGACACCGCCGGTCCGCCACGGCATCCTCCGCGCCGGCGGCGCCTCCAGCCAGGATGGCCATGCGTCGCTCGAAGGCGCGGTCCACCGCCCGGAGGACATCCCGCCGGTAAGCGTCCCACGCAGCGAGGAGCGCGAGCGCAAATGGAGTCAGCTCGGTCTTTCCCCGCTGGGATCCGCCGCGCGACGGCTCGACCAGCTTCCGGCCCAGCCCCGCCTCGGCCCGGCGGAGGTCGCCCCAGGCCTTGCGGTAGCTGCGGCCCAGCGCGCGCGCCGCGGCGACCAGCGTCCCCTCCCGCCGCACAGCCTCCAGCAGCCGCCACTTCCCGTCGCCGAACACCCCGGCCACGGCCTCGGTCGACAGGTACAGCTTGACCTTCGGCTTGACGGATGGCTGGGGTGCGGGCATCACGGCTCTCCTCTACCTGGTTTCCCCGGGGGCGGACCCGGGGGAGGGGTCTGTCGCCTCGAACGTCAGGGCGAACACGACCATGGCGATCAGGAATTGCCAGACCCGGGCCAGCCCGCGTTGGCCGTGCGCGTCCCCCCGCCACTGGCCGGCATACGCCTTCAGGTGGGTGAACAGGGCCAGGGCATTCCGGATGTCGTGGCTGTAACCGTCTTCCTTGTGCTTGAGAAACCGGCGCAACCCCCGCATCAGGAGCGGCGCCGCCAGAAAATACCACACCAGGAGCACGCCGGCCGTGTGCAGCACCACCGGCACCCCGCCGGCCGCCCCGCTCACGGCCGGGGTGAAAAACGTGAGGATCACGACCATGGTGGTGACCACCAGGCCCACCCGGCACAGCTTGCGGATCACCCGGGGCCGCCGCGGCCGGCCCTTCGCGGCGGGTGCACCGGCCGCCTCGGCGGCGAGGGGAGCCGGCGGGGGCGGCCGGCTCATCGCCTCCGCGATCGCCCGGGGCAGCGCCCCGCCCAGGAATCCGGCCACCCCGCCGATGACGCCGTAGAACCCCAGATACAATGCAATCAGCAAGGCGCTCGGCTGCAGGCCGGGCGGCGGCGCCCCGAACCCCAGGTGGCGGCTCAAGTAGGCAAACAACACGTTGATCGACTCCCACAGCGAGTTCCCGTACATGAGGGTCAGGATCAGGATTTTCTGAAGCGCGGATTCCAGCAGGCTCAGCACGCCCAGCAGGAAGGCCGCCACGCGAAACCGCGGGATGATCCAGAACAGGGCCGCGCCGGCGAGCGCCTGGAAGCTGACGGCGAAGTAGGCCGTCACCGGCGAGTGGGGGCTCACCGCCACCTTGATGATCAGGACGATGGTCAGGGCTTTGAGAATGGCACTGATTTTTCTGTCCGCGTAATGGGCGATCAGGCAGATGATCATGACCGCGGCGGCGCCGGTGACCGTCCCCACCAGCGGGCTTTTCAGAGCGTGCAGAAATCCGCCCAGGCCGGCTTCGCTCAGCGCCCACAGCGCCGTGAGGCGTTCGACGGCCCGGTTGTCGTCGTTCGGCATCACAGGTCGATCCTTGACGGGTTGGCGTACACGGTGAAGGCCTCCCCGCGGGCAAACCCGGCCAGGGTGATCCCCGCCTGCCAGGCGCGCCGGACCGCGGGACTGGTGGGGGCGCCGCGGGAAATGATGAATTGGATGCCGGCTTGGTGGGCCTTGGCCACGATTTCCGATGACGTCCGCCCCGTGCGCGCCAGCAACAGCCGGTCCAGGGCAAGGCCGTCGAGAAGAGCCCGGCCGACGGCCTTGTCCACCGCGTTGTGCCGCGCGACGTCTTCGTAGAAAAACAGCGGGCCCCGGAGCGGATCGTACAGTCCGGCGGCATGCACCCCGCCGCTCTCGCGGAAAAGCGCGGAGCACGCCGCGATCCACTGGCCCGCCGCGGCAACGGCCCGCGCATCAACTAACGGCGCCGGCGGGGCCGGGACCGAGCGTTCCCCATCGGCGGACGCCGGTTCCACGTCGTCCGAACCTCCGGTACCAGAGGCCAACCGGCCTCCGGTCCGGGAGAAATCCGGCGGCGGATCGATCACCGCCTCCGCGCGCCCCGTGTGCGGATCCCACCGCCAGTCCCGGATCTGGGCCGCCTCGCGAATCCACCCGGCCGTGCGCAGATAGCCGACGGTCAGCTCGCGGAGCGCCTGCGGCGTCGCCAGGACGGTGCCCAGCTCGCGCCCGTTGGCGACGAGGGTGACCGGGCATTCCGTCGCCACGCAACAGGTCACGGGTTCGACTCCGGCGGTGGTCCAGCGGACGGCCGGGATGGATTTGGCCGGCGCACCGGCGCCGTCCGCCTGGGGGTCATCGAGCGCTCCGGCTTCCCCGGGCGACGCCGTTGTATCGACACCGACATATCGAAAAGGCGGCAGGGGATCTCCCACGGCACAGTCTCCGTTGAAACAGACTCAGAAGACTTCAGGATAGCCGACGTCGATGAACATGTTTTCAAGCCGGTGCTTGTGCCCCAGCTCCATGTTCGCGAGGTTCTCGAACATGTGCCGCGTCTCCGCGGTGGTGGCCGCCGCCCCCAGGGCGTGATAAAACTCGACGGCCTGCTGCTCCTTCTTCATGGCCAGCGCGATGGCGTCCCGCGGTTTCATGTCCGTGCTGAGCGGGGGCATGGCTTCCGACTCGGCCACCTTCCAGTCGGCGGCGGGCGGGGCGATCTTCATGATATCCGTCGGATTGGAGCGAAAGCGCTCGAGCAGCTCAAAATGGCCTTGCTCGTCCTTGGCCAGCTGCTGAAACATCGCCCGCACGCTGGGATCCCCCACCTTCCGGGCGGCGGCGGAATAAAACTCGAAGGCCTCATTCTCCCGCTGGGTCGCGATCACGAACAACTGTTCGATGTCCAGAGGATTGATCATGGGTGTTCCCTCTTCTTGAACTCAGGCGGTCACGGGCTCGCCCGGCCGCCGAAGACTTCGTCAGCGGCGACCGGGCGGTCCGGGCGGCGCCGGTTACGGCCGCGCCTGGCGGCTGATGCCGGCGCCCAGAGGCTGGCCGTCGCCGATCTTCTCCACCCGGATGGCGCAGGCCTTGTATTCGGCGGTTTCCGTCACGCTGTCGAACTTGTCGATGGTCAGCACGTTGGCGCACACCTCCGCAAAGTGGAAGGCGCACCAGACGACACCCGGTGCGGAGCGATCCGTCACCCAGGCGGTCAGCTCGATGGAACCCCGGCGGCTGGTCGCCCGGACGCGGTCGCCGTTCCGGATGCCCAGCGCGGCGGCATCCGCTGGACTGATCTCGAGCAGCTCTTCGCCGAAAATGTTCTCGAATCCCTTGCTGTTGCGCGTCTGCGTGCCGCTGTGGTAGTGCCAGAGCCGGCGGCCCGTGGACAGCACCAGCGGATACTCCGCATCCGGAGGCTCCGCCTGGGGAATCCACTTCGTCACGGAGAACAGGCCCTTTCCCCGCGTAAACCGGCCGTCGCGGTGGAGGAATGTCGTGCCGGGATGTTCCAGGGTCGGGCACGGCCACTGCAGGCCGAGCGACTCGATGCGCTCCCAGGTGATCCCGGCGCACGAGGTGGCGGACTTGCGCATGTCCTCCCACACGGCGTTGGCCGAGGTGAAGCCGAGGTCCTTGCCCAGGCGCTTGCCCAGCTCCTGCATCACCCACCAGTGGGAACGGGCTTCGCCGGGGGGCGTCAGCGCCCGGCGGACGCGCTGGACGCGGCGCTCTGAATTGGTGAAGGTGCCGTCCTCCTCGCCCCAGGCTGTGTCAGGAAAGATCACGTCGGCATAGGGTGTCGTCAGGTTGTCGAAAATATCGCACACGACGAAGAACTCGAGGGCCTCGAGCTCCTTGATGGTGTGCGCCATGTGCGGTTCCGTCTGGACCGTGTTGTCGCCGACGCAGTAGAGGATCTTCGTGCCGCCGTCGAGCGCCTTGCGCAGCATGGTCGGCATCGTGTATCCCGGCTTCTGGGGCAGTGACGGCACCCCCCAGGCCTTGGCGATCTTCGCCGAGAGCTCCGGGTTGTTCACCGGCTGGTAGTTGTGGAACACGTTGGGCAACGCGCCCATGTCGCAGGCGCCCTGCACGTTGTTCTGACCCCGCAGCGGGTTCACGCCGGCGGCCGGCTTCCCAAGGTTGCCGAGCACCATCTGGAGGTTGGCGAGGGTCTTCACGTTGTCGGTCCCGCAGATGTGCTCCGTGATGCCCAGGGTGTAGCACAGGCTGGTCGACTCCGCCTCACCGAGGATCCGGGCCACCCGCCGCATCGTCTCGACCGGCACGCCGCAGATTTCGGAGGCCTTCTCCACGGGGTAATCCCGCACCCCTTCCCGGATCACGTCGGGATTCTCGGTGCACTCGCGCAGGAAATCCTCGCGGGCCCAACCGTTCTTGAATATCTCGTGGATCAGGCCGTTGATGTAGGCGATGTCCGTCCCCACCTTGTGCTGGACGTGCAGCGTCGCCCAGCGGGTGAGGTCGGTCTTGCGCGGATCGCTCACGACCAGCGTCGCGCCGCGCTTCACCGCCCGCTTCATGTAGTACGAAATCACCGGGTGCGCCTCGGTGGTGTTGGACCCGATGACGAAGAGCACCTTCGCGTCCTGAAGCTCCTCGATCGAATTGGTCATCGCCCCGCTGCCGAATGCGGTCGCCAGACCGGCGACCGTGGGGGCGTGTCAAGTACGTGCGCAGTGGTCAACGTTATTGGTTCCGATGACCGCCCGGGTGAATTTCTGGATGGCGTAATTGTTCTCGTTGGTGATCCGGCCCGAGCCGAACGCGGAGAAGGTGTCGGGGCCGTGCTGGTCGATGATGGTCTTGATCCGGCTGGCGGTATAGTCGAGCGCCTCGTCCCACGAGACGCGGACATGCTGGCCGTCCTTCTTGATCATCGGGTATTTCAGGCGCTTGTCGCTGGATGGAAATTCGTAGGCATACCGGCCTTTCACGCACAACATGCCCTGGTTGGGGGAGACTTCCCGCCCGGTGACCCGCACCACCCGGTTGCGCGCCCGGTCGACATGGAGCGTCACCTGGCAGCCGACGCCGCAGTAGGGGCAGGTCGTGTTGACCTTTTCCAGTTCCCATGCCCGTCCCAGACCGCGCGCCTTCTTGTCGGTCAGGGCGCCGGTGGGACACAGCTGGACGCACTCACCGCATTGCACGCAGCTCGAGGCGCCCATGGGCAGGTCGTCGTCGACGATCACCGCCGTCTCGCCGGCCCGGAAACCGAAGTCAAGCACCTCGTTGACGACCGTGGAATTGCAGCCGGCCACGCAGCGGCCGCAGGCGATGCACCTGGCCGGATCCCGGTCAATGAACTCGGCCGACCGGTCGTCCGCGCGGTCCCGCTCGATGCGGAAGGTCGGCCGCTCGATGCCCAAAAAGTAAGCCGCCTGCTGCAGCTCGCACACACCGTTCTGCTCGCAGGAGAGGCAGTCGTGCTCGCCGCTGGACAGCAGCAGGTCGATCACCAGGCGCTGCGCCTGGAGCACCCGCTCGGTGTTCGAAAACACCTTCATGCCATCCCGCACGCGCACCGTGCAGGCCGTCTGGAGACCCCGCAACCCTTCGATCTCCACCACACAGGCCCGGCACTTGCCGGCGGGACCGGTCTTGGGATGGTAGCAGAGCGAAGGAATGTATACGCCGCAGCGTCGCGCCGCCTCGAGCACGGTCAGTCCATCCGGCACTTCATAGGACTGGTTGTTGAGGATGATGTTCATGCGCACGTTCTCCTCGTGGAATTCTCGATTGTGATCTATCGGATCAGGGATTCAAATTCGGTTCTGAATTTCCGCACCATCGCCCGGATGGGCATGCCCCAGGCGTCTCCCGTCGGGCACAGTGTGCTGCCGATGACCGTGTCGCAGATCGACAGCACCGTGTCGATGTCGGCCGCGGATCCGCGCCCCGCCACCAGCCCCTGCAGCAGCCGCTTGACCACAACGGAGCCTTCACGGCAGGGCGTGCATTGGCCGCACGATTCGTGCGCGTAGAACTCGATCGCCCGCAGGGCGATGCTTGGGATGGACACCTTCTCGTTCATGACCATGATGCCGCCGGACCCCAGCATGGTCCCGGCCTTGATGCAGGCGTCATAGTCGAGGGGAAGCCCCCGGGCCTCCTCCGCGGTGAGGATGGGCACCGACAGCCCGCCTACGATCACCGCCTTGAGCTGGCCGACCACGCCACCGGCGGCGGCGAGCACGGTCTCCAGCGGAGTGCCGAGCGGGAACTCGTACACGCCCGGCTTGCGCACCGCCCCCGACACGCCGAACAGCTTCGGGCCGTAATTACCGACGGTCCCGATGGCGCGGAAGGCTTCGGGGCCGTGCGCCACGACGAAGGGCATCACGGACAGGGTTTCCACATTGTTGACGATCGTCGGGCAACCATAGAGGCCGACGTTGGCGGGAAACGGCGGCTTGATGCGCGGGCAGCCGCGCTTGCCTTCCAGCGACTCGATGAGCGCGGTCTCTTCACCGCACTCGTAGGAGCCTTTCCCCCGGTGGACGATGATATCGAGCTGACCGAGGAGGCCGGCCGTCTTGGCCTCACCGATCGCCTCCTCCAGGATGCGGGCGATCCACTCGAATTCGCCGCGGATGTAGATGAACGCCTGCCGGCACCCGATCGTGTGGGCGGCGATCGCCATGCCCTCGATGAGCAGGTGGGGATCGTACTGCATGATCTGGCGATCCTTGAAGGTCCCCGGCTCCCCCTCGTCGGCATTGCAGATGAGATACACCGGGCGGGGATCGTTCTTGGGCAGGAAGCCCCATTTCATGCCGGCGGGGAACCCGGCGCCACCCCGGCCGCGGACCGTCGCGTGCTTGACCATGTCGAGCAGTTCGGCCGGTTGCATGGCCAGGGCCTTGGCCAGCGCCTTGTACCCGCCGGTCCTCTTGTAGACGGCCAGCGTGTGGGCGTTTTTCCGGCCGCGGTTCTTCAGGAGGATCGAGCAGGCGGTGCCGTAGTGCGACCCATCCTTCCGGGGCGGCATGATCCCCTCCCGCAGCGAGGCGATCAGCGCATCCGTCTTGGCGACGGTCATCTTTTCATAGTACACGTCGTTGACCTGGATCACCGGGCAGGTGCCGCACGATCCGAGGTCCTCGACCTCCGACAGGGTGAACAGGCCGTCCGGAGTGGTCTCGCCGACCCGTATTTTCAAGGTCCGGCACAGGTGCGCCAGGATCCGCTCCGCCCCGGCCAGGTAAGCGGGAACGTTGGTGTCAACGCAGAGGTGATACCGGCCGACCCGCTCGGTGTTGTACATGGAATAGTAGGTGGCCACACCGTAGGCCTTTGAGAAAGTGACCCCCACCAGTCCGGCCACCTCCCGGATGGCCTCCCTGGACAGATAGTTCCCGTTCTCACGCTGGGCCGTGTCCAGGGCCGGCATGAGAGCCGATTCCCGGTGCGGGTACCGGGCAATCTGATCCTTGATCCTGAGGATGGCTGTTTCACTGAGCATGTGCGATCCCCTCAAGTCGGATTATTTCAACAGGTCCCGAATGGCCGCCAGCAGCTTGTCCTTGACGAACGGCTTCTCCATGAAATGCTTGACCGGCCAAGGCTGGTCGGAGATGGCCTCGAAGGAGGCCTCCAGGTAGTTTTGCCAGTGGGCGATCGAAGTCTGCATGATGATGGGGATGTCTTTCGTCTCCGGGTTCGCTCCGAACTCATACGCCAGTTCGAAGCCCTCGGCATCGGTCCGCATCATCACGTCGAGAATGATCAGATCCGGTTTCGATTCGGCGATCCGCTTTTTCCCTTCGTCCCCGTCGCCGGCGGTGGACACGATGTACCCGTTGGCCTCCAGCATGATGCGAAGCGGTTCGACCAGATCATAGTCGTCATCGATGATCAGAATCTTGTGGGCCATGGCAGGTGTTCCTCCGGTTCAGGAAATCGATTCCCCGGAATTCGGGCCGGGTCGACTCATGAGCCCGACCGATGCGATCGACCCGGTGCATCGCGCAATCAAGCACCGTTGTGTTCGTGATCTGCATCATCCAGAGAGTCGTAACTCAAGCGCAATAGTACATTTTGAAACAGTGGGAGTCAACAGCTGTGTCGCAAAAACATGGAATATTCCGCTCTTGGTGTAACAATTGAGATTTCTTAATCTTTTGATGCATTTGATCGATTGCATCTCAAATACAATCCGTGGACAGCTGTTCGTGGATGGCCGGGAAGGGCCGGCCGCAGGGAGATATCCCGGCACACAGCCGAGCGGACCGATTCGCTCAGGCCGGTTTCCGATATCCGAAACCCAGCATCCGGTTTATAATCAGGTTACCGCCATCCACGAGACTCGCCATGCAGCGGATTCTGCTCCTGGACAACTTCGACTCCTTCACCTACAACGTGAAGCACCTGTTGGAGACCTTTGACGTGGCGGTGGCGGTGCGGCGGGCCGACGCGTTCACCCTGGCCGAGGCGGCCGCGCTGGCGCCTGAACTCATCGTCGTCTCGCCGGGCCCGGGAAGTCCCGAGGAGGCGACCGTTGCGCTCGAGGTGGTGCGCGCCTTCGCCGGGCGGGTGCCACTGTTCGGCATCTGCCTGGGCATGCAGGTCATGGTCACGGCGTTCGGCGGCCGGGTGGCTCCGGCGGCTGAACCGGTCCACGGCAAAACGTCGCCCGTGCGGCACGACGGGCGGGGGTTGTTTCTCGGGATTCCCAACCCCGTCCGGGTGGCCCGCTACCATTCCCTGCAGGTGGTGGAAGCGCCGCCGGTCTTCACCGTCGCTGCCACGGGTCCGGACGGGGTCCCCATGGCGGTCCGGCACCGGACGCTCCCCCTGGCCGGTGTCCAGTTTCATCCAGAATCCTTTCTGACCGAACACGGACGGGAGATGATGGCCCATGTCCTCGACGGCCGTATGTGAAACCTGGCAGCGGCGGGAAGCAACCCTGTCGGTCGACGACTTCTTCGACCGGTTGAACGCCCGCCCCGGCGCCCTGTTCTACGGACCGGGCGACTGGATCCTCCTCGGCCGGGAACCGCTGCTCGTCGCTGGCAGCCACACGCTCCCCGCGCTGGCGATGGACCGGCGGGGGGATGCGCCGCCCATCTGCCCGGACTGGCTCGGGTTCGTCGGCTACGAGTACGGCCGCCGGTTCGAGCGCCTGCTCCCCGAACCGCGGCCCGGCGCCCTGCCGCTGCCGGACTGCCAGTTCGTCCTGTACCGCGAGGTGGAGCTCTACGACCAGGCGCACCGGCGACTGTTCTCCGGCCGGCGATTCCTGGACAGCGCGGATGCCGCCCTCCCAGCCCGCGTTGACCTTGGCCTGGGCCCGTTCCAGGCGCGCAAGATCGGCGATACCGACACCCCGGCCGCCTACCGTGAGAAGGTGGCCACCATCCGGTCCGAGATCGGCCGCGGCAACGTCTACCAGGTGAGCCTCACCCGCCAGGAACGCTGGGCGGTCTCCGGTTCCCGGATTGAATTCGCCCGTCGCCTGTTCGCCGCCAATCCCGCGCCTTTCTCCGCCCTGGTGACCGGTGCCGGCTTCACGATCATCTCATCATCACCGGAGCGCTTTGTCCGGCTGCGGGAGGGCCGCCTGTTGGCCCAGCCCATCAAGGGGACCATCGGCCGAGGCGCGAACGAGGCCGAGGACGGCCGGCGGCGCCGTGAGCTGCTGGGGAGCGCCAAGGACCTGGCGGAGCTGGCCATGATCACCGATTTGATCCGCAACGATCTGTCCCGGATGTGTGTCGCGCCGTCGGTGGCGGTGGCGGCGTTCCCTCGCCTGGAGACTTTCGCCAACGTCCACCACCTGGTGGCGGACGTGGTGGGAGCGCCGGCGCCGGGTCTGGATCTGGGCGGTCTGCTGGCCGCACTGTTCCCCGGCGGTTCCATCACCGGCTGCCCCAAGCTCGCCGCCATGCTCCGCATCCGGGAGCTGGAGGCGCTGCCGCGCCAGGTCTATACCGGCGCCATCGGCTGGCTCAGCGCCGATTTCGGGCAATGCGACTTCAACATCGCCATCCGAACCTGCTGGGAGGCGGGCGGCGAGCTGCGCTTCGGCGTCGGCGGCGGCGTGGTGTGGGATTCGGATCCGGCGGCCGAGTATCTGGAAACCATCGCCAAAGGGAGGTCCATCGTCGCATGCTTGAGCTGACGGCCGAGACCAACGTCGATTTGCCGTGCTCCGCGCTGCAGCACGGTTACGGGCTCTTCGAGACCGTCCGGGTTGCGACCGGCGTGCCCTTGTTACTGGAGCTGCACTTGGAGCGCCTCCGCGACGGGCTGGCCGCTCTGGATCTGCCGCCCCCGCCGGACACGGACACCGTCCGGCGCTTCGCCGCCCGCCACGCGGTGCCCGCCGGCGCCGACGGCGCACTGAAACTCGTCGCCGCCGATGGGCGGCTGATGGTGTGGTTCGGCCGGCCGCCGCGGTCCATCCGCAACCCGGCCACGCTGCTGGTGTTCGATGGGTGGCGCCGCCATGCGGCCGGCCTACTGAGCCGGCACAAGACCGTGTCCTACCTGGAGAACATGCGCCTGATCCAGGCGGCCCGCCAGGCGGGCGCCGACGAGGCCGTCGTGCTGAACACGTCCGGCCGGCTGTGCGATGGGAGCCGGACAACGCTGTATGTGGTGCGCCACGGGGAGGCGCTGACGCCGCGAGCAGCCGACGGCGCGCTGCCGGGCGTCATCCGCCGCCTGCTGCTGGAGGCGGGCCGGGCACGGGAAGCGGTGCTGACCCCCCGCGATCTGGCCGCCGCGGATGCGGTGTTTCTGAGCAACGCCTTGTTGGGGATCGTGACCGTCCGCCGGATCCTGGGCGTGGATCACCGCCTGCCAGCCCACGCGGCCATCCGGAACGCACGCCGGACGCTGGCCGCCCGCTGGCAGGACGAGGTTGGCCGGTACGGCCGTCCGGCATCCTGCTGAACCTGACAGCCGGACGAGCGTTGGCCGCGCCCACCGTTCGGACCGGTTGGCGCGGCGGCCTGCGGTCGAGCCTACTCCTTCTTCTCAACCTTCGCCGGTGTCGGCAGCAGCCCGTAAACACCCACAGCCACCGCGGCAACGAGCAGGATCTCGGTGACATTCAGGAAGGTGTGGGGAGCGATGTTGAGCATGGCCACGGACAAAATTTTAAAACGGATCAATACGGCCAGCAACAGACTCACACCCGCCAGAGCCAACAGAATCTCCACCAGTTTCCTCGACATGGATCCTCCTCCCGTAGGCTGTTGAACATGCTCGGCGGCATCCGGTGGCCGCCGGAACCTGCATCATCGACCTGTCTGTCGTTTATGCTCAATGCGCCCATTGTACTCTCCAGCCGGTCCCCTGACAAGCACACCGCCACACCCCCGTCTACCATTGAGCGCCCCCCGGCCGTCACCCGCCGGCCCGGCTTCACCGATTGCGGGCTCCCGCCATCTTCTGATACAATTCCACTGTAATCTCCTCCCGATTCAACTGCAGGGGGTGCCCCATGGCCATACATCGGAGTCGCATCATCTGGGCCTGTGTGACCGCCGCCGCGTTTCTCGGCAGCGCGGTTTTAGCGGGCGACCTGGAGCCGTCCGCAACGCCCCGGCTCGCGCCCGTACCGGCCGATTTCATCGCCTATCAGCAAGCCGGCCGGCCGCTCACGACCAGCCGGGACGGCTGGCCGCTGGGCCTGATTCCCTCGCCCATCGACCTGTCGCACCTGACGGGGCAGCAGATTTTTCAGGACCGCGCCAAGGCGGCGCCGCCGGCCAGCTACGACCTCCGGACACTGGGCCGGGTCCCCCCGATCCGGAACCAGAATCCGTGCGGCACGTGCTGGGCTTTCGCCACCAGCGCCTCCATCGAGACCACCCTGCTGCCCGGCGAGACGCTGGACATCTCGGAAAACCACTTCAAAAACACCGCCGGTTTCGATCCGGACGGCTGCACCGGCGGGGGCAATCACTGGATGGCGCTCGCGTATCTCACCCGCTGGAGTGGGCCTGTCGCCGAAGCCGACGACCCGTACAATCCCTATTCGGACTACTCGCCGCCCGGCCTGGCGCCGCGAAAGCACATCCAGGACACCATCATCATTCCCGACCGGAGCGGCCCGCTCGACAACGCCAACATCAAGCAAGCCGTCATGGACATCGGGGGCGTGTACACCGCCATGTACTGGAGCGACGCCGCCTTCAACACCACCACCGACGCATACTATTTTTCAGGCAAGGCGTACCCGAACCATGCCGTGACCATCATCGGCTGGAATGACGCCTACAATCGGAACAACTTCAAAACCGTGCCGCCGGGAGACGGGGCTTTCCTCATCCGCAACAGCTGGGGTACGGCGTTCGGCGACAACGGGTACTTCTACATCTCCTACTACGATGCCAACGTCGCCACCGACCTCAACGTGTACACCGGCATCGAGTCCGTGACCAACTACTCCGCTTGCTACCAGCACGATCCGCTGGGCCTGACCCAGATGCTGGGCTACGGTTCCACCAGCGCCTGGGCGGCCAACATCTTCACCGCCGATGCGTCGGAGAATCTGGTGGCCGTGTCGTTCTAGGCCCTCAGCGCCGGAACCACCTACGACGCGTACGTCTACACCAACGTCGGCTCCTCGCCCACCAGCGGCACCGAAGCGGCCCACCTGCAGGGGACGATGGTCAATCCCGGTTATTTCACCTTGCTCCTGCCGTCACCGGTTGCGTTAACCGCCGGGACGAAGTTCTCGGTGGTGATCCGCGTCAATACGCCTGGCTACACCTACCCGCTGGCTTTGGAGATGCCGGTCGCCGGCTATTCCACCACCGCCACCGCCAACCCCGGCGAGAGCTTCGCCGGCACCACGGGCACCGCCTGGACGGACATCACCACCAGTTACCCGAACACCAACGTCTGCATCAAGGCGTTCACCGAATCGGACGAGCCCCCGCCACCCGAACACGCGTCCCTGATCGCCGGCCATGTGGCCAGCGACGCCACCTGGTGGACCCGCCTGACGGTGGTCAATACCGGATTGGTCACCACCGATGTCGATTTTGTGGCGTTCAACGAGCCGGGCGCGCAAGTGGAAACGTGGACGTTGCAGAACCTGGCGCCCAACGCCTTGTTCACTTGCGATGTCTCGGAGATCTTCAGTCCGCAAGCGTTGGCTCAGGGCCTGTGGGTGCGGATGAACCACGAGTCGGAACTGGCGGGCACCCTGGAATTCGGGACCCGGGACGGCATGTCCTACGTCACCGTGCCCATGTTTGCCGCCGGCTCGGATGAGATGATCTTCCCCTTCGTTGTCCAGAACGACAGCTACTACACCGGCATCACCCTGATCAATGTGGGTGACGCCCTGGCGACGGTGTGGCTCGACGCCTACGATGAAAACGGCAATTTCCTGTCCCGACACACCCAGTACATCGATGTTTCCGCCAAGTACGTCCGGCTCATGGCGAGTATTTTCGACGGGATCACGCCGTCGCTCATCCGGTTCATCACCGTTTCGTCCAGCCAGCCGCTGGTGGGCTTTGAAATCTTCGGATCGTTCTTCGACCTCGGGCTGGCCGGCATGCCGGCGGTATACCTCGGCGACAGCGTCAAGTCGGCACCCGCTGAGGGAGACCGCCAGTGGCCGACCGCCAATTACACGGTGTATTACAACAGCGTCCCTTATCCGGAGGATTTCTACACCGGAATCACCTTTTCCAACCTGTCCGCCCAGCCGGTCAATGTGCTCGTCGAGCTGTTTGACTTCTCGGGGAACCGCCTGGCCCAGCGCTACTGGCCCACGGCGATCCAGCCGTTGCAGCAGATCACCCGCGAGATCTGGGTGGCCTGCGGCCTGGCGGAGGCCGACCCCGACGCCGCGTACATGAAGGTGAGCGCCTCGCAGCCGCTGCTGGGTTTCGAATTGTCCATGCGCGCCACGGGCAATCCAAGGGACTATCTGTTCGACGGGTTGCCGGGGGTGTTTGCCGGCGCCACCGATCTGATCTTTCCGGTGGTCAAGATCGGCACCGCGTGGGACATCAACCTGCTCGGTTTCGTCAATACGGCGGACGTCCAAACCGCGTTCACGGTCCATTACTACTCGTCGAACGGCTCGTACCTGGGTTACTACGCCAACACGATCCCTGCGCGGGGAAAATTTTTGGGCTACATTGATCCGACGGATCCCGGGTCAGCGTCCATCGCCTGGTTGCTCGTGGAATCCGACCAACCCATAGTGGGCGACTTGCTGTTCATCACTCAGGACATGACGCGGATGAGCGCCTACGTCGGAATCCCCTAAGCGGTGACCGGTTACCGCCCGGGTCAGGCAATGAGCATGCAGTCGCCGTAGCTGTAGAAGCGGTACCCGGCGTCCACCGCCTGACGGTAGCATGAGAGGATGAACTCTCGTCCCGCGAACGCCGCCACCAGCATCAGCAGGGTGGACCCCGGCAGGTGGAAGTTAGTGAGCAAGGCACCAACCACCCGGAACTCGTGACCGGGATAGATGAACAGACTGGTCCAGCCGCTGCCGGGAGCGATCCGGCCGTCGCGGCCGCGGGCCAGATGTTCCAGTGTTCGCGTCACCGTCGTTCCCACCGCCACCACCCGCCGCCCCGTCTCGCGCGCCGCCTGAATCCGGGCGGCCGCGTCGGGGGTCAGCGTGTAGCCCTCCGGATCCATCTGGTGCCGGGTGATGTCCTCGACCTGGACGGGCTTGAAGGTACCCAGTCCCACATGGAGCGTCAGACTGACGGTCTCGACGCCCAGCTGCGCCAAACGATCCAGCACCGCCGGCGTGAAGTGCAGCCCGGCGGTGGGTGCCGCCACCGAACCCGGTTCCCGCGCGAAGACCGTCTGGTAGCGGAGGCGGTGGAAGGCCTCGTTCTGGGAGCCCGTGCGCCGGATGTAGGGCGGGAGCGGCGTGGCGCCATGGGCATCCAGATATTCGTCCAGCGGCACCGGTGTGTCCAGCGCGACGGCCCGGGTGCCGTCGTCGAAAGCACCGGTGACACGCGCCCGGGCGCCGGCCGGCAGGCGGATCTCCGCCCCGTCCCGCAGCCGGCGGCCGGGGCGGACCATCGCCTTCCAGGTCCCGTCGTCCAGCCGGCGCAGCAGCAGGAGCTCCACGGCGGCGCCGCCGTCCGCCTTGACACCGAACAGCCGGGCGGGAATGACCCGGGTGTCGTTGAGCACCAGCAGGTCGCCCGGCCGCAGCGTGTCGGGCAGGTCGGCTACCCGTGCATGACGGACGTCCGCCGCCGCCCGCTCGACGATCATCATCCGGGCCTCTTCGCGCCGGTCCGCCGGCAGTTGGGCAATCCGGTCCGGCGGCAACTCATACTGGAAATCGGACAAGGTGAGCATCTCGTCTTCGGGCTGAGCCGGCTGCGTCCGCTCAGGCCGCGGGGGGCGGTTCCGGAAACTTGTCGGCCGGGGGACCGGCAAAGCGGTGGATGTGGTAGGTCATGTGCGCCCCGAGCAGGATGATCCAACAGGACACGTACACCCACACGACGATCACCACGATCGCCCAGATCGATCCGTAGACCACCTCGTAGTGGAAGAGCGGCACCGTCCAGACAAAGATGGTGTTGGCCAGCTGCCAGATCAGCGTGGCGATCAGGCCGCCCGAGAGCGCTTCGGTGAAACAGACGGGGGTGTTGGGCAGGATTTTATAAATCAAGGTGACCATCAGGGCCATCAGCAGGTAGGCGCTGAGCCCGAGCAGGATCTGGAACGACAGCTCGCCCACCGACCAGCCCGCGTCCACGATGCGGGGCCGCAGGAAACGGATGGTCGCCAGGAGGGTGGTGGAGCCGAGGAACAGAACGGTGCTGACCAGGATGATCCACAGGTTGGTCAGCTTGCGCGTCCAGAACGACCGTCGCGTCTCCACGTTCCACGCCTTGTCCAGGGCCTCCTCCAGCAGGTGGAACGACCACATGGCCGCCCATAGGAAGATGGAGGCGTAGGTGATGATGGATTCCCACGAGGGCGGGGCGATCATCGTGTCCAGGTTGTCGAGGATGAAGTGGCGGGTCGTCGCCGGGAAGATGGCCACCGCCTGCTGAACGACCTCCCGACTGCGCTCGTGGGTCCGGACCAGCATGTCGCCCACCGCCACGACCAGCAGGAATGCCGGAAACAGTGAAATCAGGGTGAAGTAGGAGATGGCCGCGGACGTGGTGGGGCCGCCGGTGGTGAAAAAGCTCCGCAGGGACAACCTCACCAGGGTGAGGAAGCCGGATTCGCTGCGGGGGAAGAACAACCGTTTCAGCATGCCTCGGCTCCCGGAACAACCGGGTAATGGTAACACAACTCCGGACGGCGCGCCAAAGAACCGGCCCGGCGGCGGCCGCCTTCAGATGCGCGTCCGCAGTTCCTTGATCTCGACCCGGAAACGGGGGATGAGCGGCAGGCTGATCGTCTGGGCGCGCGAGGCGGCGGCCCGCTCCACGTGCCAGAAGCAGAAGGCCAGCTTCGTCGCCGCCCGCAGGAACCGCCGGCGGGCGGTGAAACGACGCCAGTCGGGCAGCGCGGCCAGCGGCCAACCGAGTCGGCTCCAGAATGAACCCGCCGCCTTCATCTCGGCCTCGGTGAGGCGGCCGGTGGTCACCTCCACGGCCAGCATCCGTCGCACGATTTTCCCTTCGCGGACCACCAGCCCGATCACCAGCCCCAGGAGAGCGATGAAGAGGGGAAGCCAGACGATCAGGTAGATCACGAAGAAAAATCCTTGCGTGAAGGTGGCCACGGCGTTCCAGAGGGCGTGCAGGAACATGGCCAGCGTCAGGCCCGCCAGCGGCAGCACCACCCGGAGCGCCCGGTTGTGAGTCTCCCTGGCCAACCCGCAGCCGATGCCCGTCATCGAGGTGAACAGCGCGTGGGAATACGGTGAGAGCACGCCCCGCATGATCACCACCGGGACCAGTCCGCCCACCCCCTCTTTCAGGAACATCCCGCCGTAGTAGAGCACGTTCTCCACGGTGGCGAAGCCGAGCGCGATCACCCCCGCATACATGACGCCGTCGAGGACGTCGTCGAACTCCCGCCGCAGCAGCAACCAGATCAGGATCACGCCCAGCCCCTTGATTCCCTCCTCAATGATGGGCGCGGAAAAGATGGACGACAGGGCATCGCCGGCCTCGGCTCCGGCCATCGCCGAAGCCACCGCGCCGAAAAATGTGTTCATGACGAAGGAGATGAGCACGCCCACCAGCGCGCCCCAGACGAAGGCGGCGGTGATGACCCACGCCGGCTCGGGATCATAGCGGTCCAGCCAGAGGAACAGAGCCAGGTAGAACGGTGCAGGGATGAACGCCACGATCGAACCGACAATCGTTCCGGTCACCCCCAGGCTCAGCAGCAGGACCACCAGCACCAGCAGGGCGATGCCGCCACCGATGCAGATCGCCGCGGCCGCGCCGAGCCAGGTGGATTGGCGGGGCTTTTCCTTCTCCGGATTGTACAGGCCCAGGGTGGTGATGCTCTCGTGGAGCGACAGCGGTCGCGACGCGACCGGCGGGCTCGCCGGAGCCAGGGGGCTCGCGGCTGGCGGGGCTTCCGCAATGCGCGCCACCCGCAAGCGGGGTCCTCCCGTACCCAGCTCCACCACATCGCCCGGCTGGAGCTCCACCCGCCGGACTCTCACTCCGTTGACAAAGGTCCCGTTGCGGCTGTCCTGGTCGTAGAGGACGTGACCGCTGATCTCCCGCTGGATGATGGCGTGCCGCGCCGAGACGGTGTTGTCCCGGACCGCGTCGAAGCGCAGGGTGCACTCCGGCGCCCGCCCGGCGAGCAGCCAGCCATCGCCGAGCGGCAGGACTCGGCCATGCAGGGTGCTTCCTTCGACAACCAGTTGCAGCTTCACGTTCACTCCGCGGCGGCGACCGGGCTCCGGCTCTGCTGTCGGAGCCTGCCGGCACCAGTGTAGCTGAAGCCGGGGAGGCCGTCAAAAACTAAGCACACCTTCATTCGGATCCCTGCGGACATCGGCCGGTCAAGCCCGGTCGGCCGCGGGTGTATAATCAGGAGCAGACGGTGAGGGGGTCACCCGATGCGCGCAACCGTTATCCGTGTCAATCCCGGCGCCGAGTCGTTCATTCCTGAGGGCTGCTTCATTCTCGAGCTGTCCAACAGCTCAGATGATCCGGACGTGTCCATCGCCCGGGCGCGCGTCGCGCCCGGCGCCACGACGCGGTGGCACCGGTTAACCGGGACAGCGGAACGATACGTCATTCTCGCCGGCGCCGGCCGGGTGGAGGCGGGTGATCGGCCACCACAGGAAGTCAAGCCGGGTGACGTGGTGCTCATCCCGCCGGCCTGCCGCCAGCGGATCACCAACATCGGCGGCGAGGATCTGGTGTTCCTCGCCGTGTGCACGCCTCGGTTCCGGCCCGCGTGCTACGAAGACCTCGAGACTGAATGTCGCCGTGGAGACGCCTCGTGAAAATCGCCACCTGGAACGTGAACTCCATCCGAGCCCGGCTGCCCCGGCTCCTCGATTGGCTGGGCCGGGAGCGGCCCGACGTTGCCTGTCTGCAGGAGACCAAGGTCGTCGACGACCAGTTTCCGTTCGCCGAGATCGAGGCGCTGGGCTACCGTTGCGCCGTCTTCGGCCAGAAAACCTACAACGGAGTCGCCCTGCTCAGCCTGGCTCCGGCGGCGGACGTGGTGCGCGGGTTCCCCGGCGACGCAGCCGACGCCGACCGCCGCATGATCGCCGCCACCGTGGCCGGCGTGCGCGTCGTGAGCGTGTACGCCCCGAACGGCACCGCCCTGGATTCCCCTCGCTATGGGGACAAGCTGGCCTGGTACCGGCGTTTCCGCGACTGGCTGGACGCCGCGGTGCCCCCGGCGTCCCCCCTGGTGCTGGCGGGCGATTTTAACGTCGCCCCCGCAGACCGCGACGTGTGGAATGTCGCGGCGTGGCGCGGGCAGTTGCTCTTCACCGAACCGGAGAAGGAGGCGTTGCGCCACCTGGCCGGCTGGGGGTTGACGGATTTGCTCCGCCGGCACCATCCGGAGGAGACGATCTACACCTGGTGGGATTACCGCGGCGGCGCGTTTCATCGCGGCTGGGGGTTGCGGATCGACCACATCCTCGCCAGCGCGCCCATGGCGGCGCGCTGCACCGGTGCGGCGGTGCACCGGGACGAGCGGAAGGGGGAGAAGCCGTCCGACCACGCGCCGGTCATGGCGTCGTTCGATTAAAACCGCTCAGGGAATCGCTTTGAACGCGGCCAGGTCGGCGGCCTGCAGCGCCGGGTTGTGCTCTTTCTCCTCGCCCAGCCGCCGGATCGGGACGGGGCCGTAGTCATGGCCGGGACAGACCGCCAGATGATCCGGGAGCCCCTTGAGCCGCTGGAGACTCCGGAACAGCGCAGCCGCGTCGCCCTCGGGCAGGTCGGTGCGGCCGCAGTCGCCGATGAACAAGGTGTCGCCGGTGACCAGCCAGGTGTCGTTCACCACCAGGCAGCTGCTCCCGGGGGCGTGGCCGGGCGTGGCCAACACCACGGCGGCCAGATTCTCTTCCCACCGGAGCGTCGCGCCGTCGACCAGGAGCCGGTCCACCCGCACCCGGCCGGAAAGCAGGCGGGCTGTCTCCGCGTGGGCGTGCACGGCTGCGCCTGTCGCCGCCGCCAACGCAACCGTGCCTGCCACATGATCGGCATGATGATGGGTGAGGATGATCGCCGTGACACTTACCCTTAGGTCACGGATAATTTCCAAGAGACGGTCGGGGACAGGGTCCGGCCCAGGGTCCACGACGAAGCCGCTGCCACCCGGGCGGCTGGCAAACAGGTAGGCGAAATTCCGGCTGCGGCCCTGAACGATCTGTTGGAACACCATCGTGAACCTCCCGCGGATCTGCAACACCGCCCGGGCCGGCCCCTGACCCGAGCGGACGTAGCCCGATCAACCGGGGGACGCGATCAGCAGGTGCAGCCCAGTCCGTACCGGTCCATGAAGCGCCGACCAGCCCCTGTCTGCAGGAAGAGGGGCAGGGTGGGTCCCATGCGCACCTTGCGGAAGCCCAGCTTCAGCAACGACAGGATGATGCCGATCGCCTTCTGGTCGTACCAGGCCAGCTCGAAGTCTATGGGCAGATCGTTGACGTCGTCGATGCCCAGAGCCGCTTGAAGCGCCAGGGCGATCCGCACCAGCGAATAACAATCATTGCACTGGCCGGCATCCAGCACTCGGGGCAATCCGTCGATGTCGCCCAGCGGCAGCTTGATGTAGCGATACTTGGCGCACCCGGCGGTGAGGATGACCGCCTCGGGCGGCAGCGACCGGGCCAGATCGGTGAAGTACTGCCGCCGGGGATCGCGACCGTCGCAGCCGCCCATCACCACGAACCGGCGGATCTTCCCCGTGCGGACCGCGTTCAGAACGCCATCCAGATGCGCGGAGACGAATCCGTGGGTGAATCCGCCGACAACGCTGCCCTGTTCGATGGGCTGGGGCGGAGGACATCCGTGCGCCAACCGGATCAGGGCGCCGAAATCCTTGGCCTGACCGGCCGGCGCGTCCGGGATGTGGGGAATCCCGGGATATCCGGCCGCGCCGGTGGTGAAGATCCGATGCCGGTAGGCGTCCTGGACCGGCACGATGCAGTTGGACGTGACCAGAATGGGGCCGTTGAAACTGGCAAATTCGAAATCCTGCATCCACCATGCGTTGCCATAGTTGCCGACCAAGTGAGCATGCCGGCGCAGGGCGGGGTAGTAGTGGGCGGCCCACATCTCGGAATGCGTGTACACGTCAAGGCCGGTGCCCGCGGTCTGCTCCAGGAGCTCCACCAGGTCCTTGAGATCGTGACCGGTCACCAGGATGCCCGGCCGGGTGCGCGTGCCCAGCGGAACCGGTACCGCCTCCGGCTGCCCGTAAACGGCGGTGTTGGCGCGGTCCAGCAGTGCCATGGCGTCGATCATGACCCGGCCTGCCTCGATGGCCAAAGCACCGAGCGTCGACTCGTCCTCCTCCCGAGCGATGGCCGCCAGCAGCCGGATCATGGCGCCGAGCAGCGTGTCGTCGTAGAAGTCGTTGACTGCCGCGTGGACCACATACGCCGAAATGCCCTTCAGGGCGTACGTGGTCAGCTCCCGGAGCGAGCGAATGTCCTCGCTGGGGGTGTTGCGGATGTCCACCGTCATGGATTTTTGGCGCAGCCGCCAGACGTCGGTTTCGTCCCAATTGATCATGTCCTGCAGGGCGGGTGTGAGTGACGGCCGGTGCAGGTCACGCAGGCGATTCCGGATCTGCAGCCCTTCGCCGATCATGCTCACAAAGCGGTCCGGATCAAAGTTCGTGTTCGTGATGGTGGCGTAGAGCGACCGGGCGATGCAGAGTCCCGCGTCGCGGTCCACGGGCCGCCCCGGAGGCGCCGCTTCGGCGCACACCGCGATCCCCTTCAGGACATAGATCAACAGATCCTGAAGATTGGCGGTTTCGTCCGTCTTGCCGCAGGCGCCGTGGTAGCGGCAGCCGGTTTTTTCGCCGGTCTCCTGGCATTGGTAGCAGTACATGTGCATGGTCATTCTCCTGGATGATCGGGACGCCGGAGCGGATCCCCGCGCGGACCATTCTAACCGGAAACCGACGGCGGCATTTGATCTGGGTCAAAAATCGGACAGAAAGCCGCCCGGCGCGGGTCGCGCGGTGCATGCCGTCAGGTGCGTTGGGTGGGCGCGGCGGAGCGGGAGAAGCGCAGGCGCAGGAAGGTCCAGGCGGCGATGATCCCGTCCCGCGCGCGGATTTTCTTCCCTTCGGCGAAGCTGCGGGGATGGTAACTGATAGGGATCTCCACGATGGGCACGCCCCGGCGCAGCACCTTGGCCGTGACCTCGGCGCAGAATTCAAATCCATCACATGCCAGTCGCAGCTCTTCCATCAGGCGGCGGTCCAGCAGTTTGTAGCAAGTCGCGTAGTCGGTGAGGCGCGAGCCGTACAGCACGTTGGCCCACACCGACAGCAGCCGGCCGCCCCAGTAAAAGGCCGCGCTGGAACGCGGGTTCCGCCCGCCCTGATTGCGCGACCCGTACACCACCGGCGAACCGCGGGAGACCGCGGCGTGGAGCAGGCGGGCGTGCTCCCGCGGATCGTATTCCAGGTCCGCATCCTGGACCAGGACATAGTCGCCGCCGGCGTGGCGCAGGCCCTCACGAATGGCCGATCCCTTGCCGCCGTTGGCTTTGCGGAACAAGCGGATTTCGACTCCGGCCGGATCCGCGGCGATGAACGCCTGCACCCGCTCCGCAGTGCCGTCGATGGAGCCGTCGTCCACGACGATGACTTCCCGCACGATGTCCCCGAGATCCACCCGGGTCACCTGCTTCAGCACGGTCGCGATGGTGGTGGCTTCGTTGTAAACCGGAATCAGCACGGAGAGCTTCATGGGCCGGCTCCGGCCGGGGCAGGGGGCGGTGCGGCGCCGATCCCGGCCGGCGGCGGGATCGCGAACAGCTTGACCGGCCCGCGAGTGTGGACCAGTTGCAGGTAGCGGTCCTGAAATTCCGGCTTGAAAAATTCCGACACGCGTCGGCGGTCCATGTCAGGCGTCAGCCAGTCGGAGTTGACGATGACGTGGGTCAGCCGCGCGCGGTGGCACCGCGTGAGGATGACGTCCGGAGCGTGCTCGGTGCCCGCGAATTCGCCTTCCTTCGAAAAGGCGTACAGCAACGGCCAGCGGCTCCAGTAGGCCGCCGCATCAAACGAGAGCAGCCGTACCGAACCGGTCAGATTGCGGTTGGCCCAGTCATAGACCGGAAAAAACGAATTCCGGGCGGCGAGATACTCCGCTCGCGGCATGATCCCCGCAGCTGTCTTCAGTTCGGCAACCCCCACCCTGACCTGGAAGGGCACGTCGGGATGCACCCACGGATAGACGAGCGGTGACAGGTACACGAGCTGCAGCGCCAGCCCCACCCCCCAGGCGATCTGGAACCCGCGGCCCCAGCGTTCACCCAGAACCAGCGGCCGCAGAATCAGCCAGGCCGCCAGCGGCAACACGGGCATCAGGTAGCGGATTTCCTGGGCGGTGAAGAACCAGACCAGCGTTCCGAACCCGAAGGACAAGGCGAACCACCGGTCCCAACCCGAGCTGCGCCGCCACCACAACGCCAGCAGAGGCAGGGCCAGGAATATCAGCGGCCCCGGACCGCCTCGAAACGCTTCGGGGCGGATCAGGAGATTCCAGGGCAGGGCCACCAGCGCGCTCCACTCGCGGCCGAAGCCGAAAGCGAGTTGCTCCCGGCGCACCTCGGCCACGATCGCCGGCGTGATCAGGTCAGAGTGGAAACCGGGCAGCGGTATCGGGAAGAGCGGATTCCCTGTCAGGAAATACGTGCGGAACAGCCACGGAGCAACGATCAGCACGGCCAGCGCGACGAAAATGCCGGCGTGGAGAAGCACGTCACGCCGCGGACGGCGCAGGAATGCGCCGAACACCAGCACCGCGCCCGTCAACCAGCCGAGCCACGGCAGCGCCGTGGGCTTGGCGGTCAGCGCCAGACCCATGAAAATTGCAGCGAGAGTCAACCAGCCTTCTGTGCCAAACCGGCGCCACCGGAACAAACACAAGATCGCCGCAAACAGAAACAGCGTCACGCCGAGATCGGTATATGCCGAAGACATCTCCCACATCACCACGGGCAGCACCAGCCAGAACGCCGCGAACAGCCAGGTGCCTCCGGGTTCGAGCCGTTCCTCCACAAATACGCCCGGCAGCAGCGCAATCAGAACACCCAGGCAGAAATGCAGCAGTTTCGCGCCGACTTCTCCCCCCGCCAACCCCGCTGCGCCAAAGAGCACGGCCGTGGCGTTGGGAATGTACGCGTTCCAGTTGCTCGGTTCCACCGGCAGCAGTCCGGTGGCGGCCAGTTCGCGAGCCAGCCAGAGATGGGTGCGCAAGGCGTCAAAATTGAGTTCGGGCACGAAGCACAGTACAAACGGAACACCGAGCAGCACCAGGGCCAGCGCCGGCCAGCGGCCGTGATCGCGCAGGCATGCCCACACCGGCCGGCCCGGCTGGCCGCGATGCCCCCACCACCAGAACCCGACGGCCAGCGCCGCGACCACCGGCAGCCGCACCAGGCCCACCAGCGACAGGCCGTAGAGCAGCTGGGCCATGGCGCCCAGCCCCAGGGCGGTCTGGAACGCGAACGTGAAGGCGCTGTGGCGCCGGGGATGCTCCTCGATTGGCAGGATGAACCCTTCAATCCGGGCGCCTAAGCCGCGGCAGCCCGCCACCAGGATAGCAACCCAGGCCAAGGCAAGCCCGGACTGGATAACAGCTGGCAGAACGTTGAGCCAAGGCAGTGGAGTCATCACCCGGTCCCCGCAGAATCATGTCCCCGGCGATATACCCGGCCGGGCGCGGTGCGCATGCGCCGCACGGAACTCCGGCCGCGGTTCCGGTGTCGCCTCGGCCTGCGCCGCTGGCAACAACACCTGTCCTGCAGTCGACCGGCCCAGCGCCCCCCCGCTGTCCGGTTGCCCACCCGCGTCACTCAGCGGCGGGCCTTTTCATCCATGATCTCGATGATCTTCCGATCCACGGCCCGCATGGACCGGCTCAGTTCCGCCAGGTTGCGGATGGTGGCCTCGGGCGTCAGCGCGACGATGCCGTCATCCGCCGACACATCCATCTGTTTCATGGCCATTTGGGCCGCGCGGGTGGCCATATCCGCCGAGGAGCTGACTTTCAGCGCGCAGCCCGGTTTGGCCCCGTCGCAGATCATGCCGGAGAGCGTGGCCGCCATGATCTTGACCGCCCGTCCGATGTCCGTGACGTCCCCGCCCATCGCGTAGGTGATGCCGCAAGCCGCCCCGATCCCGGCCTTGATGGCCACACCGCAGAGCGCGGACAGGTAGCCCACGTGCAGGGTGATGTGCATGGTGACCAGGTGGGCCAGCGCCACCGCCCGAACCAGCCGGTCCTCCGGCAGGCCCGCATTGCGGGCCCAGGCCACCACCGGGATCGTCGCGATGATCCCCTGGTTGCCGGATCCCGCGGAACTCATCACCTCCAACGGAAAGCCGGACATGCGGGCATCGCTGCCCGCCGCCGCGACGCTGGAGACATGGTGGGGCAGGTCGACATGGTCGTCGGCGTCGCCGCCGGCGCCGTGATACCCGGCACCCAGGCCCAGCGGTTCGGTCAAGCCGGCTTCGCAGACACGCATGTTCAACGCGATGGTCCGGCGGATCAGCTCCACCACCGGATCCGGCAGCTCAGCCACCAGGGCGACTATCTCGCTGAGCGGCATCTGGCGCAGGGTTTCCAAATCCGCGTCGACCGGTCGGTGTCCGGTGGCCTCAGGCTGATCGCGATAGGTTTCCCGGTCACCGGCAAGCAGGCGCACGATGTGCGTGTGCCGGTCCTGGATGCTGCAGCCGCCAGCGAGGACATCCGCTTCCCGCCGGAAGCGGACCACCGCCTCGATGTACAGGTCGACCGGCGGCAGGTTTTCATCGACGGTCACCGATACGCGGCCCTGGTCGATGAGCCACCGGGCCTGGTCCACCGCGGCGTTGTCCACCTGGTTGAAGAGTTCCAGTTCCAGCAGCGGATTGCAGAAGGCGCCCAGCGCCGCCGAGATGTAGATGCCCTTCAATCCGGGTGTGTTCGGGATTGGTATGGCAAACGCATTCTTGTAGATGCACGGGGTGACCTTCACCGTGATATCCTCGATGTCCGCGGCCTTCAAACCGGTCACCGGCAGGACGCGTTGCCCCACCACCCAACCGCCGGCGGCCTGGACGGCTGAGCCGACCGCCAGGGCGACCGCCACCGGTTCCGTGCAGCCGAGGGCCGGTTTCAGAATGGCTTGAAACAGTTTTTCCAAATTCATTGGTCCGCTCATCCGGGCCTCGCGCTGAAGGCACTGATCGGTGTATCCAAGATTCGCTATTGTACCGGCATGATCCCCGGGCAGCAACCATTTCTTCCGACCTTGGCGGGTGGAGCCGGTTCGGCTATAATCCAAGCCCATGGACCCATCTATCTGTACCTGCGACATGGGGCTGATGGTGACGCCGCGCGCGTCACGCGTTCTGCTTCAATCCGAGACTACCGCCGGCGTTGAGCTGCAGCTCACCGGTTACGCCGACCGCCTGTCCGAACTGCTCCGGACCTGCCGCGAGGAACAGGTGCCGCCCCATCTGGGCGGCATGCTCCCGCTGGCGGCAGAGCATGTGGACGCCATCCGGCTGTTGGCGGAGGCGGGCATCCCCATCTGGGCTGACCGCGAATTCCAGCTGCAGCTGGATCGGCTGTTTCCCGGCACCGACCTGTCGCTGCGCGCCGCGGCCCATCCGCCGGCCGGGACTTTTCCCGTCAACCCATGGACCCTCGTCCGGGATCCGGTGTGGCGGCTGCTGGTGGAACTGGCCATCCCGCTTCCCCGGCGGCTGGTCCTGGCGGTGGAGGAACCATGGGCATCGCTGCATCGGACCCGCGACCAGGCCGGCGACCTGTTCAGTCATTTTCTGGACTCGGGCGGCGCCGCGTCCGACCTGACACAGCCCGCCGTCCAACCCTATCCATCATTGGCTTGGGGACTGAGTCGGGTGTTTTCGAACAGCCTCTTCGTCGCCCCGGCGGCGGCGGCGTTCATCGGGCTGCAGGCAGGCCACCCCCTCCTGCGGACGGCCCTGCCGGCGCGCTGGTTTCTGGTGCACGCCGGCGCCGCACTCACCACCGTCTGGGTGCTCAAGGGATCACTAATCCGGGCGGGACTGGCGCACCGGACCGACCGACTGACCCCCGCCAAACTGGGCGACTATTTGATCCAGCTGGCCAGTGGTCACGATCTCAACAGCGAAGTTCGGCTCGACGGCGGGTTGTTCGCCGCCACCCGACTCCTGCCGGAAGAGGAGGGCCCCTGGCGGCCGGTGATCGTGACCGGTCCCGGAGCCGAGTTGCTGGCTCCCTGCGCCGACGGTTGGCCCCAGGAGCCGTCCGGTCGAGACTGGGAGGCCGACGGCCTGCGGCTCCTCCTGGCCCGTCCCGGCCGCTACACCGCAGCTCGACCCCACAGCACGGACACGCCACCGTCGTGCGGGTCGGTTAACTGACCCCGCTGCCGCTCCTAACCGACCGACGGAAGGTCAGTTTGCCTTTGTCGGCGGGGGGATCTCATAATTCACGTTCACCTGAACCTTCTGATAGTCGCTGAATCGGGAAACCACCCGGACGTTAACGCCGGACAACAGCAACACCCGCGCGGCGATGTTGCCGTCGGTAAGATACGGCAGCCACACCTCCCCGGCCACCTTCCGCTGTTCCACGAGAAAGCGGGTGTTCGGTGAAACCGAAGCCAGCAACCCGCCGCCAATCTTGAACTTGTCCGTGAGCCGCGCCTCGACCCGGGCGACCTCCCGGGCGTCCTCGTCCACCCAGATGGTTCCGGCCAGTTTACCAAGGAGGTTTTCCGTCTGGTTCCGCGGCTTGAAATCGGTTCGCGGCTCAAAGTCGAAGGCGATGACTTCCTGGCCGTGCAGTTGCTCCCGGCGGAGCGAGTGGATCTCCGCAGCCCGAAGAAAAATCAGCACCGCGTCTTCCTCGCCGGCTGATCCGCGCCCGCCGGATTTTTTGCCCGACTCCTTGATCATCTTCTCAACCTGTTCCGCGACGCGCTTATCCTCCTTCGCCTGTTCCTTGACCGACAGGGGCTTGCCGTTCTTGCTCACCAGGCGCTCCACAAACGCCCCGTTCACCGGCGTCACGTCGTAGGTCGTGGATTCTGTCTTCTTGACTCGACCGGATCCGTCCATCTCCTGAACCGTCCGGTTCTCACGGAACGTGTACCGCTCCCGCATGCGGGCGTTCTTCTCCTGGTTGGCGGAGATCTCCCGCAACAGCACCGCCGGATCAGGCAGCGGCCGGCCGCCGGCCTCGGCCGGAAAACGGAATGTCTCGGCAGCCAGGCCAGGACCGTGGCTGACACGCGCCAGCGTCACACGGAATTCGCCGGCTGGGCCCTGATACGCCAGGGCGTGTGGCTCCAGCACGCCGTCCACGCGGCGGTAGTCATCGAACCGCCACGTCGCCACCCCCGCTTCCGTCCGGCGTTCCTGCCGGAGGAGCAGAAAATTCGCGGAATCGAACGCCAGCGTGAGTGTCTCCTCACCCTGCATCAGGTCGAGGGCGACGGCGGTCCGACCCTCCACCCGGTCGGCGCGGACCGCCGGACCCGGCCGGATCCGGTGGCGGGACAGGTCCCCCAGTCGCGTGGTGGCCAGCAGCGCCCGCAGGCGCAACGCCGCGGCGTCCCCACCGACCAGCGTCCGGAGTCCCGCCGCGTCCCGCCGCCAAGCGGACATGCCGTTGTAGCATTCGGTAAAACCAGCTGTGCCCAGTTCCACGTCCAGGCGGTACCGGTCCGGCGCCGACATCCGTAACGAGAACCGCCCAGCACTCCCGTCGGGAGCGACAGCGGTACCCGACCATTCCGTCGCCCGAACGGCTTTCACGGCTTTCCCTCCGATGGCCGTCCGATACTTGTCGATGATCTTTCCGGGTGACTGGGCGCCGAGTGCAAACGCCAAACTCCCCACACACAGCAAACAGGCCGCCAACAGACGTTTCATCTTCCCTCCAGTTTCCTTTGCACGTGAGACCGGTGATTCAGATTCGGCCGGGTACCGGAAAGTTCACCGGAGCCGATTTGATAATTTCCAACCGGGTTTGTTAAGATGCACTGTACCGCAGGCCACCGGCGGCCGCAAGTGTCGGGGCGCGTCCCGGTCGCCGCCCCGACCACTGCCGAACGCAGCCCGCCAGGAGCGATCATATGAAGCCACGCCACGAGATCCTGATCCTGGATTTCGGTTCCCAGTATACGCAACTGATCGCCCGCCGGATCCGCGAGTGCCGCGTCTACTGCCAGATCGTGCCCTTCAACGTTTCTCTGGACGCGGCTCGGCAGCGGCCGCTGAGCGGCGTGGTGCTGTCAGGCGGCCCCATGTCGGTGCTCCACCCGGACAGCCCTGTCTGCGACCCCGGCGTGTTCGAGCTGGGCGTGCCTGTGCTGGGCATCTGTTACGGACTCCAGCTCACCGCCCGGTTGCTCGGCGGTGAAGTGCGGCAGGGCACCTGCCGGGAGTATGGCCGGGCCGCGATCCGACGAGTCGGTCCGTCCCCCCTGCTGGACGGAGTCCCCGAAGAGACCGTCGTCTGGATGAGCCACGGCGATGACGTCCGTCGGCTGCCGCCGGGTTTCCATGTGGCGGCGGTGTCGGACCAGGCGGTCGCCGCGGCCGAGCACCCCGAACGACGCTGGTACGGGCTGCAATTCCATCCCGAGGTGGCGCACACCCGCGAGGGGGCGCGGATCCTCCGAAACTTCCTGTTCACCATCTGCGGCTGCCGGCGATCCTGGTCGCTCGCCTCGTTCGCCGGGGAGCAGGTGCGGCGCATCCGGGAGCAGGTGGGCGACGGCCAGGTGATCTGCGCCCTGAGCGGCGGTGTGGACTCCACCGTGGCGGCGACACTGGTCCACCAAGCGGTGGGTCGTCAGCAACTGTGCCTCTTCGTGGACAACGGGTTGCTGCGGCAGGCCGAATTCACCGCCGTGCTGGAGCGCTACCGGCAACTGGAGCTCAACGTCGTGCCGGTGGATGCCGCCCGCCGCTTCCTTGATGCGCTCGCCGGCGTGGCCGATCCGGAAGCCAAGCGGAAAATCATCGGTCAGCTGTTCATCGAGGTGTTCGAGGCGGAAGCCCGCAAATTGGGCCGGGTGGACTTTCTCGTCCAAGGCACACTCTATCCTGATGTCATCGAGTCGGTGTCGGTCAGGGGACCGTCAGCGGTCATCAAGAGCCACCACAACGTGGGCGGCCTGCCCGTCCGGATGAACCTGAAGCTCATCGAACCGCTCCGGGAACTGTTCAAGGACGAGGTCCGGCGGTTGGGCCGCCGCCTGGGCATCCCCGACACCTTCATCCAGCGGCAGCCGTTTCCGGGCCCCGGTCTGGCGGTGCGTCATCTGGGTCCGGTGACTCCGGAGGGTCTGGACATCCTCCGCCGCGCCGACGGCATCGTGCTCGACGAGATCCGCGCAGCCGGTCTGTACGCCAAGCTGTGGCAGTCGTTCGCCGTGCTGCTGCCTGTCCGCAGCGTCGGCGTGATGGGCGACGAGCGGACCTACGAGTACACCGTGGCCGTGCGGGCAGTGAAGAGCGAAGACGGGATGACCGCCGACTGGGTCCGCCTGCCCTACGCGGTGCTGGAGCGGATCTCCACCCGCATCGTCAACGAGGTCCATGGCGTCAACCGCGTGGTGTACGACATCAGCACCAAACCGCCCAGCACCATCGAATGGGAATGATTCTGCGGCCGGCAAAACGCCCGCGCCTTCGTGGGATGCTCGGATCGGAACACCTGTCTGTCGGCTGACCGGAGCTTGAGGCGGACGCTCCAGTCGATGACATTCCTCACCCGTATAGCCACCGGTGGCTCATGCTTCGGTCGCGGCCAGAATCGGCGCGAGCACCGTCTGCGCAGCGTGCCACCTGGTATCCACGATCAGGCAGACGGAAGCGGACCCGCGGTGCTGGTGTGTCGCTCTGGCCGAATTCCTGTTGGTGTTCCACCGAATCATAGATTTTCAAGACAGTTCTTTCTGGTTGTCCGGATCGGACAGGATCAAGGCGCACTCCTCGACGAGCGCCTGGGCCACTTTGTACCGGGCCCGCCACACCAGCCGTTGCACCGTGCCGCGTGAAACGCCCATCCGGCGTCCGGCTGCTTCTTGCGCCAAGCCGAGCAGATCACAGAGGCGCAGGGTCTCCAGTTCATCATGGGCCAGATGGATCGACTCCAGCTCGCTCATGGGAACACGGGCGGGCTTGAAGGTCCGGCTTCCATATGGGGAGCCGCAGCGCCGAGGCTTGCAAGGTCGCGGGCTCATGGTTGATCATCCTGTTATGTGTATATGCACATAACAAGAATACGCGGGCGGACGCCTGCTGTCAACAGCTCGTATCCAGCATTGATTGGTGCTTTAAATCAGCTCCCGGAACTACGGGCCTGTCGGTGCGGGTTAGAACGCCAACACCACGCCGCCGCGCAGCGAGTTGGTCCAACCGGCGTCATCGTCGTGGACGTAGGCGTACTCGATCCGGCCGGCCACGTTGGGCAGGATGAATACCTTGGTCCCCACGCCCAGCTGGAGGTGGATGAGATTGTGGGTGCCCGCCAGGCCGTAGAATTTGAACCGGCCCGGCAGCGGCGCCTGCAGGAGCGCGTTGAGATTGAGCCAGGTGTCGGAGTTGGGGTCGTCACTGCAGTGTTCCACCCCACCCTCCACCATGAGATAGGGCAGGACGTGCCGGCCGTAGTTGAAGCCCACCAACGTGGCCGACCAGTCGCCGTATATGTCGGACACTCCCGCCCACACGAAGATTTCGTTGTCACGGTCGCCGAACAGGATGGACTGGGCCGGGGCGGTGCCGGCCGCGGCCGCCAGCAGCAAGAGCATTATCAAGGCACGTCGGATCATGAAGCCTCTCTTCGCCCTGCCTAACACCGGCTTCGCCGGCTGCAGCGACGGGCACGTTGAGCAAGATGGATGGATTCTATCACACTTCGCCCCGGTTCTCTTGATCCGCACTTTTCGGTTGCATCCCGTCCACCAGACCCGCTACCATCGGTTTCATGAGCACCGCCTCTGAAGCCCTTCCACCACCGCGCCCAAGACAGACCTTTCGGCGTCTCATTCGTCCCATCTTTCTTTGGACTGCATCCGTCAGCGTGTTTGTCATCGGCCTGTTTTTCGGCTGGGCCTGGTTCACCGTACGCGGGAGTCGCCCCGTCCTGAACGGAACGATCGCGGTGGCCGGATTGACCAACTCGGTGACCGTGTCACGCGACGCCCGCGGGATTCCGTGGATTCGCGGCGGCTCCCGGGTGGATGTCGCGCGCGCGTTGGGCTTCATCCACGCCCAGGAGCGCTTTTTCCAGATGGACCTGCTGCGGCGACAGGCGGCCGGCGAACTCGCCGCCTTGCTGGGCGGCCAGGCTCTGGAATGGGACCGCCTGGCCCGCATCCACCGGTTTCGGAGCCGGGCGGAGGCCGCGGTGACCGCCGTCCCGCCCGGCGACCGTCGCCTCATCGACGCTTACACAGCCGGCGTCAACGCCGGTCTGACCTCCCTGGACGCCGCGCCGTTCGAGTACTTGCTCCTCCGCGTCGAGCCCGAGCCATGGCGGCCGGAAGACTCCATGCTGGCGCTGGTGGCGATGTTCTTCGCCCTTCACGACACCGACAACCGGATGGAGTCCGATCTCGCTGTGATGGCGGATAATGTTCCACCCGAACTGCTTCCCTTCCTGGCACCGCCAGGGACAACCTGGGACGCGCCGCTCCAGGGTGACAGCACACCCGTCCCCGATCTGCCTTCCGCCGACATCCTCGACCTGCGCCGCCGGCCCCCAACTCCGCAGCAGGCGAGTCGGTGGACCGCACCACTCGACGCCTGCTTCGGCAGCAACAACTGGGCGGTTGCAGGACAGAGAACTTCCCACGGCGGTGCCCTGCTGGCCAATGACATGCATTTGGGGCTGCACCTCCCCAACACCTGGTACCATGTCGCCATGGCTTGGCCGGCCGACGACGGCGAACGGCAGGTCGTGGGCGTCACCCTGCCCGGGACACCCGCTCTTGTCGTCGGCACCAACCGCCGGGTCGCGTGGGGATTCACCAACAGCTACGGCGACTGGCTGGACTGGGTGATCGTGCAACCCGATCCCGGCGACCCCGGCCGCTACCTCACACCGGCGGGTCCGCGGGTGTATGAGAAAGTCGTGGAACGCATCGCCGTGCGGGGCGGGGCGCCGGTGGAACTGGAGGTCGTGAACACGATCTGGGGCCCGGTGGTGGGCCACGACCATCGCGGCCGGTCACGCGCTCTGCGGTGGACCGCCCACGAGCCGGACGGAATCAACCTCCGACTCCTGGACCTGGAAAACGCACAGACTATCGACCAGGCGATGGAGGGGGCCGCCCGCTGCGGCATCCCGCCGCAAAATTTCGTGTGCGCCGACGCCGCCGGACGGATCGGCTGGACCATCTGCGGCCGGATCCCCCGTCGCGTGGGCTTCGACGGGCGGCAGCCGGTCTCCTGGGCCGACGGCGCCTGTCGCTGGGACGGGTGGTTGCCGGCGGCGGAATACCCGCGCCTGATCGACCCGCCGTCCGGGATCATCTGGACCGCCAACAACCGCGTGACGACGGGTGGCGATCTCCTTCGCATCGGCGATTCAGGGTACGATCTCGGCGCCCGGGCACGCCAGATCCGCGACGGGTTATCCGCCCTTTCCGCACCGGACGAGGAGACCATGCTGCGCCTCCAGTTGGACGACCGGGCGGTGTTCCTGGCCCGTTGGCGGGAGCAGGTGCTGGCGCAGCTTACGCCGGCGGCGGTAGCCGGTCATCCGGGCCGCGCCGAGTTCCGGCGGCTGGTTCAGCACAGCTGGAACGGACATGCCAGCACGGATTCCACCGGTTATCGCCTGGTGCGGGCCTATCGCCTGACGCTGCTGGAGCAGGTGTACGGCTGGTTCATCATCCCCTGCCGCGCCGCGGATCCGGATTTCGGCGAGTCGGGCCGGCGGCAGTGGGAAGATGCGCTGTGGCGCCTGGTGACGGAGCAGCCGCCCCACCTACTCGACTCCGGGTACCGCGACTGGCCGGCCGCCTGCCTGGCCGCGGTGGACCGGGTGGTGACCGAGCTGACAGCCGACGACCGGCCGTTGGCGGCGTGCACTTGGGGTGACCGGAACAACGTGAAGGTCCGCCATCGCCTCAGCGGGGCGGTCCCGCTCCTGGCCGAGTGGGCGGACATGACCCCGCGCCCGCTGCCGGGCGACTCGCACATGCCCCGGTTCCAGTCGCCCGGAGCCGGTGCCTCCCAGCGGTTGGTGGTGTCCCCCGGTCGCGAGGAGCGGGCCATCTTCCACATGCCAGGCGGTCCCAGCGGCCACCCGCAATCCCCGTACTACGGCGCCGGTCACGCCGACTGGGAGGAAGGACGTCCCGCGGCGCTGCTGCCCGGACCAGCCCGCTGGATTCTGACCCTGACGCCCGCGGTGGCGCAGCCGGATTGATTGTCCACCCCGCCATATCCGGTCTCGCCGCCGCCACACCGAGGAGGGACGTTTTGCGACGGATGCTCGGGAATCTGCTGTTTCTCCTGGTGCTGCCGGTGATGCCGCTCTTCGGCGGCACACCGCCGAACCCGGCGACGCGCCCGGTGACCGGCGCCGTGCACGCGGCGGCCTCCCCCGGGATCCGCTCGCCGGCGGCCATCGTCGCCGACTTGAACACGGGCCGGGTGCTCTACTCCCAGGAGGCTGACCAGGCCCGGCCGGTGGCCTCGCTCACCAAACTCATGGCCGCCCTCGTTCTCATCGAGTCCGGTCTGGATTTGAACGCATCCCAGACCATCACCAAAGCCGACCATCGTCTGGTGAAACAGGGTGCCCCGTCGCGCCTGCGCTCCGGCTGCACGTACACCCACCGCGACCTGCTGCACGCCGCGTTGATGGTGTCTGACAATGTCGCCACGGTCGCGCTGGGCCGTTCCATGGGCTGGACACCCGAGGCGTTCGCCCGCCGGATGACGCTCCGTGGGGCGGAAATGGGCTTGAGCCACACGCGATTCACGGACCCGACCGGCCTGGACGCGGGCGATGTGTCCACCGCGCGGGAGATGCTCACCATCCTGCGGGCGGTGCTCAACCAACCGATCCTTCAGTCGACCTGCCAGAAAGAGCTGTACGTCGTGATCCCGGTCGGCGGCAAGGGTCACCCCATCCTGTACCGGCATACCGACTCCTACATCCGCCGCCACCCTTGGGACATCCTGGGCGCCAAGACGGGCTATACCCACCCGGCTCAGTACTGTCTGGCCATCGGCGCGGCGTTGGACGGACGGCCCATCGGCATGGTCTTCCTGGGCGCCATCGGCGACCTGACCCGATTCGGCGACTACTCGCGCGTCATGCGCTGGCTCGCCAACCAGTCCGGGCCACCAGCGGTCACTGGTTGACCCGGGCGACTGCGTCGGTTGGAGGTTGCATTTGGCATCGACATCCACAGGAGCGCCCGCTCCGGAACCTGACGCGCAGGCTTCGGGTCGTCGCCAACCGGTTTGCACGGCGTTGGCCCTTCTGCTGCTGGCCGGCGCCGTAGCCGTCGTGTACCTCCAGGTCTGCAATCACAGCTTTATCAATTTTGACGATCACGGGTATATCACCGAAAACGAGATTGTGAAGGGCGGTCTTTCCTGGAAGGGGCTGGCCGCCGCGTTCCGCTCCTTCGACTGCTGGAACTGGCATCCGCTGACGTGGCTCGCTCACATGGCGGACTACACACTGTGGGGGAATTGGGCTGGAGGGCACCTTCTGGGCAATGTCCTCCTTCACCTCGTCACCACGCTGCTGGTGTTCGTATTTTTCAGGCGGCATGGCGGCACGTTCTGGCCGTCGTTCTGGGTGGCGCTGGTGTTCGGCATTCATCCCGCGCATGTCGAATCCATCGCCTGGGCTTCGGAGAAAAAGGACGTGCTGTGCGCCCTGCTCGTTATGGCAACGCTGCTGATTTACGGGGAGTATGCGCGCAAGCGGAAACGCTGGGCCTGGTGGGGGGCGCTGGGCGTGTTCGCTCTGGCCCTGCTGGCCAAACCGATGGCGGTCACCGTGCCGTTCCTGTTGCTGTTGCTCGATTTCTGGCCACTGCGGCGCGTCGGGCGGGCGGGCACATCCGTTGAAGACGATTTGAAAAGCGTCGGCGGGGCGAATCGGATAACCGGCTTGGGTTTTCGGTTGTGGTCCCTGGTGTGGGAGAAGGTTCCTTTCTTCATGCTCAGCGGCGTCTCCTCTTTCCTGACGCTGATCGCCCAGGAGGGTGCACTGCAACGCGGGTTGGACATCTCGCTGGTGGACCGGGTCGCCAACAGCGCCCT
>JAKQOW010000157.1 GCA_029565065.1 Acidobacteriota bacterium | reverse complement strand
TATTCGGCGCTGCTCCGCAGGCCGATGTAAGCGCTGAGCCGGGTCAGATCTTCCGAGAAGTAGAACAGGTCGCCGATCAGCTGATGATCCGATTCGACCTGGATCCAGACGATCTGGTCGAAGACGTCGGGGAAGATCGTCTCCAACCCCTTGTCATACTTGCCCAGCGGCGGGATGACGTCGGTGACGGTTCCCAGCAGGGTGCCGTCGGCCGCGTAAGCCTCGATGGCGAAGCCGTTGTCGCTGGCGTCGATGTTGGTCAACCGGATTCGGCTGAACCAGTCCGCCCCGGTTCGGACCAGCGGGAAGTGATGCAGGGTGGCGCCGCTGCCCACGCCGATGATGCCGTCGAACTGGAACGGCGCCTCAAGCTCGTCGGCCGTCCAGAACAGCTCGAAGCCCAGCAGTTTCTCGGTGGCGCCCACCTTGAGATAGGCGGCGCCTTCAGGCAGCGCGTTGTCGAAGAAGTTCTCGATGTACCGGGTCAACTGCTCGAGCACGGCGACGGGCCGTTCGTTCTCGGCCAGCAGGTCGCCGTTGGCGTCGTAAACCGACAGGTGCACCTGGACGGCCTGGGTGCCCAGGTTCGAGAAGGTGATGCCGGTGTCGTAGAACGCCCGGTCGGGAATCTCGTTGAAGTACACCCGGTAGGGGTAATCCTGCTGCCCCTGGGCCAGGGTGGTGACCAGGATCGGCGTGGTGGATTCCGACTCCTCGTTGCCGGTGTTGACCGCCTGCAGCGAGAACCGGTAGGTGGTCTGCGGCGCGAGGCCGGACCGGGTGTAGTGGGTTTGGGTGGTGGTGGCGATGAGGTTGGGGACCGGCCCGTCGTTGCTGTAGACGGCGTAATGCTTAATGTCCGGCTCGGGGTTGGGATTCCAGCTCAGGTAGATCTCCGACTCGGAGATCGCCGTCCCCTCGAAACCGGTGGGCCGGTTGGGCCGAGTCAGCGGCAGGTCGCCCTTCGCTTCCGGCTTGGCCTCGTCCTTGAACAGCTCCACCGTGGGCGAGAACGCCGGCAGCCCGGCCAGCCCCTTGTCGATGAAGGAGCCGAACACCTCAAAGCCGATGAGCGCCTTGTCCGACTCCACGCTCAGGAACTTGATATCTTCCGGGTGCGCATAGTCATAGATCTGATTCACCAGGCAGACAAACTTGCCGTTGGCGGGAATGCTGACCACTTTCCCGGTCAGGTATTCACCTTTCTCGGTGAACGCGTTGATGAACGGGCTCGCCTGGTCAGCCCCGGTGTTGATCAGGGTGATGCCGGTGTACCAGATGTCCGTCGTGACGACATACGGGAAGATCAGGTCAGCCGCGCCGCGGGCGAACATGGGGATGGTCACCAGCGACTCGTCGTCGCGCGTCCCGAAGGTGAGCACACCGCGGAGCCTCGATTCGCTGGAAATCTTCACCCAGATGTCCTGCGCCAGCGTCTCCGGCGCGAACACCGCGTCGGCGTCGACGTCCAGGGCCGCCTGGGGCGCCAGGGGGTCGGCCTCGTGGGTTTCCAGCAGCACGCCGTCCGCGTTGAAGGCGTAGAAAACAACCGGCTTGGCTTCCTCCCCGATGTTGATGAGAGTGAAGCGCGTCTTCCAGTCGGCGGTGCTGGTGACATGGGCGCACATCAGGTCGTCGGTGAGGCCGAACGTGGCCGTCTGGACGGCGGGGCTCAGGCCCGACGGATTGCCCGCCTTGTCCTTTGCCTGGATCTGGAAGCTGTAGACGGTGGCGGGCTGCAGGTTCTCGACGACGTGATAGGTGAATGTGGTGGTTGTCAGCAGGGCCCCGTTCATGAACAATTCGTAACCGGCCAGGCCGCTGCCGCCGGTATCCTCCACCGCGTTCCACGAGACCCGGATGCTGATGGTGCTCAACGGAGTGGCCGCCAGGTTGGCGGGAACGGGCGGCGGCGTCGGGTCGTCCTGGGTGGTCATGACCACCAGCACGGGTGTGGACATCTCGGAGATGCGGCCGGCGCTGTCGCGCGCCCGCACCTTGAACTTGTATTCGGTGTTCGGTGTGAGCCCTTCATACCGGTAGGCGAGCAGCGGACCACTGTAGATCCAGTAATAGGCCTCGCCCCAGGGATTGACGATGACCTTGGCCAGGTCGTACTGGGAAATGGTGGAACCGGGCGGCGGCGTGGAGGCCTCCCAGGCCAGATCGACATAGGTCCCGCCCACCGCCGTGCTCCGGAGGTTGGTCGGCGCGGTGGGCAGCAGGGTTTTGGTGGTCACCGGGATCCGCTCGCTGTGATCGGACTCGACGTACAGCGTCGACAACGCGGTGACGGTGAAGTAATACGTGGTGCTGTGCGTGAGACCGCTCACCGTGGTGCCGGTGCTCGTCACGATGGCGACGAGGGTGCCGGAAGCCGGCGGCGACTCCATGGAGCTGTGGCTGTAGACACGGTAGTTCTGAACGGTCGTCCCGTTGGGCGTCGGGGGATCCCAGGCCAGGGTGATGCTCGAGGCGGTGCGGTCCGTGTACCGCAGATCGTTCGGCGGATTGGGCTTGCCTGCGGGCGGCAGCGTCTGCACGGTGGCCGGGGCCGATTTGGCCGATTCGTTGTTGGCGTTGTCCACGGCGCTCAC
>JAKQOW010000136.1 GCA_029565065.1 Acidobacteriota bacterium | reverse complement strand
CGCGAGTTCGATGGTCCGCAGACTCCGGCAGCCGGTGAGCTGGGCGAAGGCCAGGCACAGGAACTGGTCCCAGCAGGAGAACGAGCGCACCCGGTAAGCGCCGGCGTAGCGGTGGACCAGTCGATCGAAAGTTTTGTGCGGCAGAAAATCCATGAGTTGCGCGAAGACGGTCCGACCAGTGTTCATAAGCCATTCCTGGGTATTGGGATGAATAGCCCAGAAATGGTAGCCGGAGATTCAAATCGTGGACAGGGGATTTTCCGTGCAACTTACACATATAAATTACTTTTTATCGATCAGCGAGAACTTTAACCGGACAGTAGTGTTTACTGTTTACTGTTTACCATCCCCCACAACCGCTCCCTGAGCCCCGAGGTCCGGCGGACGCGGGCCGACGCGGCGGCGGCGAACACGGCCGGAGTCGCCAGGATGGTCACCTCCCGCCGCGCGCGGGTCACCGCGGTGTACACCAGCTCCCGGGTGAGCACGGGATTCTCGCGGTCGGGCAGGACCAGCAGCACCCGGTCGAACTCCGAGCCCTGGCTCTTGTGCACCGTCATGGCGTACACCGTCTCGTGCGCCAGCAGCATCGCCGGCAGAAAGCGCCGCGGCGGTCCCTCCCCCTCCGGCGAGAAGAACACGCGCAGCACCCCGTCCGTGTCATGCCGCGCGATGCCGATGTCGCCGTTGAACAGGCGCAGGTTGTAGTCGTTGACGGTGACCATGACCGGGCGGTGGGCGTACCAGGCGCCGCCGGACGGCCGGATCGCTCCTCGGGCGGCGAGCACATCCTCGGCCAGGCGGTTCAGCGCCGCCGCGCCGTAGGGCCCGTCGCGCACGGCGCACAGGACGCGGAAGCGCCCCAACGCCTCCAGCGCGGCGAGCGGATCCGCCGCCGCCGCGCACGGGGCGAACCCGTCCCCGATTGCGGCCGCCAGCGCCGCCGCCAGCTCCCGCGGTGGCGGCAGGGGCAGCCATCGGATCTCCGCGTGCGCCGCGAACAGCGGCTCAAACGCGGACCAGCTCGCCCCGGCGTTGACGGCGTGGCACAGGGCGCCGATGCCGCCGTCGGCGGCGAAGCGGTAGCTGTGCCGGAGCTGGACCAGGCAGTCCTGCAGCGGCCGGGCCGCGGGGTCGGCGTGCTCCCCGGCCAGCGCGCGGTCGCCCGTCGCGGCGGCATAGCCGTTCGCCAGCGCCGGGCGAAAACGGTTCTCGGCCGGCGCGGCGCACAGGTCGCCCAGGAACGCGCCCGCTTCCACCGAGGCGAGCTGGTTCTTGTCGCCGAGCAGCACCAGCCGGGCGCCCGCCGGGAGCGCCTCCAGAAGGCGGGCCATCAGGGCCACGTCCACCATCGACGCCTCGTCCACCACGAGCACATCACACGGGATGGGATCGGCTGCACTGCGCGCGAACGCCCCGCTGCCGCGGGCGCCCAGCAGGCGGTGGATGGTCTGGGCCGGCCGGGCCAGCGCCCGCTCCTTCACCGCCGCCGCCACGTCCAGCCCCGCCAGGACGGACCGAAGGGCCTCATTGAGCCGCGCGGCCGCCTTGCCCGTGGGCGCCGCCAGGGCGACGATCCGCTCCGGCCGCTGCTCCAGGAGCAGCGCCAGGATGCGGGCCGCCGTGGCCGTCTTCCCCGTGCCGGGTCCGCCGGAGATCACGCACAGCCGTCGCGTGGCCGCGACGTAGGCGGCCACCCGCTGCCAGTCGGGCGCCGTCGCGGCGGACGGAAAGAACCGGCCGAGCCGCGCACCCAGTTCCGGGTCGGCCGGATCCGCAGCGGGGTCCGCCGCCAAGGTCAGCAACCGCTCCGCCAGCGTCCGCTCGCTGCGCCAGTAGCGGTACAGGTACAGCCGCCGCCCCTCCAGCACCAGCGGCGTCCATTCGCCGGCGCCGCCCACCGGCCGGCACGCCGCCAGGCGGCGCGCCCAGGCGTCGCCGCCGCCCCAGACCGCCGCCTCCGGCCAGGCGGCAGCCAACTCGTCCGCGGCCGCCTCCAGGTCCAGGCAGATGTGTCCCTCGGCGCGGGCCCGGCTCACCAGCGCCGCCGCGACCGGCAGCACCGCGTCGGCGGCCGGGTCCAGTCCGGCGACGAACCGGGCGAAGTGGCGGTCGATTTCCTGAAACCGCGGATCCGCCAGGATCCGCTCCGCTACGGCGTCCATGACGGCTCCTCCAGGATGCGCGCCGCCCACCCCGCCACCTCCGCCCGGTCGGGGCGACGGTGAAAGACTCCGGGACGGCGCGGGTCCGCCGGATCCATCCCCCGCAGGAACAGGTAAAAGGCGCCGCCCATGTGGCGGTCATAGTCGTAGCCGGGAAGCGTGCGCGCCAGGTACCGGTGCAGCGCCAGCACGTACAGGTTGAGCTGCAGGTCGTAATGGTGGACGCGCATGGCCTCGGCGAGCCGCTCCGGCAGGTAGTCACCGGCCTGGGCGCCGAGGTGGTTGGACTTCCAGTCCAGCAGGTAGTACCGGCCGGCGTGGCGGAACACCAGATCGATGTAGCCCCGCAGATACCCGGAGACGGCGGTCAGCGCGGACGGCTCGTCATCGCCGGCCAGCGCCGCCAGGTCCGCCGGGGTCACCAGCCGGAGCGGCAGCCAGAACTCCAACTCCGGGACCCGGTCCGGTCCGCTGATGTCCGCCAGCCGCAGGCCGTCGGCCAGCGGCGCGGCCAGCACCCGCTGCATCCAGCGGGCCACCCCGGGGCTCCAGGCCGCGCCGTCCGACGACCGCCGGGCCAGGCCGTGCCGCCGGAGCTGCTCTTCCACCACGCCGGAGCAGTCGGGCGCGGCGAAGTCGATCCGCTCCAGGATCGCGTGCAGCGCCGTGCCGGCGCGCACGCCCCGCGGAAAGGCGAACTCACCGTCGCGGCCGGCTTCCGGCAATGCCGTCGTACCGGCCATCGCCGCCGGCTCCAGATCGTGATCGGGCAGCTCCTCGTCGGCGGGTGCCGCAGCAGCGCCCCGCTTGAGCACGGAGTAGCTCACCACGCGCCAGCCCGCCGGCACCGGTGCCGGCAGCATCCGCGGGGCCCGGTAGACGGACGGCCCAGCCGGCGGTGCGGATGACGCTCCTGCGTCCACAGACAGGTCTGTGATTTCGATTGGCGCATCGCCCGCCATGGCAACCAGGTCCGCCAGTAGCGCATCGCGCGTCGGCGGCAGCACGGGATCGCCGCCGCGCCGGTGAAAGAGATAGGCGGGCGCGGACTTGTCCGCCCTGTTGATACGGTCCCAGGCCAGGTAGCACCGGCACCGGGCGCGGGTCACGGCCACATAGAGCAGCCGCACGTCCTCGGCCAGTTTTTCCCGATCGGATCGGGCCCTGCCCGTGCACCGGTAGTCCCACACCGGAACTCCGTCGTCGTCATGATAACCGCACGGCTCCTTGTCCGATCCTCTCCGCCCCTGGCTCCATGGGAACGGAATAAACACCACGGGATACTCGAGCCCCTTGCTACGGTGCATGGTCAGGATCTGGACGGCGTCGGCGTCGCTCTCCAGGCGCAACTCATATTCGTCCACCCGGTCGTCGCCGGATTCGGCCCGCCGGGCGGCCAGCCACCCGATGGCGCCGGCCAGGCCCCAGCCGCCGGTCCCTTCGGCCCGGTGGGTCAGCTCCGCCACGTGGTAGAAATTGGTCACCCGCCGTTCGCCGCCGGCCAGGCCCAGCAGCCGTCCCCGGACCCCGCACTCCGCGTCCAGCCGCCGGAGCATGGGGAGCAGACCGCGCTGTACCCACGCGTCATGCAGTTGGCCGAACAGCTCGAGCCAGCCTTCCCACTCCGTCGCCTCGCGGGCCAGCCGGTCCACACCGGCCAGGTCCAACCCCAGAGCGTCGGTGAGGAGCGCGGCGCGCACCGCTCCGCCCGACGACGGCGCCGCCACCGCCCGCAGGACGAGCTCCAGTTCCTCCGCCTCCGGTGAACTGAACACGTTGTCGGCCCGGGAGAGCACTGCCGGCACTCCGGCTACCTGGAGCACGTTTTTCATCAGCCGCGCATCGGTCCGGCTATAGACGAGGATACCGATTTGGGCCGGCCGGACCGGCTCCCCGCCGATCGTGTATCCACAGGCGGGATCCAGGAGACGGCGGATCTCGCCGGCCGTACCGGCTGCAACAGCGTCCTTGGCTGCCGGAGCACTGAACAGGCCCGAGCGTATTCGAGACCATTCGGGGAGATCGTTGGGCAGGGTCCAAACGATCAGGGCCGGCTCCTCGCGTCCGTTACGGCTGAGCGACGGGCACGGCCGATCCGGGTCTGCGGTCACGGGCGGCAGCTCGATCTCCTCCAGAACAAAAGGATGTTCGCCGCCGAACAGCCGCGCCGTCGCCGCCAGCAGCCCCGGCGTGGAGCGGTAGTTTCGCGTCATCGTGTGCCGGACCACGCCCTGTTCCCGCGCGGCACGCAGGTAGGCGAAGATGTCGGCGCCGCGGAAGCTGTAGATGGACTGCTTCGGGTCGCCGATGTAGAAGACGGTGGTGCCGCCTCGCCCGAACGCCCGCTGGAAGATCTCGTACTGGACGGGATCGGTGTCCTGAAATTCGTCCACCAGCACCGCCCGGTACCGGGCGCGCAGCGAGGCTCCCAGCGCCCCGCCTCCGGCTCCCGCCAGAGCCTGGCGCACTGCCAACAGCAGGTCGTCGAAGCCGCGCACCCTGGCCATCTCCTTGCGCCGGGGCAGCTCCCGGCGGACGTGCTCCACCAGTCGGCGTTCCAGCGTGATCAGGGCGTCATCCGGGAGCCGGACGGATCGTTCGGTCTGGGCCAGAACCGTGTCACACAGATCGAAGAACGGATGCTCGGGGACCGGGTATCCCTTGTTGACCGACTTGGGGTCTGACAGCTTGGTCCGGGTCAGCAGGACAAATTTGGCGGGCAGGCGATCCGGCGCGGGCCGCGATTGGCAGTATGCGTCCAAATCCGCAGCCAGTCCTTCAATCGCGTTCGTTGAATAGGTTTTTTTGTTTAAACCCTTGCCTCGAAGGATGGTCATGACCTCGTCGCCGGCTTCCCGCCAGGTGGTGCAGAGCCGCTCGCGCAGGCCATTCAATTCGGCGATGATGGATTCCGGATCTTCCTCGCCATCCGGCAGCAGCCGCAACTCGGGATTCCACAACTGGCGGGGCAGCCGCTCGTACAGCTTGTCGGGGGTGAGCCCCTGCTCGGCGGCATGAACAGCCAACCAAGCCGGGGCGGCAGCGATCTCCCGCCGCCAGAAGTCGCAGACCACCTCGCGCATCAAATCGTCCGCGTCCGATGCCAATTCGGTCTGGAAGAGCACCCGGCTCTCGAACGCGGACTCCTGCAACACCCGGTGGCAGAATCCGTGGATGGTGAAGACGGCCGCCCGGTCCAGGTCCAGTGCGGCTCGCTCGAGCCGCCGGGACAACTCCACGGCGCCGCAACCCGCCTCCGCCCGCCGCCGGATGGCGTCGATCTCGGGGTGGTTGCCAGGGGCCGGCCGGCGGGCCTGCTCCAGGAAGCGGCGGATGCGCTGGCGCAATTCGGCGGTGGCCGCTTCAGTGAAGGTCACCGCCAGGATCCCGTCCACCGCCGGCGGCCGCGCCGGTTCCAGGAGAAGGCGCAGAAACAGCAGTGCCATGGCGTACGTCTTGCCGGTGCCGGCGCTGGCTTCGATGAGATGCCGGCCCTCCAGCAGCTCATCGGCGAGCACGTCGAACGGCTGGCACGATCGTTTGGTCACGGCTTCCCCTCCCGGGCCCGAAGCAGCGGCTCGAAGACCGCCCGCGCCAGGCGCTCGAAGCCCGGGTGTCCGTCCGCCTCTCCGGTGAACACCCTCAACCGGTCCAACGCCATCCCCAGGCAGAAATCGGCGCATTCGGGGGGCGCTCCAACATCCTCTTCCCAGGCCTTCCAAGCTTTCCGGTATGCCTGACCGGGGTCACTGCCTGTGTGCAACTCGGCGGCGAACGCGTGGGACGCCCTGGGAGCGAACGGGACGAAACCGTGCAGGCCGTCCCAGAAAACCTCCAGCAGGCCGACCAGCAGGCCGCGGGCATCTTCCACGGAACCGAAGGCCGCTGACTTGCCGTCCTCCCCGATAAATACGCTGCGGACCGCCCCGTCGGCGTCACCGGCTGTCAGCAGGAGATGCTGCAACCAGACGGTGAGGAGATCCTGGGCGCGGATCTTTCCCGGGCGGAACCGGATGAGCGTGTGGTCGAAAATGCCGCCCACCGTGCCGCGAATGGCCAGCGGGCCTGCCGGACCCGGAAACTCGAGGTCCACCGCCGCCGTTCGAGGCGTGGCGCCACCCTGCTCCGCCACTACCCGTTCCCGGATGGCCTCCACATCCTGCCATATTCCATCGAATTCCACCCGCCCCGCCGCGCCGGGAGGCAGTGCTCCCTCCGCCCGGAGTCGCGCGTATGCCGGGCCGGGGTCACCTCCGGACGCCGGCCCGTCCAAAATTTCTCGCTTGAGTTTGGACTCGGCCAATTTATCTAGGGCAAACGGCTCCTCACCCGACGGTTCCGCCTCGGCCCGTTCGAATCGGGCCTGCAGCCGGTTCACCAGCAGAAACCGCGCTGGATTGTGAAAAAAATCAATAAACTGTTTCGGTGTCAGCAACCGCCATTCGGGTCCCACCGGGGGTAGCGGCGCCGGCGGGACCGGCGATGCGACCGGTCCCAACCGGCTCGCGGCCGCCCGCGCGTCGGCCTCCGAAAAAGTGAAGAGCGCGCCGTCCGGCGGACCGGTGAAATAGCGCTCGCTGTAAGGCTGCAGGGGGTGCTCCGTCACCAGAAACCGGCCCGCCGGTCCGTCCGTTTCCGCCGACGGCCGGTCAGTTCCGGCGAAGCGGTAGCCAGTGTCGATATATTCGAGCAGCTGGCTAACTACCACCGCAGGCTGAAGGCGTGCGTTGTCCCGGGTGTGGCGACCCACGTAACTCAGGTAGAACACGTCGCCGGCCGACAATAGGGATTCCAGGAACAGGTAACGGTCCTCTTCCCGCCGCGAGCGGTCCAGCGGCCGCTCTTTGCGCCGGATCAGGTCAAACCCGTACTCCGGTGCCTGGCGGGGGAATGCGGCGTCATTCAAGCCCAGCAGGGCGATCACCCGGAACGGGATGCTCCGCATGGGCACCAGCGAACAGCAGGTTACCCGACCGGCCAGAAAGCCGAATTCCGCGCCGGCGCGGCCCAGAGATTCCTCCAGGCAGTGCCGCACCGCGTCCAAGCCGTATTCGGGTCCTTCGCCACCCAGTCCGGTCAGTTCGCCCAGGCCGTGGACGACTGCCCGCACGCGGTCCACCTCACGGTCCACCCCCTCATCCCGGACGAAGAAGCCGTCCAGGACCGCGGCCAGACGCTGCGACCATTCCCGGCGGGTCCCACGGCCATCGAGCATCTGCGCGAGGCGTTCCAGCGCTGCCACCAGTTCGGCCAACCGGCCCAGAGCCGCGGCGGAGTCCCCCGCCACACCGCCGGCCGGGGCGACATCGGCGAACAGGCTGTCGCCGTCCGGCGGCAGGGCATATCCCAGCAGCAGGCGGTCCAGGCCGGCGCGCCAAGTATGGGCCGGCTCCGGCGGCAGGCCCAGCCGTTCCTTGGAGCGGCCGTCGAGACCCCACCGAATGTTGGCTTCGGCCAACCAGTCCCGAACCCGTTCGAGGTCGCCTGCCGCCAGCCCGAAGCGCTCCCGAACCGGGGCGAATTCGAGCAGGGCCAGCACGTCCGGCGCGGTGAAGCGGCTGTCCGCCAGGCGGAGCAGCGTCAGGAAGGCCTCCGCCACCGGGCTCTCACGGCGTGGGCTGCGGTCGGTGATGGTGTACGGGATCCGCCGCCCTGGGGGCGCCGAGTCGAAGACCGCCCGCAGGTACGGCGCATACGTCTCGATGTCAGGCGCCAGCACCAGGATGTCGCCGGGCTCCAGGCCGGGCAGCGTGGCGAAGCAGTCCAGGAGGTGATCGTGCAGAACCTCCGCCTCCCGCATGGGGCTGTGGCAGCTCACCACCCGGATGGAACGGTCGTCCGGCGCCACCGGCAGGGGTGCCGCTTCCGGGTCTTTGCCGCTCCCGCGGTTCACGAGCCGTTCCAGGTCCGCCTGGAGGTGACCCAGCAGGTGCCGTCGTTCCCGTCGGGGAAACAATTCCTCGGATTGGGCGTCCAATTCGATGAGGGCTTCGAGGAAATCGCGGCCGATCTTGCCCCACGCCTCGAGCAGCGGCTGGTGCGCTTCCAGGTGAAGGTCGCGGTCCAACTCCGGGTCGGCGGGACGGCCACCGCGCAAGCGACGCCGCTCGCGCTCCGAACGCAGGTCGCCCCAGTACTCGGCCGATGGCGTCAGCAGGTGGATGAAAACGGGGATGTGCCGGGCCAGCGCGGACAAAAGCTTCAGATGGTACGGCGGCAAGGTGGGCAGTCCGAACACGGACACGCGCGACGCCAGAGCGGAGACGGCCGTCCGCGGCGCCCGTTCCAGACGGGTGAGCAATCGCTCCTGCAGCCGCAGGCGGTGGCCGCCGCCAAGCCGCTCCAGCAGGGCGCGCCAGACCAGCGACTGCCACGCCTCATCGGCATCGCCGGGGAAGCAGCGGCCGCTGGCTTCCCAGGTCCGCATGAAATCGGGCCGGTACACCAGGTACTGATCGAACGTGTCGGCGATCCGGCTGGCCAACTGGTAGAGCCTGAGCTCGCTGCCGTCGATGTAGTGTCGGATGGGTGCCGTTTCCGTCCGTCCTGTGATTCCGGCGTCGGTGCGGAGCAGGTCGGCCACCGCCCAGGTCAGGTTGTCCCGGTCGAACGGAGCGGGATCGTCCGCTTCCGGAACCAGCGGGCGCAGCACGTCGGTCACCAGCCGGTTGGGAAAGACGAACCGGGTGTGGGCGCAGACGCCGGTGGCGCGGGCCAGTCGGAGCGACAGCCACCGGCCCATACCGCGGGTGGGCACAACCACGATCTCGGGGCGCAGCGGATCGCCGAGCGGTTCCTCGGCCACCGTCCGGGCCAGCCGGTCGGCCAGGGCGTCCAGGTCGTTGCTGGTCCGGAGAAACAGGCCCGTCGCCCGCCGTTCGTTCCGGTCATCCCTGCTCGCCATGCAGTCCCCCATTCGCCGTGCTCATCCTTGCGCCCGACCCGGTGGTCATGCCCTCGACCCCCGTACTCTTTTCGAAGGGAAAATTGGCATCGCCCCATCGTATTTCAAGCCGGCGGAGGAGTTCAAGAAAATCGTGGAAAGGATCGATTCCGATCACTCAGTCACAAACGAACTTCTGTCAAATGTTATCAGGATGTTCACCGGTTTCCCGCCGCTCGGCCGTCCATCTCGACATCGGCCAGCAATATCCACACATCTACAACAAGAGTAGTCAGGCGCCGCCCCGCGTCACGCGGGGCTAATGTCCGCGCCTCCCGCCGGGAGGCGGACTTTGGATGGCGCGGGCCGTCCACGGTCCGCGCTCTGGAGTGCGGCGGCTCGACGCCGCTTTGGATTCGGCCGTAGGCCGCGGCCGCCGGACGCGGCCCGCTGAATCGGAACGATCCTGGGGATCTTCCTGCGTGATCCCCCGTACCAACCGCGGCCGCGGAATCCGTGCGCCGGTTTCGGATTGGAGCACGAAACACCGGCGACCGCCAGGCCATTCAGCCCTCGTTTTCCCCCGCTCCTGCGGAGCGGGCGGATACCCCGTGCTTTCCGCACACCCGGACCTTTCGGTCCGGGCTACACGCCGCCGCCGCTCGCGCGACGGGATCGTGCCGCGGGCCGCCGGAGGGATTCCGGTTGCACCAGGATATCCGGGCACTCCCGGCGTTACGAATTACCAGCACAAATACGAGAGAATGAACAAACATCGATCCTCCAGTCCCGTTTCGGGTTTGGACGGACCGGCGGATGGTGCTAAGATGCTTTTTCGATTTTTCCCCGAGGAGGCAGTATGCGGCGATTCATCGCGCTCCTGGTGCTCGCGGCCGCCGCCGGCTGGGCGCTGGCCGGCGACCGGCTGGCCGAGCTGTCCCGCAAGGCGGACGGGTACAAGGGCAAGCAGGATTACGTGTACCTCTACAACGACACCGACGTTCGGGTGCATCCCAACGGCATGAGTCACCGCGTCGAGCGCTCGGCGGTCAAGGTGCTCTCGACGGCGGGCTGCCGGGAGTTTCAGACGTTGAGTTTCTTCTACGACCCGCTGACCATGGGCATCCGGGTGACGGGCGCCGCCGTGGTCCGCCCCGACGGCACCCGCCGCGAGGTGCCCCTGGACGCGGTCCGGAGCTATCCCCAGCCGGCGCGAGCCATCTTCTGGCCCAACGTCCGCGTGTCGATTCCCTACGGCCTGCTGGCCGAGGGCGATGTCGTCACCATGGAGTTGGAGAAAAAGGGCTTCTCCTACGCGTTGCTCGCGGAGGCGCTGGACGACACGCGGTTCGCGCCGCCCATGGAAGGCCATTTCTACGACATCGTCGAGATGCAGGCCGACCACCCGGTGCTCAGCACCCGCTATGCCGTGGAGGTGCCGGCGGGCAAGCCGATCCAGTACCGCGTCTACGGCGGCACGCTGGCTCCGGCCGCCGAGTTCACCGACACCGGCATGCGCTACATCTTCAGCCGCGAGGATCTCGAACCCCTGAAGCGGGAGCCGGGCATGGTCGCCTCCTCCGACGTGGCCCTCAAGCTGCTCGTCTCCACGACGGTGCGCTGGGAGGACAAATCGGAGTGGTTTTATGGCGTCAACGAAGACTTCAGCTTCAAGGTGCTGCCCGAGATCAAGGCCAAGGTGGACGAGCTGGTCAAGGGTTGCCGCACCGACGAGGAGAAGATCGACGTTCTGAACCACTGGGTGGCCCACTACATCCGGTACTCCGGCCTGTCCATGGGCGAGGGCGAGGGGTATACCCTCCATCCCTCCGACATGATCTTCCGCGACCGGAGCGGCGTGTGCAAGGACAAGGCCAGCCTCCTGGTCACGTTCCTCCGCGCCGCCGGCTTTGAGGCATACCCGGCCATGACCATGGCCGGCGCCCGGATCGACAACTTCCCGGCCGACTTTTTCAATCACAGCGTCGTGGCGCTGCGCCAGGGCGACGGCACCTTCCGGATGCTGGACCCCACCTGGGTGCCGTGGGTCCGCGAGCAGTGGTCGTCGGCCGAGCAGGAGCAGCAGTACCTCGTGGGCTACAAGGAGGGCCAGCCGCTCATGACCACCCCGTACTCGCCGCCGGAAAACCATTACTACAACCTGGCGGTGACGGGGACCATCGCCGATGACGGCACCTTCACCGGCCGGCTGACCGTCAAGGCGGAAGGGCAAACTGACGCGATGATGCGGCGCGCCACCCGCGCCAACCACCGCCCGGAGACCGAGTCGTATTTCACCCGCATCCTCAAGGGCCTCTATCCCGACGCCGCGATCACCGCCCTCACCTACAGCGATCCCAACGACATCGCCAGGCCCATGGAAGCGGCCATCGACTGCGTCATCCCGCGCTACGCCCTGCGGAGCGGCGACGGCTGGCGACTGCGCTCGCCGGCGCTGTCGTACGCCCGCCGCGACCCCATCAACAACGAGCTGGACGCGCGCCTTCCCGACTTCGACGCCCGGACGCACGGGTTCCGGAGCCGCTGCACGAAGCTGTACCGCATCACCGAGCGCCTGGAGTTCCCCCGCGCCATTGCCGTCGACCGCTCGGTGCTGGCGCCGGAAAAGCGCTGCGGCGGCGAATTCGCCGAGCTGGCGGTCGCCGCGTCCGCCGAAAGGGCGACGCTGCGGCGCGAGGCCACCCTGTCGCTGAAGAAACGGATCTACCCGGCCGCCGCCTGGAAGGAGTACAAGGACGCCATCGGCGCCTTCCAGGACGCGGAGAGCCGGTTCCTGATCGTCCGCTATTAAGAGGAGGCGGCCATGAAACGCATCATCATCCTGACCCTGCTCGCCGCCGCGCTGTTCCTGCCGGCGCTGGCCCAGGCCGCGGCGGAAGTGCTCGATGAGCACGTGACCTTCACCATCGCCGCCGACGGCGCCGTGCAGCGCCAGGTCCGCCAGAAGGTCCTACTGCACGACGCCGTGGCGTTCGGCCGCTGGGGCGAGTGGTTCCAGACCTACAATCCCGACCTGGAGGAGATCCGGATCATCCGCTCGGTGACAACCCAGGCCGACGGCACCGCCGTGCCCACCCCCGACAACGGCATCCTGGACCAGGGCGTCTTCGCCGTCCAGAACGCGCCCGACTTCACCCATCTGCGGGAGAAGATGGTGTCTCATACCGGGCTCGAGCCCGGCTGCACCATGGAGTTCGAGTACGTCATCGCCGACCGGCGGCCGTTCCGCACGGCCGTGTACGAAAGCATGGCCGGCTACTATCCCATCCGCCGGAAAACCGTGACCATCGCGGGCCGCCTGCCGGCGCCGGTCCGGACCCACGGCCTGGCGCGCGGCGCCGGGCGCAACACCTTCACGGTGACGGACGTCCCGGCGCTGCTCCAGGACAACCACTTCACCGCTGCGGCGGACACTCCGCATGTTTACTTCGAGCTGCGCAGCCCGCTGGCCGCGGCGCGCGCGGCTATCGCGGCCCAATCGCGCGACGAACTGCCCGACCTGCTCGCCGAGTTGAAGCTGGGCCCCGACGCCCTGCCCGGCGAGATCCTGACGCGCCTCCGCCACCTGCTGAACGAGCGGCTGGCGCCGGTGGCGCTGAACGCGGAGCGCACCGCCTACACCCTGCGGGCGCTGCCGGCCGTCTGGCGGTCGGGCTACGCCACGCCGCTGGAGTCGGCCGCCCTGGCCGCAGCGGTCCTGGACCACTACCGCGTGGAATACCAGGTGGCGGCTCTCGCCGAAATCGTGGACGGTCAGCCGCTGCTCGACGATCCCAGTTGGGCCGTGCTGACGCCGGACGGGCCGGTCTGCCCGGCCAGCCTGCCGGCGGACGGGCGTGTTCCGGTGACCCTCGACGGCCGGGTACTCCCGGAGTCCGCTCCGACGGCCGTGGAGCTCTGGATCGACCTGACGGAATCCGAGGGCGGCGCGCTGGAAGGCCCGGCCCGGCTGGCCGTGGACCATCCGCCGGCCGCGGCGGCGCTGGCCCGCCTGCTCCCGTTGGCCGGGGCCAAGGCATCGGGCGTCGAGACCGTGTGGGCTACTTCCCAGCGCGTCATCCAGACGGGAACGGTGGCCGCCGCGCTGGCGGACGACCGGCTGACCGTGAACGACGCCCTGGCCGACTACCTCCAGCTGCCGGCGATCGTCGCCGCGGCGGAACGCTGCACGCGGCTGAGCCTGCCGGCGCCCGTGCAGCTCCGGCTCCATCTCACGGTGCGGACGCTCAAGGCCCGCCGCTGGGTCGCCGCGCCGCCCCAGACGGTCGCCAACGCCGCCGGCTCCAGCCGCTGGGCCTGGACGGCCGGCGACGACCGCCTGGAGCTCTCCGCGCAGCTCGACCTGAAAGCCACCCGGTTCGAGCGGCCGGCGATGGCCGAACTGCAGGCCCTGCTGGCGCCGCTGCTCGCGGCCAGCCACAAGGTCGTCTTCGCCGAAGCACCCTGATCCTGCCGGCCGGGCGTCCTGGCTGCGGCGGGACGTCCGGCCCTGTTTTCGTCTTCCGGCATCCCCGCCTTGAACCGCACCCCCCCATGACCGTCATCCAAGCATCCGGCATGCGGTGGATGCCGTATTGACGGCCAAGCCAAGAGAAGTTCATGGACGCCATCATCCAATTCCTGTTGCAGCACGGTTACCTTTTCCTGTTCCTCCTGGTGTTCGTGGAACAGCTGGGCCTGCCCGTGTCCGCCCTGCCGGGACTGCTGGCCATGGGCGCGCTGGCCGCCGGCGACCGCTTTTCATTCGCGGGAGCGCTGGCCGCGGCCTTTGCCGGATCGGCCATCGCCGACACCGGCTGGTACCTGCTGGGGCGCTGGCGGGGCCATGCCGTGATCCGGCTGCTCTGCCGGATCGCGCTGGAACCGGACACCTGCGTGCGGCGCACCCTGGGTGCGTTTGACCGGCTGGGGACGTGGACGCTGGCGGTGGCCAAATTCCTGCCCGGCCTGAGCCTCATCGCCCCGCCGCTCGCCGGCGCCAGCCGGATGAGTCCGCTGGTGTTCCAGTTCGGCAACGGGATCGGCACCATCTTGTGGGCCGGCGGCTGGATGCTGCTGGGTTACCTGTTCCACACCCAGCTCGAGGTGCTGGCCCACTGGGGCCTGCGCCTGGGCGCATTCCTCATCGTCCTGCTGGCCGTCCCGCTGGCCGTGTATGTGGTCTTGAAATTCCAGCATCGGCGGCGATTCCTGCGCCTGATCCACCAAGCCCGGGTCGGCGTCGACGAACTGGCGCTGATGCTGGCCAGCGCCGAACCGCCCGCGGTGATCGACCTGCGCCACCCCGACGAGGTCGCCGCCGACGGGGGAATCCTGCCCGGCGTCCGCCGGATCCCGGCCGCCGAGCTGGAGCGCCGTCGCGGGGAGATCCCGTCCGACCGGGACGTGGTGCTGTACTGCAACTGCCCCCGCGAGGCGTCGAGCGCCGCCATGGCCCTGAAGCTGCATCGACTGGGTTTCCCCCGCGCCCGTCCGCTGGCGGGTGGCCTGGATGCCTGGCGGGCGGCCGGCCGGCCCGTGGATCCCGTCGGACCCGCAGCTTCCGTCTGGAGTTGAATGATTCGTTGCCGAAGACGGATCAACGGGTCGGAGTCGGCCCGTCCAGTTGCTCGGCCCGCTTGCGACAGCGCACCGCTTCGTCGGCCCGGCCCAGCTCGTCGAGCACGAGGCCCAGCCGGCGCCAGCCCTCGGCGTGATTCGGCTGTCTCTCCAGGAACCGGCGGTAGTGCCCCTCGGCCTGGTTGTACCGCCGGCCCGACGCCAGCACGTTGCCCAGTTCCAGTTCCGCCGCGGCGAATCCGGGATTGAGTGCGAGCACAGTGCTCAGCGAGGCTTGCGCAAGATCGAGTTCACCGAGCCGGGCATAGAGCAGCGCCAGGTTGAAATGCGCCAGATGGTAATTGGGTTCCAGCGACAGCGCCCGCCGGTAGCATTCGGCGGCCTGGTCCGGGCGCGCGCTGCGCTGATAGACGTTGCCCAGATTGGTCCAGGCCACGGGATTGTGAGGTTCCAGATCCAGGACCTGGCGGTACATGGCCGCTGCGCGGTCCAGTTGCCCGGTGCGGGAGAAATAGATGGCGAGGTTGAGGTAGTACCCCGCGTCCTTCGACACGTCGGGGAACTGCGCCAGCAGGGCGAACGCCTCGTCGTACCGTCCGGTCTGGATAGCCAGGTAGGCGATGCGGTTGGCGACCACGCCGGACTTGGGCTGACGGCGCAGCACCTGTTCGTAGAGGCCCTGGGCGGCGGCGTAGTCGCCCCGGTCGCGCGCGATGTCACCCAGCTGCAGCAGCGCATCCGTGTTGCCCGGCTCCAGCGCCAGCACCCGCCGGAAGCCGGCGACCGCCTCATCCAACAGGCCCTGGCGCAGGTTCGTCACCGCCAGGTTGTAGTTCGGGCGGGGCTTGTCCGGCGCCTTGGCGGCGGTGTCGGTCCAGAACGCCAGGGACGAACCGTACGCCGGCAGGCGCAGCTGCAGCAGGATGGCCTGGCCGATGAGTAGGAGGACCAGCCCGGCGGCGCCCGCCCAGGCGCGCCACCGGCCCCGCCCAACGCCGTGCGGCGACTCACCGGAGGGCCAGGCCAGCCCGCCCACCAGCAGGGCCAGGAAGACGGCGGGTATGTAGATCCGGTACTCCATCAGCGGATCGGCGATGGGAACGACGCTGGACGTGGGCGCGCCGGCCAGCGGGTACATGACGCCGGCCAGCGCCACCAGCCGGCGGCGGCGGCGCCACGCCCAGACCAGGCCGGCCAGCGCGGTGGCCCAGAACACCAGGCTCGCCAGGAGGCGCGGGTCCAGCAGGCTCCGGACGGCCGGGTAGTCCGGATCGGCACAGAGCCAGTCCGGCAGCGGCAGGAGGAACACGCCAGCCTGGCGCGCCACGAGGGTGACCTGAGTCAGGAAGTACTCCCACCGGGTGAACGGGAGTCCGCCGCCCCCTACGGTCTCGCCCCAGTCGAACTGGAGCACCTTCAGGAGCAGCGCCGCCGTGACCACCGCGAGCGCCAGCCAGAGTTTCTTCTCCTCCCGCCAGACCTGGCGGAGCGTGCGTCCGTCCAGCAGCGCGATCAGCAGGCAGGCGGCCGGGAACGTGACCGCCATCTCCTTCGACAGGCCGGCCGCCAGGTATACCGCCGTCACCCCCAGCCAACCGATTCCCGCAGGGCGGTCGCGCTGCCGCAGGTACAGGATCAGACCCAGCAGGTAGCAGCCGGCGCAGAGGAGTTCCGACCGCGCCGACACCAGCACCACCGCCATGGACAGCAGCGGATTGGCTAGGAAAACCGCACCGGCGCCCAGAGCCCACCAGAGCGTCGCCGGGGCCGCGCCCGCCGCCCCTCCCCAACGGCGCGCCAGCGTCAGGAACACCACCGCCACCAGCCAGGCATTGAGCCCGTGGAGGGCCACCTGCACGGCGTGATATCCGAGCGGCGCGTAACCGCCCCAGGCGTAGTTGATCGCATACGACAGGATGACCAGGGGGCGGTTGTGGCGGAGCATGGCGGGCAGGTTGCCCAGACTCAGGATCGGCCGGTTGTCGAACACGAGATACAGGTCGTCGAACAGGAAGGGGGCCTGCAGGGCCGGCCAGTAGAGGATGAACGATCCGATCAGGAAGACCGCGGCGGCGGTGGCCAGGGCGGACCGGTCGGTCCGGACGGCGGCGGTTGTGGCTGGATCGGGCGCTCCGTTCACGGCATCAGTATAGGGCATCCGGACGTCGAACCCAACTCCAATGTCTCGCCGGCGGCGCGCCGGCGATGACACGGCGCCGGCGGATCGCGTATAATGGGCGCGGTCGCAAGGTCCCGCGGCCGACACTCTGTCCAGGTGGGGACGGCATGGTCCGGTTGCAGAGCGGCGTCACGGCGGAACAGGATGGGCGGATCTGGCGCCCGGCGCCCGCGCCGACCCTGACACCGTCGGAGGAAAAGGAGATCGCCTACTACAGCGGCATCCGCCGCGCGCACGGCGACACCGGTTTCTTCGATCTGTTGACGGCCAAGGCCAACTTCATTCGCGTCTTTCAGCTCCTCGCCGACCGGCTTGACCTTCAGCCGGGTCAGACGGTCCTCGAGATCGGCGCCGGCCAGGGCTGGGCCAGCTGCCTGGCCAAACGCCGGCAGCCGGCCTGCCGCGTGGTCGCCGCCGACATCGCCCGCGACGCCCTGCTCTACGCCGCGGCGTACGAGCAACTCCTCGGCGTGCGCATCGACGAGCTCTGGGAGTGCTCCGTGCGCGCGCTCCCCTTCGCCGACGCCCAGTTCCACCGCATCTTCGCCTTCGCCTCGCTCCACCACTTCGGCGAGCGGCACGACTACAGCGGGATCCTGGCCGAGGTGCTACGCCTGCTCGCGCCCGGAGGCCGCGCGGTGTTCCTGTATGAGAACTGGTCGCCCGGCTGGGCCATCGGCTGGACCCGCCGCCGGGCCCGCCGCCAGATGAGGGACGCCGTGGACGAGGACGTGCTCCACCTGGGGCATCTCCGCGACGCCTGCCGCCGGCCGGGCGGCCGCCTGGAGGTGGAGTTCTGGCCCAACCCAAGCTTCCGCGAGTCGGCGTCCGCCGCCGCCTACATGACCCTGTTGAACCGCTGCCGCTTCCTCGCGCCGTTGCTGCCGGGCACCGTCAACGTGACTCTCACCCCGCCCGCCACCCCGTAACTCTTACTCGAACTGGCCGAGCAGGAACCAATCGAGGGCGATTGTGAATTCCCAATCTGCACAAACCTGTGTGTTTTCAGCACACTGTTCGGATCACCACGAAAATAGCCAGGCGCCGCCCGGCGCAGCCGGGCAGCGCCTGGACGGGCGAGTGTTTTTAAAAGGCTGCGTGCCCCGGGAACGGGGCACAGAGAATTGTAGCATTCGCGGCCACCCGTTCCCCGCGCCCCGCGGCCGCGGGGCGCGACACACCCACTGTGTTCTGTCTTCCAGGCGCTGCCCCGCGTGCGCGGGGCTGCGCCTGGCTACTTTCGTCGGGAAAGGTTGGCTGGTGCCGGTCGATGGCGGGATGAGCGAAGCGGCCGATCGCGCGGCGAAAATCCTGCTAGAAATTGGCAGAAAATCGGGAGTAACTGATTTATCCTCAATCCGCCCCCGCCGGCTGAACCGCAACCCGCCGTCCCCGATCCCCTCACCGCCATCGTCTCACCGCTCACTGTTCACTGTTTACCGATCACCAAAAAAAACGCCCCGCCCTTGCGGGCGGGGCTGTTCGGATCGGACGTTTCGGTCGCGGTCTACCAGGTGGCCTTGCAGGTGTAGTTCAGCGTGGACGAGTAGGCGCTGTTGTAGCCGTACACCTTGATGTAGAAGGTCGCCGTGGTGGTGCCGCTGTTCTTGTAGGAGATGCTCTCCACGGAACCGGTGCCGTTCTGGCCGCGCACGAGGACGGTCCCGGAGGAGTTGGCGATGTAGATGTCGTAGTCCTTCGTAGACGGCGGGGTCATCACCACCGCCAGAGTCTTGCCGGCCGGCAGGCTGACCTTGAAGAAGTCGACGTCGGTGGAGGTGCCGATCTTGGCGGTCACGGTGGTGCCGGAGGTGGAGATGGTGTTGGCCGTTCCGGTCGTGTTGTTGGACTCGGTCTCGTTCATGGACGTGCCGCCGCCGGAGGCGGAATAGGTCGCCGTGAGCGTCACGCCGGAGAAGGTGGAGTACCCGTAGACGCCGACATAGAAGGTGCCGGCCACCGGATTGCTGATGGTCACGGTCTCGGCGTTGCCCGAGGTGTAGCCGCGGCCGTCATAGGAGCTGGTCGTCGGCGCGGCGCCGCGCTTCACATACAGGTCGGCGTCGCCGGTGCCGCCCGAGGTCTTGACCACGAGGGAGGACTGGCCGGACGGAACGACGATCGTGTACATCAGCATGGTGCCGGTGGAGGCTGCCAGGCCGGTCACGGGCACGCCGTTGGTCAGCACGTTGCCGCCGCCGCCGCTGGTGGTGATGGTCAGGCTCAGGGTGGCGGTCTTGGTCAGGCCGCCGCCGGTGCCGGTGAGGGTCACGGTGTAGGTGCCCACCGTGGCGGTGCCGCCGGCGATGGTGAGCGTGGAGGTGCCGGAGCCGGGCGCGGCGATGGACGTCGGGCTGAAGGTGGCCGTGGCGCCGGAGGGCACGCCGGAGGCCGTCAGGGCAACCGCCGAATTGAAGCCGCCGCTCACTGTGGTGGTGGCGGTGGCTGTACCGGACGCGCCCTGGGCCACCGACAAGGTGGAGGGCGAAACCGCCAGGGTGAAGTTCGGGGTGGTGGTGCTGCCGGTGTAGGTGGCCTTCAGTGAGACGCTGGCGAACGTCGAGTAGGCATACACGCCGATGTAAAAGTCTCCGGCCACCGGATTGCTGATGGTCACGGTCTCGGCGTTGCCGCTGGTGTAGCCGCGGCCGTCGTAGGAGCTGGTCGTTGGCTGGGCGCCGCGCTTCACGTACAGGTCGGCGTCACCGGTGCCGCCCGAGGTGGTCACCACCAGCGAGGTCTGGCTGGCGGGGACCGCGATCTTGTACATCAGCATGGTGCCGGTGGAAGCCCCCAGGCCGGTCACCGTCTGGCCGTTGGTCAGGGTGACGACGCTGACCGTGCCGCCGGGCGCGCCCACGGCGGTCCAGGCGTTCTGGACCTGAGTCACCTCGTTCGAAGAGGCGCCATACAGGTCGGTCGCGGCCTGGGCGGTGGCGGTCCGGGCGCCCTGAAAGTTGGTGGACGTGGTCATGTAGGTGGTCAGGGCGCGGTAGAAGATCTGTTCGGCCTTGGCCATGCCGATGCCCGTGACCACGGTGGTGGTCTTGGAGCGCGGATGGGTGCCGCCCTGGACGAGCAGGCAGTAGGCCAGGTTGCCGATGCCGGAGTTCAGGTGGACTCCACCGTAATCGGAGGTGCCGGTGTAGCGTTCGGGATAGTAGTCGTACGACTGGCCGTCGGCGGTGGGATTGTTCATGTACCGCAGGGCGTCACCGGAGGTGCTGGGAGTCCAGCAGAGTTCACCGATCTTCCACGTGTTGCTGTCGACCGTGCCCGTCGAATACGCCGACACGCTGGCGGCCCAGATGTCGGAATACGCCTCGTTCAGAGCGCCGGGTTCGTTGGAGTAGGTCATGTCGGCCGTGTAGTCGGTCACGGCGTGGCCCCACTCGTGGGACACGACGTCCAGGTCCTTGGCGAGCGAACTGGCCTGGGAGCCGTCGCCGTCGCCGAAGGCGGTCTGGGAGCCGTTCCAGTAGGCATTCACGTAGTTGGAGCCCACGTGCACCGAGGTGGTCATGACCGCGCCGGCGTTGTTGAAGGAGTCGCGGTTGAACTTGCTCTTGAAGTAGTTGTAGGTGGTGCCGGCGTGGTTGTAGGCCGTCACGGCGGTGGTGTCGCTGGACGAGCCGCCTTCGGAGAACAGCAGCGTGCCGGGCAGCGAGGTGCCGTTGTTGGCGGTGTACATCTTGCGGCTGAGAGCGTCCTTGATGATGCCCACACGCTCAACCAGGTCACCGGTGAGCACATCGGCGAAGATACGGTCGATCCGGGGGCCGCGGTCGCTCATGTACTCGAAGGTGGTTTCCCAGGTCAGGTACAGCTTGTTCTCGGCGGAGAGCAGGTAGGACATCGTGGGCATGTCCAGCATCCGGCCGTTGTGGATGCCCGCCTCCCGGAGCGCTGTCACAAACGCCTGCTTGGGCGGCATGAAGTTCCAGGGAATCGTCACGGCGTCGTGGGGCGCCAGGCGGCCGTTGATCACGAGCACCTCGCCCGTGTCACCGTCGATGTGCACCCGGAGATCGGCACCCACCACCGGGATGCCGCGGATGGACTGGGAGAAGCGCAGGTGCAGCTGGCCGAGTTCATCAGCCTGCGCGTCCAGCGGTTCCAGCTCTTCCTGGCCCGTGCAACGGAACACCGCGCTCAGGCTGTGAACGTAGTCAATGGCCCCGTCCACATCAGGGGAAGGCAGATAGCCGAGGCGGCCGGCGATGAAATCGGGCACGCCGTCCTTGTCGACGCTGATGGTCCTGACCTCAGGCAGCTGGGCCAGAGCCTTGACCTGCTCCTGCTGGAGCATCTTGGGATGACCGGTCGCATTCAGCGCCAGGATCGAGCCGCTGAGCAGGACCGCCACAACCAACGCAACCCAGAAACGCCGCATAGAAACCTCCCAAAATTTTTGATTCCCGCGGAACGGTTCCGGCGCATGACGGAACGTCCGGTCGCAAACAGGTGTGCTGTCTGCTGAACCGGACGTTGTGAGCGAGTACCGTCGAACCACGTAATTTGCACCTTCACCGAACACGCTAAATTGGTTTGGAGACAGTTGTAATAAAAGTAGCGGTCGGGGCGCTTTGTATGAGGTTTTTTGATTATTTTTTTAATAATTTTTTACTCTTTATTTATCAATTACTTACAGATGGATTTCACAAAGGTTCCTTTTGGTTTTTCGGACACCCGGGGCGGCCGTCCGTTTGTACCGGCAGGGGGACGCCCGCCGGACCGGCGCGGCTCCCGCCTGCCCGAGGTTACGGGCATCCAGATTGCGGGGAGGGATACATGATCCGGTCACTGATGGTTTACGCTTGTCTGCTGGTGGGGACGGTCGCGCTTGCGGCCGCCGAGTCGCCCGAGCTGGCCGAGGCCGCCCGGGCCGGCGACCGGGCTCGCGTCGAGGCGCTGCTGGACACCGGCATCAAACCGGGCGCCACCAACGGCGGCGGGACGCCGGCGCTGGCGCTGGCCGCGGTGCGCGGCCACGAGGCGGTGGTGCGCCTGCTGCTGGACCGCGGGGCCGAGCTCGACGCCTGCGCCGGGCGGGAGCGTCTGACCGCGCTGATGTGCGCCGCCGCCAACGGACACGCCGGCGTGGCGCAGCTCCTGCTGGAACGGGGCGCGGCGGTGGACGCCGCCAACCGGGACGGCTACACCGCCCTGATGCTCGCCGCCGGATACGGCCGGCTGGAGACGGTGGGCGTCCTGCTGGGCGCCGGCGCCTCCGTCGCCGCCGTCACGCAGACCGGCTGGACCGCGCTGATGTCCGCCGCCGGCTCCGGGCACGCGGCCGTCGTGGACCGCCTCATCACCGCAGGCGCCGACGTCAACGCCTGGACGCGGGACAGCGGCACCACCCCGCTGCTCTGCGCCGTGGGCAACGGCCATGCGGCGGTGGTCCGGCTGCTCCTGGCCCGGGGCGCCGACACGACGCTCGCAGATGCCAACGGGACCACGGCCGCGGCGCTGGCGCGTCGACTGGAACACACGGAGATCGTCCAGCTGCTGGCCGGGGAGCCCGCCGCAGTGGCCGGCCGATTCCCGCTGCCGCAGCCCGACCCGGTGGACCCCGGCCGCAGCTTCCCCCATTGACGGACCCGCCGCCGGCCGCCGGCATCATATAATGGAAGCGGCGCCTCGCCCGCGGCGGCGGGGCGCCGAGTCCGCACACCGACGGCACGGAGGCACGGCGATGACGCATACCGGCGACTGGCGCATGGAACGGGACTCCATGGGCGAGGTGCGCGTCCCCGCCGACGCGCTCTACGGCGCCCAGACCCAGCGGGCGGTGGACAACTTCCCCGTCAGCGGCCTGCGCTTTTCGCGCCCCTTCATCCGGGCGCTGGGTCTCATCAAGCTGGCCGCGGCCGAGGCCAACGCCGCGCTCGGCCTCCTGCCGCCGGAGCCGGCCGCCGCCATCGGCGCCGCCGCCCGTGAGGTGGCCGACGGCCGGTGGGACAGCCAGTTCCCCGTGGACGTCTTCCAGACCGGCTCGGGCACGTCCACCAACATGAACGCCAACGAGGTGATCGCCGCCCGGGCGGGGCAACTGCTGGGCGACGCCGCCGGTCCGCGCGTCGTCCATCCCAACGACCACGTGAACATGGGCCAGTCGTCCAACGACGTCATCCCCGCCGCCATCCACGTCGCCGCCTACGAGCAGGCCGCCGGCGAGCTGCTGCCGGCGCTGCGCCACCTGCGCGACGTCCTCGACCGGCGCGCCGCCGCGCTCGACGACGTGGTAAAAACCGGCCGCACCCATCTCATGGACGCCATGCCCGTGCGGCTGGGGCAGGAGATCGGCGCCTGGTCCAGCCAGGTGCACCACGCCATCGCCCGCATCGAGGCGGTCCTGCCCCGGCTGGCGGAGCTGGCGCTGGGGGGCACCGCCGTGGGCACCGGCATCAACGCCCACCCCGAGTTCGGCCGGCGCGCCGCCGCGGCGCTGGCGCGGCTCACCGGGTTGCCCTTCCGCGAGGGGGACAACCACTTCGAGCTGCAGGCAACCCAGGACACGGCGGTGGAGTTGTCCGGCCAGTTGAAAACGGTCGCCGTGACCCTGATGAAGGTCGCCAACGACCTGCGCTGGATGAACTCCGGCCCCCAGGCGGGCCTGGCCGAGGTTGTCCTGCCGGCGCTCCAGCCCGGCTCCTCCATCATGCCCGGCAAGATCAACCCGGTGATCTGCGAGGCGGTGATCATGGCCGCCGCCCAGGCCATCGCCTGCGACACGGCGGTCACCCTGGGCGGCCAGTGGGGCAACTTCCAGCTCAATACCATGCTGCCGCTGGTGGCCCACAACCTCCTGCAGGCCCAGGGGCTGCTCGCCGCCGCCGCCCGGCTGCTGGCGGACAAGGCCGTGGCGGGCTTTACGGTCAACCGCACCGCCGTGGCGGAACGGGTGGAGAAGAACCCCATCATGGTCACGGCGCTCAACCCGGTGATCGGCTACGACGCCGCCGCGGCCATCGCCAAGCGCGCCTACGCCGAGGGGCGGCGCGTGCGCGACGTGGCCGCCGAGGCGACGGGCCTGGCGCCCGCCGAGCTGGATCGGCTGCTGGATCCCCGCTCCCTGACCGAGGGCGGCATCAAGGGCGGCGGCACGGGCGGATAGCGCGCCCGTCGATTCAGTTTCATTAATTATAGAGTCAGCGCCACAAATCCGCTGCGGCTTCGTCTATGATGATGATGCCCGGGCGAACCGACGGTTCGCGCGGGTGACAGCCGGGTCGGATCAACGAGAATGGATTTCACTCAGACACAGGCCACGGACCGGATGGCGGAAACGGACACCGCGCTGGAACGCCTGTACCGGGACCACGCCGCCTGGCTGCTTCGGCTGGCGGTCCGCCTGACGGGGCGCATCGACACCGCCGAGGAACTGGTGCAGGAGGCGTTCCTGCGGATGGCGCAGCAGCCTGACGCCGGCCGATTGCCCGAGAATCCGCGGGCCTGGCTGTGCCGCGTGACGGTGAACCTGTGGCGGGATCGACTTCGCCGCCTGCGATGGCGGCGGTTCCTGCCCCTGGCCTGCAGCCCGGATATGCCCGACGGCCGCGACATGGAAGCCGACTTCATGGATCAGGACCGGGTGGTGAAAGTGAGGCAGGCTTTGAGCCGGTTGCCGGACCGGGACCGGCTGCTTATCGTGCTGTACTGGGACGAGATGAGCTACGCCGAGATGGCCCGCGTGCTGGACCTGCGGGTGACCACCGTGGGGAAGGCGCTGTCCCGGGCCATCGACCGGCTGGCGGCACTACTGGAATGAGGTGTGACCATGCGATGTCCCAACCGAACCGCCATGCAATCGTTCGTCGACGACGAGCTGGATTCCCGCGCCGCCGACGCGATCGGGGCGCACCTGGCGGTGTGCCCCCGCTGCCGCGACGCAGTCGATGCCGTCCGCCGGCGGGCCCGGACGGTTCGCCGTTCGCTCGATGAAGCCTGGCCCGTCGTGGCCGCGCCGCCGCCGGCGGCACGCGCGGCGACACCTGGTCAACGATTCGCAGCGACGGGTGCCCCGCGCAGCATCTGGCGCCGGCATCTTCGAATTCCGATCCCGCTGCTGGCCGCCGCCGGGCTGTTGATCGCCGGCCTGAGCACCGTCATCTGGCGGCAGCACCTCACCCTGGGGGAGCTGCGGGCCACCCGGCAGCCGCCGGTCACGACAGTCACCATCGCCGCCGGCGGCACGATCCTGCAGCGGGAGATCGTCCTGGACCTGTCCCGGTGCCAGCCCGTCGAGGATACGACAGTTTATGTCTTCAGGGAGGAATGATCATGCCATCCACCGTCGGGTTGATCGGCTGGCTGCTGGTGCTGACCACCATCGGCCTCGCCGCCGCCGGACCGGCGATCGCGCCGGTCGACACGGGAGCGCCGGCCGCGCCGCCGGCAGAGCGCCCGGGTGCCGCCGCGAATGACACGGGCGGGGAGAGACCGATCATCATCAACCTGGATCTGGCGTTGTTGCAGATCCACCCTGCGGAAACCTTGACTCTGTTGGCTCCGAAAGTGCAGGTCGTGTTGGGACACTCGGCCACCATCCAGACAGGTGCGAAAACCACCGACGAACGGACTGAATCGAGGGAGTACCAGCTCTCCATCCGGCCCGCCCGGATTCTGCCCGATGGCATCGAGCTGCAGTTTCAATGGACCATGAAGATCGGGACCACTACCAATTCCGGCAAGGCCGCGGCGACGGTGCGCAACCTGGAAAAGGCGGTCGTCAACCTGTTCGAGGATCGAGGACGCAAAATCAAATATGCCATCCAGGTGGTCCCGCTGGTGGAAAACGCGCAGCCGGCGGGAGCGTATCCGATGCCCTTGCACGAGCTGCGCATCACGGGCGGCATGCTGCTTCTGAACGACCGGCGGGTGTGGGGCGGATCCGGCTCCAACGGTTCCGCGCGAAGCGACCAGGAAGGCGCCGTTCACTTCGAAATCCTGACGAAACAGTTCGGCCGCTTCCGGTTGTTTTTCCGCCCCGCGGGCAAGCCGGACCTGATGGGGACCGTCAAGGGCAACATCATCCGGTTCGACTATCGGGACAACCGGTTCGAACTGATCTCGCGGGACGACTTCCTTGACGGCGGCCCCTGGAAGGTGTGGATCCAGCACGATCCGGATGTCTTCACATATCCCGCGCGAGGTTCGGGATCCAGGGGCCCGGCGGGACCCGACTGGAGCGTGGTGGAAGCCAGCGTGGGAGTCGGGGCCGGCGTTAAACCCCAAGAGTGAACACATCGTCACGGGACCTGAGGGACCACAACCGGGCCGCACTCGTCGAATGCGGCCTACACCCGGCGCGCACCCGGGATTGACACCGGACCCTGTCCCGCAGTACCGTCTGGTTGATCACTCGCCTCGCCGGAGTTAAACATGGTCAATCGAGCGCATTGCTTCCGACCCGTCCTTCCATGCGGCCTGCTCATTCTGCTCTCCCTGGCAGCCAGCGTTTCCCCGATCGCGGCCGCCGCGTCCGAGGGCGCCGCCAATCCGTGGCCGGCGATCCGCCGGGCGCGGGTGGAGCGGCTGCTGCCGGCGGCGATGCAAGCCGCCGGCGCCGACGCCTGGGTGGTCATCTGCCGCGAGAACGCCAACGACCCGCTGGCGCTCCACGTGGGCGGCGAGAACGCCGGCGGCCAGGCGGCGTTTTTGTTTTTCCTGAATGAGGGACGAGTGTCGTCGCTGGCCATCACCCCACCGGGCGAGGCCACGGCGCTGCAGGAAGTGGGTCTCCACGACGCCTGCCAGGTGCTGGAGCGCGACGCGAACCTCTGGGTGGCGGTGGCCGCGGCGCTCCGCGAGCGCGGCGCGACGGCGGTCGCCGTCAACTCCTCCGGCCGCGCCGTAGCCGACGGGTTGAGCCACACCCAGCGCCGGGAGCTGGAGGCAGCGCTCGGTGCCGGCTGGCCCGGCCGGCTCGTCTCGTCCGAGGAGCTGGTGCTGACCTGGCTCGCGGTGAAGCTGCCCGAGGAGATCGCCATCATGCGGGACGCCGCCCGGCTCACCGAGCAGCTTCTCCTCGAGGCCTACACCACCGTGGTGCCGGGGAGAACCACCGACGCCAACGTCGCCCGGTTCCTCAAGGGCCGGATGCGCGAGCTCGGCGTCGGCGACGCCTGGGCCCCGGACCAGAACCCGAACGTCAACTCCGGGCCCGACCGCGGCCATTCCCACTCCACCGGCAAAATCATCATGCCCGGCGACGTGATCCAGATCGACTTCGGGATCCTGGTCCATGGCGTGTGGTGCTCCGACCTGCAGCGCTTCGCCTACGTGCTGCGGGAGGGAGAGACGGCGCCGCCGCCGGAGATCCGGCGGTACTGGCAGAACGCCGTCCAGGGGCACCGGCGCGTGCTGGCCGCCCTCCGGCCCGGCGCGCGCGGCTTCGAGGTGGACCGCGTCCAGCGCGAGTGGATGGCCGCCCAGGGGTCGCTGCCGGTGCCGTGGGGCACCGGCCACCCAGTGGGCTACTGGGCCCACGACGCCGGTCCCGGGCTCACCGGCGGCCAGCCGGACCGCACGCCCGCCGGCGACGCCCTCCGCGCGCTCGCTCCCGGTATGGTGTTCGCCTATGACGGTTTCTTCTGCTGGGCCATCGAATATCAAGGCCGCCCGGCAACGAAGACCATCTCCGTCGAGGAAATGGCGGTGGTCACCGCCACCGGCGCCGAGTATCTCATCCCGCCCCAGGCGGCGCTGATCCTGATCCCGCCCCGCCGGTGACCCGGCCCGCCTTGACTAATCCGGCACGGAATGTAAAAATATAGACACATTTTCGACGATCTGACGACAAATAGACTGTGGTTGCTCAAGGAACTGCCGTCAGTCGCGAGCGGACCGTGAAGAGACGGTCGCCGATCCGCATGGCGGGTTGAGCGAGATCAACCGCGGGGCGTTTACGCATCTCAGTCCCACGGCGTGATCGCCAATAGGAGGGTTCATGTATCGCATCGCGGGCATCGTGGTATTGATGATTGCGCTGGCGCTGCCGATTCCGGCGGGCCTCAACCGGTGGAGCACCGCCGGTCCGTACGGCGGCCAGATGAAATTCATCTCCGTCGATCCCCAGACGCCCAACGTCCTGTTCGCCGGCATCTCGGAAGGCAGTTTCTTCCGCAGCCGCAACTGGGGCCAAAGCTGGGAGGTGATCGGCGGCTTCAATTCACCCATGGCGGCCGGCTCCGTCCATCCGCTGAATCACCTGCTGGTGTTCGCCGCCAACTCGGACGGAATCCACCGGAGCCCCGACGGCGGCGACGGGTGGACCCGGGTGTCCACCATCGCGGACGTCCGCTGTTTCGCCTTCCACCCCACCAATCCCAACACCATCTACGCATCAGGCATGACGAAGGTCTACCGGTCCACCGACGGCGGTGTCGACTGGACCACCCTCGCCACCCTCCCCGGTTCGCCGCAGATCGACCAGATCCGCCAGTCGCCGCTGGCTCCGCTGACGCTCTACCTCGCCACCTGGAACTCGGGGGTGCAGAAAAGCACCAACGGGGGCCTGACCTGGACGGAAATTCTGCCTGCCTCCGCCAAGGGTTGGCGGATGGCCGTCCATCCCACCATTCCCGGCCGCCTGTACGCCTCCTCGTATCAGCCCATGGCGTTCTACACCAGCACGAACAGCGGCACCACCTGGACCCAGCACCCGACCAACGTGTCCTTCAATGATCTGGTCTGCGATCCCGGTGATCCCGACCGATTCTTCTTCATCAATCTGCACACCGTGTACCGCAGCCCCGACGGCGGCGCCACCTTCGAGAACGTCCTGCAGCCGGGCGGCCGCTGCATCGCCATCGAGCCCGTCGATCCGGACGGAGCGGTGTACGCCGGCACCATTTCCGGCGTGCAGCGTTCCTGGAACCGGGGCAACACCTGGCAAAGCGCCAGCTCCGGCCTGTTGACCAAAACCAACTGTCTGGCCGTGTCGCCCGACGAAGCCGGCGTGGTGTACGCCGGTGACGACACCGGCTACCTGTTCAAGAGCGTCGACGGCGGCGAATCGTGGGAATACCAGAGCCACGTGAGCAGCAACCTGCCTTTTCAGAACCTGGCGATCACGCCGGCCACCGATCCGCCGGCCATCATGGGCACCATCAACGGCGACCTCTGGCGCAGCCTGAACGAGGGTGACACCTGGACGAAAGTGATCAGCGGCGGCGGCACGGTCAACAGCAAGGAGATTTTCGACCTGGCCGTCCACCCCACCGATCCGTCGACGGTGTACGCCACCTCGGGGTGGCCGACCTGGGATTACGACTACGACGGCCTGTACGTCTCCACCGACGCCGGGGCCACCTGGGCTCCCACCGGCCAGCTCATCGACGTCAATATCATCGATCTGATGTTCGACCCGTGGTCCCCGCTGAAGATGTACGCCGCCGGCGACGACGGCTTTTACAAATCCACCGACGGCGGCCTCTCCTGGGATCCGGCGATGACCGGCCTGACCGAAACGCAGGTATACAGCCTGGCCTCCAACGAGGACAGTCCGCAGACCCTCTTCGCCGGCACGCGTTGGGGCGCGTTCAAGAGCACGAACGAGGGCGGCCTGTGGACGCCCGCCGGCCTGGAGTACAACTGGGTGCAGGCCCTGGTGCGCCAACCCAAGAGCGGGAACATGTTCGCCGGCACGACGGACGGACTGTTCTACACCCGCAATGACGGCGCCAACTGGTATCCCGTGTCCAGGGCCACGACCGAAACGGATGTGCAGGCGCTGGCCACCGACGTCCGCACGCCCACGCGCATCTACGCGGCCACCTCGAGCGGCGTGTATGCCTACACCTCGACGACCGCACCCACGGTGCCCCTGTTGAGCCGCTCCGGCCAGACCGGCAACGTGAACCAGGCGCTCGCCGCCCAGATTCTGCCGGCTTCGGCGATCACGTTCCTGCTGGCGCCCGACACCTTCCCCGCCGCCGGCACCGCTAACCCGGTCATCCTGGAACTCACCCTGCCCGCCGGCGCCCTACTGAGCCAGACTTTGGCTGATGGCAAACTGTCCCAGCTTGAGGTGTCGCCCGCCGGCGCCACGGTGCATCCGCTGGCTGTCTCCGAATACGCCTTCGACGGCATGTCCGCCACCTACCAGCCCGTCGCGGACACTGCGGCCACCGCCGGGATCGACGATCACGCGATCCAGCTGTTCCGCTGCGTGCAGGGCGAGAACAAGATCTGGCTGCGGCTCACCCGAAGCACCAGCGCCTGGGAACCCGACGACGACGAGCACTATCTCGGCTTCACCATCGGGGTCGGCGCCGGTGTCTGGCCCCTGAACGGGTCGAGCAACTGGGGCGCCGCGGGTCAGTTCACCCAGGCCAACTCCCAGTTCTTCGGGGATCTGCGGGGCTACGATTTCAATCTGACCGACGACATGTTCCCGGTCACGGTCCGGGCGTTCTACCAGAAGACGGGCGCCGCCACGACCACCAAATTCACCCCCGACACGCTGAACCTGTTCCGGCTCGATCACACCGTGGCGGAGGACGTCGCCCCCGCCCGCCTCGTGGGCGCCACGATCACCGACCATGCCCAGGGCGACCTCGACGGCGACGGACGCGAGGACATCGCCTCCATCGACGGGGCAGCCAACCGGCTGTACTGGTCGCTGTCCGGGCCCGACGGCACCTACCCGTCGCTGGACTGGCGGGCCCTGGACGGCGCCGCCGCCCGCACGGTGGAGATCGGCGACGTGACGGGCGACGGCCGGCCGGACATCCTCGTCGCCGACACCGCGGGCACCCTGCGGATCTACGCCTGGGAAACCCTGTTCGAGAAAGCCGGTCGCCCCGGCAACCGGCTGGTCCCCGTGCGGACGACGGCGCTGGCCGGTGAACCCAGCGCCTCGCACGTGATCGACATCAACGGCGACACCCAGAAGGATTTCCTGTACACGGTCCCCGCCACCAACACCCTGCAGATTCTGTACGGGCAGCAATTTGCCAGCAGCACGTCGGTTTACCTGAGCGATGGGCCGGTGGCGCTCACCACCGGCGACTTCAACGGCGACACCCGGCCGGACATCGCGGTGGCCAACCGCGACGGCAACTCGGTGACGGTGGTGCGCAACGACGGCGGTTCGTTCTCCGCCGTCAATTATGCCACCCTGGGCGCGCAACCGGTCGCCGTGGCGGCCGCCGACTTCGGCCGCGACGGCCGGACCGACCTGGCCGTGGCGCAGGCGGCGAACAAGTCCATCAGCATCTGGCACGCCGGAACCGGCGGTACCTTCGCGCCCGGTTCGGGGCAGACCATCTATTTCATCAATCCGCCGTCGGCTCTGCAGGCCGACAACTTCGACGGCCAGAACGGGCCGGACATCCTGGTGGGCTACGCCGATTACTACAAGCTCGGCCTCTGCGTCTCCGACGCCACCGGCACCATGGCCTACGCATACTCCATCAACACCCTGGGCGACATGGAGCTGGATCCCGTCAACCACGTGACGCTGGTCGAGAACGACATCCTGAGCATCGCCGGCGGCACCACGCTCGGCGGCATCTGCTCCCGGACCGGCGTGGCGGCGCTGGCCGACCGGGCGTTCAACCTGGTGCATCTGCCGCGGAGCCAGGACCTGTCGTTTTCCGTCATCAACCTCGGCGCGGCGACGGGCCTGCTCAACCTGGAGCTCTACGACAGCGCGGGCACCCACCGGAAGGCGGTCACCGTGCCGCTGGCGTCCGGTCAGCAGTACGCCCGCTACCTCACCGATCCGAGCGTGTTCGGCGCCGACGCCGACCAGCCCGGCCGCTGGGTGCGCGGCTTCCTGACCGAGCCGGAGACCTACGGGTTCTGGCTGGCCAACGACGGCGCGACCCTCCAGTACATGGACGGGCTGTCCCTGCCCGACGCCCGCGACGCCCACACCCGGCTCCTGTTCCCCGCCGGCACGGATCCGGTGCGCACGCTGCTGGTCATCAATCCCAGCAAGGATCAGTGCCGGCTGGTGCTGGAGCGGCTGAGCAACGGCTCCGTCCTCCAATCCAAGTCCTACACGCTGGCGGGCCGCGGCCGGCTCGAGCTGGATCTGGGGACCGCATTCCCCGCCCTCGCGGCGCCCGATTTCATCGGGCTGCGCGCCGACATCCCCGTAGTGGGCTGCCAGTTGTCCGGCAACAGCGAGAAGCTGGCGGCGATCGACGGCCTGTGCCTCCCCGAGGCGGCCGCCATCCTCTACTCGCCGCATTTTGCCTGCGGGAATCTGGGCGTCAATTACGAGACGAAACTGACCGTGCTCAACGCGACCGACACCGGCACGGCCGTGGTGATCCGCAGGTACGGCGACGCCGGCCAGCTTCTGGGCACCAGTCCGACCCTGAGCATCCCGGCGCAGAGCAAGCTCCAGCAGGATGTGGCCACCCTGTTCGGCCTCGTCGGTCCCGCCACCGGCTACCTGACCGTGGAGCCGCAGGGCGCGACGCCGCTGGTGGGCCTGGTGACGTTCGGGGAGGCCGGCAACGGGCGGTTCCTGTCAAGCCTGCCCCTGGCCGTGCAGGGACAGGCCCGCAGCCTCGTGGCGCACATGGCCAACGGCAAACTGGGCAACACCTCCTTTTTCACGGGTCTCGCCGTGCTCAATCCAGGCGACACCGCCCAGCAGGTCCTCCTGACGGCTCACGACGGGAACGGCATGGAGCTGGCCGTGGACACGCTCGACATTCCCGCCCGCGGCCGGAGCGTCTTCCTGCTGGATCAGCAGATGCCGGAACTGACGAGCATCTTCGGCGGTTATCTGCTCGTCGAGAGCCTGAGCGATCCGGCCCGCGACCTGATCGTCTTCGCGCTCTTCGGCGACCAGGCGCTCAACTTCCTGTCCGCCGTCAACGCCCAGCCGCTGCCCTGAGGGTCCGGGACGGACCGGGCGGCGTGGTATCATGAGGGTACGGAGGGGGCCATGAACATCGAGCTGACAGCCGAGGAACTGGCCATTTTGGAGGCGATGCTCCACAAGGAACTGTGCAGCCTGCCCGTCGAGATTCACCACACCCGAACGCAGGTGGTCAAGGATTTGCTCAAGGACAAGCAGGTCCGGGTGGAACGGCTCCTGGCAAAGGTCCGCAACGCCTCCGGCAGCCCGAGCTGAGACGACACCGGTCATCCGCATGCTCCGTCGACGGTACGCGCCCAGGTTTTTTTACCGCGACAGTACGGGCGTCGCCTCAGTGGTCTGATCGCAGCACCCGGACAGGAATCCGCGCAGAAAAAAAAGCGCGCCCCGGTAATGGGGCGCGGCAAACCGATCTCGATGGAGAACCGGAGGGCGACCTCCGTCGCCCCCGGGCGTGATCATTTGCTTTCGGGTTTGACGGGAATGCGCATCTTGTAGAACGAGCGCCAGACGAAGACCAGTCCGATGATGAACAGCGGCGCGGCGATGAAGGGTGAGAAGTTCATGGACTGGGTGGCCTGGGCGTGACGGGTGATCTCGATGGCGATCTCCGTGGCCAGCAGGCCGAACAGGGTGGAGAACTTGATGATGGGGTTGAGCGACACCGAGGTGGTGTCCTTGAACGGATCGCCCACCGTGTCGCCGATGACCGTCGCCGCGTGGACGGCGGTGTACTTCTCGTTGAAGTCCACCTCGACCAGTTTCTTGGCGTTGTCCCAGGCGCCGCCGGTGTTGGCCATGTAGATGGCCTGGAACAGCCCGAAGCAGGCGATGGACACCAAGTAGGCCACGAAGAAGTTGGAGTCGATGAACGCGAACGCCAGCGTCATCGCCATCAGCGCGATGAAGATGTTCCACATGCCGTTCTGGGCGTACTCGGTGCAGATCCGCACCACGGTCTTGGAGTCCTCGATGTCCGCTTCCTGCTTGTCGAGGTTCAGGTTCTTCTTGATGAACTCCACCGCCCGATAGGCGCCGGTGGTAACCGCCTGGATGGAGGCGCCGCTGAACCAGAAGATCACCGCGCCGCCGGTGATGAAGCCGAGCAGCACCGGCGCGTCGGTCAGCGACAACTGCATCAGGCCGACCTTTTTGAGCAGCAGGATGATGGAGAAGATCATGGTGGTGGCGCCCACCACCGCGGTGCCGATGAGCACCGGCTTGGCGGTGGCCTTGAAGGTGTTGCCGGCCGAGTCGTTGGCTTCCAGGTAGTGTTTCCCCTGCTCGAAATTCGGCACGAAGCCGAAGTCGCGCTGGATCTCCTCGCTGATGCCGGGGATCTTCTCGGTCTGAGCCAGCTCGAACACGGACTGGGCGTTGTCGGTGACGGGGCCGTAGCTGTCCACGGCGATGGTCACCGGCCCCATACAGAGGAAGCCGAAGGCCACCAGGCCGAAGGCGAAGATGGACGGGTACTGGATGCCGACACCCATCTCGCCGAAGCTGGTGAAGTACGCGACGGCCATCAGGGCGACGATCAGGATCCCCTTCCAGAAGGCGCTGAAGTTGCCGGAGACGATCCCGGACAGGATGGTCAGCGACGCGCCGCCCTCGCGGGAGGCGGTGACGATCTCGTGCACGTGTTTCGATTTGGAACTGGTGAACACCTTGGTGAATTCGGGGATGAGCACCGCGGCCAGCGTGCCGCAGCTGATGATGAGCGCCAGGTGCCACCAGAGCGAAGGCAGGGCAGTCATCACGCCGTCGACGGGCACCTGGATGTCGGAGATCAGGAGGTAGCTCATCAGGAACGAGGTGCTGATGCAGAGGGTCGCCGCGATCCAGATGAGACGCATCAGCGGCTGCTCGAAATCGAATTCGGTCATCCCCTTGTACTTGGCCTTGGAGATGCCCTGGTTGACGAAGTAGGCCAGGCCGGACATAAAATCCATCAGGAAGCGCATGGCGAAGATCCAGACGATGAGCTTGGCCTGGATTTCCACATCGGCCACCGCCAGGGTGATGAAGGAGATCAGCGCCACGCCGGTGACGCCGTAGGTTTCGAAGGCGTCGGCGGTGGGCCCCACGCTGTCACCGGCGTTGTCGCCGGTGCAGTCGGCGATGACCCCCGGGTTGCGCGGATCGTCTTCCTTGATCTTGAAGACGATCTTCATCAGGTCGGAGCCGATGTCGGCGATCTTGGTGAAGATGCCGCCGGCAATGCGCAGAGCCGAGGCGCCCAGCGATTCGCCGATGGCGAAGCCGAGGAAGCAGTAGCCGACGATCTCGCGGGGCACGAACAGCAGGATGATCACCATCATGATGAGCTCGAGCGAAATGAGGAAGAGCCCGATGCTCATGCCGGCCCGCAACGGGATGTTCACCACATCCCATGGCTTGCCCGCCAGTGAGGCGAACGCCGTCCGGGCGTTGGCGTAGGTGTTCACGCGGATGCCGTACCAGGCCACGCTGTACGAGCCGGCCATGCCCACCACCGAGAACAGCAGCACCAGGAAGACCACCGCGAACGGGTGGAGCAGGATGTTATGCGTCTTGGCGTACTGCTCGGCCAGGGAGCCATACTGCAGCCCCAGGAAATAGAAACTCATCGCCGCGGCGATGAACACGAACAGCATGATCAGGAATTTGCCCTGCTGCTTGAGATAGGTGCGGCAGGTCTGGAAGATGATCTCGGCGATCTTGAGCATGGACTCGTGCGCGCGCATCTTCCGGACCGAAGCGCGCAGCCAGAGGCTGATGCTCAATGTGCCGGCGATGACGCAGGCGCCCCAAAACAGCAGCCACCAGGGATTGATGCCGCCCAGCATCTGGTACGGCTGCCCCTTGTGCAGGTCGGGGATGGCCAGGTCCGCCTCACTGGCCATCGCCGCGGTGGCGGCCAGGAACTGGAAGGCCGCCAGCCACGCGATTCGCAGGAATTTCCTCATAACCATATCTCCTCTGAGCCGATGAATAATCCAAGTTTGGCTGTCCGGCACCCTTCGGCACCCCTCCGAACGTCCGTCGGAGCATGCGCCCTAACCGAGGGGGCGCCGTCGGAAAAGCGTCCGGAAGCGCTGTATGCCGCCCGCACATCGGGCCGATGAGCCGTCTCTGAAACTGAGCATTATTGTGAGAGGGGGCCGTGAAGTCAAGTCATTTCGGGCAACCGCCGCCGGAGCGGCCCGCCCGCGGACGCCGGCGGGACGGTCAGGATTCGGCGGGCGGTTCACCGGACGGCTTGAGCCGGCTGGCATATTCGGGGTAGAGCCGGACGACGCAGTCGGGGCAAAGGCCGTGGCTGAATTCGGCCTGCGACCGGGCCTCGATGTACGCCTCCACCTGGTGCCAGAAGCCCTGGTCATCGCGGACCTTCTTGCAGCCGGCGCAGATGGGGATCAGGCCGTGCAGGGTCTCGATGCGCGCCAACGCTTCCCGCAGCTCCCCGATCAGGCGCTCGCGCTCCACCTCGGCTTCCCGCAACGGCGTGATGTCGAGTCCGGAACAGATGATGTAGGCCGGCTCCCCGCCCTCGCCCGGGCAGGCCGTGACCGTCCACTGGGTGCAGCGCCGCCGGCCGTTCCGGTCCGTCCAGCAGGTCCGGTCATCCACCGGTGATTCGCCGGACCGGATCCGCTCCAGCAGCGGCCGCAGGCCGGCGCCGGATTCGACGGGCGGAAAGCATTCATCGGGGGACCGGCCGATGCCTTCCGGGAATGGGCGGCCGGAGGCCCGCTCGGCGGCGCGGTTGAAGCGCAGGACGCGGCCCTCCAGATCCAGCACCACCAGCAGGGCGTTGGAGCTGTCCAGGACAGCGGTGACGAAGTTCCGCTCCGTCCGGAGCAGCCGTTCGGTCTGCTCCAGGTCATCGCCGCCGCGGGTGTCGGATCGCGTCTCGTCCATCGGTGCGTCCATCCGCGCCATTATACTCCCGTTCGCGGTAAAACCGGCCAGCCGGACACCCCGGACGACTTGCTGTACCCTATCGGTTCACCGCTCACCGGATGAGAATCCCCCGCTGCACCAGATCCTTTAGCAGCCGATGCAGCGACCGGTTCACTTCCGCCCGCGGAACGTCGGGATACTGCAACGCGGCCGCCGCCTCCAGCGCCGCCACGGAGGCGCCCGGTCCGATCCACTCGAGCACCCGGGCGGTGTCCAAACCCACCGTCACCATCTGCACCCGCCCACCCTCCAGGAACATCACCAGCCGGCGTGGCGTGTGGTCCACCGCCTCAAGCGGGGCCAGCGTTTCCATGAGGGTCAGCGCGTGCGACTCGAGAGCCAGGACACAGGCGGTCCCCACAGGACGGATTGTGCCTGCAGGAACTGGCGGGGGCGGCGGCGCGGGGCAGCCCGCCAGGATTCGCAGGCGCCCCCAGTGGTGTTGCAGCCGCAGGAGATCGTCCAGCGGACGGAGCCTGTCCGGACGGCCGGCGGCCCGAGACGCCGCAGCCAGGAACAGCCTCAGGGCGGGCAGCGCGCCGGGCTGCCCCGCGGGTGACGCGAGGCGGGCCAGTTCCTCCTCGTTCAGGGGCGCGCCCCGCCACCCGCCGTTCAGAAACGCATCGAGGATGTCCGACGGCCGCGCCCCCAGCTCGCGCGCCATCAGCCCGACGATTTCGGTCCGATAGGTGAACTGGTGGAAAATTGTGAGCGCCCGGGCCAGGCGCTCCGCTCGGGCCATGTCGCCGGCGGAAAATGTGGGACAGCTTTCCAGGTAATACGGCGGCTCCGGCTGGTGGCGCAGGCCCAGGCGTTCCGCATCGTGGGCGAAGCGGCTCCCCGGCAGCACCTGGAGCCGGAAGCAGTTGATGAAATTCGGCTCCATGGCGAAGGCGGCGTCGAGAGTCCCGCGGAAGGCGGCGTAGTCGTCGCCGGGCAGGCCGTAGATGACATCCAGGCTGAAGGGAAGGCCGGCCTGGCGGAGCAGGCGCGCCCTGGCCCCGAACGCCTCCAGTCGCGCCGTCCGCCCGGCTTGCCGCAAGGCGCGCGGCGAGCTGGACTGGAGGCCGAAGATCAGAAAATCGCCCACCCGGCCCGCCAGTGGCGTCAGGTCCGGGGGATGCAGTGTGGCCAGGTTCAGCTCCGCCCCGACGAGCGTCAGGTTGTCCGCGGCGGCCAGGTGGCGGACCAGCGCCCGGAACCGCCGCGGCTCCTGGTTCAGGCCGGGATCGAGCAGCCAGACATTCCCGCCCCCGGACGCGGCGAACGCGCGCAGGGCGCGGACGACGCCGCCGAGCGGCCGCAGCCGCCGGCCGGGTGACTGGGCGCCATACGTGCAGTAGGCGCAGCGGTGGCGGCAGCCGCGAGCCGTCTCCAGGACCAGCAGGCCGGGGTGGCGGCGGCGGAAATCGGGATCGTCCAGCGGCACCGGCACGCGGCTCAGCGCCAGTGGTTCGGGGGGCGGGTGGGCCCGGCAGTCGGCGCCGTCCCGGACCACGAGCCCCGGCGTCTCGGTCCAGGGCGCGGCGTCGAGGTCCGCCAGCCGCCGCAGCAGCAGCCGGAACACCTCCTCCCCCTCGCCCGCGACGACGGCGTCCACCGCCGCCGGGTGCCGCGCCAGCAGCGCCCCGGCCCGGAAGGTCGCGTCGGGCCCGCCCAACAACACAATCGCCGCCGGCTCGAGCGTCCGGATCCCTTCCGCCAGGCGCAGCATCGCCGCACTGTTCCAGGAATAGCACGACAGGCCCACCACGTTGGGACGGTCGGCGGCCACCGCCGCCAGCACCCGGTCCTCCGGCTCGGTGACCGGCAGATCGTGAACCGTCACCACGACGCGCTTCGCCAGCTCGGGATCGCTGCACGCGTAGGCCCGCAGGTTGTACACCGCCAGGTTCGGCGCCGCGGCGCCCATCACCTCCATGGCCAGCCCCACGAGACTGACGCGCAGCGGCGGCGAACATCGACCGTCGTCGCGGCCGGGTCCGCTCCCTTCGGCAGGCGTTGTCTTCGGTGGTGGCCTCATGACCGGGTTGCGGAAGCGGAAGACGGCTCTGACTCGATCGGCTGATCCGGGCACTCCAACGCCTGGTTGAGGCAGTCGTATTCCTGCCGCATCAGCGCCAGCCCGCCCAGGCCGAACGAGGCGACAGCCACCCCCTGAAACTCATCCCCCAGGACGACGAGCAGAACCAGCCCGAGCAGCACCGCGAAGGAAAACAGCAGGATGGAGCCTGTGACCACCCATTGGAACAGACTGACGCGGCGGGTCAGCTGCTTCCGCCGGAGGTCCACGATCCGACTGTTATCCCGCAGTCCCTCCAGGGCCATGGCGAATCCGTACAGGAGCAGGGCGAAGCACAAGTCATTCGTGAATTCCTCCCGGCGTCCGAACACCATGGCCTGGAGCTGATAGTACACTCCCCCCACATAGAAGGCGAATTTCAGATGGCTCAATCCATGAAACACGCGGTTGAGACGATTCCAGCCGGCAGATTTTTCCATGAGTTCCTTCCGTTGAATCCGCCTGCCACCCGGACCCCGGTCTGAAGGCGTCGCCACGTCGGGCAGGATCCAGCGATCGGCAGGAGATGGCTCTGGCACAGTATCATAGCACCTGACACCCTCGTTTTCATCAAACGGTCTTGATCGCCGCTGGGGACGGTGCGACATCCAACAAGCAGACAAAAAAATGCTGCCGTGGATCGGCAGCATTGCATCTGCATCATTCCTGTCGATGCGCGGGCGGAGCCCGCGCGCTTATTGCGTCCGTTGGACCCGGCGGGCGATCGCGGTGGGCTCGTCCATCCACTCGGAGAACTTGTCGGGGTCCAGGCGGACGTGGAGCACGGCCGCGTCGCCGTCGTCCACCGAGACGATCATGAGCCGCACCTCGTTCTTCGCAGACTGCACCCAGATGAGTTGGGCCTCGTTGCGGGCGGGGCAGCGCTGGCAGACCATACGGGCCCAGCCGGGCCCGAGGCACGCGCGGGCACCCGCCTCCAGCTCGCCGAACCCGGCCGCGGCTTCGCCGGGCACATCTTCAAAGACGGCGAACTGAAGCCCCTTGACTCCCTCCGGCTTGGCGAAGCGCACGGCGAGCCCCACCAGCCAGCCGCAGGGGATATCGGCCTTCGCGGTGCCGAGCTGCTGTTCCACGTGGCGGACCAGCCGGTCGAACTCCTTGCCGTCGGCCTGAACAGGCGCCGCCGCAAACAGCGCCAACCCGAGCAGCAGGAAGGTCGGCAGGAGACGTCCAACCGCGGAGCGCATGTCAGTGGCTCCCGGACCGGTGGTCGTCCTTTTCCAGCTCCAGGTCGGGGATGCCGATGTGTCCCTCGAGATCCATCAGCATCTCCATGTCGATGGGACCCACGATGTTGATCACCGCCAGCTCCCTGTCCTCGAAAGCGATGATGGCCAGCCCCTCGATGGCGTCACCTTTGAGCAACATGAAGATGTCGACGTTCTCGCTCCCTTTGCGGCTGCGCACGCCCACGAGCCGGCTCCATTCCGGCGCGCGGAGCTGGCTTCGGACCGCCTCGATGTCGGCGTCGGTGAACTGGCCGTCCGCGTCGAAGGTGTAGGCCTTCACGTAGATCCCCTTGAGCGAATGGACCAGCTTGCGGACCGCGACTTCCTCCGGATCTTTTTTGGACAGGAACGCGCCGGCGAACCGCAGGCTGTCGCCGTCGAGGGTGACGTCCACCACCTCGTCCGCCTTGGCCTCGAGGTGCCTGAGGGCGTCGAAATTGATCTGGGCCCCCTGGCCGGCTGCGGCGGGTGAAAGGGCCGCGAGCAGGAACAGGGCGAATGCCAGAACCGACAAACGGAACAGGTATGGTTTCATGGTCTTCCTCCGTGTCATTTCAGATCAAACCGTCAGATCCGGATCTCCGATGCATCACCGAAGCTATGTGCGGGCGCGCTCCACGGCCCGCTCCCGGGCGGCGTTCATCTTGCGGCTGGCCAACCGCAGCGCCCGGATCAGTTCCTCTTTCAGTCGCGCCCCGTCCTCCCGTGACATCCCCGGGGGCAACCCGGTCAGCTCCGGCACCCCGGCCGCCGGGACGACAGGCGCCGCAGGCGGCTCCCCGGCCGGCTGGCTCGGCCACAGGCCGAACCGCCACTGGGCCCAGCTCCCCGCGGCCAGCAGCAGGGCGGCCGCCGCCAGTCCACGGACCAGGCGGCCTCGCGATGCCAGCCGGCGCGACATGCGCCGGTCGGCGTCAAGCCGGGCCACCCGGGCCATCACCCGGCGGGTGAACTCGGGTCCCGGATCCTCGGGCGCCAGCGCCCGGCGCAGCTCGTCGTCCAACGGGGTCATGAGAGCACCTCCGGCGTATCGGCCACCCGGGCCCGGAGCCAGCGCACGGACCGATGGATCCGGCTCTTCACCGTATCGACGGGCACTCTCAGCGTCCGGGCGATCTCCCGGGGCCGGAGGCCCTCCTGGTAGCGGAGTACCATCACCAGCCGCGACGCCGCGGGCAACCGGCCCACCAGTTCGCGGAGTTGGCCCAGCAGCAGCGCCTCGCCCTGCTCGGGTGCCGAGGCCAGGGTCGGCGCCTCGAGCTCCACGAGCTCCGGCTGGCGGCGGCGGACCCGCCACGCGTCCACCGCGCACCGCGTGGTCACCTGACGCAGCCAGTGGCGCAGGTGCGCCGCGCTCTGGATGCCTTCCCCGTGCTGGTACAATCGGATGAACACGTCCTGGGCCACCTCTTCGGCCAGTTCCCGGTCCCGCAGGAATCGGAGCGCCAGGCTGAACACCCATGCCTGGTGTTCCCGCACCACCTGTTCGAATTCGGCCGGGCTCCACTCCATCGGTTTGCCTCTCCCGGGCACGTCCTGCATTCTTCATACCTATATACGAATGCCCGGAGGCAAACGGGTTCACGGAGGGGTGACTTTTCAGCGGCCGGCGGATCGGCACCGGGGCGACTTTGGGCTGGAGAAAATGTCCCGCCGGGATTATCCTGTGGCGTTCGGAGCGGGCCGGCTCCGGCACTCCAACGCGTCGAGGATCCCATGGAACTGCGCATCAATCCGTACCTGGACCGCCTGGTCTGTTCCGCGACGGGGCAGACCGTCCCCCACCACGAGTTCCATCGTCCCGCCGGCCTGTGCCCCTGCTGCCCGCCGCCGGGCAAACCGGTGGAGGCACTGTACCGGCTCGACGCGCTCCGCGACGACCGGGCCGGCGACTGGCGCGGACCAGAGGCCGCGGTCGGCCTGTGGCGCCACGCCGCGCTGCTGCCCGTGTGGGGCGTCGATGACGCCTACGCCGCCGACGTGGGGCGGCCGGTGTTCGTCCGCCACGAGGCGCTGGCGCGCGAGCTGGAGCTCGACCTCCACCTCATGAACGAAGGCGGCCATCCGTCGGGCAGCTTCAAGGACCGCGGCCTGGCGGTGGGGATCGCCTTCGGCGCCGCCTGCGGCGCTCGCCGCTTCTGCCTGCCCACCCAGGGGAACGCCGGCGTGGCCGCGTGCCTGTTCTCCAGCCGGCTGGCGCTGCCCGGCTGCCTCGTCTACATGCCCGAAGCGTGGCGCGGCTCCATCTACCACCGGGAGTGCGAATTCTTCGGCGGCGAGGTGCGCTTCCACGGCGCCAACATCGCGGCCGCCGGCCGGCGGATGCGCGAGGACCTGCGCGATGAGCTCGCGGCGGGCACGCTGGTGGACATCTCCACGTTTTTCGAGCCGGGCCGGCTCGAGGGAAAGAAGACCATGGGGCTGGACATCGCCGCGCACTTCGGCTCCCGCGCCCTGCCCGACGCCGTCATCTATCCCACCGGCGGCGGCACCGGGCTGGTGGGAATCTGGAAGGCGTTCGCGGAGCTGAACGCACTGGACCGCCTGCCCGGCCGGCCGCCCGCCATGATCGCGGTGCAGTCCGAGGGGTGCGCACCTGTGGTGGAGGCCTTCCGCCGCGGCCTGGCGGCAGTGGAGCCCGTGGTCTCGCGCGGGACCGTGGCCGACGGCCTGGATGTGCCCGGCGCCATCATGGGCCACCGAATGCTCGGGGTGCTGCGCGAGTCCGGCGGGACCGCCGTGGCGGCGGCCGAAGCGGAGATCGTGGCCGCGTTCCGTCGCTACGGCGCCCTGGGCGTGGCCGCAAGCTACGAGGGCGCGGCGACGCTCGCCGCCGCCCGGCGGCTGCGCGCCGAGGGGTTTCTCAAACCCGGCATGAAGGTGCTGCTGGTGAACACCGCCAGCCATCTCGTTTCCCTCGCGCGTTCGTCGCCCCCGGCGGCCGGCGCGCGCTGATCGCGGCGCCGGCCGCGCCGCCACCACCGAACGTTAGCGCTCACCAAGGCGCAAAGCCGCCACGCGGGCTCCTGATTTGGTAAAACCGACCCGGGGCTTCGGACTCGGGACCTCGGTGCTGGAACAGTATTCCCGGGGCCTAGGTTCCATCGACAGCAAAATCAAACTCGTATCCAAATAGCCAATCAAATATGAGCAATCACCGATAACCAATACTCCGAATGACCGATGACGGATGATCAATGAAAAATGATCAATGGAGATGCTCACTCGCAGCGGCCCCGCACCCGTTCACCCATTCACCTGTCCACCTAGTGACCTTGAGCTTCTCCCCCCATCACCGCTGCGTCGAACGCATCGCGCTCGGGGTAGAACGCCAGCGTCTCGTCGAGCATGGGGACGGCGTGGGGGCCGAGGGTGTAGTCCGTGTAATGCACGCCCAGGAGGAACCGCTGGTCCTCGGTGATGAGCGTGGCGCATCCCTCCCAGAGAAAGCGCCGCACCCGGCCGTCGGCCACCATGGCGTCCACGGTGCGGCGGCTGACCGCGGAGCGCATTCCCCGGGCATCGGCCAGCCCGGCGGCGAAGATGGGGATGTCCCGATCGATCCGCAGGTCCAGCATGTCCCGCAGGTGCCCCTTGAGCATTCCGCCCGACACGATCTCGTCGAGATAGAGGAGCGCGTCGAAGCCGGCCAGCAGCGGCCGCAGGCGCGCCAGCTCCAGCCGGTTGGCGTGGCGCCCCGACGCCGGCCGGCCCTGCCGGTTGCGGATGCCGAACGCCTCCGGGTAGAAGACGAAGCTGGACGTGACCGGAAAATAGGGGGTGAGCGTCAGGCCGGGCAGGCGGCGCCGCAGCGCGCGCCAGATGGGGAACGCGCCGCGCAGCGGCGCATACGCCAGCACCCGGGCGCCGGCCAGCTCCCGGGCCAGGCGCGCCGCCAGCCGGTCGCACGCGGCGGCGTAGTCGGCATTGACCGCCGGATCGTCCCGGTAGCCGCGCTCGTGCGGGTGGGACTTCCGCAGGTAGTCGGGCCCCTCGGGCCGGAAGCGCGGCGTCTCCGGCCAGAGCACCGAGCTCACCAGCGCGGGATCGGCCACCGCCTCGCGCCACTCCGCCGGCGTGGCGACGGACACCGCGGCGTCGAACGCCAGCTCCCGAACCTCGCGGCGGCGAATCCAGAGGCGCATCCGATCATGCCTCCTACAGCACGGCGCGGTAAAAGACACCGCCCGGCCCCAGGATGAACACGCGGTCCTGGATCCCCTCGTCGGCCTGCCCTCCCGACGACTCCGTGGGCTGCTGCACCTCCAGGACCATCAGCCGCCGGATCGCCGCCTCCTGCGCCATCGCCTCGATAGCGTGCGATTCGTAGAGCGGATAGAACTCGTCGGAAAAGGTGTCGTACCCCACCAGATGCCAATGCGCCGGATCCAGCTCGTCCAGCCACGGCACCAGTCGCAGCAACTCCTCTCGCAAGACAATTCTGGGATCCTCTCCTCCCACGGCGCCTCCGATGGCCCGACACCAGCCGGGCGGCAGTCCCCGTCTCAATGAGTGCCAATGATCACTTGGATCTCATTATAGGATCTTGCCGGCGCCAACGCCAAGTCCTTCCGCCATCGTCCGGACGATTGTCTGCGGGCGCCCTGCCTGCACCCGAACCTTCTTCCGTCTCCACAGCATCCAGTATTGTGCGGCTGCCTACGTTCTGCTAGACTGCCGCTTCGACGCGTCCCGACCGGTGAGGAGCATGCTGAGACGGATCCGGACCCGCTGCCGACTGCTCGCCCCCGCCGCCGCCCTGGCGGTGATGCTCCTGTCCGCCTGGCCCACCGGGCTGGCCCTCTGCCTGTAGACCGACGGCTGCCTCGACGTGGAACTGATGCCCCTGGCTGCCCGCTCTGCCGGCGGGCCGGAGTCCGCCGGCTGCATCAGCGACCACTGCCACGCCGAGGAACACCAAACCGGACCCGCCCACCACGCGGCAGCGGCCATAGGCGACGACCATGCCGCCGGCTGCCGCGACTTCACCGTGCCCGCCGTGCCGGCGTTAGTCACCCAGTCGGCCCCGGTGAGAGACACCGTGCCGGCGGGCCTTTCCGCCGCCACACCCCCGGTGGACCCAGGCGCACCGGTTGTCAGCCTGATCCCTGATCCCGCAAGCCATCCGTTCCCCGGCGCCTCCGGGCCGCCGCCCGGCCTCCTGCCCGCCCTGACCGCCGTCCGGAGCACCGTCCGGCTCTGCTGATCCCCTGAGCTTCGCCGCTTGAACCGTGCCTCGAGCCGTGGCCGGAGGAAACCTCCGCCCACTCCCCCGGCGGGCCGGTGCCGTTTGCGCGGCTCGCCGCTTGCTGAAGGAGCTTCCATGTTGAATCGCTTTCCACGAACACGCCCCGGCGCCGGCCTGCGCCGCCGCTCCGCTCGCTGCGTGGCGCTGGTGCTGGGTCTAGCCGCGGCTGCCGGCCTCGTCGCCGCGGCGGACGCCTCCGTCGCAACACCCCGTCTCACCCTTCGCGAGGTGTTCGGGCTGGCCGTCGCGGCGAATCCGAACCAGGCCGTCCTGGTGGCCCGCCGCGCCGAGGCCGAAGCCGAGCGGCGCCGGGCCGCCGCCTACCCCAACCCCGAGCTGGAGTTCGCCGCCGGGTGGGCCGATGGCCGGGACGCCGACGCCGACTCGCGCACCACCCTGGCGGTGGCGTTCATCCAGCCCATCGAATGGCCGGCCGCGCGCCGGGCCCGCGCAGCCGTCGCCGCGACGGGCGTCGACGCCGCAGCCTGGGACGCCGCCATGGACCGGGCGGCGCTCGCCGCTGAGGTCCGGCGGGCGTTCGGCACGGTCCTGTTCCGCCAGCGGATGCTGACGCTGGCGCGCGAGGATGCGGCCAACGCCGCCGAAATCGAGGCCATCGTCGACCTCCGCGTCGCGGGCGGCGAAGCGGCGGAACTCGACCGGATCAAGGTCCGCCTGGAACGGCTCCGGGCGGACCGGGCCGTCAGTGTGGAGGCCAGCCGGCTCGCCGCCGCCCGGACTGTGTTGGCTGCGCTTTGCGGCGACACCCTCTCCGCAGACTTCGTGGTGGAGGACGCCTGGCCGGACGAGCCGGAACCCGCCGACACCGACCCGGCCGCGGCCTGGACGGACCATCCCGCCCTGCGCCTGCAAGAGGCGGTCCGCGCCCGCCACGAGCAGGAACTGCGGTTGGCTGAAGCCGCCCGCCGGCCGGGACTGGCGGTGGGCCTGGCCGCGGCGCGGGAATACGACGCCAACAGTCTGGGCGGCTTCCTCCGGCTGGAGCTGCCCGCCTGGGACCGGAACGCCGGGGGCATCGCCGCCGCCGCGGCCCGCCGCAACGAAGCGGACGCGCAGCTGGCCCGGTTGCGGCGGGATATCCACCGGGACGTGGCGCTGGCCGTCCAGGGCCTGCAGCAGGCCCGGGAGCAGCGGGCCACATTCGACGGCGGCTTGCGCCAGGCGGCCACCGAGGCGTATCGCATCGAAACCCTGCGCTACCGCGAGGGGGAGGTGGATTTCCTCCACCTGCTGGACACCCGCCGCACCGCCCGGCAGGTCGAGGCGGAGTACCTGCTGAGCCAGTACGACGTCCAGATGGCCCGAGCCGAGCTCGACCGGGCGCTGGGCAAAGGAGACGTGGAGCCATGATTAGAGATACATTATTCCGATTCTTCCTGCTTTTGCTCACCGCGGCCGCCGGACTGGCCGCCGCCGGTTGCGGTGGCACGTCACCGGCCGGCCCTCCGGCGGAGACGCACCATGACCACGAAGGGGAAGACGAACCCCTGCACCTGACTCCGGAAGCGATGCGGGCCAACGGCGTCCGGGTGGAGGCGGCCCGGCCGCAGGATTTGGACTCCGCTGTCGCCTACCCCGGCCGGGTCACCTTCGACACCGAGCGAATGGCTCACGTCAGCGTCCCCGTCTCCGGCCGGGTGGCCGAGGTGCGGGCGCGCCTCGGCGACTCCGTCGCCCGCGGCGACGTGCTGCTGGTGGTGGACAGCGTCGCCCTGGGCCAGGCCCAGAGCGAATACCTCCAGCGCCGCACCCAGGTGCAGTCGGCCCGCACCGCCCTGGAGGTCTCCCGCACCGCCGCCGAGCGGGCCGAGCGCCTCCTGGCGGAGAAGGGGATTTCAGTGGGCGAATACCAGCGCCGCGACGGTGACCGCCGGAAGGCCGAGGCCGACCTCCAGGCGGCCGAAGCCGTGGAGCGCGCCGCCGCCGACCAGCTTCGCCTGTGGGGCATGGCGCCGACCGATATCGAGCGGCTCGCCCGGACCGCCCGGATCGAACCGGCTTATGCCGTCCGGGCACCCATCGCCGGCCAGGTGGTGGAGCGCCACGCCACCCTGGGCGAGGTGGTGGGGCCGGAGCGGGAGGCGGTGTTCCTGCTCGCGGACATCCGCACCCTCTGGGTACTGGCCGACGTTCCGGAATCCGAAATCCAGCATTTCAGAACCGGCCAGGCGGCGACGATCACCGCCCCGGCGCTCGGCGGCGCCACCGTGGACGGCACGGTGACCTTCATTCCGCCCGCGGTGGATCCGGCCACGCGCACTGTGCCCGTCCGCCTCGAGGTGGGCGGCGGCGGGCTCCCCCTCAAGGCCGGCATGTTCGTGGAGGTGCGCTTCACCCCGGCGGGAGGCTCCGCCTCCCGGCTGGCCGTGCCCGCCGACGCAGTCCAATCCGTGGACAACCAGCCGGCCGTCTTCCTGGAGCTGGCCGGCGAGCCGGGCGCGTTCCGGCCCCGGTTTATCCAACCCGGACCGGCGACCGGCGGGCTCGTGCCCATCGCCGCCGGCTTGCAGACCGGCGACCGGGTGGTGGTGGCGGGCGCGTTCGTCCTCAAAGCCCAGTACGAGAAGGCGCTGATGGAAGGCAAGACCTGCTCGGGTCATTGACGCGGGACTAGCGGAGACCGGCCCGGCCGGCCTCGGGAGGAGTGCAGACATGTTGAACCGGATCATCGATTTCAGTATCCGCCACCGCTGGCTGGTGCTGGTGCTCACCGGGCTGGGGGCCGCCTACGGCGCCTTCGCCCTGCTCCGCCTGCCCATCGACGCAGTGCCCGACATCAGCAGCCGGATCGTCCAGATCACCACGGTGTACCCCGCGCTCGGTCCAACCGAGATGGAGAAGCAGATCGCCTTCCCCCTGGAGACCGCCCTGGCAGGCATCCCGGGGCTGACCGCCACCCGGTCGCTCTCGCGCAACGGCTTCTGCCAGGTGGAGGCGGTCTTCGGCGATGATATCGACATCTACTTCGCCCGCCAGCAGGTGCTGGAGCGGCTGGCGGAAGCCCGCCAGCAGATCCCCGCCGAGGCCGAGCCCCGCCTCGGTCCCGTCACCACCGGCCTGGGGGAGATCTACGTCTACATCATCGAATACGAGCGCTCCGCCGCACCGGCGGAACCCGGCGAACCGGCCGGCTCGGGTTGGCAGTCCGACGGCACGTACCGGACTCCCGAGGGAGAGCGGCTGGCGGACGAGCGGGACCAACTCGCCTATCTCCGCACCGTCCAGGAGTGGGTGGTGAGCCCGCAGCTGCGCACCGTGCCCGGCGTGGCGGGCGTGGACACCATCGGCGGCTTCGAGCGGCAGTTCCTGGTCCAGCCCGACCCGGCGCGCCTCGTCGCCTACGGCGTCACCCTCCCCGAGATCCTGGCCGCCCTCGAGCGGAACAATGCCAGCGTGGGCGCCGGCACCATCGACCAGGGGGGCGAGTCGTACGTCGTGCGCTCCGAGGGGCGGGTCACCCGACCGGAGGAGATCGGTTACATCGTCGTCGCCGCCCGCGGCGGCACGCCGGTCCACCTGCACGACGTGGCCGCCATCGGGGCGGGCCGCGAGTTGCGCCTCGGCGCCGCCAGCGAGAACGGCGGCGAGGTCGTCGTGGGCACGGTGCTCATGCTTCTCGGCGCCAATCCCCGAACGGTCACCGAGGCGGTCGCCGCCCGTGTGGCGGAGATCCGGGACAGCCTGCCGCCGGGCATCCGCCTGCGCCCGGTGCTGGTGCGCACCGAGCTCGTGGACAAGACCATCGCCACCGTGCGGGAGAATCTGCTTTTGGGTGCGGTGCTGGTGATCGCCGTGCTCCTCCTGATGCTCGGCAACCTGCGCGCAGCCATCCTCACCACCATGGCCATCCCCTGTTCCATGCTGTTCACCGCCATCGGCATGGATCGCGCCGGGCTCAGCGCCAATCTCATGAGCCTGGGCGCCATCGATTTCGGCCTCATTGTGGACGGCGCCGTGATCATCGTGGAGAACTGCCTGCGCCGTCTCGGCGAGCGGCAGCGCGAACTGGGGCGGCCGCTGACAACGCCGGAGCGGCTGGCGGTGACGGGCGCCGCCTGCCGCGAGGTGCGCGCGGCCACCGCCTTCGGCGAGGCGATCATCATTCTGGTCTACGTCCCCATTCTGGCCCTGGCCGGCGTCGAAGGAAAAATGTTCCACCCCATGGCCCTGACGGTGATCTTCGCCCTCACCGCGGCGTTTATCCTATCGCTCACCGCTGTGCCGGCCCTCGTGGCCCTGGTGGTGCGCGGCCCCGTGCGGGAGACTGAAAACCGCCTGATGGCCGTCCTCAAGCGCGCCTACGCGCCGCTGCTGGACCTGGCGATCCGCGGGCGCTGGGCTGTGGTGGGCGCCGCCGCAGCCGTGTTCGCCGCCGCGGTGCTGCTGTTCGCCGTGCTGGGGCAGGAGTTCGTCCCCCAGCTCGACGAGGGGAACCTGAGCCTCCAATCCATCCGGGTGCCAAGCATCGCCCTGGATCAATCGATGGCGCTGCAGGCCCAGGTGGAACGGGCGGTCGCCCGCCTGCCCGAGGTGGAGCTCATGTACTCGAAGACGGGCACCGCCGAGGTCGCCTTCGACCCGATGCCGCCGAATTTCTCCGACGGCTACATCATCCTCAAGTCCCGCGCCGCCTGGCCGAACCCCGGCCTCTCGAAAGCCGGCCTGATCGCGAAGATCCAGGCGGCGGTGGAGCCAGTGCCGGGCAACCTGTACGAGTTCAGCCAGCCCATCGAGCTGCGCATGAACGAGCTGGTGGCCGGCGTGCGCGGTGACCTGGCGGTGAAGGTGTTCGGGGACGACTTCGAGACGCTGGAGGAGATCGCCCGGCGGATCCTGCAGGTCGTCCAGTCCGTGCCCGGCGCCGCCGATGCCCGGATGTCGCAGCACGAGGGCTCCCCTACCCTGAACATCGCCGTGGACCGGGCCACGGCCGCCCGGTACGGGCTGAACGTGGCCGATGTCCAGGACCTGGTGGCCACCGCCATCGGCGGCCGCGAGGCGGGCGAGCTCTACCAGGGCGACCGGCGGTTCCCCATCGTGGTCCGGCTGCCCGAGGCGCTGCGCGCTGACGTGGCGGCCATCCGCCGGTTGCCGGTGCCCCTGCCGTCCGGCGAAGGCGGCGGAGCGGGCGCGCCGACGGCTTTCCGGAGTTCGGTCCCGCTGGAAGCGGTGGCCCGAATCGAAGCCGCCTCGGGCCCCGGCCAGGTGAACCGGGAAAACGGCAAGCGCCGGGCGACGGTCCAGGCCAACGTCCGCGGCCGCGACCTCGGGTCGTTCGTGGCCGAGGTCCGCGACCGCGTCCACCGGGAGGTACGCCCGGCGCCCGGCACCTGGATCGAGTGGGGCGGGCAGTACCAGAATCTGCTGGCGGCGCGGGACCGGCTGCTACTGGTGGTACCGGCCTGCTTCCTGCTGATCTTCCTGATGCTCTTCGCCACGTTCGGGTCCGCGCGCGACGCAACCATGGTCTTCACGGGCGTGCCGCTAGCGCTCACGGGCGGCGTGCTGGCCCTGTGGCTCCGGGGTATCCCCTTCTCCATCTCGGCGGCGGTGGGCTTCATCGCCCTGTCGGGCGTGGCGGTGCTCAACGGCCTGGTGATGGTGACCCACATCAACCAGCTGCGCCGGGAAGGAATGGAGCTCGCGGCGGCGATCCGCGAGGGGGCGCTCACGCGGCTGCGGCCGGTGCTCATGACCGCGCTCGTGGCCGCCCTGGGCTTCGTGCCCATGGCGGTGGCCACGGGCACCGGCGCCGAGGTCCAGCGGCCGCTGGCCACGGTGGTGATCGGCGGGATCCTGTCGTCCACCGCGCTCACCCTGCTCGTGCTGCCGGCGCTGTATCGGTTGTGGCACCGGGACGCGAGGCTAGAGGCTCGAGGCTAGAGGCTCGTTCCCGGTCCAGTGGTTCGTGCTCGTAATTCGTAATCGTCATCGTAATCGTGATCGTAATCGAGACTCGTTCCCGCCATGCGGACATCGGACTTCGGACGGTCGTAGGCCGCGCCCGCCGGGCGCGGCCCGCTCTCTCGGCACGGTTGAGCGATTCGCCCACGGCGCCGACTCGCGTCGCGGTGACGACCTATCGAAACCCGCCATCTTCTGCCGAGTTTCACGGCGCCCGTCCGGCGGACGGGCGCTACTGCGCTGCGGCAGGCGCTACTTGACCGCGGCCGAACCCCGGGTTGCACACGGGGCTACCCATTCTGGACCTGCTGCGCAGGTCCTCCGTACGGCTTCGTAATTGAAGAGCGGGATCGGAGCGCGAGTGGGACCGGCAAGCCGTTACAGGATCCCAAACAGCCAATCACAATTAAACAAGGATCAATAACCAGGAAATGAAAACTGACGAATGAAAAACGACCAATTACAGATGGAACGAACCCTTTGTGATCTTTGTGGCTTTGCGGTGAACACCCCCGTCCGGGACGTCTGACGGCCGTCCCCGGTCGCGGGCGGCGTCCCTAGTCGTGCTTCCGGCGCTTGACCAGGGTCACACGGTTGCCGTCCACGGTGTCGGGTTCGTAGCGGACCTCATCCATCACCTCGCGGACGAGGAACAGGCCGATGCCTCCCACCGGCTGGTCCGGCGTGGCCTGGCCGTCGTACTTGCGGCTGGCCGCCTCAAAATCGAACGGCTGGCCGTAGTCGGCGATGACGATCCGCAGCGCGTCGCCGGCGGTGCCGAGCCGCAGCTCGAACGTCTCCGCACTCCCCGGTCCGTAAGCGTGTTCGATCACGTTGGAGACCACCTCGTCCACGGCCAGGACGATCCGCTCCGCCTCGCTGCGGGTGAAGCCCGCCTCCCGGGCCACCGACTCGGTCATCAGGGCCACCCGCTCCAGCACGCCGGTGCGGGCGGGGAGCACCATCTGGATCATCTCCTCAGGCCGGCCGGCCGGACCGGCGGCCGCAACCGCCCCGTCCCGCCGGATGAGGGTCACCAGGGTGATGTCGTCGGGCTGGGGCTGATCGCCGGCGAACACCGATACCGCCGCCACGATGGCGTCCGCCATCTCCCGGGCGGCCGCCGCCGGCGCGGCGCCGGCCGCGTCGCAGAGCCGGGTCATGCCGTACTCCTCCTCCCGCGCATCCTGGATGTCGGTCACGCCGTCGGTGTACATGACCAGGGCGTCGCCCGGCGCCAGCACGAGCTCCGTGACCTCGTAGTGCGCGCCCGGCATCACACCCAGCGGGATCCCCGGGTTGGGCCGGACCTCCTCGGTCCGGCCGTCGGCGCGGCGGAGCACCGGCGGATTGTGCCCGGCGCTGACCAGCCGCGTCCGGCCGGTGTCCGGATAATACTCGGCGTAGAGCAGGGTCACGAACAGGCCCGCTTCGTTGTCCTCGAACAGCAGATGGTTGGCCCGCCGCGCGATCTCCGCCGGCGAGTAACCGCGCCCGGCCATGGCCCGCACGAGCAGCCGGGCCATGGCCATGAAGAAGGCGGCCGGGGCGCCCTTGCCGGACACGTCGGCCACGACGATCCCCACCGCGCCGCCGGGGAGGCGCAGGAAGTCGAAGTAGTCGCCGCCCACCTCCCGGGCCGGCCGGTAGTAGCCGTAGACGTCGAGGCGGTCCTGGAGCTCCGGGAACGGCGGGAACTGCCGGGGCAGGATGCTGCGCTGGATGTCGGCGGCGATCATCAGCTCCTGGTGGTACCGCTCCTTCTGGGCGGTGCTGGTCTTGACGTTTTCGATCTGGTCCAGGATGGCCTGGCCGAGGCGGTTGAAGGAGCCCGCGAGGCGGCGGATCTCCCGGGGACCCTTGTCTTCGGCCAGCCGGTCGGCATAGTTACCCTGGGAGTAACTGTCGGTCTGACCGAGGAACCGGGCCAGCGGCTTGGTGACCGAATCGGACACCGCCAGCAGCAGCACCACGATCAGCCCCACGATGATGACGGCGATGGGGATCACGGTGTTCTTCAACTGGATCAGGGGCTGCAGCACGACGTCGCGCGGCGCGATGATGGCCAGGGTCCAGCCGATGGATTCGATCCGGGCGTCGATGACCAGCGACGGCTTGCGCGTGTACGGGTCGGTCATGTCCACGAAGTTGGGCGCCGGATCCCGCAGCAGCCGGACCAGCTCCTTGAGGTGCGGGTCCGGAGACCGCTCGGCGATGTCCCAAAAGCTCTCGTTCGACATCATCTGGCCGGAGACTTGGCGGCTCCGGCCGATGAGCCGGCCCGCCTCCGTCACCATGAAGGCCTGACCGCCGCGCCGCGCGGCGAACCGCTCCAGCCGGTCCACCAGCTCGGCCAGGGCGATGTCCACCGTGGCCACGCCCACCAGCTCGCCCTTGCGCCAGACGGGGTAGGCGTAGGTGGTCATCAGGATGTCGCCGCCGCCGGTGTCCAGGTACGGCTCGGTCCAGTGCCCCCGCCCGTCGGCCAGCGGCTGCCGATACCAGTCCCAGCCCGTGTAGTCGTAAGCGGGATCGGCCAGCGACTGGAATTTCAGGTCGCCGCCGGGAACGCGGCAGTAATAGGGGGCGTAGCGCCCCAGCGGCGTCTTGTCCGGGACGAAGGAGATCGTGCTGCCGTAGATGCCCGGATTCCGCGAGAACGTGCCCTGAAGCAGGAGATCGACGGCCTCGGGGGTCAGCGTCTCCATGCTGCCCACCGACGTGGCGATTCCCTCGGCCACCTGCCGGGACGATTCGAACAGGATATCGAACTCCCGCGCGTGGGCATGGGCCAGCTCGTACGATTCCCGGTTGATCTGGGTCAGAACGGTGTGCTCGCTCTGGCGGAAGCTCAGCAGCAGCAGGGCGCCGAACAGGACCAGGATGGCGGGAATCAGGACCAGCAGGAGGCGGGCCTTGATGCTCATGTCAGCTCAATCCTGCGGGGTCGGCGACTACGGCGAACATCTTCAGGAAGCCGGAGATCTCGAGGATCTCCAGAACCTGCGGTTGGGGCCGCGCCAGCATCACGCCGCCATCGAGCGGCCGGACGGCCTTGAGCGCGATGAGCAGCACGCGCAGCCCGGCGCTGTTCATGTAGGGGACGCCGGCCAGGTCCACCGCCAGCCACCGCGCACCGGCCGCCAGCTCCTTCCGGACGGCGGCTTCGAAATCGTCAACGGTATGGGCGTCCACGCGGCTCTGAGGCGCGAGAACCGTCCATTTGCCGCCGACGCTGGAGACTACCACCTGCATGGCCCACCTCGGAATACCGGGATAGTCAGATCATAGGGATTTTCACGCCGGAAGGCAAACTGAATCAGGATCAGCCCGCTGCCAGGATCGCCTTCAGCTTGTCGGCGTACCGCCGGCTCTCGGCGTCACCGGTGACGAACTCGATGGCCTCGGGCCGGCTCACGCCCAGGCCCAGTTCCACCGCCCGGGCGATCTGCTCCTGCCGAAAGACGGGCGTGCCCATGATCGCGTCGTTGGCGCCCACTTCGCGGAGCACCGCCAGGCCCGCGGCGTCGACGGCCACCCGGTCGGTGCCGGCCAGGACCACGCCGGCCTCGGCCCTCTTCCCTTCCATGGGGCCGCCGTCGACGAAACACTCCACACCGTCGAGCACGATGAGTTTCGGCGCGTAGGCCAGGTTGATCTCGGCGATCATGCGGCGCATGTGCTCCTTGTTGCCGTGGAGCTGCCGCATCAAGCCGCGCGGGGTGAGGCCCACCGCCAGCTTCAGTGACATAGTGAACACACCGCCGTACTGGTGGGTCTTGAGGCAGGGCGTGGTCACGATGTAGCCGGCCTCCCGAACCGGCCGCGGGATGGTGAAGCCGTCCTCCCAGTGCAGGCCCGGCGCCCGGAAGGGTAGCCAGTCGGCCTCGGGCAGCGCTTCGAAGTCGATCACATCAAACCGCTCGTCGCGGGCCATGGCGGGGATCCCCTTCCGCTCGAGCACCTCGGCCATCTTGGCCGGGCCGCACCGGTCGCCCACGGTGATGGCGCCGGCGTCGCGGCGGCGCAGCTCTCGCACGACGGTCAGCAAGGTGTCGTTGTGGGTGGAGCCCGGCGCCGGATCAGCGGTGTTGAAGTTGGGCTTGACGAGCACCCGCCGGCCTTGGGGCGGCTCGAAGTCCAGCAGCTTCATGACCTGCTCCACGCCCGCCCGGCGGTCGGTGGTTTTACAGAGGGCGATCCGGGCGACGCGGGGGGCGTCGGCCCGGACCGTTCCCATCATGGAGCCCAGCAGCGGCCAACCCGCCAGGCCCGCCACGGACCCCTTCACGAAGTCCCGGCGGTTGATTCCCTCGTCCGGCTTGCGCATCCGAAGCCTCCTCTCGAACGATTCTCCCTGAACGCCCAGCCACCCGCCGTCTCCGCCGGGCGGACCGATCCGCTACTGGGCGAACACCCGGTACGCCACAATCTGCCACCGCCCGTCCACGCGCGTCCAGAGCAGGCCGAGCACGCCGCTCCCCTCGAGTTTGAACTTGAAGATGACCCCGTAGTAGACACCCCGCCCGTCGGGGGGCAGGCTCGCGTCGTACTCGCCGGGATCGCACAGGTACTGGCGGGCTTCGGCATTGGTCAGCTCGATGACGGTGAAGTCGCCGTCGTACGGTTGCTCCACCACCTTCCGGTCCGGGTTCGTCGGCATCACGGCATCGACCGCCTCGGTCAGATTGTCGCGCCGGCCCAGGCGCTCCACCGCCGCGATCATCACCTCCCGCAGCTTCGCCTTCGCCTCGTCCGCCCGGATGGTTTCATTCTGGACGTCGTCGTCGATGTTGACACAGGCCAGCAGACGCGGCGAGAGGAATTCCCGAACCTCGCCGTACTGCCGCCGGACCAGCCAGTCCGCCAGGAACTCGGCGACCGCCTCGGGGAGGTCGTCGATGACGGCGCCCGCCGGCCGGTCGGGCGACATGGGGGTGGGCGCCTCCGGCAGGAATTTAGGCAGTGTGGCCGCCTCGCTCTCGCCTTCCACCTTGCCCATCTTTCTGAAGACTTCCTGCCACCAGGCGACGAAGCCGGCCCAGCGCCCGCTGTGCGCCTTAAAGTTGTCGCCGGCCCGCACATCGGAGTTGGCGGAGGTGAGGTGTCCGTTGAACAGGGCGCTCGGCAGCTTGCTGGAACGGTAGTCCACGTCAATGTCCGCCTTGGCGCCGTCGGCCGACATCGAGATCTGGATGCTGGGGGGCTTGCCTGCCTGGCGGTAGCTGTGCGGATAGCCCGTGTGATAGATCGTGTTTTCTTCGTCGCGGGAAAATTCCCGGCACTTGACCAACGTCTCCTGGGCCGCCGGTTTCATGAAGCAGTACAGCCGGAACTGCTGGTCACCCGACCGTCCGTAATACTGGCCGGCGATGCGCTCAATGCCCTGGACCAGATCGATGGCCACACCCAGGGATTGACCGCCGGCGTCGGTGAGGGGGGAGTGGATGAGGGCGTGGGTGACCGCGTCGAACGTGGTCTGTTCGGAGATGGGCAGGGAGTTGAAGAAGTCCTCCGGCGTGTGAGTCGTACCCGAGCGTTCGCTGTGGGCCGCGGCGTAGCCGCTGAACAGCGCCCGTTGCCGGTCGGTGAGATCCGCGTACCGCTTTTGCGCTTTGCCCGCCGTGGTCTGGATTTGGGAGGTGGCCAGGCTCTTGCCCGGCCATTCCCGCTCAATGCCCACGACGCTCCAGCCGTCGGCCTCCCGCCGCAAGTAAGCCAACACCGCCAGGGCGGGATTGCCGCCGTCGATCCGGGCGCAGCTATAGCTCCCCGCCGGGGATTGCCGAAGCGCTTCCGGCAGCGCGAGGCTCTCGGTGGGCCCCGCGCCGATGGGCTGGTGCGTTCCCTTGCGGTTGTCAAACTGGGACCACTGGATCCGGTACATCCGGGCGGCCGCAAATCCGTGCTGAACCGCCAGGTCGTCGAATTTCAATTCGTTCGCCTCCACCCGGAACCCGTCCAGCGGCAGGACGCGGTCGAAATAGATCCGTCCGATCCGGTCCCGGCGTTCCATAAGGCAGCGGGCGATCCAGTCCGCCGCGGCCGGGTCGCTGTACTGCCCCGTTCCCACCAGAGTGCGGATGTCGTCGTCGGTGAACGCCATCACCTTCGCCGCGGCCCAGAAGGTGTCGTCGGGGAGGCGATTGAGAAAAGGCGCCAGCGGATGGTTGGTGGTCCACTCCTCCGGATCGAAGGTTTCCGCTTCGAACCGTCCGACGGCCGCAATCTTGGGGTATTTCGCCCGCATCCAGGGATCCGTGATCAATCCGAATCCTCCGATGTTCCGAAAGATCTTCTCGCCGGTGATGGGTTCGTTGCCCTGCCAGGCAGGTTTTGGTTCCCGGATACCGCTGCCGAGCGATCCGGCGAAGTCAATAAGGAAATGCCGGATGGACTCGACGTTTTCCTCCTCGATGAGGACGTCCAGCGTGTTCATTGCCCGCATATTGTTGTGGTTCAGCCAGGCGCAGAACACCGCCAGCCCCCGCAGATCGCGGCGATGCTCGTGGGGGACGATGTCGTTGGGGTCGTCGCTGCGCTCGCCGAACACCTGGAAGGGGCCCAGCAGCTTCTCCCAGCCCCGGGGCAGCCGGCTGGCCACCGCGCGGTAGCCCCGCTGGGGATCCCAGGCAGCCTTGAGTAGGAAATTGTTGATGTCCTCTTCCTGCAGGTCGCGCGATTTCCCCAAGCTGGTGATCTGCTCACCTGAGTCGGCGGCCACGAGCTGGGAGCGCTCGAAGTAGACGATGTAGTCCTCGGGCACGTGATACCCGAGGGCGTGGAAGAACCGGGAGGTGACCATGTCGGCCCCGGTAGCCAGCTCGACGGCGCCCGGCGGGTCGAACCGCAGCAGGTAAAGGTTCTGGTTTTTGTCGGCGATGAGGATGCCCGGCCGGAGCCCCTCCTTCTTGACCACCAGTACCATCCAGGGAACATCCATGGCCGGGGGTTGGCTGTCGCCGGGCCCGCGCCGCAACTCCTCCGGGGTCAGGCGGAGCCGCGCGTGGCGGTTGACGTACCAGGCGCCGTCCATGACCTCGCCGAGGGTGTTGACGTCGCCGGCCGGGATCACGTGGGGCAGCGGATGCCGCTCGCCCGGCTTGCTGAAGGAGTTGGCGGCGAATTCCATCAGCTCGCTCAGGGCGCGGAAGTTCGCGTGCTGGACGGGGAGGGGGGGCGGCTCCTTCACCAGCGGATCGTCGGGATAGAACTTCTGCGCCGACGCCGATACCGCCAACAGGCAGAGCGCGGCGGCCCAGAGGACGACGGGCCAACGGTTGGTCTTGCGTGGGCCTACCATTTCCACCCCTCCGCCTTGAAGATGTCGCTGAACGTCCAGCAGACCCGTGCCGACTCCTCGCTGAACGCGAAATCCACGCGCATCACCACGGCGTTCTGGATCCTGAACCGGAATCCGACGCCCCCGCTGACACTCAGATGGCCAAAGTTGATGTGGCCTTTGCGGGGGACGACCTTGCCGGCGTCGGCGAACACCGCCATGTCGAGCCCCGAGAACACGTACCAACGATGCTCCGCCGTGAACATGACGGCATGGTCGTCGTAATAGCGGTACCGTTCGAAGCCCCGCAGGCTGTCGTTTCCGCCCAGCGTGGGCTGGAGGTAGAACGGGATCGCCTGGCCGTCTTCCGGGAACGACATGATGGTCGCAAAGCGCAGGGCGATGACCCGCGTCTTGTTCCAATAGGGTAAATACTGCTGGGCCTGGATCTCCAGCTGGTGAAAGCCGAACTGGTCCAGATCCAGATCCTCGTACCGCCGGTGGCGGACAGCGTAGAAGCCGCCGGATCGGGGGCCGGCGATGGAATCCCGGTAATCATACTGGGCGAACAGCCCATAGCGGAAGAACCCGGTGTCCTGCCGCAATCCCGGCGTGTCCTCGGATGTGAAGATCTCTTCGATGGACGGCACACCCCCGCGGTGACCATGGCCGGTATGGACGTGATAGTACCCCAGCGTCCCGCCGATCTTGAAGCGCTTGAAAAGCTCGTACCCGGCATCCATGTCCACGCCATAGTCTTCCAGGCGGAAGCTGGTCCGGTCGTCCTCCTCCGAGTCCTGGCCCTGGCCGTAGTAGTCCATCCGGGGCGAATTCTCGTATTTGGCGTAGAGCTGGATGAAGGACCGCTCCGTCCGCAGGCTCTGGAAATCCAGCCCCATGTCGAGCATGACCGCCCCCCAGATGGTGCCCCGGACGGTGGAGCGGAAGCCGAGCCGGTCGTGCCACAGGTCGCTGCGCCGGTACCCGATCCCCGCCGTGGTGCCCTGCCCGGAACGCATGCCGCCCAGGACGATCTGCCATCCGTTGGTGCCCTTGGTGTTTTCAAAGCCTTCATAGAGCCCGCGGTCCACCAGCTTGTTCAGCTTGTCCACGAGCGGCGACTGGGTTTCCGGCCACAGTTGGGCGGTCTTGTCCCGGCGCAGGAAGCCGATCTCCTCGGCCCGCGTCTCCGCCTGGCCCCACACCGGGGTCTCCAGCGGCAACGCCATTAGTCCCGCCAGGATGATTGAAAGGACTAAAAGCCTGGTGCTCATACTTCGGCTCACCTCGGCACTGATTTGGACTTGCACCTCAGGTAGGTCATCGGATCCTTTGGAATCAAGGTGGGGGCATTCTATCAAAATCCGGGAGGCGAGTCATCGACGATCGCGCCAACCGGCACAGCCCTCCGTGCGCAACCGCCGGCCGGGTGTTGCCAGCCTCATCAAACCGGATCGCCAGTCCGCGGGAATATTGGGGTACAATGAAGGCCGCAAACAACGAACCCAACTTCCGGGAGGCGACCATGAGACCTGCCCTTGCCGTTTTGGCCGTGCTGCTGGCCGGCGCCGCCTGCGCCGGCGGGAACACCCCCGCCACCGACATCACGCGAGCGGGGACGTACACGTCGGGCAAATGGACCTATACCCTGGAGGTCCGCTCCGGCGGCTATCAGACGGAGAGCCGCACGGGGACGCTGGCTTACGACGGCAAGCGGCTGGACCTCGACCCGGAGATCAACGACCACGTCCGCACGCCCTGGGGGACGATGTACTGGGTGGGGAAGCGGCGGATCACCTGGGGGCCCAACGGTTGGATGCCCCAGCGCCACCCCAAGGAGAAGCGCGGCGGCAAGGAGCTGCGTGTGCCGGAACTGCCGCCGGACGAATACGATCAACTGCCGCCGGACGAGACGGCCGCATCCGTGCCGTCGACGGCAACGCCCGCCTCGATCCCGCCGGCCGCGCCGCCGCAGCCCCTGCCGCCGGCCGCCCCGGCCCAGCCCATGGCGCCGGGAACGGAAATTGTCCTTGGCCGGGAGGCCACCGGCCACTACATCGAGGCGGTGGTGGGCCAGACGATCACCGTCCGGTTGGCCGGCAATCCCACCACCGGCTTCGGATGGGCCGCCCTGCCCCCCGATGATCCGGCGGTGATGGCCGTGGGTGACGGCGAGTTTCAGCAAAATCCGGCGGACGCCGGCCGCGTGGGCGCCGGCGGGACCTACGAGTTCCGCTTCCGCGCCGAACGCCCGGGCGCCGCCAAGCTCGTCATTCAGTACCGCCGCCCATGGGAACCGGGACCCACCGAGGTCTTCCACGTCCTGGTCCGGGTGGCCCGGCCGGCGCAGCCGTAAGGCCGTCGGCTGCATCCAATCCGTCCATCAGGCGGATACCTGGCCCCCCGGAGGTGAACATGTCTGCTGTCTGGCTGAAACGCTACGGCCTGGCCCTGGCCGTTTTCCTGGCCCTGGATGCCGTCTGGCTGGGCGTCGTCGCTCGGACGTTCTACCGGCAGCAGATCGGCTTTCTCCTGGCGGAGTCCCCCAACTGGTACGCCGCCGGGGTGTTCTACCTGCTGTTCATCGCCGGCCTGGTCCACTTCGTCGTGGCGCCAACCGCGCGAGAAGGAGGGCTCGGACGCGCGGCGCTCCGCGGCGCGTTCTTCGGGCTGGTCACGTACGCCACCTACGACCTGACCAACCTGGCCACGGTGGCCCGCTGGCCGCTGGCGGTGACGCTGGTGGACCTGGCGTGGGGCGCCGCGGTGGCGGCAGCCACGGCGTACCTCTCCGTCCGCTTCGGTCCCCGTAACGGCTGAGTCTGTCCCGGCCTGTTGTCTGAAGAGCCGAGACTGCCCGAATTCGGTTCAGTGCGCCGACGGCTCCGGCGGCGCGTCGAGGATGGCGGGGCGCGCGCCGAACGGCGCGGTGATCACCCGGGCCGGCCGCAGCGTCCCGGTGTGGCGGGTGACCATCTGCTCCGTCCGCCGGGCGATGTCGGCGAGCTGGCCGACGGGGAAATCCCGCAGCCGGCAGACCGGCCGGGTGATGGAAAATTCGTTGTAGTACCGATAGTCGCGGTGCAGAATCTCGAGACCGTATGCCGCCGGATCGTTCCACGGCCGCGTGCCGGGCAGGGGCACGAAGACGCCAAAATCAGCGCTGGTGATCAGGTCGTCCCGGAACAGAGCGTCCAGCTTGGCCAGGGCGTCCGCCGCCTCCACCGGGTCGTCGCCCGGGTGGCCGATCATCCATTCGGCCTTGATCATGAAATCGTGGTCGCGCAGGGCGCGGCACATGGCCAGCGTCCGGGACCAGGGGCGCTTCTTGCCCATGGCCGCCAGCACCTTCTCGGACGAGTTCTCGATGCCCAGCCAGACGGTGCCGACGCCCGCCTGGCGCAGCGCCGCCAGCGTCTCGCCCTTCGCCGCATCCAGGGATTCCACCGTCAGGTTCATGAAGAACGCCGGCGGCAGGCACTGGCGCACGCCCCGCAGGCCGCGGATGAGCCGAGCGAGTTCCGGCGAGGCGAGCCACTGGGAGCTGTCCTCGATGCCCATCATGCGGGCGCCGTAACGCTCGGCCAGACCGGCGATCTCCCCGACGAGCCGATCCACCGGCAGGCTGCGCTCCCGGCCCCAGAACGCGGCCTCGGCGCAGAACGCGCACCGGTACCGGCAGCCGCGGTGGATCATGCCGTACACCTGGCACCGCTGGACGAACTCGGTCGGAAACAGCCCGAAGTCCACCGGCGGCAGAGCGGCCAGGTCGCCGGGGAGGCGCGGCGGCGTGCGGACGGTGGCGCCGTCGCGCCGGAACGTGAGGCCCCGGACGCCCGCCGGATCCCGCCCCGCCTCGAGGGTGGCCAGCCATTCGGCCATCGTCCACTCGCCCTCGCCGCGCACCACGAAATCGACGCACGGTTCGGCGGCGGTCTCGGCGTCAGTGAAGGTGACATGGGGACCGCCGATCACCGTGACGATGTCCTCCCGAAACGCCTTGATCATGCGGAGCATCTCGATGCTGGTGTGGTAGCTGATGGTGTACGGACAGCCGACGCCCACCACGTCGGGCTTGAATTCGGCCAGCACCGCTTCGATGATGGAACGGATGTCCGCCGCCGGCGTTGCGTCGGCCACCGCCGCGTATGACAGGGGCAGCACCGCGACCGGCCAGCCGCCGGCCCGCAGGAACGAGCCGATCTGGGCCAGGCCGCGGGGGAATACCATCCGGTTCGGCTGGCTGGCCAGACGCGGCGGTTGGATCAACAGGACACGTTGTTTCATGGAGCCTCGCCGACCATTATCCCTCCGCCCTGCAGCACCGTCAAGGCGCCGTCCATAGAGCCGGAAACACGAGGGTCCGCGGGCTCCTTCCCGCCGACGGGGCGGCGGCACACCGGCTGGCCGGTCCTAATTGTCTTGTCTGCCCACGAATAGACCGTATAATGCTCTTCTGATTTTCTGGAGGAACGGACGGAGCGCATGAGCATCACCGCCTGGATCGCCCAACATGTCACCCGATTCATCGACTCGACGGGCTACATCACCATTTTTATCGCCATGGTGATGGAGAGCATGGTGTTCCCCCTGCCCAGCGAGGCGGTGATGCCGTTCGCCGGCTTCCTTATCGCGGAGGGGCGGTTTTCTTTTTTCGGCGTGATCGCAGTGAGCACCCTGGCCAGCCTCGTCGGATCGCTGCTGTCCTACTGGATGGGGCAATACGGCGGCCGCCCCTTCATCACCCGGTACGGCAAATACTTCCTGCTCGATCCCCACGACCTGGCGATCACCGAGCGGTTCTTCGCGCGGCGGGGCGAGCTGGCGATCCTGATCTCCCGCTTCATCCCGGTGGTCCGTCACCTGATCTCCATCCCGGCGGGCATCGCCCGGATGAACCTCGTCAAGTTCTCCATCTACACCCTGATCGGCGCCGGTCTCTGGAACGCTTTCCTCACGGTCGTGGGCTATTACCTGAAACAGAACTGGCACCTGGTCATGAAATACAGCCACGTCGTGGACATCGTGGTGGTGGCGATCCTCGTCGCCCTGGTGGGCCTGTTCGTGTACCGCCACCTCGCGCGCAGGAAACCCACCGCGGCGACCCGGTAGCCTGAATCGAACGGCGGGCCTCCCCCGCGACGCCGTTTCGGCGAGCTACTGGACCAAGCCTTCCTTGCGCATCTTCTTGCCGGCGGCGTCGGCGATCTCTTTCACCACTTTTCGGATGTCCTTCGGATTGGTCACCCGGCACAGGCCCGCCCAGAGCAGCGTGTTTTCTTCGACGGAATAAACCATCGTTTCCAATGAGACCACCGTGTCCGAGTACACGTAGCCCGGTGAGTACACCGACGACCAGCCGTAGTCCCAGTAGCCCCAGAAACTCGAGTAGTATGGTCCGGCGTACCAGGCGGTGCCCGGCATGTAGTGGAGCTCTTCCTCCTTCCCCGCCACCCGGATCAGGATGGCGTAGGTGACGCCGACCCGCTTCAGGAACGCCTGGGCCTGCTCCCGGTCGCGGGCCAGTTCCCCCGGCAGCACGGTGTACCCGGCCACGCAATCCACCCCCCGGCTGCGCAGCTCCGTGGCCAGCGTCTCTTCGGGACCCAGCCGCATGGATTCGTCCGCGCTGATCACGAAGGTCGCCACCTTCTTGCCCGTCCGGTCCAGCGGGCCGGCGACCGGATTCTTCCACGTCGACACGAAACTCACGGAACCCGCCAGGGTCAGGACGGCCAGACCCAAGAAGGCGATTGCAGAACAGACCAGCTTTTTCATTGTGCACCCACTCCACGATGATTCAGGCGACAGTATCCGGCCCGGCCTCAGATGTCAAGGGACAACCAGTCGTTCGCAACCGTTTCAGCTTGGTCTTGGTGACGAAGGATCGGAATGCTGGAACATGTACAATAGGCTCAGCGCGCGGCGGAACGTCGCCTCGGCCCGGTAGTCGACTCCCCCGCACCTCGACCCGGCTCTCCCCGGACGCACGCGCCCGCACCGGTCACTCAAAGTCCGGCACCCGACGGAAGCGCCGGGTGCCGGATCATACCCAGATTGTGTCTAGTAATCGCGTTCAGGAACAGTCGCTGATCTTGGCGACGGGGCCGTTCTTCTTCACCGAGGCGATGCCTTTCTCCATGGACGCGGCGGATTTGTAGAGCTCGCTCTTGCCGATGACCTGGAGGTTCGCCGCCTTCAGCACGAAGAAATGCTGCCCGTCCTTGGCCACCTTCCGCTCGTAGCGGTCGTCGTACGCCGCGTTCTTCTGGACCGAGGCGATTCCGTTTTCGGCGGCGGGCTTGGCATTGTACAACTCGCTGGTCAGGATGACCTGCCCGTTGGCGGCCTTCAGGTTGAACGTGAACTGTCCGCTCTTGCTCTTTTTCAGCTCAAACTTTGCAGCCATGTCAATCTCCTCCTCTTGGGTGGAATGGATAAACCGTTCGTTGCGAGTGGTCGCTGCGGCATTCGCCGCACTTCCCGGGGAGTGGAAGTCCGGCGGTCCGGCGCGCGGATCGCGCCGGGCGGACAGGGCCGCCCGGCGGATGACCGGGTGGTGCTCAGCGCTTGGGGATCACCAGCTTCTGGCCCACCTTGATCAGGTTCGGGTCCTTCAGGACGTCCTTGTTGGCGTTGAAAATTTCCATGTACCGCTTGGCGTCGTCCAGGTGGATTTTGGCGATCTTGGACAGCGTGTCGCCCGGCTGGACGGTGTGGACGCCGTGAATGTCCGTCCGGTCGGCCTTGATGTCCACTGAGAGATCTTTCTGCCAGTCGGTGTACTGCTTGATCTTGTCCCAGAACAGGTCCTTCTCAAGCTGGTAGGTGGTGGCACCCTTGATGACCAGCTTGCCACCCTCTTCCTTCACCAGGAAGTCACGAATTTCCAGCCGCGTCGCCAGGGTCATCAACTCCTGGTACTTGTCGGTTAAAGCCATAATGCCTCCTTGCAGGTTGTGATGAAATAAACTGTCAACGGCCGCACGGGCGGCCGTCCGGATGGTCTTGTCCGGATCCGGCGGACTAGCCGCCGAAGAGTTTGCCCAGCATCCCCATCAGGCCGCCGGCGGAGCTGTCGTCACCGCCGCCCAGGATCGAGGACAGGATATCCATCCCGCCGCCGGCCTGGCCGAACGGCGACTGTGGCGCGGCCGGCGCGTTGGTCTGGCGACTCAGCGAGCCCATCACCAGACTGGCCACGATGGGCAGCATCTTTTTCAGGATCTCGGTGCCGATGCCGGTCTGCTGCGACGCTTGGGCGGCGACGGCCCGGCTCACGTCCTTGCTGCCCAGGATGTGCCCCAGAATGCCGTTGCCATCCATGATGTTGTCGGCCGAGCCCAGGACGCCCGGGTTGTCGAGGTACTGCTGGTGGCCGCCGCCGGCCAGCGCCTGGAACAGGCTGTCCAGCCCGCCCTCCTGCTGGATGTTGCGGGAGAGCCCCGCCTGCAGCGCCGGCAGCAGGCTGGCCACCGCCGACTGCGCCTGGTTCTCCTGCAATCCGAACTGCTGGGCGATCTGGCCGATGGCCCCGCCGCCCCCCGTGTTGAGAAGCAATTCCATTAGGTCCATAGAACCTCTCCTGATTTGATTTGCGACAGTTGTTTTTGCATGTCTATTTTACTGTTGATTCAGTAAAGCCGAAAGAAGTTTCAAAAAAGTTAGGGGATGCGATATGGAGTCCCCTCCCCCGCGCAGGCGGCGCACGGTGGTGACGGCCGGACACTGTCCCTGCCGGATGTGTAGGAACAGCACCCAGCCTACCGATAACTCCCGGTGGGTTTTCGAACGGGGTGGCGGACGAAGCGATCGTCGGTGGGGATACGGTTTAAAAATCGATTTCGAACTTGCCGCGGAACTGCAGGCCCACGCTGTTGTAGAAGGTGCCGAAGGCGGGGCTGTCCACGTTGTTCTGGACGTCGCGGGGATTCCAGTGATTCGTCAGGTTGTAGATCTTAACGCCGATCTGGGTGCGATACACACGGTTCCGGAACTTGATGTCCACCTTTTTCATCAGCGTGAAATCCAGCGAGGCGAACAGCGGGAAGCGGCCGCCGCGGTTGCGGGCGCTGACGAAGCGCTGCTCCTCGTCCACCAGGGAGTACGGGAAGCCGTCGCGGATCTCCAGCAGCGGCGCCAGGATGAAACCGTACGGCAGGTTGGCGACCCCGGTGACGAGGAATCGGTTCGGCACGTCGAACGGCTGCGGCCCCACCTCGTCCGTCCGGATGACGGGGTAGTGGTAGTTGCCGAAGTACAGCTCGAAGGCGTTGAGGTTGCCCACCGCCGACGAGCGCACGTAGGAGACGGTCACCTCGTCCGCCTGGCGGAAGCGGTACCGCAGGCTGAAGAGCCACTCCTTGTAACTGGAGCTGCCCCGATTGCTCAGCACCAGGGCCGGCGTCTCGCCGTCCACCGGATCGATCACCAGGTCGTTCCGCTGCTCGCGGTTCTGGTAGCCGGCCCGCGCCCAGAGCCCGCGGGTGATTTCCCGGTCCAATTCCACGTTCCAGGTCAGGGAGTAGGCGTTGTCCAGCCGATCGCCCCTCAGGATGTTGGCGAACGTGACCGGCCCGGCGGTCACCGTTTCTCCGTCGGCGGCGTAGTTGGTCACCCGGAACTGCTGGTACTGGGTGAAGGCGCCGGCGTTGAGGGGGATCTTGTCATAGAAGACGCCGAGGCCGCCCCGGATCACCGTGCGCGGGTCCTTCGGGAAGGGCAGCCAGGCGAATCCGGCCCGGGGCGCGACGTGAAACCGATCGTCCAGCGAATCCCAGTCGAGCCGCAGTCCGGCGTCCAGCGTGAGCGGCGCCCCGATCTGCCAGCGGTCCTGGGCGAAGGCGGTGCACTCGGTCACCTTCCGCGACAGCGCTCCCGCCCCGAGAAACTCGAACCGCTGGAACAGCGTGCCGTCGGCACGGCGGATGACCGCCTCCCGGCTCCGGTCGGTGCCGTCGAAACCGGAGTGCGAGATCACGTAGCCGAACTTCGGGTTGTGCAGCCCGTGCCAGCGGGACTGGTTCAGAGTCAGGGTCTGCGCCCATTCGAAGCGGCGGCTGAAGCGGTCCTGGGTGTTGTAGAACGCCCCGCGCCACGACTCCGGGGTGATCGTCATGGAGTCCAGCGACTGGCCCCAGACGTGGGCGTCCAGCTGCTTGACCGAAAAGGAGGACTCCACCAGTGCGTTCAGGTTCAGGATCATCCGGTCGGCGAACGCGAAGAAGTAGCCCCGCTGGCGGTAGTTGGGGGTCACCGCGGGCGGGTGAAAGGTGTCCAGGTTGACGTACTTCAGGTTCTGGGGGTAGATGGACAGCACCGCCGTGACGTCGTGCGTATCGCTGGGGTCCCAGTCGATGCGGGTGAAGGAGTCGAAAGTCTCGAGCTGGGTGACGTTGTTCGGTTCCGGCAGCGAGGGCACGTCGGTCAGGATGAAGCGGTACTCGAGATGCTGGGTGAACCAGACGCGGTTGCGCACCAGCGGTCCGGCCAGGGCCAGCCGCGGCGTGAACGACTCGAAGCCGCGGACACTCCCGTCCACCCAGCGCAGCCGCGGCATGAAGTTCGTCAGGAGAAACTTGAACGTGTCGGTGCCCCGCCGGGTTTCGATGGTGGTGACGGCGCCGGTGAACTTGCCGTATTCGGCCGCATAAGGGTTGGCGTGCACCTTCACGCTCTCGATGGCCTCGATGGGCAGCTCCATGGCGTACTGGCCGGTCACCGGATCGGTCACGTTGACCGAGTTGACCAGCAGGCCGCTCTGGCTCGCCCGCGCCCCCTTCAGGTTCAGCAGGCCGTCGGGCCCGCGGATCACTCCGGGCAGCAGTGGCAGCGCGTCCTGGAATTTCTCGTTCACCAGGGGCGCCGTGCGGAGCAGCTCCTCGCGCAATTCCGCCGGCAGCGTCGGCTGCCGGACCTGCTCCTGCTCGCTATCGGCCACCACGTCCACGGAGGCGGCGAGCTGTTCCAGCGGCAGCGTCAGCTCCACGTCCAGCGCCTGATCCCGGAGCACGGCGACCTTGCGGCGGGTGGTCACGAACCCGTCCATCGCCGCCTGAACGACGTATGCACCGGCCGCCACATCGGCGAACTCCACGCACCCGTCGTCGCCGGTGAAGCTCTGCAGCGGCCGCTCCCGGGCATCCGGCTGCAGGGTCACGGTGGCTCCGGGCAGTGGCTGCAGTTCCCCCGAAGGGAGCGCGAACCGGACCGTGATCCGCACCGGTCCCGCGGCGCCGGCCCAGACGGGGCAGGCCGCCATCAGGATCACGGCCGCCAATCCCAGCCGCAGCACTCTGCCACGGGTGCGTCGCATCGGTCCGCTCGCCTCACCAGTCGGGGTGCATCCGGCCGCCGGGCCGGGTAGGCCGCCGACCGGCAAACCAGCCGGCGCGCTCCGGATCAGACGTCGCCGGAAACATTCAGGCCGTCCCCCCACCCGCCTCTCCGCCGGCCTCGGCGCCGGGGGACGCCAGCGGATCGCCGTGGCGGATCACCTTCTCCACGGCATAGATGGTGCGCTGGCTGGACTCGAAGTAGACGCGGGTGAGCATCTCGCCCAGCAGCCCGAAGCAGACCAGTTGCACGCCGGCCAGCACCAGCAGCACGGCGAACATCAGCAGGGGCGCGTGCTGCGTGAACACGTCGCCGCCCAGCAGCAGCTTCTTGGCCACCAGGAACAGCCCGGTGCCGATCCCGCCGAACAGGCACAGGAAGCCCGGCCGGCCGAAGAAGTGCAGCGGCCGGGTGATGTACTTGAGCAGGAAGCGGATGGTGATCAGATCGAACATCACCCGGAACGTGCGCATGATGGTGTAGTGCGAGCGGCCGTGCTGCCGCTTCCGGCTGTTGATGGGCACCTCGCGCACCCGGGCCCCGTACGCCAGCGCCAGCGCCGGGATGAACCGGTGCAGGTCGCCGTAGAGCCGGATCTGGGAGAGGATGTCCCGCCGGTACGCCTTGAACGTGGTCCCGAAGTCGTGGATGTCGAGGCCGGAGAAACGGGCCATGATCCAGTTGGCGATGCGCGACGGCAGCTTGCGGGACAGGTACGGATCGATCCGCTCCTTGCGCCAGCCGCTGGCGATGTCACACACGTCCTCCCGGACCGGCTGCAGCAGGGCCGGGATGTCGGCGGGGTCGTGCTGCAGGTCGCCGTCCATGCTGATGACGATCTCCCCGCGGGCGTGGTCGAAGCCCGCCGCCAAGGCGCCGGTCTGGCCGTGGTTGCGCCGCAGTTTCACGCAGACCACCCGCGGGTCGCGGCGGACCAGGGCGAGGATGGCGCCCACGGAGCCGTCGGTGCTCTTGTCGTCGACGAAGATCAGCTCGTACGCGGCGGTGATCCCGGCCATGACCCGGGTGATCTCCTCGTAGAGCAGCGGGATGTTCACCTCCTCGTTGTGGAAGGGAACGACGATGGAAACCGCGGGGGCTGTCGATTGGTTCATCACGCGCATCCTTGTGCCGGCCGCCCCGGCGGGCGCAGCCGGATGAAGTCGCGGCGGTCAGTCCGCCGTGAGAAAATACATCTCCAGCGGCACCTGGACGCGGGGCGGGGCCGTGTCGCGAGCCGCCACGATCTCGCCGAATTCCGTTCCGTCGAGCCGGAACACCCGCACCATGGGCCGCCCGTCGATCCGGACGCTCAGCAGGTCCTCCTCCCGGTTCCACAACCGGGAGTGGAACGCCACGTTCTCGTAATAGATCCGGCCGGGCTGCAGAAAGACGAAACGGGGCGCCGTCACCGGCAGGGCGAAGCGGGCGTCGGACAAATTCACCACCCGCAGGTCCCGGCGTCCGGACCGCTTGAGATAATAGCTGAAAACGGCCGGGGTTTCACCAACCATGATGCTGCCCGGGGGCGCCTGCCGCAGAGTGCCGGCGATCGCCTCGCGCAGCCGCAGGTCGTAGCACTCGTCATGGGGAAAGTAATAGGCGGCCCGCTCCGCCCCGCCGCCGATCGTGTTGACGTAGAGGGCATAGAACGGATGGGCCGCGACCAGGGCCGCCAGCGAGACCAGCACCAACAGGACGGTCAGCGCGGTCTCGGGGATCCACCGGTAGACCAGGGAGGCGGAGCGGGACCAGCGCGCGGCGATCCACTCGGCCGCGGCGAACGCCCCGAACGCCGCCGCAAGATACACCACCGGCATGAGGCTCAACTGGTAGCGCAGGAACTTCACGCCGACGATCGAAAAGGGCACCAGCCAAAACAGCAGCCAGAGCAGGACGAACATGGGGCCGGCCGCCCGCCATCGCCGCACGCACAGCGCCGTGCCGCCGACGAACGCCAGCAGCACGAGCGGCGGCAGCTTCACGGCCAGGGACAGCAGGTAGAAGTACCACGGCGTGCCGCCGAACGGCGTCAGGGCGATGCTGTTGGGGAACAGGTGGTCGAACATGACGTAGCCGTGGTGCGTGACCGTGGCCTGGCCCGTGTAGGAGAAGATGTGCGCCAGCACCGCGGGATGCAGGATCGCGGGATTGGCCAGCAGGAACACGGCGCCCATCACCGCGACGTAGCGCAGCAGCTCCCGCCCCCCGTAGCGGTCCGGCGGATACAGCCCGGGGTTGACTCGGCGGTGGAGGCAGAAGAACAGGAGCGTCACCCCCCAGAAGTGGGGGAAATATTTGCTCGCCAGCAGCAGGCCGAAGCACGCGGCCGACAGCAGGTAGAACAGCCGCTTCCGGCGCGCAGCCTCATCCGGCGTCGTCTTCATCCGCCAGTGGAAATAGATGCCCCACAGCAGGAAGAACACCAGCAGCGTGTCTTCCTTGGCCATCTGGTTGATGAACACCGCATGGACGCCGACGGCCCACAGGAACGCCGCCAACAGGCCCACCCGCCGGGAGAAGAACGCGGCGCCCACCAGAAACAGCGGGATGACCGTCAGGGTGCCCGCCAGGACGTTGGGAATGCGGACGGCCACCTCGTCGGTGACAAAGCCGCCGCCGTTCGCCCCGGCGCCCCAGCGGTTCCAGAGGTCGGCCGCGGTGACCGACACGAGGATGAGGCTCTTGAGGAGCATGGGGTGCTCGGCGTTGCCGGTGAAATCGCCCCGCTGGTACTGCCGCACGGCCTGGAGCTTGTTCACCTCGTCTTCAGCCAGCCCGCGCTCGGTCAGGCCCGAGAACCGGACCATGGCGCCCAGCAGGACAGCCGCAAGCAGCAGGCAGACCGTCTCCCGGCGGTATCCGCCCGTCGATGTGTCGGGACTTGGCATCGGCATCATCGCTGTCGTTCCACCACAATGATCCCGCCGGATGCGCGGCGCGTTACGGCCCTTCCAGCTCCGGCAGGATGCGTTTTTCCCAATACGGCATCAGCAGGTCGGCGATCTGCCGGAGGTGCGCGCAGAGCCGGCGCTTGTCCTCGGGCGAGACGGCCGCGAACACGTCCTGGAGGAACCGGGCGCTCTTGGGGAGGAAGTCCTCCATGAGGGCGATCCCCTGGGGCGTGATCTCCGCCAGGCGCTTCCGCCGGTCCTGAGGATCCTCGCGCCGCCCCACGAGGCCTTTCCGGACCAACCCCTGGACCAGGCCGGTCACGTTGGCCGGGCTGACCAGCAAGAGTTCGCCTATCTCGCCCAGGGTGCACTCCTGGCCGCGCTTCATGTAGAGGAGAGTCAGCACGTCCATGGACTGGGGTGTGATCTTGTACTTGGCGAACGCCCGCTCCATGACGGACGTCAGGATGTGGTAGGTGTTGGACAGCTCCACGACGAGCCGGATGGCTGTGTGGTCATAGTCCGGGAACTGCTCGTCGAGCTTGTCGATGATGGCCTGCAGATGCTGATCGCGCATACCGTTATCCTTGTCACTCGCCGCCGCCGCGCGACGGTCAGGGAGTGGACGGTCCCGGCTCAAGGCCGCCGCCCAGCGCCTTGTATGTCGCCACCAGGTTGGCCCGGCGGGCCAGGCGGACGCTCACCAGTCCCTGCTGGGCGTTGTAGAGCGCCCGCTGCGCCACCAGGACGTTCAGGTAGCCGTCGATGCCCGCATTGTACCGGGCCTCGGCCAGACGGCAGGTCGCCTCCAGGGTGTGGACCAGGGCCTCCTGCGCGGCCTGCTGTTCCACGAGGGTGGCCCGCAGGCTGAGTGCGTCGCTGACCTCGCGGAAGGCCGACTGGATGGCCGATTCGTACGTGGCGACGGCGATGTCCCGGTCCGCCTGCGACACCTGGTAGTTGGCCTGGCGGGTGCCCCAGTCGAATATGGGCAGCACCGCCTGGGGCACGAAATTCCAGGAGCGGGAACCGAATTTGAACAAGTCGGCCAGGTCGCTGCTCGTCAGCCCGACGCCGGCGGTCAGGGTGATCCGCGGGAAGAACGCCGCGCGGGCCGCCTCGATGTTGGCGTATGCGCCCCGCAGCTGGTGCTCGGCCGCCCGGATGTCGGGCCGGCGGAGCAGCACGTCAGAGGGCAGCCCGGCGGCTAATTCCCGAAAGTCGGCCACCGCGTCGAGCTCGGTGGGCAGCTCGTCGGGCGGCACCGGCGCGCCCACCACCAGGTCGAGCGCATTCCGGTCCAGGGCGATGAGGCCGTTGTAGCGAGCGATGTCCACGCGGGCGGCTTCAACCAGGGACTGCGCCTCGTGCACATCCAGGTCGGAGGCGATGCCGAAATCCCGGCTGCTGCGGATCAACTCATACGCCTTCTGCTGGGCGTCGAGGGTGGCTTTGGCCAGCCGCAGGTTCTCCTGGTCCGCCGCCAGCCTCAGGTAGCTGGCCGCCACGGCGGCCACCAGCGAGATCTGGGTGGCCGAGCGGGCCTGCTCCGTGGCCAGGTACTGTTCCAGCGCCTGCTCCTTCAGGCTGCGGATGCGCCCGAAGAAATCGATCTCCCACGCGGTGGCGCCGAGGCTCAGGGTGTATTGGGCGACGATCTCCGACTCGTCGGCGCCCGACAGGTTTTTCGGCACGCGGTAGGCGTCGATGGCGGCGGCCGCGCTCACCGTGGGGTACTGCGCGGCGCGCTGAATCCGGTACAGAGCCTGGACCTTGTCGACGTTCAGTGCCGCGATTCGGAGGTCGCGGTTGTGTTCCAGCGCCCGTCCGATGACGGATTGAAGCTTCGGGTCGGTGAAAAACTCCCGCCAGCCGAGCTCGGCGGCGGCGGGCGCGCCGGTCCCGGTCACGGCCGCGCCGGCGGCCGGCTCCGGCCAGGCGGCCGGCACCGGCGGAGCCGGCTGTTCGTACGCCTGCCGCTTCGGGCAGCCGCAGAGGAGCAGGGCCAGTCCCACCGTGAGTATGAGGATTCGGTTCATCATGCTATTCCTCCTGCGGCTGGAGCTCATCCGGCGCGTGGGACACGGCCCGGCGGCTCGTTTTCCGGCCGAAGATCTGGACCACCAGCACATAGAAAAGCGGAATGAAGAAGATGGCCAGGAAGGTGGCGGTGATCATGCCGCCCAGCACGCTGGTGCCGATGGCCTGCTGGGCGCCGGCGCCCGCGCCGACGGCCATGGCCAGGGGCAGAACTCCGAAGCCGAACGCCAGCGACGTCATCACGATGGGCCGCAGCCGAAGCCTGGCGCCCTCGAGGGTGGCCTCGATGAGACCGGTCCCCTGCGCCACCCGCAGTTTGGCGAACTGGACGATCAGGATGGCGTTCTTGGTGGTGAGGCCCAGCACCGTGAGCAGGCCGATCTGGAAGTAGACGTCGTTGGGCAGGCCGCGCCAGGTGGACGCCAGCACGCCGCCGATGACCCCCAGCGGCAGGGCGAACAGGATGGAGATGGGGATCGTCCAGCTCTCGTACAGGGCCGCCAGGACCAGGAAGATGGCCAGGATGGAGAACGTGTACAACAGTCCGGTCTGGGCCTGGCCCATGCGCTCCTGGTACGACAGGCCGGTCCAGTCATAGCCGAAACCCTGGGGCAGCTTCGCCACGATTTCCTCCATGGCCTGCATGGCCTCGCCGGAGCTCCGGCCGGGCGCCGCCTCGCCGAGGAAGTTCAGCGCCGGAAAGCCGTTGTACCGCTCCAGCCGGGGCGAGTCGTAGATCCACCGCCCCGAGGCCAGTGCGGAGACGGGCACCATCTCGCCCAGGTTGTTGCGGACGTAGAGGCGCTCCAGCCCGCTCGGCAGCATGCGGAAGGCTGAGTCCGCCTGAGCGTACACCCGCTTGACGCGGCCGCCCTGGATGAAGTCGTTGACGTAGGCGCTGCCGAAGGCCGTGGCGATGGTGGCCTGGATGGAGGACACGCTCACCCCGAGGGTGCCGGCCTTCTCCCAGTCCGTGTCCACCTTGTACTGGGGCACGTCGGGCAGGCCGTTGGGCCGGACTGTCGACAACCGCGGATCCTGCATGGCCTGCATCATGAGCAGGCCGCGGGCCTCCATCAGCCGGGCGTGGCCGAGCCCGCCGCGGTCCTGCAGCATGAAGTCAAATCCTTTGGCCTGGCCGAGCTCCACCACCGCCGGCGGCGGGAACGCGAATGCCAGGGCGTTCCGGTAGCCGGCGAACACGCCCATGGCGCGGCCGGCCACCGCTTTCACCTTCAGGTCCGGCCGGTCGCGCAGCTCCCAGTCCCGCAGCTTGATGAACGACATGCCCTGGTTCTGGCCGCGGCCGGCCATGCTGAACCCGGTGATCGTCATGCAGGATTCCACGGCCTCCTTCTGCTCCACCAGGAAGTGGTGCCGGAGCTGCGTCATCACCTCTTCGGTCTGCTCCAAGGTGGACCCGGGGGGCAATTGGACCATGGCCATCATCATCCCCTGGTCCTCGTCGGGCAGGTACGACGTGGGCATCCGCATGAAGTAGTAGCCCATGGCCGCGACGATGAGCACGAACAGGATGAGGTAGGGCGCCTTGACCCGCAGGATGTGCCCCACCAGCGACTGGTACTGCTCCCGCAGGAAGTTGAAACCGCGGTCGAACCAGAGGAAGAACGGCCGGAACAGGCGGAAGCCGGTTTCGGCCGCCTCGTGCCCCTTGGCCACGGGCTTGAGGAGCGAGGCGCAAAGCACGGGCGTCAGGATCAACGCCACGACCACCGACAGCATCATCGAGGAGATGATGGTGATGGAGAACTGGCGGTAGATGACCCCGGTGGAGCCGGGGAAGAACATCATGGGACCGAAGACGGCCGAGAGCACGAGGCCGATGCCCACCAGTGCGCTGGTGATCTCGCCCATGGACTTGCGGGTGGCGTCGCGCGGCGACAGCCCCTCCTCGCTCATGACGCGCTCCACGTTCTCGACGACGACGATGGCGTCGTCCACCAGCAGCCCGATGGCCAGGACCATGGCGAACATGGTGAGCATGTTGATGGAGAACCCGAACAGCGCCAGCACGCCGAAGGTGCCCAGCAGCACCACCGGCACGGCGATGGTGGGGATCAGGGTGGCCCGCAGGTTGCCCAGGAACAGGTACATGATGAGGAACACCAGGACGATCGCCTCGACGAGCGTCTTGACCACTTCCCAGATGGCAACCTTCACGAAGGGCGTCGTGTCGTAGGGGTAGACTGACTTCATGCCGGCGGGGAAGTACCGCGACAGCTCCTCCATCTTGGCCTTGACCGCGTCGGCGGTGTCCAGGGCGTTGGCGCCCGGCTCCTGGCGGACCGCCAAGCCGGCCATCGGCATCCCGTTGTGCTTGGAGATGACGTCGTAGAACTCGGTCCCCAACTCGGTGCGCGCCACGTCCCGGACCCGCACCACCGACCCGTCGGGGTTGATGCGCAGCGGGATGGCGGCGAACTCCTCAGGGGTCTTGAGCAGGGACTGCACGATGATGGACGCGTTGAGGCGCTGGCCGGGAACCGCCGGCATTCCGCCGAACTGGCCGGCGGAAACCTCCACGTTGTACGCCCGGACCGCGAGCACCACGTCGCTCGTGGTCATGTTGTACTTGGTGAGCCGGTCGGGGTTCAGCCAGATCCGCATGGCGTACTGGGATCCGAACGCCTCCACCTCGCCCACGCCCGGCACGCGGGCCAGCGACGGCTGGATCTGGGACGCGCAGTAGTCGTTCAGATCGTGCTGGTCCAGGTCGGCGCTCTCACTCCGAAGGCCGACGATCATCAGATAGTTCCGGGTGGACTTGCTGACCGTGACGCCCCGGCGCTGCACGTCCTCCGGCAGCATGGGCAGCGCGAGCTGGAGCTTGTTCTGCACCTTCGCCCAGGCCAGGTCCGGATCGGTGCCCGGCGCGAAGGTCAGCGTCAGAGTGCCGGTGCCCGACGAGTCGCTGGTGGCGGACATGTACAGCATCCGGTCGAGGCCCGTCATCTTCTGCTCGATGATCTGGACCACGCTGTCCTCGACGGTCTTGGCCGACGCGCCGGGGAAGACCGCGGAAATGGAGATGGACGGCGGGGCGATGGGCGGATACTGGGAGATGGGCAGGTTGTAGATCGCCAGGCCGCCGCCCAGCATCATGCCGATGGCGATGACCCAGGCGAAGACCGGCCGGTCGAGGAAAAATCTGGACAGCATGGACTCCCCCTACTGCTTCGGCGCGGCGGCCGGCGGGTTGGCGTCGTCACCCGGCGGACCCGCCGGCGGCGCACCGAAAGGCAGCGCCTTGACCGCCATGCCGGGCCGCACCTTCTGCAGCCCTTCGACGATCACGCGGTCACCCGCCGCCAGACCCGCGGTGACCAGCCACTTGTCGCCGAGCGCGCGGTCCAGCGTCAGGGCCCGCTGCTCCACCTTGCCCGCGGCGTTCACGATCCAGGCGACGGGCTTGCCCTTCGGATCGCGGGTGACCCCCTGCTGGGTTACGCAGAGCGCCTGCTCGCTCACCCCTTCCTCGACGACCGCCCGCACGAACATGCCGGGCAGCAGGATCTGCTTGGGATTGGGGAAGACCATCCGCAGCGTCACCGAGCCCGTGGTCGGGTCCACGGTCACATCGCGAAACTGCAGGGTGCCCTCCTGTGCGTAGGTGGCGCCGTCCTCCAGGATGAGTTGCACCTTGTTGCGGGAGATGCCGTTGGAGAGGCGGCCCTCCTCGAGGTTGCGCCGCAGTCGCAGGAGATCCGCGCTGGCCTGGGTGACATCCACGTAGATGGGATCCAGTTGCTGGATGACCGCCAGGGGGACCGGCTGGTACGCCGTCGCCATGGCGCCCACGGTGACGTTGGATTTGCCGATGCGCCCTGAGATGGGCGCCTTGATGGGCGTGTAGGCGAGGTTGATCCGGGCGCTCTCGACGGCCGTCCGGCTGATCTCCAGGGCCGCCCGCCGCGCCGCCAGATTGGCTTCGGCCTGGCGGAGCGCGGCGCTGGCGTCATCGTAGTCCTGCTGCCCCACGGCATGAATGGCCACGAGTCCCTGGAGGCGTTCGGCCCGGGAGCGGAGCGCCGGCAGGTTCGCCTCGGCCACGGCCAGCTCCGCCTCCGCCGCGCCGAGGGCGGCCTTGGCCTGGTCGTAGGCCGCCTGATACGGCTCGGGATCGATCTGGTACAGCAGCTCGCCTTCCTGGACGTAGGCGCCTTCCCGGAAGAGGCGGCTCTGGATGAGGCCGTTGACCTGCGGCCGGATCTCGGCCACCAGGTAGGCGGACGTCCGGCCGGGCATTTCGGTGGTGAGCACCACCCGCTCGGTCTGAACCGTCACAAAGGCCACTTCGGGCGGACCCGCCGGCGGCGGCGCCGGCTGCGATCCGCAGCCCGCCAGAAGAAGCCCGGCCATCACGGCCGTCGCGGCGATCACCCGATTCAGCCAGTATCTGCTCGGCATAAATTATCTCCTCGCTCCGCGTTCGAACGGGGCCCAGAATATCACCGATCAAAAAATAGTCAAGTACTTAAATGTTTATTTGTGAACAAATGGCATTATCAATTAATTCAATTATTTAAATAATACCATTCGATGCGGTTGCATGGAACACGCTCGAACCGAACGGCTGGTTGCCGCCGTGAGCCGACCTCGCCCTAACACATCATAATAAAAATGGGGCCCGGCGCCTAGCGCTTGACCAGCTCCACACGGCGGTTCTTCGCGCGCCCCTCGTCGGTGTCGTTGGATGCCACCGGCGCCAGCGGGCCGCAGCCGAACGCGGACAGCCGCGCCGCGGTGATCCCGTGCGTTCCGGTGAGCGCCGCCACCACCGCCTTCGCCCGCGCCTCCGACAGGGCCATGTTGTGCGGGATCTCCCCGGTCGAGTCGGTGTGGCCGACGACCAGCAAGGTCAACTTCGGGTCCTGCTTCAACAGCCGGACGATTTCCTCGAGCGACTTCTCCGATCCGGGCTTGATCTCGGCCTTGTCGGTATCGAAGTGGATGCCGTAGACGGCGGCGTGACCCGTGTCATGGAGGTCGCCCTTCCAGATGTCGGCGCTGGCGACGATCTCCTGCTGCATCCCCGCCTTCTCGATGATGTTCAACTGGTAGTTCTGCCCGCTATCGCCCACACCCACCTTGATCCAGATCTCGCTCGTCCCCCGCACCAGCTTGAGGGTGGTTTGACCACCCACGGAATCCACGTACTGGGACACCACGACGCCGCCGACCCGGGTGATGGCGTTCTGATAGTTGCGCACAATCTGCAACGGAGACGGGACCGCGGCGCCTTCCCGAGGTCGGTAGTTGATGAAGGTCTTGCGCCCTTCCACGGGGATCGGCTCGGCGTCCTTGCCTTCGAATTCGAAGCGATCAAAATCCTTCTGGTCGTAGTTCTCGATGAAATATCCGGGCATGCGCGACAGCAGCGGATGGTCCTGTCCGCCAGGCGTGTCGTCCTGCGCCCGCAGCGGCACGACGGCCGCCAGCAACACCAGTATGCCCATCACCATCAGTCGGACTGCGTTCATGGCTCTTTCTCCTGGTTGAAGGTCGCGGATCGGCCGCCGTTCCGCGAAGACGGGCAGCATAGAGAAGGTTCCGCCGGAACACAAGCGGAAAGAATGGCTGGGCCCCCGGCGGCCGGAGCCTCCGCGCCGTGTCGCCGGCTACGGTTGAGCGGCCGGCCGGGAGCTTCGTCCGGCGTACTTGTCGATGAGCTCCCGTGTGAGCACCTTCAGCGCGCCGTCGCACTTCGGCGTGGCGATGTTCGTGAGGATGACCACGGCGAAGTCGGCGGCCGGATCGAACAGGATCCGGGCGATGTTCATGCCGTTGGAGCCGCCGTGAAAGATGAGCGGATTGGGGTAGCCCTCGAGCCGCATCTCCCCCCAGCCGAACGCGTACCGGCCCGAAGGGGGCGTGCCGATGGGCGCGTCCTTGGCCGGCGGCATCTCCGCGACCATGGTGTGGAGCTTCTTCAGGATTTCCGGCCTCACGAGCGCAGGGCCGCGTTTCCCCTCGCCGGCGTTCCAGCCTGCCCAGCGGGCGAAATCGAGCACCGACATGTGGGCGATCCCCGCGGGGCCGATCACCACCGGGTTGTCCGCCATGGGACCGGCGAGGATCGGCTTGATCTTGCCGCCGATGACAGCGTGCGGCAGGGGAGCGTCCACGCGGCCCAGGGTGCATTGCGGCCCGAGGCCCGCCGTGTGGAGACCCAGCGGCTCGAAGATCCACTCGACGATCAGCTCGTCCCAACTCCGCCCCGCCAGGCGCTCGATCATGGCGCCCACGATGGTGTAGTTGAGATTGGAGTATTCGAAGCGGACGCCTGGCCGGCCGGACATGGGCAGGGCCGCCCACTTCCCCACCAGCCAGGCCCGGATGTCATCGAGGTTGCCCGGGGGGTAGCCGTCCACGTTGACGATGAGGTCCAGGTAGGGCTTGGCGTCCTGCGACAGGTTGTCGCTGGGGAGCCCGCTGGTGTGCGAGAGCATCCGCTCCACCGTCAGCGCCTTGAAGACGGGATCGGCCGTGTCGCCGAGCTCAGGGAACACCTCGCCGATGGTGGAGTCCCAGCGGAGCTTGCCGCGCTCCACCAGGATCGCGGCCATGGTGGCGGTCATGGCCTTGGTGTCCGACCCCAGGTGGAACCGGTCGTCCAGGGTCACCGGTATCGCCTCGCCCCATCGGCGCGTGCCCACGGCCCCGACGGTGATCACCTGCCCGTCCTGCACCACCGCCGCGGCCAGGGCCGGGATCTCGTATGCGGCCAGGTAAGGCTGGAGCAGCGGATTCAGCGACTCCTGCGCCGGGGCGAACCACCCAGCCAGAGCCAACGTCAGAACGACAACCACAATCCGGATCTGATAGGGTGTGTGCATCACCAATCATCCTCCTCCCTGAAATGGTTGTGCAGGGCCACGGCGAGGCGGCCGGCCAGCCGGGCGTTGTGGCGCAGCAGCGACCGGTTGGCCGCCAGCGACGCTCCGCCCGTGAGCGCCGCCACCCGGGCCAGCAGGAAGGGCGTCAGGTCCTTGCCCCGGATCCCCCGGGCGTCCGCTTCCGCCTGGGCGCGCTCGACGGCCGCGGCGACCACGGCCGCGTCCAGCGCGTCCGCCTCCGGGACGGGGTTCACCACCAGCACGCCCCCGTCCAGTTCCAGATCCCGTTTCGCCTCGATCACCCGGACCACGTCTTCGGGCGTATCCACCCGCCCGTCCACGGCGAGGCCGGAGGTGCGGCTGTAGAACGCCGGGAACTCGTCGGTGCCGTAGCCCAGCACCGGCACGCCGAGGGTCTCCAGCAGCTCGCGGGTCAGTGGCAGGTCCAGGATGCTCTTGGCGCCCGCGCACACCACGATCACCGGGTAGCGGGCCAGTTCCGCCAGGTCGGCGGAGATGTCGAACGTCTGCGGAGCGCCGCGATGGACGCCGCCGATGCCGCCTGTGGCCATCACCGGGATCCCCGCCGCCCACGCCCCGATGATCGTGGCGGCCACGGTGGTGGCCCCGAGTCCGCCCCCGGCCACGGCCACGGCCAGGTTGCGGCGCGAGAGCTTGGCCACCGGCTCGCGGCCGCAGGCCAGGCGCTCGATCTCGGCCGGCGTCAGGCCGACCCGCAACCGGCCGTCCATCACCGCCAGGGTGGCCGGCACGGCGCCCTCGGTCCGGACCGCCTCCTCCATCTCCAGCGCGGCGGCCACGTTGTCGGGGTACGGCAAGCCGTGGGCGATGACCGTGGACTCCAGCGCCACCACGGGGCGGTGCGTCTGCTGCGTCTCCTCCACTTCGGCGGTGATGTGGATCAGGTCCTCGTTGAATTTCACGGGCGCCCTCCGTCCGTCGTCGGATTCAATCCGGCCGGATCCAGCAGCTCCGGCGTGATGGCGGGACTCACGGCGGCGGGGCTGGCCACGGTGAGCGCGGCGGCGCGGCGTCCCGCCTCCGCCGCCAGCCGGGGCGGCAGGCCCTTCAGGATCGCCGCGAAGGCGACGGCGAACAGCGCGTCCCCCGCGCCGGTGACGTTGGCCACCACGGCGGGGAGCGCGGGGATGTGGCCGGAGAACTCCGGGTGCTCCACGTGGAAGCCGTCCGCGCCCAGACTGACGATGGCCGTGCCGGCGCCCATGGCGCGGAGCCGCCGGGCGCACGCGGCCGCCTCGGCCGGGGTGTCGCAGGGCAGGCCGGTGAGCGTCCGCGCCTCGGCGCGGTCCGGCTTGATGAGGACGCAGCCCGGGATGGCCGGTAGCGCCCGGCGGGCGCGCTCGTGGGCCACCGACTCCACCGCGTAGGGCACCTTCAGGCGGCGGCACCGCTCCGCCAGCGCCGCCACGGTGGTCTCCGACAGGTTGGCGTCGATGACCGCGCCATGGAAATCTTGCAGGTCGGGCAGCGCGCCGAGCACGTCGAACGGCGAGATGGCTTCCGTGCCGGTGCCGCAGAAGCCCCGGTCCAGGGAGCCGTCGTGCTTGAGGAGCGCCAGGTAGACGCCGGTGCGCACCCGCGCGGACAGCCGCGCCTCGATGCCCAACCCGCGAATGTTCTCCAGGAGATAGCGGCCGGCGAAGTCGTCGGCCAGGTCCGTCACCAGGGTGACCCGGCAGCCGAGACGCGCCAGGTTCTCGGCCACGTTGCGCCCCGCCCCGCCGGCCCCGAGCGTGACCTCGCCCTCGTTGGACGTGTCCCCCTCCACCCGCGCAGTGGGCCGGACGGCCACGTCCAGGATGGCACTGCCGACGACGACGAGCCTCATCGGCCGCGCTCCCGAAGTGCGCGCACCCGGTCCATGAACCGGCGGACCCGGTCGGCGTTCACGGGCCGGTCCCAGCGGCCGTCCGCCTTGAAGTGCGACCCGACGATGAGCCCGTGGGCGTGCGGGAGGTACCGATCCACGTTGGCCTCCGTCACGCCCGAGCCCACCAAGACCGGGACGCCCACCGCGCCGCGCACGGCGGCCAGTTCCTCCGGGTTCGTCTCCCGGGCGGTGGCCACGCCGGTGACGATGACGCCGTCGGCGGCGAAGAACTCCGCCGCGCGGGCGGTCTCGACGATGTCGACGTCGGCGGTCACGGCGTGGGAGCTGTGTTTCTTCTTCACATCCGCCAGAATGGCCACCGCCTCGGCGCCGATGGCGCGGCGGTAGCGGAGCAGCTCGCCGGCGCAGGCGTCGATGTAACCCTCGTCGGCGATGTGGCCGAACACGAAACCCTCGGCCCGGATGAAGGCGCACCCCGCGGCCAGCGCCGCCGCCAGCGCCTCCCGGTTCGCCCCGGCCAGGATCTGGACGCCCGTGGGCAGCCCGCCGGCGCGGGCCGCCGCCTGGGCCGCCACCGTCATGGCGGCGGTGATCTCGGGGCCCACGGTGCGGTTCAGGTAGGGGACGTCGTGCATGTTCTCCACGAGCAGGGCGTCCACGCCCGCAGCGCGGTAGACGGCCGCCTCGGCCGCGGCCCGCTCGAGAATCGCCGCCAGACTTCCGGCGTACTGCGGCGTGCCGGGCAGGGCCCCGACGTGGATCATGGCCAGGATCCGTCCCGGCCGGTTCAGGAAGTCGAGTGCTGGATGCATGGCGGTTTGCTCCTTGCCGGCGGCGTCCGGCCCGGACTCCTCGGATCGGTCCCGCGGTGCGCCATCGGTTCGTGAAAGTCGGCGCTCACAGATTACTGTAAATGCCCGCCGGATGAAAGATATTGCTTAAGATCCGCACGGCGGGTCGCCCCGGCCCACGGCGGGGCGGACCGGACCCCGGGTTTCACCCGGGGCTACCCATATTCGACCCGCGTGCCGCAGGTCGTTTCCCCGCCGACAATCTCCTTGCTGGCGATTTTGGACCTGTAACCAGGGGAAATCTCATCAACGCGCACGCATAGCCCCGGGCGCGAGCCCGGGGTCTGTAGCGCCGACAATCGTATGGACGCGACCCGCGAAGCGGGTCGAAGGCGGTGCGTCATGTCATCGGTGACGAAGAGGGCCGTTCCCAACCATCAGCGGGCGCTCGGTTGATTGACAGCCACCGAGAAAGCCTCTAAGATCAGTTTTGCCCGACAACCTCGATCGATTACCACCCAGATGGTGAGGGGCCATGAAATTCAATCCCGCCGTCGTCAGCTATTTTTTTCAGCGGGCCAGCACCCGGCGCAACCTCCGCCAGCTGCTCAATTTCATGCTCGTCCTCTCGGGTCTGGTAGCCGTCTACAGCGTCATCTTCCATTTCATCATGGCCGCGGAAGGCAAGGATTATTCCTGGATCACGGGGGTGTACTGGACCCTCACGGTCATGTCCACGCTGGGCTTCGGCGACATCACCTTCGCGACGGACCTGGGCAAGGCGTTCTCCATCGTCGTGCTCCTCTCCGGGATGATCTTCCTGCTGACCCTGCTCCCCTTCATGTTCATCAAGTTTTTTTACGGACCCTGGATCGAGGCCGAGGCCAGAAACCGCGCCCCCCGCGAGCTGCCGCCCGGGACGCGGGATCACGTCATCATCACGAGCTACGATCCGGTCACGGCCGCGCTGATCGAGAAGCTGCAGGCCCACCGCTGCGACTACGTCCTCGTGGTGGACGACTTCAAGCACGCGCTGGAGCTGTACGACCTGGGCATCCGGGTGGCTGTGGGGGCCATCGATGACCCGGAGACGTACCGCCGGCTGCGCGCCGACCGCGCCGCGCTCGTCGTCGCCACCAGCCGCGACGAGATCAACACCAACGTCGCCTTCACCGTCCGGGAGCTGAGCGAGGAGGTCCCCATCCTCACCACCGCCGACTCCCCCCACTCCGTGGACATCCTGCAGATGGCCGGCAGCACGAAGGTGATCCAGATCTACGACATCCTGGGGCGCTCCCTGGCCGCCTGGACCGTGGGCGGCGACTGCCGCGCCAACATCATCAGCCGCTTCGACGAGCTGGTGATCGCCGAGTTCGCGGCCATGGGCACCCCGCTGGTGGGCCAGACGCTGGCCGAGAGCCGGCTGCGCGAGCGATTCGGACTCAGCATTGTGGGTATCTGGGAGCGGGGACGGTTCGAGATTCCGCGCGCCGACCGCCGCATCGGCCGCACCAGCGCCCTCGTGCTGGCCGGCGCCGAAGCGGGGCTGGCGGCGTTCGACGCGGAGTTCTCCCGCTACCATCTCCGCGAGCTGACCCAGGATCCGATCCTGATCGTCGGCAGCGGCCGAGTGGGCGACACGATCGCCGCGCGGTTCAAGGAGCGGGGCAGCCCCTACCGGGTCGTCGAGAAAAACCCGCGACAGGTGGAGGACCAGGAACACCACGTCATCGGCGACGCCGCCGATATCCGCACGCTGCAGCGGGCCTGGATCGACAAGACCCCCGCCGCCCTCATCACCACCCACGACGACGCCGTCAACATCTACCTGACCAAGTACCTGCGCAGCCTCCGGCCGGACATGCAGATCCTCAGCCGCGCCAATCTCAATCGCAACGTCTCGACGCTGCACCGCGCCGGGGCCGACTTCGTCATGTCGTACGCCGCGCTGGGCGCCGACGCCATCTTCAACTTCCTGCGCAACGAGGACACCTGGATGCTGGCCGAAGGGTTGAACATCTTCAGCCTGGCGGTTCCGGCGTCATTGGTGGGCCGCAATCTGTCCCAATCGGGGATCCGCGCGGCCACGGACTGTTCCGTCATCGCGATCCGGGCCGACGGCGGCCTGGCCATCAACCCCGATCCAGCGACGCCCCTCGCGGCGGGCGCCGAGCTGATCCTCATCGGCACCGACGACGGCGAGCGGAAGTTTCTGCGGTTTTTTGGCTCCTGATCCGCCGGACCCGCGGCGGATAGTGCCTAGTTATTGCTTCACCAGCTCCACCCGCCGGTTCTTGGCCCGGCCCGCCTCGGTGGCGTTGGTGGCCACGGGGGCGAAGGGGCCGCAGCCGTGCGCCCGGAGCCGGGCGGGATCGATGCCGTGCTGGCTCACCAGCGCCTGCAGCACCGCCTGGGCCCGGTCCTGGGACAGCTTCAGGTTCACCTCCACGGTGCTGACGCTGTCGGTGTGCCCCACCACGAACACCTTGAGGGTCGGATCCGACTTCAGCAGACCGGCGATCTCGCCGATGGCCTGCGCCGACTCGGGTTTGATCACCGCCTTGCCGGTGTCGAAATAGATCCCCTCCACCGCCATGTGTCCCTCGGCGGCCAACCCCTGGGCCAGCGCGGCCGCGTCGACCACGATGTCCTGCACCATGGCTTGCTTCTGGACGATGGTCAGAAAGTACTTGCCGGTGAATTCGGCCCTGAGATTCACCCAGACCTCCACGCCGTCCTTGACGAGCATGTAGGTGTCCTGGGCCTTTTCGGTCCAGACCACCTTGCCGCCCTGCTTCTGGACCGCATTTTGAAAGTTGCGCTGGATCTGCAGGTCGCCGGGTTTCGGATTGAGGCTGTTCTGGGGGTAGTAATTGATTCTCCAGTACTGGCCCTCCACATGGTTGGTCTTCCTGTTCGGGCCCACAATGAAGTCGAATGCGTCGAACTGCCGTTCGATGCAACTGTGGATCCAGTAGCCGGGCATCCGCGTGAACAGCGGGTGGTCCTTGCATTCCCGGGCGTCTTGCTGCTGGCCCGCGGCGGCGCCGGCAAGCACTAACAGCATCAGCGCGCCCATCCAGACGGTTGACAGTGGCTTCATCGGACTGCTCCTGAATGCGATTCGAAATCCGAACACTGTAAAAATGATACATCGTAATCCGCAGGGATTCAAACAGGATCCGCTCCGGGCGTGGTAGACTGATCGTGCCACTCGTGGTTCGCAGGAGGTCCCGTCCATGGACGTGCTCCAGACCATCGGCCACACTTCGCTGGTCCGGCTGCGCCGGATCGTCCCCGCCAACGGCGCGGCCCTGTTCGCCAAGCTCGAGTGGGAGAACCCCACCGGCAGCATGAAGGACCGGATGGCGCAGGCGGTGATCGCGTGCGCCGAAGCCGACGGCCGCCTCGCGCCCGGCGGCACCGTGGTCGAGTACACGGGCGGCTCCACCGGGACATCGCTGGCGCTGGTGTGCGCCGCCCGGGGGTACCGCATCCGGATCGTCACCTCAGACGCGTTCAGCGCCGAAAAGCGCGACCACATGGCGGCGCTCGGCGCGGAGCTGACGCTCGTCCCCAGCGAGGGCGGCCTCACCACCAAGCAACTGATCCTGGACATGATCGAAATTGCCCGCCGGATCAGCCGGGAGCCCGGCACGTTCTGGACCGACCAGCTCAACAACCACGACGCCATCGCGGGGTACCATCCGCTGGGCGAAGAGATCTGGGCGCAGACCGAGGGCCGGATCGACGCCTTCGTGCACAGCGTGGGCACGGCGGCTTCACTGCGCGGAATCGCCGCCGTGTTGAAGCGCCGCCACCCGGGTGTCCGGATCGTCGCCGTGGAGCCGGCCGAATCGTCGGTGCTGCTGGGTGGCGCGCCGGGACCCCACAAGATCGAGGGGGTCGGGATCGGCTACGTGCCGCCGCTCTGGGAGCCGGCGCTGGTGGACGAGATCATCGCCGTGCCGACCGAGGATGCGAAGGCGATGACCCGCCGCCTGGCGAAGGAGGAAGCCCTCTTTGCAGGGACGTCGTCCGGCGCCAACGTCATCGCCGCGCTCCAGGTGGCCGAGCGGCTGGGCCCGCAGGCCCGCGTGGCGACGCTCCTGTGCGACTCGGGCCTCAAGTATCTGAGCACCGACGTGTACCGCCGCCGCTAGCGGGTGGCCGCGGCAACGGCCGCCCCGCGCCGGGCAAGGCCCGACCGCGCGCCGGACCGCCCTAGACGGATTTTTCGAATATCCGGAGTGACGGATGCGAATTCTCTGGCGCTACCTCCGGCCGCACCGCGGGCTTCTCGCGCTGATCCTGCTGCTGGCTGCCATCGCCCAGGTGCTGGCGCTCGTCGATCCGCTGATCTTCGGCCGGATTCTGGACGACTACGTGCTCCATCCCGGCGGGCGCGCCGAGGCGGAGCTCGTCCGCGGGGCGCTGGGCTGGCTGGCCCTGGCGGTGGCCATCGCCCTGACCGCCCGCGCCGCCACCGCCGCCCAGGAATACCTGCTGCGGCTCGTGGTGGGCCGGGCCGGGACGGAGATGTTCAACGACGGCCTCAAACAGACGCTGCGGCTGTCGTTCGCGGAGCTCGAGGCGCGCAGCAGCGGCGAGACGATGGGCTTGCTGCAAAAGGTGCGCACCGACACCGAGCGCTTCCTGGACGCGGCCGTCACCATCCTCTACTCCGCCACCGTGGGCATCGGCTTCATCGTCTGGTACGGCGTGACGAAGAACTGGCTGCTGATCCCGGTCTTCGGGATCGGCGTCGCGCTCATGGCCGGGTTCACCGGCCTGCTCAGCCACCGGATCCGGACCGTCCAGCGCACCATCGTCCGCGAGAGCGCGCACGCCTCCGGCCAGATCACGGAGTCGCTCCGCAACATCGAACTGGTCAAGAGCCTGGGGCTCACCTGGCCCGAGATCCGCCGGCTCCAGGTCTTCACCCGGCGGATCTTCGACCTCGAGATGGACAAGGTCCGCAAGATCCGCGGCCTGGCCTTCCTGCAGGGCTCGCTCATCAATCTCCTGCGGCACTCGATCCTGTTCATCCTGCTCTGGCTCATCTTCCGCCAGGCCCTGTCGACCGGCGAGCTGGTCTCGTTCCAGCTCATCCTCAACACGATCTTCGGCCCGCTCCATCAGCTCGGCCGGGTCATCCTGAGCTACCGCGAATCCGAGGCCTCGCTGCAGGCGTTCGACCGGCTCATGCAGACGCCCATCGAAAAACGGCCGGACGAACCCGTCGAAATCGGCGGAATCGAGCGGCTGCGGTTCGACGATGTGGTTTTTCGTTACCGGGGGGCGACCGACAACGCCATCGACCACATCTCGTTCGAGGCGCGGCTCGGCGATACCATCGCCTTCGCCGGCCCGTCGGGCTGCGGCAAGACCACGCTGGTCAAGCTGCTGCTCGGGCTCTACGCCCCGAACGGCGGCGTCGTGTCAGTGGACGGGATCCCCATCAACGAGCTGCGCTACAACCGCGTCCGCCGCCAGATCGGCTTCGTCGCCCAGGACGCCCAGCTCTTCTCGGGCACCATCCGGGAAAACCTGCAACTGGTGAAGCCGGAGGCCACCGACGCCGAGATGCTCGACGTGCTGCGTCGCGCCTCGGCGGGCCCGTTGCTGGCGCGGTCGGACCAGGGGCTCGACACGCGCCTGGGCGAGGGCGGGCTGCGGGTTTCCGGCGGCGAGCGGCAGCGCCTCGCCATCGCCCGCGCGCTGCTGCGCGCGCCCCGGCTGTTCATTTTCGACGAAGCCACTTCGTCGCTGGACTCGCTCACCGAGGGGGAGATCACCGACGCCCTGCGCGAGATCTCGCACAGCCGGCAGCACATGGTGATTCTGATCGCGCATCGGTTGAGCACCATCGCCCACGCCGGCACCATCTACGTGCTGGACCGGGGCCGCATCGTCGAAGCCGGCCGCCACGACGAACTGATCCACGCCGGCGGCCTATACGCGGCCATGTGGCGGCAGCAGGTTTTCGAGCGCCGACCGCGCACCGTCGGGCCGGAGCCGACATGACGCACGGTCACCCGAGTGAGGGTAGATAGTTCCAAGTCCGGATGAGACTCGGAGTGTGCGCCGACCTGATGTTTTTGCAAAACACGTTCTGGCCTGCGCGGCACCCGGCAGGCGGATGCTCAATCCCGGAAGGGTGATGGGACCGATGGTGTTATAATTATGAACAGATAACCGGATTCCATGTCAGGAGGTGCGCGATGCGTCGTTCCATCGTTTGGAGAACCGCCGCCGTGGTCGTGGCGGCCGCCCTGGTGATCTGGAGCATGTCCTGCGCGAAGAATCCGGTCACGGGCAAGCGGGAGCTGATGCTCATCTCCACCGCCGACGAGATCGCCCTGGGCAAGCAGCTCGATCCCGAAATCCTGCAGACGTACGGCAAGTACAACAGCCCGGAACTCGACGCCTACGTGGCCGCGCTGGGCCACAAGCTGGGCGCGCTGAGCCACCGGCCGGACCTGACCTACACCGTCCAGGTGGTGGACAGCGACGTCGTGAACGCCTTCGCCCTGCCCGGCGGGTACGTGTATCTCACCCGCGGGATGCTGTCCTACCTCAATGACGAGGCGGAGCTGGCCGGCGTCATGTCGCACGAGATCGGCCACGTCGCGGCGCGCCACAGCGCGCACCAGTATAGCCAGGCCCAACTGGCCCAGCTCGGGCTGGGCCTCGGCACCGTGTTCTCCGAGACGTTCCAGAAGTATGCCGGCATCGCCCAATTAGGGTTGAGCATGCTCTTCCTGAAGTTCAGCCGCGACGACGAGCGCCAGGCGGACGCTCTGGGCGTGGAGTACTCCTCCCGGGCCGGGTTCGACGCCAACCAAATGGCCAACATGTTCGTCACGCTGGAGCGGCTCAACCCGGGCTCCGACCGCAGCGGACTGCCCGGCTGGTTCTCCACCCACCCCAACCCTCCGGACCGGATCGCGGCCATCCAGCGCGACGCCCAGGTCTGGCGGGACAAGCTGGCGGGCACCGCGTTCGTCACCAACCGCGACGGGTACCTCGGCCGCCTCGAGGGACTCGTCTTCGGCGAAGACCCCCGCCAGGGCTACGTGGAGGGGCAGACCTTTTACCATCCCCAGCTCGCGTTCCAGTTCCCGGTGCCGTCGGGCTGGAAGGTGAACAACACCGCGGCCCAGGTGCAGCTCTACGCCGCGCAGCAGGATGCGGTGATTCTGTTCTCCATGGCCTCCGGCGCCTCGCCGGCGGCGGCCGCGGAGACGTTCCGCCAGGAGAGCCAGGCCAACGTCCTCCAGTCGGAATCCGCCCGGATCAACGGGCTGCTGGCTCAGCGGCTGGTCTCCGAAGTCGCGCTGGAGCAGGGGAACATCCGCGTTGCGTCGTCCTTCATCCAGAAGGACAAGTACATCTACGTGTTCCACAGCTACACCGACCCGTCGCTGTTCGACCGCTACTTTTCCGTGTTCAAGCAAACCATGGCCGGCTTCAACAACCTGACGGATCCCGCGAAGCTCAACGCCAAGCCGAACCAGCTGACGCTCCGGAAAACCGCGGCGGCGGGCACCGCGCGCCAGGCGTTCCAGCAGTTGGGCGTGGCCGCGGACAAGCTCGAGGCGGCGGCGATCCTCAACGGCGTCCAACTCGACGCCACTTTGCCGGCCGGCACGCTGCTCAAGCTGGTGACGAAGTAGCGGCCGCTCCTCCCCGGCGCGGCCGCGCCCGTCGAGCCGGCGGAGCCGTCCGCCACATGGGCCTCAATCCAGGTCCGGATGCGTGGTATAGCCCTGGCTCTCGTCGATCTTCTGTTCCAGGAATCGCTTCGTCCGGGGCGACTGCGTTGTGCGTTCCGGTTTCCACGGTGTCTTGTACGGCAGCGGCTGGAGATTGAAGCTCGCGGCCGCGATGAAGGTGCCGCCCTCGTACTCGTACTCCCCGCGGATCCGGATCACCGCCGCCCCGTTGTTGCGCATGTTGGTCTCGAGCAGGGCGAAGCCGTTGTGGTCGAACTGGTCCACGTCCTGATAATCGGCCCGGATGCCCCGCCATCGCTGCGCCTCTTTCTCGGTGAACGCCATGATCTCGCCCCGCTGGTTGATGGCGGCCAGGATCTGCTTGCGGATGTCGAGCGTCGTCACCTTCTCTTCGACACCTGCCGCGGAGGTGGCGCTGCGGCTCTGCTGACCGCTCCCCGCAGGCAGCGTCTTGACCTGGCCGTCGGCCGGCCGGGCGGTCTTCCGGCTGTCGGTTTTCCCGGTGGTGCTGCGGCCTTTGGCGCTCACGTCCTTTGGTTCACTCTTCGTCCCGTCGGTGGGCTGAGCCGTGTACCGGACCGAGCCCGGCTCCGCCCACCGATAGACGTACAGCTCGGTCCAGGCCGCCTGGTCCGGGCGATCCGGGAGTGTCTGCAGCTTGAACGCATAGTCCCGGCCGCTGTCGGGCACGGACGCCCAGCTCTCGATGAGGTTCCAGCCGTTGAAGCCCTTCACCATGTTCGCCTTGACGATGGCGCACTTGGCCTTGACCGCCGGCAGGATGAGCCCCTTGCCCCGCTTGTTGTACAGGCCGAAGTTCAGAAAGACGTAGTCGTCCATCCGCGTCATGACGGTGTCCTGATCGTCGATCGTCCGGTAGTCCCGTTCACCGCGGTAGGCCGGCGCGCAGTAGAAGACCAGCCCCGATTCGGTGACCATTTCCTCGGACGTCAGCTCCCAGCCGTTCCAGGACAGCCGGGCCACAACCCTTTGGTCGGGCAGGAAATTGTACGTTTTGGCAAACTGCCCCTTCCCGTCCACCGCCAGCGCCCAGCCTTCCTGCTTGCCGTCGGCGGCGGTCAGGGTGACCTGGACGCTCCCGGAGAACTGGACCATGGATTTCGTGTCCGGGTCCCACACGCCGGCCACCCGGCCCTCCATGACGTTGTTGAACAGGTCGGCGTATTCGATCGCGAGATCGCTGAAGGGAAAGGTGAGGGGGAACGGATCGCTGAGGCCGTCCTGGCCCTTGCTGTTCCTGTAGCGCAGATGGACCAACTGGCCTTTCTGCCGGTACTGGTCAGCCAGGGCGATCTGGCCCGCGAACACGCCGTCCGTGCAGGCGAGCGAACCGAGTTTCACGTCCGCAGCCGAATCTCTGGGATCGCCGGTCATGATATCCACCGTGCCGTTGAAGGGCGGGTCGCCGGCGAGGATCGGCGTCACCGTCCCTTTGAAGTACCGCCGGTATGCGTCCGCCCGGGCCAGGCAGGCGACCTGGCCGCCCGTCCGGAGCTCCCGCCGGGAATCCAGGCCCCACCGCTCGTCGACGAGCGTGAACGATTCGCCCAACACGGTGAAGAACGAGTAGATGATGGCGTCCAGGTCCACGTCCACGAAGTTGTCGGGATTGTCGGCGGAGGCGGTCACCGCCAGCGCGGCGCCGAAACGCAGCTCCGCCGCCAGCAGGTCGATGCCCGCCAGCTCCACCGACAGCACCGGTCCGGCGTAGAAGCCGGCCTGGATCTCGCCGGTGAACTTGGGATCGCAGCTCACCGAAAAATTGGAGGGCAGGAGATACGGGAGCGGACCGGTCGGGACATAGAGGAACGTGGCGCCCCGCACGCCGCCCTCCAGAGTCATCCGCTCGTTCAACAGCACCTCCAGCCGGGCTTCGCCGTTGAAGCCGATGATCAGGTAAAGGCCGCCGCGGACGTGGCCGATGCCGAACGGGATGTCCAGCGCGCACAGCGGCAGGTAGGCCACCTCGTTCATCCGGAGCGTCGCCGCCGCCTTCAGGTTGATCTCCTCCCCGGCGACGATGGCGAACTTGTATCCCTTGAAGCAGGTGTACTTGGCGTCCACCCGGATGTCCGAGATCGTCACGTCTCCGCTCAGCTCGACCGAGACCGTGCCGCCGCTTGGAGTCGTCAGATCGATGGCTCCTCCGCCGAACTTGAATTGCAGCGCCGGTTCGCCCGAGGAAGAGGAACCGGTGCTGCGGGTCTGCATGGCGCGCTGCACCAGCGGTTGCGCTCCCCGAGCCAGCATGGACTGCTTCATGGCGGCGGTCATGGACACGAGCTGGATCGGCACGATGGACCGCTCGATGTTGCCGGTGGTCAGGTAGATCGATTGCTCGGGGATCTCGAACTCCTCCACAATCTGGTCGATGGGCGGCGCCTGGTAGCGGTACTTGTCGGCGCCGTTCCGGTCCAGGATTTGGATGACTTTCCGGGAGGCTTTGTCGAACACGATGGCGCCCGGCTCCAGCTTCGGTCCGCCGAGGGTGAGGACCTGGCCGGGCGTCTGGTAGTCCACCGCGGCCAGGGCGCCGTCCGCCACCTGGGGCAGCGCTTTGAGCCGGCACTGCACGCCGGAAAACTCCGCCCGTTTCTCCACATAGCCCGCCGGCGCCTTCATCTTTGCCGACCGAAAGACCCGGTTGAATCCCACGGTCGAGACAAGGGGCTGGTCCGCCAGTTTCCGCATGGTTTTCGTCCGGGTCGTGTTCTTGGCGGCCGGGCGTGTTTTAGCGGTCGTCTTGTTAACGCTGGCCTGGGGCGGACGGGACTTGTCCTGGCCGGCCAGCAGCGAGAAGGCGAGGACGGACAGGACGAGCCATGCGAGCATGGGGCAACGAACACCTGGGCGGCGGACGGCTGGGACCATCTGGAACCTCCATATGCGGCTGCGGTTCGAAGATCGGCCGAGGTGGCAGCGCCGGCGGATCAGCAGGGCGTGCGGCGACGACACCGGGTGGCATTCAAAAGAGAAATCAATCCGGGCTGAACACTGGGATGATGATACGGGAGGACCGGCGGCCAGTCAATGATGGCGTGCCGCATCACATGTTCCCGATGCGGAAACGCTCATCCGGCGCCGCAGATGGGCGAATCACCCCGGCGGACCGGGCCTGTTCCAGCCCCGCGCAGGGGATCGTCCGAGCCAGATAACGTTTGTCCATCTTCCGGCTTCAGGCTATCATGGGGCCACGCTGACTATTCAATTATCCACAGGAGCCTTTCCATGAAACGAGTGGACTCGGTGGACGTGTTGAGGGCGCTCGCCCTCATCGGCATGGTGCTCTGCCATTACCCCATCTACCTGTCGAGCAGCGAGGGGCCGGAGCCGATGGTCTACTTCCTGGCCAACCACGCGCTGGGCGGCGATTTCGCGGCCTCGTGGTTCGTGTTTTTGGTGGGGGTGAGCCAGGTCCTGTCCGCGCGCAAGCGCGCCGGCGAGCTGGCGTCAGACACGGGCCGGGTGCTGCTGCGCGGCGCCGCCATATTCGTCATGGGCCTGCTGTTCCTGCTCCTCGTGCAGGGGTACGAGGAGCTGTGGGTCTGGGACATCCTCACCTTCATCGGCGCCGCCACCGTCGTCCTGCTCTTCTGCCGCCTCCTGACTTCCCGGGCGCTCCTGCTGATCTGCGCCGTCATCACCGTCATCACCCCGTGGCTCCGCTCGTGGGTGGACCTCGCCGCGCTCTACGGCGGAGGGTTCGTCAACGTGCGGTGGATCTCCGACTACCTGCCCAACTTCCTCTTCGACCCGGTGCAGGACTACCAGGGCGCCCCCACGTTCCTCGGCAACATCCTCGGATTTTTCCTCACCGGCCAGTTCCCCATCCTCCCGTGGATCATCTTCCCCATCGTCGGCTTCGTCATCGGTCGGCGCATGGCCGAGAAGCGCTTCGCCGACGACACGCCGTTCCTGCTGATCATCGGGATGCTGCTCGCGTTCATGGGGTTGTTCACCGCTTACGGCGGTTCGCTGCGTCCCCCGTTCGACGTCGTCGGCGGCTACCTGACCCCGCTGTCGTTCTACCCGCAGTCGTTCAGCATGGGCCTGTTCCTCCTGGGCGTCGTCCTGGTCCTGTTCACCGTGCTCTGGAACATCTTCGACCGCCAGCCGGCCCCGGACGCGCCGCCGGGGCTGTTCATGCGGTACTGCCGTCAGTTCAGCCGGTACTCCCTGACCATCTACATCACCCATTTCGCCCTGTTTTTCATCCCGCTGCGCGTCATCCGGTTCGTGGGGGGACCGGATTATTTCCATGACCTGACCAGCCCCACCGTCGCCCTGGGGCTGGCGGTCGTGCTGCTGGTCGTCTACTACCCGGTGCTGAAGCTGTGGGACCGGTTCGACGGCACGTTCAGTTTCGAGTGGATCCTGGCCCGGGTGCTGGCGCGGGTCAGCCGGCCGGCGGTACCGCCCGGTCAGGGGAGCGCGGTCCGGCTGCCGGCGAAGTAGGCGCCCAGGATCAGCAGGTCCTCCGCGTCCAGCGACCCGTCGCCGGTGAAATCGCACGCCAGCGGGCGCGCGCAGGGGGGCGTGCCGGGGGCGAGGCCGCCCGCGAGCGTCACCGCCAGCACCACGGCGTCGACCACGTCGCACCCGCCGTCGCCGTTGATGTCGCCGTCCCGCGTCACCGCCGACGGCACCGTGATCTGGTAGACGTGCACGCGGGGCTCCTCGGCGTAGCTCTCGGTCACGTAGAGGCGGCCCGTGGCCGGATCGTAGGCGGCGCCCTCCATGTCGGCGCAGGTGCCGCCGGTCATCCCCTCGAGCGCCCAGACCGCGTAGGGGCGCATCTCCCAGCACGCCTTGGCGCCGCTCCGCACCTGGAGCAGCTCGGCCGCGTCGTACGCCCACACCTGGTGGCGGTACGGCCAGGCGTGAGTGCCGTGGCTGTCGTCGCACGGGTCGTCGCAGTCCACCCCGCCGCCCACGCCGTAGCAGTAGGTCCCGGTCCCCTGCCGCCCGAAGAAGAGCACGCTCCGGCTCCCCGGCGGGAAGGCGATGCCCGCCATGTGGGTGGCCAGGTTGAACAGCTCGTTGGTGGTGGTCTCCGGCGCCAGCGGGTGCGCCAGCGGGTAGAAGATCAGGGTGAAGCCGGGGATCGGGCTGGCGGCGCCCACATCGTCGGGATCGAACACCGTGGCGCACGGGCCGGCGCTGTTGTTGGAGATGATGGACAGGCACCCCTTCCCCGTCAGCGCCGGTCCGCCCAGCAGCGCCCGCCACTCGGCGGGGATCACCGTCATGTAGCCGCCCAGGGAGCGCGGATTGGCCTCGGCGGCCACCGGGTAGAACCCCAGGAAGTCGTCGGGGTCGGCCAGGTTCAGCCCCGAGACGCCGTGGGAATTCACCTGGCTGGCGTCCCCGTCGTAGTAGCACGAGGCGCCCACGATGAGCCGGCCGTTGTGCACCATCATCCCGTACACGTTGGAGCCCGACGTGGCCAGCGTCGCCAGCGCGCCGTCGGTGACGTCGCGGAACTCCTGCAGCACGGTCGCCGTCCCTCCCAGGGCCGGCACGGACACCTGGGCGACGAACCCGGGATACCAGTCGTGCCCCTGCAGGAACAACGTGGACGTGCCGGACGGCTCCCGGTAAAAGCAGAGTCCCTTGCCGCCGTAGCCGAACCGCGAGCCGCCGAAGTCGCCCTCCGGCAGCGCGAACGAGCCCAGGTAGACGATGTCGGCCGGCTGCACCCGCGGCAGGTCCTGCGGTTCCCCCTGGGCGGCTGCCAGGGCCAGTGCAGCTCCCACCAATCCGATGATCAGCGACGTGCGCATCCCCCACCTCCCGTGGCCATCCGGAACCTGCCGACTCGCGTGTGGGAGCCGGATGACCGCCCCGAACTTATGTCTTCAATTATACCCCGCCGGCGCCGCCACCGGCGCCGTGAATCCGCCCAGCCACCGGGCGCCGGTAATTTAAAAATCCCTTTACCCTTTGCTATCATCTATTTCTTTTCGTCCGCTCGTCAATGGCGAGCGACTGTTTATTCACGATCTCCGAGCCGGGCGGCGCTACCGCACATCGCCATGCCCGCCCGGCCGACAGGGTGGCCGCCGGAAACGGGACCGCCTCCCGCAATTTGGAAAGGAGACCACGCATGAACGCATTTTTCCAAGTCCCCCAACCCCTGAACGAACCGCCGCAGAGCTACGCCCCCGGCACCCCCGAGCGGGCCGCGCTCAAGGCCGCGCTGGCCGACCTGCGCGGCCGGACCCTTGAGATTCCCCTCATCATCGGCGGCCGCGAGGTCCGCACGGGCAACTTCGGCGAGTGTCGGATCCCCCACGACCACGGCCACATCCTGGCCCGCTATCACAAGGCCGGCCCCGCCGAGATCCGGCAGGCCATCCAGGCCGCCCGCGCCGCCTGGGTCGGCTGGTCCCGCTCCTCGTGGCTGGAGCGGGTGGCCATTTCGCTGAAGGCTTCGGAGCTGCTCAGCAAGCACCGGCGTTACCTCGTCAACGCCGCCACCATGCTGGGCCAGAGCAAGACCGCCCACCAGGCCGAAATCGACGCCGCCTGCGAACTGATCGACTTCCTCCGCTTCAACACCTACTTCATGCAGCAGATCTACCAGACCCAGCCGGAGAACTTCCAGGCCACCTGGAACCGCATGGAATACCGCCCGCTGGAAGGCTTCGTCTTCGCCGTCGCCCCGTTCAACTTCACCGCCATCGGCGGCAACCTGGCCGCCGCGCCCGCGGTGATGGGGAACGTCGTCCTCTGGAAACCCGCCTCCACCGGCGTCTACTCGGCCTACCAGGTGATGCGGGTGCTCATGGACGCCGGTCTGCCCGACGGTGTCATCAACTTCGTGCCCGGCGACGCCCGCGACATCGGCGATTTCACCCTGAGCCAGCCGGACCTGGCCGGGGTGCACTTCACCGGCTCCAACCCGGCCTTCAACCACATCTGGCAGGTGGTCGCCGGCCAGATCGGTCGCTACCGCTCCTACCCGCGCATCGTGGGCGAGACCGGCGGCAAGGACTTCGTCGTGGCCCACGCCTCCGCCGAGATCCGAGGGCTGGCCACCTGCCTGCTGCGGGGCGCCTTCGAGTACCAGGGGCAGAAGTGCTCGGCCACGTCGCGCGCCTACATCCCCCGCGGGATCTGGCCGGCGCTGCGCGACGCGCTCTGCGCCCAGCTGGACCGGGTCAAGGTGGGGCCGGTGGAGGACTTCTCCAACTTCATGGGGGCGGTGATCGACCGCGCCGCCTTCGGCACGATCCGCGACTACATCCGGTTCGCCCAGGACAGCCCCGAGGCCGAGGTGATCTACGGCGGCGGCACCGACGACACCACCGGCTACTTTATCCAGCCCACGGTGGTGCTGACCACCAACCCCCGTTTCAAGCTCATGGAGGAGGAGATCTTTGGGCCGGTCCTGACCGTCTTCCTGTACGACGACGATCGGTTCCCGGAGATCCTGGACCTGTGCGACGGCACGTCGCCCTACGCGCTGACCGGGGCGGTGTTCGCCCGGGACCGCGCCGCGATCGGGCAGGCCTGGGATCGCCTGCGCCATGCCGCCGGCAACTTCTACATCAACGACAAGACCACCGGCGCGGTGGTGGGCCACCAGCCGTTCGGCGGCGCCAGGGCTTCCGGCACCAACGACAAGGCCGGGTCCATCTACAACCTGCTGCGCTGGATCTCGGTGCGCACCATCAAGGAGTGCTTCAACACCCCGCAGGATTTCGCCTACCCGTTCCTGGCCGAATAAATGGAACCGGCCGCGTCCCCGGCGGGGGATCGCGGCCGGTTGCCTGGATCCGTCACAGAGGGCGGCGGAGATCCCCACCGCCGGATCAGGCGGTGGGTTCAACCACCGCCAGGACCTGGCGCATCTCCACCGACTCGCCCGGCTTGACGTTGATGCTCTTGATCCGCCCCTGAACCTTGGACTGGATCTCGTTCTGCATCTTCATGGCCTCGAGCACCAGGATCGTTTCGCCGGCCGCGACGAGTTCGCCTTCCTGCTTGTTGATCCTGATGATGAGCCCCGGCATGATGGCCGTGACGGCGCCCGCATCCTCGGCGGCGGCCGCCGACAGGGCGCGCTTGGCCTTGCCCGGCTTCGGCTCCTCCAGCCCCAGCGCCTCGTACCGGTAGCTGATGCCGTCCACGGTGGCCGTCTCCGCCCGCAGCACCACGGCGTGGGGCGTGCCGCCGATGGTCACGTTCTGGTTCTCCACCGCGCAGGGGAATTCCAGCCCGTTGATCACCAGCAGGTCACCGCGCCGCTCGATGTCGTAGGGGACGCCTTCCAGCATGAGCTTGAACTTGTTCACCATTTCCAACCTCCCCGCAGGTGCTGCCGGCCCAGGACCTTCCAGTAGGAGAGCTCCGTGGGCGGGGCGCTGATGCCCTCCGCCTTCCGGGCCTGGCGCTCCTTCTGCTGAAAGAGCATGGCGGCGATGGCGCCGGCCACCTCCTCCTTCCCGCCCATGCCCCGCCGCCGCCGGTCCAGGAACGACCGGGCGACCTGGGGGAACAGGGCGTAGGAGAGGACGTCCTCGTCGCAGGTCGCCAGGCTGCCGATCTCCTGCTTCGCGTCGTCCCAGCCGGGGCAGAGCATGTCGGCCGGGCGCGCCGTGATGGGCGTCTCGTCGCCGATGGCCTTCCTCTGGATCTCGGGATCCATGGGCGCGGGCGGCCGGCCGTAGTAGCCGCGGAAGTACTGCTTGACTTCCTCGGGGATGATCTTGTAGCGCTCGCCGCACATCACGTTGAGCGTGGCCTGGGTGCCGACGATCTGCGAGGAGGGCGTGACCAGCGGCGGGTAACCCATGTCCTTGCGGACGCGCGGGATCTCGTCCAGCACGTCGTAGTAGCGGTCCATGGCGCCCTGCTGGCGGAGCTGGTTGACCAGGTTGGAGAGCATGCCGCCGGGCACCTGGAACTGCAGCACGTTGACGTCCACCGCGGCGATGCCGGCCTCGAAGCTGGCGTACCGGGCCCGGACGTCGGTCATGGTGCGCGCCAGCTCGGCCAGCTCCGCGATGTCGAGGCCGGTGTCCCGCTCGGTGCCGCGCAGGCACGCCACCAGCGTCTCGGTGGGCGGCTGCGACGTGGAGAGCGACATCGAGGACAGCGCCGTGTCGATCACGTCCACCCCGGCTTCCACGGCCTTGATCAGCGCCGCCGTGCCCATGCCGCTGGTGTAGTGCGTGTGCAGTTGCACCGGCAGGCCGGGGTCCTGCTTCAGCGCCGTGATCAGCTCGAAGGCGGCATAGGGGGTGATGAGGCCGGCCATGTCCTTGATGCAGATGGAATCGGCGCCGAGGTCGGCCAGCTCCCGGCCCATGGCCACGAAGGACGGGATGTCGTGGACGGGGCTGATCGTGTACGAGATGGTGGCCTGCACGTGGCCGCCCTCCCGCTTGGCGATCCGCATGGAAAACTCCATGTTGCGGATGTCGTTCAACGCGTCGAAGATGCGGAACACGTCGACGCCGTTGCGACGGGCGCAGACGATGAACCGCTCGACGATGTCGTCCGGGTAGTGCTTGTAGCCCACCAGGTTCTGGCCGCGCAGCAGCATCTGCAGCCGCGTGTTGGGGATCTCCTGCCGCAGCCGGCGGAGCCGCTCCCACGGGTCCTCGCCCAGGAAGCGCATGGCGCTGTCGAAGGTGGCGCCGCCCCAGACCTCCAGCGACCAGTAGCCCACTTTGTCGAGCTTGGCCGCGATCTTCAGCATGTCGTCGGTGCGCATGCGGGTCGCCAGCAGGGACTGGTGGGCGTCCCGCAGCACGGTTTCGGTGATCTGCACGGGTTTCCGGATCATGGTGGCCTCACTCGCTCGGGTGCGCCGCGAACATTTCCTTCGGCTTGATGAGGAGCACCAGGGCGTTTTCGGCGTAGCACTTGTGTGTCGTGTACGCGCGGACGACGGTGCTCTCGTTCGGCTTGAGGGTGATGGGTGGCAGGTTGACGAACTCCAGGCGGACCTCCCCCTCCAGGGCCAGGTACAGCTCGTCCTGGGTGTGGCGGTGGAAGGGAAACTCGCCGATGAACCGGATCACGTAGGCGGCGTGGTCGTTGACCTGGCCGAGCTCCAGATGTTTGTACGGCTCGGTGAGCACCGCCGCCAGTTCGCCGATGGTGGTTTTGCTGAACATGACGTCGCCTCCTGCCTACAGGGGGATGTTCCCGTGTTTCTTCGGGGGGTTGCTGTCGCGCTTGTTCTGGTGCCAGCGCAGGGCATCGATCAGCCGGGGCCGGGTTTCGCGCGGCTCGATCACGTCGTCGATGTAGCCCCAGCTGGCCGCCTCGTACGGGGTGGCCAGCTTGTCGCGGTAGTTCCGGATCAGCTCGGCGCGCCGGGCCTCGGGGTCGGCCGCCTCGCCGATTTCCTTCCGGAAGATGATGTTGACGGCGCCCTCCGAGCCCATGACGGCGATCTCGGCGCCGGGCCAGGCCACGTTGTAGTCGCCGCGGATGTGCTTGGAGCTCATCACGTCGTACGCGCCGCCGTACGCTTTGCGGGTGATCACCGTCAGCTTGGGCACGGTGGCCTCGCAGAACGCGTAGAGCAACTTGGCGCCGTGGACGATGATGCCGCCGTGCTCCTGGTCCACGCCGGGCATGAAGCCGGGCACATCCTCGAAGGTGACGATGGGGATGTTGAAGCAGTCGCAGGTGCGCACGAACCGCGCTCCCTTGATGGACGCCTTGATGTCCAGCACGCCGGCCAGCACCATCGGCTGGTTGGCGATGATCCCGACGGGGCGTCCGCCCAGCCGGGCGAATCCGACGACGATGTTCTGGGCGTAGTGGGGATGGATCTCCAGGAATTCGCCGTTGTCCACCACGTGCTCGATGACCTGCTTCATGTCGTAGGGCCGGTTGGGCTCGTCGGGCACCAGGGTGTCCAGCGCCTCGTCCATGCGCTTCGGGTCGTCGCCGGTGTCGGCCAGCGGCGGGTCCTCGGTGTTGTTGGAGGGGAGGAAGCCGAGGAGGTGGCGGATGGTCTCGAGGGTTTCCGCCTCGTCCTCGGCCAGGAGGTGGCACACGCCGCTCTTGGTGCTGTGCACCGGGCCGCCGCCCAGCTCGTCGAAGGAGACGTCCTGATGCGTCACCGCCTTCACCACGTCGGGCCCGGTGATGAACATGTGGCTGGTCTTCCGGGTCATGATGATGAAGTCGGTCAGCGCGGGGCTGTACACCGCCCCGCCGGCGCAGGGGCCCATGATGGCCGAGATCTGCGGGATGACGCCCGACGCCATGGTGTTGCGGAGGAAGATGTCGGCGTAGGCGCCGAGGCTCACCACGCCCTCCTGGATGCGGGCGCCGCCCGAGTCGTTGAGGCCGATGAGGGGGAGTCCGTTCTTCATGGCCAGATCCATGATCTTGCAGATCTTCTCGGCGTGCGCCTTCCCCAGGCTGCCGCCGAAGACGGTGAAGTCCTGCGAGAAGACATACACGGGGCGGCCGTCGATGGTGCCCTGGCCGGTCACGACGCTGTCGGACAGGACCCGCTTCTCGCCCATCCCGAACTCGTGCGAGCGGTGGGTGACGAACATGTCGAGCTCGACGAAGGTCCCCTTGTCCAGCAGGGCGTCGATGCGCTCGCGCGCGGTCATCTTGCCCTTGGCGTGCTGGGCGTCGATCCGGTCGCGGCCGCCGCCCTGCCGGGCGGTTTCCCGCATGGCGCGCAGGCGCTCGATTTTTTCAGGCGTACTCATGGAGCCTCCTCTGGTGCTGCCGGACGTCGGGCCGCTCCCGGCCGTCATTCCCCGCCTGAGCGGGCGGAGTCGGACGCTCACCCGTCGTGCGGGTGCCTGACGTTGGGCCCTCTCAAGGGAAATAAAGAGCCGCACCCTCTGCAGTGGGACCTGATCGGTGCCGGGAGCGAAGTCACTATACCGAATCCGGCCGAAAAATCAAGCGCTAAGTCGGGGGATTGATTATTCGACTGGTTTGGTCTAGACTGCACTTTTCCAGCCCGGTTGGAGCGCGGGCCGGCCCGCCGGCCGGGCCACAATTTTCCCGAAGGAGTTCACCGTGGAATTCTTCACCCGTCTGGACCAGGCCCTGCAGGCGCACCCCAACGTGCATGTCAGTCCGTCGCGGCGGCTGCTCATTGAGCACGCCGTGGCCCACCGCGAGGCGATCGTCAGCCGGAACGGCGCCCTGGCCACCTGGACGCCGGTGGATTCCACGGGGCGCAGCCCCAAGGACACGGTGATCGTCCGCCGCCCCGAGATCGTGGCGGATATCGACTGGGACTCGCCCAACAACATCCCCCTGGAGCCGGAAACCTTCGACATGATCCTCGCCGACGCCCTGGCGTTCATCCGGCAAAAAGACCAAATGTACGTGCTGGACCGCGTGGTGGGCGCCGACAGCGCCTATGCCCTGCCCGTGCGGACCGTGTCCAACTGCGCGCTGTCCGTCCTGTTCTGTGAGACCATGTTCCGGCCGGTCCCGCCCGACATCCAGCGCAGCATTTTCGCCGCCCGGCCCTTCACCCTCATCGCCCTCCCCGCGGACCGGCTGGACAAGGCGCGCTACGCCGGCCGGGTGCGCACGCTGCCCGACGGCACCGCGTCGGACCTGATCGTGGCCATCGACTTCGTGAACCGGCTGGGTGTCATCGTCGGCTCGTCCTACATGGGGAGCTGCAAGAAGCTGATCTTCACCGTGATGAACTACCTGCTCCCCGGCGCCGGGATCCTGCCGCTGCACGCGTCGGCCAACGAGGGCGCCGACGGCGCCACCGCGCTGTTCCTGGGTCTGTCCGGGACGGGGAAGACCACGCTGTCGGCCGACCCCGACCGCGCGCTGCTCGGCGACGACGAGCACGGCTGGAACGACCACGGCATCGCCAACTTCGAGTTCGGCTGCTACGCCAAGCTCATTAACCTGAATCCGGCCAAGGAGCCGCAGATCCACAACGCCATCATGCACGCGGCGCCCTACCTCGAGCACGGCGCCATCGTGGAAAACGCCATGATGTATCCGAGCGGCAATTTCGACTTCCACGACCAGCGACTGACGGAGAACTCCCGCGGCTCGTACCCGCTGTCGTTCCTCCCGGGGATCAAGGAGCCGCCCGTGGGCGCGCACCCCAAGACCATCGTCTTCCTGACGGCCGACGCCAACGGCGTGCTGCCGCCGGTGGCCAAGCTGAATCAGGACCAAGCCATGCTCTGGTTCCTGATGGGCTACACGAGCAAGCTGGCCGGCACCGAGACCGGCATCACCGAGCCGGTGTCCACCTTCTCGCGGTTCTTTGGCGCGCCGTTCATGCCGCGCAATCCCGACGCCTACACCTCCCTGCTCGGCGAGAAGATGCGCCGGCACGGCACCCGAGTCTACCTGGTGAACACGGGCTGGAGCGGCGGCGCCTACGGCGTGGGCAAGCGGATGGACATCAACCTGACCCGCGCCATCATCACCGCGGTGCTCAACGGAACACTGGACCAGGCGGCGGTCGCCACCGACCCGCTGTTCCACATCCAGATCCCCCAGTCCTGCCCCGGCGTGCCCGACGCGGTCCTCAACCCCCGCAACACCTGGCCGGACAAGGACGCCTTCGACCAGCGCGCCCGCAAGCTGGCCGAGGAGTTCGCCAAGCACTTCGACAAGGCGTTCGGCAAGAAGAACCTGCCGGCGTCGGTGGTGGGCGCCTGCCCGGGGAAGTGACAGCATCATCGGGGGTCGGATCACGGGGTTCGATCCCGCTCGTTCAGAGTTGAGAGTTGAGGGTTGAGCGTTACGGGTTCGTGCTCGTAATTCGTAATTGTAATCGAAATTCGTAATCGTGATCGAGGCTGGAGGCTCGACAACGATCACGATTACGAATCACGAGCACGAACCATCAATCATCAATCGTCCCGAACATCGGATATCGGAACCAGGACCTGGGACCCGGGTGCTGGATCACCATCGCAAAACACCGTCATCACGGCCGCGCCCCGTCGATTCGGACAGACCGGGTGAGACGATCCGGGTCGGGGCGGCCGGGTCGGATTGTCGCCTGGCGAGTCGCTTCCCTCTGGTTTCTACCAACAATCCCTTGACTTTTCTAAACCACCGGATAAACTTGGCTCAGATTGTTCCGATCCTTCTTATCCGCTCATATTTCGAGCAGACGGCAAGCTCGGCTCGATATTTTGTTTTTAGGTGTGCACTGATGACACATTGCCAGCATGTGTGGAAAATGGTGGATGTCCAGTTCGGCTTCTCGGTTTTCGAGCGCTGCTCCCACTGCCAGGGACTCCGAACCTACTTTTCCACCCAGGACACATGGGATCAGTACAAAGAAGGGGATTGCACCTGGAACATCGTCGAGAACGCCCAGACCATCCGTTTCAACCTGGAATGCACGCTCTGCCAACGGCGTGAAGAGTTTCAAGACTTGCTGGGATTGATGTACTGCACCTCCTGCCTGCCCGATTGCGAGGTGGAGAAAATCCGCAAGCGGGCGGAGAAAAAGCGGACCTGGATCCTCGTCGCCTTTGCCAACCTGCCGGACGGGCTGCAGACCCCGATCAGCAAAAAGCGGCTGGAAATACTCGGCGAGTATTTCAACCAGCGCCGCGACACCTCGCGCTCCACCGTCCGATTCATTTCCTTCGACCGGATTCAGAAGATCGCCCTGTGCCGGGGCGAGTTCATCCATGACGTCGGCATGCTCTCGCAGAAACCGCTGGTGGAACGAAAGCCGTTGTTTTGATCGCAACCGGGATCAACATCCATCTTTGCACGGAGCTTGAACTATGACGACAAAAGAAGTGATCGACATCCTCGGGCTGAAGCCGTTGAGCCAGTTTGAGCATCGGGAAATCAGCGGCGTGTTCATCTCTGACATGCTGAGCGATGTCATGGCAGGCGCCAAATCCGGCAACCTCTGGGTGACCGTGCAAACCCACAAGAGCATCGTCCCCGCCGCCAACCTGGTGGACGTCGCGGCCGTCATCATCTCCAACGGAAAGAGTGTTCCACCGGACACCATCGAACTGGCCAACCGTCACAACATCGCCCTCCTCGCCACTGACTTGATGACTTTCGACCTGGTCGGGAAACTATACTCGCTCGGTCTCGTCTCCAAGTAGCGTCCGCACCTGTTCCGTCTCCTGTTCGCGTCCGCATCGGCCCGGCCAAGACACCGTCTGAACTGCCGTCCCCTGGGCTCGAGTATGAAGATCGACGCCATTCGGGTTGCGCTGGAAGCCACCCTGCTCGCCCGTGAGGATCTTCTCGCCACCGACATCACGGAAATCTACGCCTCGGACCTGATGAGCGACGTGCTCGCTTTCGGAAAACCGGACTCCGTCCTGCTGACCGGACTCGCCACCCAGCAGTCGGTCATCTCCGCCCACATGGCCGAGTTCCGCGGGGTCGTTTTGATCCGGGGGAAGAAAACCAAGGACGGCGCCGAGCGCTTCGCCCGGGAGCACAACATCGTGTTGATGTCCACCCAGATGGACATGTACGAAAGCTGCGTCCGGATTTACACGCTGACCCAAGCGCCCGACCTGGCGAACATGCCGCTGCGTACGCCGCCGCCAGCCGAATCCATCCTGTTGAACAACCAGTTCCAGATCGAAGGGAGCGATTTCTCGCGGGCCGGATTGGTGTCCACCGAAGTGAAATCCATCCTGAAGAAGATCGGGGTCGATCCCACGATCGTCCGTCGCGTGGCTATCTCCACCTACGAGGGCGAGATGAATGTGATCATGCACGCCAAGCGGGCCCAGGTGAACCTGGCGGTCACGCCCAGCTCCATCGAGGTGATCCTCGACGACGAGGGCAAGGGCATCCCAGACGTGACCGAGGCCATGCAGGAGGGATACACCACCGCCACCGAGGAGCAGCGCGCCATGGGTTTCGGCTCGGGCATGGGCCTGCCGAACATCAAGCGGAATTCGGATGAGTTGGACATCCAGAGTGAAGTCGGCCGGGGCACCCGGTTGCGGATGAGATTCTCCATCCGCCCGCCGACCGCCTGAACTGCGGAGGGGCACGGTCATGGTCCGCTATTTCCATGCCCACAGAGTCATCCCGGCGAAATGCCGGGGGCACATGGCCTGCATGCGCACCTGCCCCACCCAGGCCATCCGGGTGCGCAACGGCAAAGCGGTCATCTCGGACGAGTTTTGCGTCGACTGCGGCAATTGCATCGGCATCTGCCCGGAGAACGCCATCGTCGTCGACAGCGACATGGTCAACGGCCTCTCCCACTTCAAGCACAAGGTCATCGTGCCGTCCCCCGTCCTGTACGCCCAGTTCGACGCCCACATCCACCCCTACGTGATCCATCTGGCCCTCAAGGAGATCGGCTTCGACAGCGTGATCGACGTGCACACCTCCACGGTGGCCCTGGCCAAGGCGCTGGAACTGTATCTCAAGGAATACCGCGGCCGCCTGCCCCTGATCGCTTCGTATTGCCCGTGCGTGGTCCGGCTCATCCAGGTGAAATTTCCCGACCTGGTGGAACTGATCGTCCCCATGGAAGTGCCGCGCGAGATCACGGCCCGGGAAATCAAAAAGGACCTGCCCGAGAAGCTCGGGCTGACCGCCGAGGAGATCGGCGTGTTCTACGTGGCCACCTGCCCGGCAAAGATCGCCTCCGTCCAGCAGCCGGCCGAGAAGAAAAAATCCTGGTTCGACGGCGTGGTGTCGGTGCGCGGAATCTACTCCATCATCATGCCGCACGTGATGGCCATCAGCAAGGAGTTCGACGTGTCGCAGGTGCCGGAGGATTTCTCGTTCAATTCCGAGTGGGTCACGTCGGGCAGCCTGACTCGGGCGGCGGAGAAGGAGAACTGGCTGGTGATCGCGGGTCTGGACCACGTCATGCAGATCTTGGACGACATCGAGAACTCCCGCTTGCGCAACGTCGCCTTCATCGAGGCGTCGGCCCACATGATGGGCTGTGTCGGCGGCACCTTCAACGTGGAAAACCCGTACATCGCCCGGATCAACTCCCTGCGCCAGGGCGAGAAGTATCAAAAACGGATCGAGATCGACACTTGCGACATCGAGCAGAAGATGAAGGCGGGGTATTTCACCATCGAGTACCCGATCATGCCGCGTCCGACCCGCTACTTCGACACGGACCTGGAGACGTCCATCAAGCGGATGAAGGAGCGGGAGCGCGTCTATCAGAAGCTGAAGCAGATCGATTGCGGCTGCTGTGGCTCGCCCACCTGCATGGCCTTTGCGGAGGATTTCGTCCGGGGCGAAGTGAAGCTCACCGACTGCATCCACCTGAACCGAATCCAACAGAGCGAGGATGACTGAATGAATCCACCCGACACTCCGACCGCCGGCGCCGGCACCGACCCGCCGGATTATCAGGAGCTGTTCCGGCAGTTCAAGGGCCAGGAGGGGGAGCTGATCTCCATTCTGGTCCGGGTGCAGGAAACGTTCGGTTACATCTCCGAGGAGTCGGTGCGGCAGATCTCGCAGTTCCTGCGACTGTCCGAAAACCAGATCTTCGGGGTGGCCTCGTTCTTTTCAAAGTTCCGCTTCGACGAACCCGGCCGGAAGTCCATCAAGGTGTGCATGGGCACCGCCTGCCATGTCCACGGCGGCGGCTTTCTGAGCGACACCCTCGGCTGGCAGCTCGGCATCACCGTGGGTCAGTCCACCAAGGACAAACGATTCGATTTTCAGCGGGTCAATTGCCTGGGGTGCTGCGCGCTGGCCCCGGTGGTCCAGATCAACGAGAAGATCCACGCCCGGACGATGGTCACCCAACTGAAGGAGATCTTGCAAAACCGTGAATAACTTCCCGGCCATCCAAGCCGCCGCCCGGCAACAATGGGCCCGCCTGGAAGCGAGCCCGGTCCCGGTCATCTACGTCGGTGCCGCCACCTGCGGACTGGCCGCCGGCGCCGGCGACGTCCTGCACGCCATCCGCCAGACACTCACGGAACGCCAGGTGGAGGCGCGGGTGGTCCCCGTGGGCTGCATCGGCCCGTGCTACCTGGAGCCGCTCATGGACGTGCGGCTGCCGAACCATCCCCGCATCACGTACGCCAACGTGGATCCGGCGCGGGCGCGGCGGATTCTGGAGCGGCTGTTGCTGCACGGCGACCCGTCACCGGACCTGGCCTTCGCCCATTTCGGCGCCAACGGCGATCCGCTAACCGCCGGGCTGCCGCGCTTTTTCGACACACCGATGCTGCGCCACCAGGTCCGGCTGGTGCTCCGCAACTGCGGCTTCATCGATCCCGAGGACATCGAGCACTACCTGGCCAACGAGGGCTACGCGGGGCTGAACCAGGCGCTCGGCATGACGCCCGAGGATGTCATCGGTCTGGTCAAGGAGGCGGGGCTGCGCGGCCGCGGCGGGGCCGGCTTTCCCACCTGGCGGAAATGGCAGATCTGCCGCGGCGCCGCCGGGACCCCCAAGTACGTGATCTGCAACTGCTCCGAGGGGGATCCGGGTGCCTTCATGAACCGGGCGCTCATCGAGGGCGATCCACACGCCGTGCTGGAGGGCCTGCTCATCGCCGGCTTCGCCATCGGCGCCAGCCACGGCTACATCTACATCAACTCGGATTACCACCTGGCCATCGCCCGGCTGCGCACGGCCATCGCCCAGATGACCGCCCACGGGTTGCTGGGCGAGGGGGTGCTGGGGACGGACTTCAGCTTCGGCATCACCCTCAAGGAGGGCGGCGGCGCCTTCGTGTGCGGTGAAGAGACCGCGCTCATCGCCTCGTGCGAGGGCCGCCGGGGCATGCCGCGCTCGCGCCCGCCCTTCCCGGCCATCGCCGGCCTCAACGGCCGGCCCACCATCATCAACAACGTGGAAACGTTGGGCACCCTGCCCCATCTTCTCCGCAACGGCGCCGCCTGGTACCGCCAGTTCGGGGTGGAGGGCAATTACGGCACCAAGACCTTCTCCCTGGTGGGCAAGGTCCGGCGGCCGGGTCTGATCGAGGTGCCGCTGGGCATCCGGCTGCGCCAGATCGTCTTCGACATCGGCGGCGGATCCTGGAAGCGGTTCAAGGCGGTCCAGACCGGCGGGCCGTCAGGCGGCTGCCTGTCGGAGGAGTTCCTCGACCTGCCGGTCGCCTACGAGGCCATGGCCGAAGCCGGTTCCATCATGGGCTCGGGCGGCATGATCGTGGTGGATGAAGACACCTGCGCCGTGGACCTCGCCCTGTATTTCCTCCGCTTCACGCAGGCGGAATCGTGCGGCAAGTGCTCCCCCTGCCGGGTGGGCACCTGGCACATGGTCCGCCTGTTGGAGGATCTGGCGGCCGGGCGCGCTCAGCCGGAGGACCTGGCCAAACTGCAGAACCTGGCCGAGACGGTGAAACGGGCCTCGCTGTGCGGGCTGGGCCAGACCGCCCCCAACCCGGTCCTGACGACCTTGCGGCATTTCCGCACCGAGTATCTCCAGCACGCCAAGGAGCGCCACTGTGCCGCGGCCGCCTGCAAGGAACTGGTGGAGTACCGCATCGACCCGGCGCGCTGCAACGGGTGTCAACGGTGCATCGAGGTTTGCCCGACCCACGCCATCGCCGGGGCGCGATCCGAAGCGCACCGGATCGACCTGGCCCTCTGCATCAAATGCAAGGCCTGCTACGAAGTGTGCCGATACGACCAGTTGGCGGGCAACGCCGTCATTTTCGAGTCCCGGCGGAGTCAACAGTGAACACCGAGCAGCCCCCCATCACGCTGAGCATCGACAACCGGACGGTCACCGCCGCCCGGGGCGCCACGATCCTGGAGGCGGCCCGCGCCCACGGCATCGAGATCCCCACCCTGTGTTACCTCGCCGGCCTGTCGCCGCACGGCGGTTGCCGCATGTGCATCGTCGAGGTCGAGGGGGTGCGAACCTTTCCGACCGCCTGCACCACCCCGGTGGAAGAGGGAATGATCGTGCGCACCCGGACCGCGCAGATCGAGGCCATGCGCCGGGACATCCTGCAGCTCTTCCTGACGGAGCACACCTCCAGCTGCCTGGTCTGCGACGAGAAGGCCGAGTGCAAGGAGTTCATGCCCACCATCCGCAAGTCCGGGGTCACCACGGGCTGCCGGTACTGCCCCAAGGACACGCTGTGCGAGCTGCAGGCGGTGGCGGAATCCATGGGCATCGACCGCATCGATCACCCGATCTACTACCGCAACCTCCGGGTGGAGACGGAGGATCCCTTCTACGACCGCGACTACAACCTGTGCATCCTCTGCGGGCGGTGTGTCCGGATGTGCCAGGAGGTCCGGACCGCCAACGTGCTGGCGTACAAGAACCGCGGGCGCAACACCATCATCGGGCCGGCCTTCCACCGCACCCACATGGCGGGCGGCTGCGAGTTCTGCGGCGCCTGCGTGGCGGTGTGCCCGACCGGCGCCTTGCGCGAGAAAGCCCGGGCCTGGGAGGGCAAGCCCGACCGGGAGGAGACCACCACCTGTTCGTTCTGCGGCGTGGGCTGTCAGCTCCGGCTGCTGGTGAAGGACGACCGGGTCATCGGCAGCCTGCCCGCCGACGATCCCGTGGTGAACCAGGGGCAGCTCTGTGTCAAGGGGCGCTTCTGCAACACGGAACTGGTCAGCGGCTACCGGCGGCTCCGGAACCCCTATGCCCGCTACGGCTCGATCCCCACGGAAATCTCCTGGGACCAGGCCACCGCGCTGATGGCCGAGCAGCTCGCCACCTGTCCGCCGGAGGAGTTCGCCCTGCTGGCGTCGACCAACTGCTGCACCGAGGACCTGTACGTCGCCCAGAAGTTCGCCCGGGTGGTCATGCGTTCCCACCAGGTGGACACCACAGCCCGGATCTTCTACGGGCCGGCGTTCGACCCCTACCTCCGCCTCCTGGGCCGGAGCGTGCCGCTGTCGGCCCTGTCCGCGGCCGAGGTCATCCTGGCCGTGGGTCTGGATTCCCGCTTCGGACGCTCGGTGGTCGGGGTAGCCCTGCGGCGGACGCTCAAGCAGGGGATCCGCCTCATCACCGTGAATCCGCATCGCCACAGCTACAGCCTGCTCGCCCAGATCTGGCTGCAACCGCCGTCGGGCGGCGAAGCCGGCCTGCTCCGCAGCCTGCTGGACCGCGTCCAGCCGGCGGCCGCGGCTCCGGCCGGGGCGAGCGCCGCCGGCCGGGACAGCGACCTCGGTGAGGCCGCCCGGCTGCTGCGGGAATCCAAACGCACCGTGATTATGATCGGCTCCGAGTTCATGCAGTGCGACGGAGCGGCGGAAATCCTCGCGATCCTGACCGAGCTGGCCGACGCCACCGGCGCCGGGTTCATGCCGCTGCCGGCGCAAAACAACCTGGTCGGTTCGCTGACGGCCGGCGCCTACCCGGAGGCGCTCCCGGGCGGCGTGCCGCTGGACGACGACGCGCACCGCCGGCTCGCGGAACAGATCTGGGGGGTGCCCCTGGCGCCCGCGGCCGGGAGCTGGAACGCCTGGCAGCTCTGGGCGGGGCAGCGAAGCCGGGTGTTGTACCTGCTGGGCGAGCTGCCCCCCACGCCGGCGGTCCCGGCCGATTTCCTGGTTTTCCAGAACATCTACCCTCCGGAACCCTACTGCACCGCGGACCTGGTCCTACCGGCCGCGGCGGCCACCGAATCCGACGGCACCTTCATCAACGGCGAGGGCCGGGTGCAGCTGGTCCGGCGGGCCGTCCCGCCTCCCGGCAACGCGCTGCCGGACTGGGAAATCCTCTGCCGCATCGCCCGCCGGATGGGCGCAGCCGGCTTCGCGTTCACGAGCGCCGAAGAAATCCGCGCGGAGATGGGCCGCTTCAGCGACGCCTACCGCCGGGAGGCGGATCTGGCCCGCCGGGATCCCAGACCGTTCCATTGGGGCGGCCGGATGGCGGACACCCGCCCGGGCGGCCGGGCGGAGACGGCGGCCGGGCCGGCGGCACGGGAGACCTACCGGTTGACCGTTTCCGCCGTGGAGCACTCCCATCGCGGCTTCCCCCTGTCCGTCTGGGTCGAGGGCTCCCGGATGCTCCTGACGGAAGGGATGCTCGAGATCAATCCGGACGATGCCGCCGCCGCGGGCATCGCCCCGGGCGACCCGGTGACGGTGGTTTGCGGCGACGCGGAGATGACCTGGCCCGCCAAGCTTCACCGCGATCAGCCGCCGGGAACCCTGCACGCCGCGCTGCGCGAGTGCGCCTGCATCCGCCCCAACCCCCAGACCGTGAGCATAAGGAAGGCCCATGTATAAAGTCATCGCCAGCCGCATGATCGTTCCGAACGTGCACGTGCTGACGGTCGAGGCGCCCGACGTCGTGCGGGACATGCAGCCCGGCCAGTTCGTGATCATCCGGGCCGAGGAGGAGGGCGAGCGGATCCCGCTGTCCGTGTCCGACTGGGACGCGGACCGGGGCACCGTGACCCTGGTCTTCCTGAACATCGGCAGCACGACCCACCGCCTGGCCCGGCTGGAGGAGGGCTCCGGCATCCCGACCGTGGTCGGTCCGCTGGGCAACCCGGCCGAAATCGGCTTGTACGGCACCGTGCTGTGCCTGGCCGGTTGCTACGGCATCGGCAGCCTGTTCCCCATCGCCCGGGCGCTCAAGGCGCGGGGCAACCGGATCATCACGGTGCTGGAAGCGCGCAGCTCCTTCCTGTTTTACTGGGAGGAGCGCTTCCGGCAGCTCTCCGACAAGCTGGTGCACATCACCCGGGACGGCACCAAGGGCTACAAGGGCCACGTGGGCCGGCTGCCGGAGGTGATCAAGGCGCTGGCTGAGCCCGTGCACCGCGTCATCGTGAACGGATGCACCTTCCTGCTCAAACGCGGCTCCGACGCCACGCGGCCGCTGGGTATCCCCACCACGGTCAGCCTCAATCCGATCATGATCGACGGGACCGGCATGTGCGGCGTCTGCCGGGTCAGCGTCGGGGGCGTCACCCGGTTTGCGTGCGTGCACGGGCCCGATTTCGACGGCCACCAGGTGGACTGGCCCGAACTGCTGCAACGCCGCAAGACCTACATGGCGGAGGAGGTGGTGCCGCTGCGCACCAGCCGGTGCGAGGAACACTCGCTCCACGCGGAGGAGACGCGCTGATGGCCGAGAAGAAAAAACCGGACCTGGAGCGCCGCGAGATCCCCAAGCAGCCGCCCGAAGTGCGGCGGCACAACTTCTTCGAGGTGGCGCTGGGCTACACCGAGGAGCTGGCCGTCGCCGAAGCCCGCCGGTGTATCCAGTGCAAGAAACCACAGTGCGTGCCCAGCTGTCCAGTGGAGATCGATATCCCCGGGTTCATCGCCCACATCGCCACGGGGGATTTCCAGGAGGGGGTGCGCGTCCTCAAGAGCCGGAACTGCCTGCCCGCGGTCTGCGGCCGCGTCTGCCCGCAGGAGGAGCAGTGCGAGAAGACCTGCGCCCTGAAAAAGCTGGGCGGCACGGTCGCCATCGGCCGCCTGGAGCGCTTCCTGGCCGACTGGGAGGCCGCCCGGGGGGCGCCGGAAATGCCCGCGATCCAGGGCCCCACCGGCAAGAAGGTCGCGGTGGTCGGGGGCGGACCAGCCGGCCTGACCGTGGCCGGCGACCTGATCCAGCTCGGCTACGCGGTGACCATCTACGAGGCGCTGCACCGGATGGGCGGCGTGCTGGTGTACGGCATCCCTGAATTCCGCCTCCCCAAGGCCATCGTCAACCGGGAGGTCCAATACCTGCAGCGGTTGGGCGTGAAGTTGGTGACGGATTTCGTCGTGGGCAAGACCCGGACCATCGACAGCCTGCTCGAGGAGTACGACGCCATTTTCGTCGGTTCCGGCGCCGGCCTGCCGTGGTTCATGGAGATCCCGGGCGAGAACCTCAACGGCGTCTACTCGGCCAACGAGTACCTCACCCGTCTCAATCTGATGAAGGGGTACCGCTTCCCCGAGTACCACACCCCGATCAAGGTGCACAAACGGGTGGCGGTGGTGGGGGGCGGCAACGTCGCCATGGACTGCGCGCGCAGCGCGCTGCGCCTGGGGGCGGAGAGCCGGATCGTCTACCGCCGTTCGCGGGAGGAGCTGCCGGCGCGGCTGGAGGAGGTCGAGAACGCCGAAGAGGAGGGCGTGATCTTCGAGTTCCTGACGCTGCCCATCCGCTACGAGGGCGACGCGAGCGGTTGGGTGCGGCGGATGGTCTGCCAGCGCATGCGGCTGGGCGAGCCCGATGCGTCCGGCCGGCGCTCGCCGATCCCCATCGCGGGGGACGAGACCGTATTCGAGGTGGACGCTGTGGTGTGCGCCATCGGCAACAGTCCCAATCCGCTCATCGGGTCCACCACGCCGGGCCTGACGCTGGGCAAGAAAGGCAACATCATGGCCGACGAGGCCACGGGGAGCACCTCGCGGGCGAAGATCTGGGCGGGTGGCGACGTCGTCACCGGGGCGGCCACCGTGATCCTGGCCATGGGCGCCGGCCGCAAGGCGGCCCGCGCGATGCACGAGTACCTCTGCGGTTCGTAATCGTGATCGTAATCGAGGCTCGGGGCTAGAGGCTCGTTCCCGTCCCGAATGTTCGTGCTCGTAATCGTCATCGTAATCGTAATTCGTAATCGTGCTCGTAAACGGGGTTCGCGGTTCGGGGTTCGCGGCTCGGGGTTCGGGGCTTGCGGTTCGGGCGTTGAGGCTCGTTCCCAACCCTCAACTCTTAACTCTCAACCCTCAACATTCTTTGTGCTCTCCGTGCCTTTGTGGTGACTCTCCGGATATCGGGGTTCGGAACAGGCAACATTTCGGCCGCGCCGCCGATAAAGCAGCAAATACATGCATGAGGTGACTGCCATGGTCAAGATTTCGGGCGACGGGTTTCCGTCCCCCGCCAACCAGCCGCTGGACCCGGCTCAGGAACCCACCGCCCAGAGGGCTCGGCCGTCCGAGTTCGCCGCTTCGGCGCCGCCCCTGGACCTGGCCGGATTCGGCGACGCCTTCGCTCCCGCCGGGACGGACTCGCCCGGCATCATCCAGGATATTCTCTCCGCCGCGAAATCGTCCGCCCCGTCGCCGCTCGCCGCCGCCCACGCCGGCGCCGGCCTGCCGCCGGACTTCGCCGCAGCCCTCTCCGCCTTCCAGACCGCCCTGCCCGCCGCGCTGCGTTCCACCGGGCCCGAAACCGCGTTCTGGCAGGACCGCACCGTCGAACTGAGACAGCTCGTGGCGCTCACCGGAGCGGGCGGCCGGCAGGCGGCCCTGCCCGATGCCGTGGGCGGCCTGCTCGATTCCTTCTTCGACCACCTGGGCCGACTGCCCGAATCGGGTCTCGGCCGCGAGCTGCTGGGCCGCACCCACGGCCTCCTGCGGGGTGCCTTCGAATCGGTGCGGGAACACCTTCACGGGGCCGCGGGTCAGGCGGCCGCCGACTCGGCACACTCGGCACCGGGAGGATTGTCGGACGCGATCCGGAATGCGGAAAACCAGATGGAGCAGGTCCGCAACGAGCGCCAGTCGGCTCAAACCGCATTCGAGAATTTCGACCAGAAGGCGGACCAACTGTTCAACCTGCTTGCCACGGTTATGAAAAACCTGAACGAGATGTCCATGGGCTCGACACGGAACCTGGTCTGAGCGGACTCGCCCAGGTTTGGCAGGCCCGCATACGGTTGATGGTTGATGGTTGATCGTTGATGGTTGATGGTTCGTGCTCGTCATCGTAATCGTAATTCGTAATCGTGATCGTAATCGAGGTTCGAGATTCGAGGTTCGGGGCTCGCGGCTCGTTCACAACCCTCAACTCTGAACTTTCAACCCTCAACATGCTTTGTGCCCTCTGTGCCTTTGTGGTGAATCGGACATCGGACTTCGTGCTCGTGCTCGTCATGGTCATCGTAATCGGACCTGGGCCCCAGGTTCTGGGTCCTGGGTTTGGGATCCCAGGTCCCAGCACCCGAGACCCAGGTCCCATCCCTCCCATTCACCGATTCACCCATTCACCCTTCTCCCAAAATTTTCTCCTCCCGTGAACCATCCCGCCTTGAGGTGGATCTATCTCTGTGGCGGAGTCAGTGCATCCGGCCGGATGGATCCGCGGTGGCGGATCCAGGCACACGCGCAGCGGCAAGCTGTGCATGCGCCGCGACGGCCGGACCGCCGCCTGCTATAATGTAATGGGATGATCCGTGAATCGTCCCCGAGGTGAGACCAGCCTGGCCGGCGGCCTGCGGTTCGAACGAACTGTGTATGGGGGCATGCCATGAAAACGCATCGTGACCGATTCGGAGTGCGGTGGATCCTGCTGGGCGCCTTGATGGCCGCGGCGTGCAGCGCGTGCCTGCCGGCCGTCGAGACCCAGCCGCCGCCGACCGCCGGCGCCGGCACCGTCCAGCCCGGCCCCGCGGCCCCGCGGCCGTGGACCCCGGAGGAGCTGGACAGCCTCGTCGCGCCCATCGCCCTCTATCCCGATCCGCTGCTGGCCCAAGCCCTGGCGGCGTCCACCTATCCGCTGGAGCTGGTCGAGGCCAAGCAGTGGCTCGAGCGGCATCTCGATCTGAAGGGGAAGGAGCTCACCGACGCGGCGGCCAAACAGGACTGGGATCCCAGCGTCCAGGCCATGGTGACCTTCCCGGACGTCCTCAACCGCCTCACCGAGAACATCGGCTGGACCACCGACCTCGGCAACGCCTTCCTGGCCCAGCAGGCCGACGTCATGGACGCCGTGCAGCGCCTGCGCCTGGAGGCGCAGGCCGCCGGCAAGCTGCGCTCGACGCGGGAGCAGGAGGTGACGGCGAAGGTCATCGAGGAGCGGACCGTGGTCGAGATCGTCCCGGCCGACCCGGAGGTCATCTACGTCCCGGTCTACAGCCCGCGGGTCATCTGGGGCACCCCGGTCTACTATGACTACCCGGCGCTCTGGTACCCGGCCTGGCCGTCGGCCGCCGACTACTGGATCAGCTTCGGCCTCGGCATCACTCTGAGCTGGTACTACCCCGGCTGGAACTACTGGTACGCCGGCGGCTGGCCGTGGGGCTGGGGCTGGGGTTGGAACTGGGGCTGGGGCTGGCCCAACTGGGGCTGGTACAGCTGGGGATGGGGCTGCGGCTGGGGCCCGCACGGCGGCGTCTACTACAACGGGCATTTCTGCGACCACTACGGCTATCACGATGGCCACCACGGCCATGACGGCCACCACGACGGCGGCCATCACCGCAGCGGCCAGTGGCAGCACGACAGTTACCACCGCGGCGGCGTGCCGTACCGGACCACCGACGTGGCCCGGCGCTACGGCGCCGACGGCGGCCGCACCGCCAGCGCCCGGCGCAGCACCGGCGGCGATTACGCTTCGCGGAGCCGCACCGGCGTCACCCGCGGCGGGCCCGGCGAGTCCGCGGGCCGGAGCACCGGCGCTTACCGCAGTGCCGGCCCCGGCGCCGGCCGGAGCGTTACGTCCCGCAACGAGGGCTGGGGGAGTGTCTCGACGAACCGCTCCGGTGACCGGACCGCGTCGGTCAACCGATCGTTCAGCCGGGATGCGACGACCGGCACGTATCGCAACACGGTCACGGGGCGCACCCGGACGGCGGAGGGCACGTCCACCTACTCCAGCCGGGCTTCCGGCACGCCGTCATCCGGCAGCCGCGCCGACTCCGGGGGCCGCGCCGCCGGCAACACTTCGTTCGCCCGCGACCGCTCCGCCGGCGATACCGACAGCCGTGCGTACAGCTCCCGGTCGTACGGGAGCAGCAGCTCCGCCGGCAGCCGCGCGTACAGCAACCGGTCATACGGGAGCGGCAGCGCCTACGGCAGCCCCGCCTATTCGGGCAGCCGCTCGTCCGGCGCCCGCACCTATTCCTCGGGCGGCGCGATGCGTGACCGCTCCTACTCGAGCAGCCCGTCGTACGGCAACCGCTCGTTCTCGTCCAGCGGCTCTTCCGGCAGCCGCGGCTACTCGGGCGGCAGCTACTCGGGTAGCCGCTCGTACGGCAGCCGGTCGTACAGCGCGCCTTCGGGCGGTCGCTCCTACGGCGGCGGCTCGCGCAGCTTCTCGGGCGGCGGCGGCTCCCGCAGCTTCTCGGGCGGCGGCTCCCGCGGCGGTTCTTCCGGCGGCGGCTCCCGCAGCTTCTCCGGTGGCGGATCCCGCGGCGGCCGGCGCTGAACCGTTCGTCAGTCAGCGGGATTGGAATTCGTTTCCATTCGTTGAGAGTTTAGGGTTGAGGGTTGAGCATCACGGGTTCATGCTCGTAATTCGTAATCGTGCTCGTGATCGTAATCGGAACCGTTGGCACGTTTGAAAATTTCGAAGTTTGCAGGTTCGCAATCAGTTGATAGTTGATTGTTGATGGTTGATCGTTCGTTCTTTTCGTCTACCTTCTCTCGTCTCCCGATTCACCGACTCACCGATTCCATTTCCGCCCCGGATGCGATACAACTGGGAGCGTGACCGACATCGCGATCCGACAGCAACTGGGCGAGCGGGCTCGCCGCTTTCACCGGGACGGCTACCGGCTCTTCGTGGTCGAGGAAACCGCCCGGCGGTTCTACCGCCGGCGCGACACGGCGGAGATCCGCCTCTGGACCGACGCCGACGTCATCTACCTCGCCCGCGCCCTCGACGACGTGAACCTGTGCGGCGAGGGACGCTGGAGCGCCTCGGCGGCGCTCGGCGCCACCCGGCTGCTGCTGGCGTGCGATCCGTTGGCCGCCGGCGCCCGCCGGCGGAGCGCCGGTTCTGTTCCCGACCCCCGCCGTGTGGCGGGCCAGGCGTGGTTCACCGTCCACGGCTTGCTGTACGACCCGGCGCGCGATCGCTACCTCGACCCGCTGGGCTGCCGCGACGACATCCGCCGCGGCGTGCTCCGGGCGCTCGCCCCGCCGGGTCCGCGCCCCGCCGCCCGGCTGGAGCGTCTGCTGTCCGCCGCGGCGCTGGCGGCGGACGAGCCCCTCGAGCCCGATCCGGCCCTGCTGGAAGAGCTGCGGGCCGAGCCGGTGGCGTTGACCCGCGAGCTGCTCCCAGCGGCGCGCGCGGGGCTGGCCGCCGTGCTCACCGCCCGCCGCCCCATGGCCGGCCTGGAGCTGCTGGGAGAGCTGGGCGCGTTGGAGCGGATCATCCCGGAGCTGGCGGCGCTGCGCGGCTGCCCCCAGGACAAGGAGTACCACCCCGAGGGCGACGTCTGGGTGCATACCTTCGAGTGCTTCCGCCGTTGCCGGCGGCTGCCGCTGGGGCTGGCGCTGGGGCTGTTGCTCCACGACATCGCCAAGCCGGCCACCCTGGTGGTGGAAAAGACGGTCTCGTTCCCCGGCCACTCCCCCGTCGGAGCGGCCATGGCCGGACGGATCCTGCGGCGCCTCGGCTTCGAGCGGGAACTCGTCGAGGAAGTCCAGTTCTACGTCCGCCAGCACCTGCTGCCCAAGCTGGTCCGCGACCTGCCCGAGGCGGAGCTTGCCGCGCTGGCCCGGCATCCCTGGTTCGAGAACTTGGTCCGCCTCTACCGCGCCGACGTCCAGGGCAGCCAGGGAGACATGGCGCGCTACCGCAGCGTCCTCCGCCGCCTGGCGGTGTACCACCCGGGGCTCATTCGCCGCCGCGCCGTCGAGTAAGTATCATCGCGGCGGGGTGCGGACCGACCGAGGCGGTCATCAACGGTGTGGATGCGTGTCTACCCGCGGGAGGGGCGCCATGGATAGCGCGGGCCGGCCGCGGCCCGCGCCCTGGAGTGCGGCGGCTCGACGCCGCTTTGGATTCGGCCGCAGGCCGCGTCCGCCGGACGCGGCCTGCTGAATCTGTACGATCCATGGGATCGGAGGATCGGATCGCTCGATCCCGCCGCCGCTCGCGCGGCGGGATCCTGCACCAGGCCGCGTTCGGCGAACGCGGCCTACTGTCGTCGGACCGCACGTTTGATGAACGCGCGCCGGTGAACCTGTGTTGACGGTTTGCGTCCGGTCCGGCCGCGGCGGCGGCCGCGGTGTGTAGCCCGGGCCGCGAGGCCCGGGTGGGCGGAACCCGCACGGCGTGGAAGAGCCGCGCGAGCGGCGGCAGAAATTGATGGGGAATAATGACCGATGATTCAAGCTTTTCTGATATATATATCGAACAGATTTTAACGCA
>JAKQOW010000133.1 GCA_029565065.1 Acidobacteriota bacterium | reverse complement strand
GAGGCCGTCACCCCCACGAGGCGCACGCCCAGGCGCCGCGTGTCCAGCTGGCGGAACAGCTCCCAGGCGGCGGGGATGGCCACCGAGTCGTAGTGGGTGGGGTGGGGCAGGGTGCGGGCGCGGGAGCAGGTGTGGAAGTCGCTGTAGCGCAGCTTGACCGTGAAGGTCCGGGCGCCGACCCCCTCCTGGCGCAGCCGCCGGCAGACCTTCTCGGCCAGCGTGGCCAGCGCGACCTCCACGGCGGCGCGGTCCACCAGGTCCTGGTCGAAGGTGGTCTCCTTGCCCATGGACTTGGCGGGCTCGTCGGCGTGGAGGCCCGCCGTGTCCTGGCCCAGGGCCCGGCGGCGGAGCAGCGGGCCGTACACGCCGAACACCCGCTCCAGCAGCGCCTCGTCGATGCGGGCCAGGTCGCCCAGGGTGCGCACGCCCAGCGCCGTGAGCTTTGCCTCCAGCACCGAGCCGATGCCGGGCATGCGGCCCACCGGCAGCGGCGCCAGCAGCTCCGCCTCGCGGCCCGGCAGCACCATCAGGATGCCGGCGGGCTTGGCCAGCTCGGAGGCGATCTTGGCCACGCAGCGGCCCGACGCCACGCCCACCGAGGCCGACAACCCCAGCCGCTCCGCGATCCGCGCCCGGACGGCCTTGGCGATGGCCAGCGGCGGGCCGAACAGCCGCTCGCACCCGGTCACGTCCAGGTAGGCCTCGTCCACCGAGGCCGCCTCGACGTCGGGGGTGAACTGCTCCAGGATGCGGAAGACCATCCGGGAGGCCTCGCCGTACCGGGCGCCGTCGCACGGGAGGAACACGCCGCGGGGGCAGAGCTTGCGGGCCCACGCCATGGGCATGGCCGAGTGGACGCCGAACACGCGGGCCTCGTAGGAGGCCGACGACACGACGCTGCGGCCGTTGGGATCGCCGCCCACGATGACGGGCCGTCCCCGCAGCTCGGGGCGGTGGAGCTGCTCCACCGCCGCGAAGAACGCATCCATGTCCACGTGCAGGATGGTCCGCATCGCCATTCCTCGGTGAATCGCACCTTTCTCTCGTAATTCGTAATCGTGATCGTAATTCGTAATCGTAATCGTAATCGGGGCTCGCGGTTCGGGTCTCGGGGCTCGTTCCCGCCATTCGGACATCGGACATTGGAATTCGGATATCGGACCTGGGTTCCGGGTCCTGGTTCCCAGCCCCAAAATCCCGGCCTCCAAATCCCAGATCCCGGATCCCAGTCTCCAGGTCCCAGGTCCCAGGTCCCAGGTCCTAGGTCCCAGATCCTAGATCCCAGATCCCAGATCCTAGATCCCAAATCTCTTCAACAGCAAGAACGGACTCGTTACCAAATAGCCAATAGAATATAAGCAATCATCAATAACCAATAATCCAAATGACCCATGAAAAATGTCAAATGATCAATGACAATTGGCACCTAACTATCTGTTTCGATTACGATCACGATTACGATCACGATTACGATCACGATTACGATTACGAGCACGAGTGAAACGAGCCGCGAGGCCCGAGCCTCGTCACCGGTACTTCCGCATCACCCCGATCACCACGCCGCGCACCCGCACCCGCTCCTCGGGGACCACCAGCGGCGCCATGGCCGGGTTGGCCGGCTGGAGGCGGATCCGGTCCCCCTCGCGGTAGAACCGTTTCAGGGTGGCGCTCTCGCCGTCCACCAGCGCCACCACCATCTCGCCGTTGGCCGCCGCGCCGGCCTCGCGCACGATGACCAGATCGCCGTCCTCGATGTGCTCCTCGATCATGGACTGGCCGCGGACGCGGAGCACGAAGTGGGTGCCGCGGCCGGTGAAGTCGGCGGGCACCAGAACCGTCTCGACCGTCTCGAGGGCCTCGATGGGGGTGCCGGCGGCGATGGCGCCCAGCAGGGGGAGCGCCACGGCGGCCGGCTCGGCGGGCCGCACCAGCTCGATGGAGCGAGCCGAGTGGGTCAGCCGCCGGATGTAGCCCCGCTTTTCCAGCGCCTTCAGGTGCTTGAAGGCGGCGTTGGGCGAGGCGAACCCGAAGTGGGCGCCGATCTCCTCGATGCTGGGGCTGTAGCCGTGCCGGTCCATGAACCCCTGGATGTGCTCCAGGATCTCTTTCTGCCGCTTCGTCAGCGTCATGGCCGCCTCCTCGGCGCGGGGGGATCGTTCGCCATCAGTCGGTCCCGCGCCTGATTTTGATTATAGGTGTAAATATGGTGTAAGTCAACGGGGAAGATGAGGGGATCTCGGACATCGGGACTCGAGGCTCGTTTCACTCCCCGTGCTCGTAATCGTCATCGTAATCGTGATCGTAATCGTAATCGAAATCGTAATCGAAACATACGGTTAGCCACAATTTGTCATTGATCATTTGACATTTTTCATGGGTCATTTGGATTATTGGTTATTGATGATTGCTTATATTCTATTGGTTATTTGGTAACGAGTCCGTTCTTGCTATTGAAGAGATTTGGGACCTGGGACCTAGGACCTGGGACCTAAGATCTGGGGACTGGGATCCGGGATCTGGGATTTGGGGAATGGGAACCAGGACCCAGAATCCAGGTCCCAGGTCCAATTTCCGATGCCCGATGTCCAAATTCCGCATGGCGGGAACGAACCTCGAGCCCCGAGCCTCGAGCCCCGAGCCCCGAGCCTCGAGCCCCGAGCCCCGAGCCTCGAGCCCCGAGCCCCGAGCCTCGAGCCCCGAGCCCCGAAACTCGATTACGAGCACGATTACGATGACGATTACGATGACGATTACGATGACGATTACGATTACGAATTACGAGTACGAACCCTCAACCCGATTCACTCCGCCTGCACGGCGAAGCGGATGCGGCCGTCGATGAGGATGATCTCGTCGCCGGAGCGGAACTTGCCGTCGGGGCCGGCGGCGACCAGCTCGTAGCGGGCGCCGCCCTCCAGCGGGCGATAGCGGAAGTCGGCGCCCCAGGCATCGGCGCGGACGAGGCGGACCATGTAGCGGGGGTAGAGCAGATCGACCAGGGCCTCCATGGATTCGGCCGCCGGGAAGGTCCGGTGGTCGTGGAAATAGGCGGTCAGGCTCTTGGCGGTTTCGAGGAGGTCCAGTTGCGTCTCGAGCCAGCGGCGGTCCTGCAGGATGAGGCGCAGCTCGTCGAGGCGCACCCACTGCTGGTCTGAGAAGCGGAGCTCCTCCACCGACCACCCCTTCGGCTCCCGGGCCATCAGGAACGCCAGGCGGACGTTCGCCGTGGCGACGGCATGCCGGCCGTCGAGCTGGCTGAGCTCCACCACCTCGATGTTCTGCTTCGTGAGCTCCAGCTCCGGGATCGTGGCGATGACGTCGCGGGCGTTCTGGTGGCTCAGGGAGCCGGTGGCGCAGGCGGCGGCGGCCGCCAGGGCGGCGGCGGCCAGGCCGATGGCGAAGGGATGGACGCGCTTCATGGTGTCGCTCTCCGGTGGGGGATGCGGCCACTATAGCAGGAGCACCCGCCGCCTGGCAAGGCGGGAAGCGGGGCGCGGCCGGAGGAGGTCGCGCGCAAGATCCGCCAAAGTCGTCCGGCTGAACACCGGGCCGCCGCATCCGTTATTAATAGTGAACCGCATTGCGGACGCCATGGACCGGAGCTGGAGCCGATGTCGATAAACCGTATGATCCCAGACGAAAGCCCGCGGCCTGCTTTGCGCCTTTGTGAGCCGTCGGAAATCTGCGATAATGAGGCCGCCCGGCCGCCGGCGCCGGGACACGGGCGGGGAGGTTTCACGGTGCCCGCGCAACCGGAATGGGACACACCGGTCCAGTTCGTGAAGGGAGTGGGCCCCAAGCGGGCGGAGGCCCTGGCCGCCGAGGGAATCCACACCGCCGGCGACCTGCTCCTCTACGCCCCGTTCCGCTACGAGGACCGCGCCGCGTTCCGCCGCATCGCCGAGCTGCAGGAGGGCGAGACAGCCTGCATCTTCGGCCGCATCATCGCCTCGGCCTCCCGCTCCACCGCGCGCGTGCGGATGAAGCTGTTCGAGCTGGTGGTCCGGGACGACTCGGCGGCGGTCAACGTGATCTTCTTCAACCAGCCCTACCTGCGCAACGTGTTCCATGACGGCCAGTACGTCGTCCTCTTTGGTCGGGCCGAACGGGACACCTACACCCGCTCGTTCCGACTGCAGCTGCGCAATCCGGAGTACGAGATTGTCGCCGACGACGAGGAACGGACCATCCACGTCGGGCGCGTGGTCCCGGTTTACCGCAAGCTGGGCCCGCTCACCGGCCGCCAGCTCCGGGCGCTGCTGTACCCGGTGGCGGCGGGGATGGCCGCCGCACCCGATCCGCTGCCCGAGGCGCTGGCGACGCGGCTGGGCCTCTGTTCCCGGCTCGCCGCATTGCGGGAGATCCACAGCCCCGCGGTGGACGCGGCCGAGCCCGCCGCGCGCGCGGCCGCCCTGGCGGCGCTCAACGCTGGCGCCTCGCCGGCCCACCGGCGGATGATCTTCGAGGAGTTCTTCCTGCTCCAGACCGGCCTGCAGTTCATGCACCAGGGCCGCCGGCGGGTGGCCAAGCCGCACCGGATCGCGGTCACCGATGCCATCCGCGACACCGTCCGCCAGGCGCTCCCGTTCAAGCCCACCGCGGCGCAGAAGCGGGTGATCAAGGAGATCGTCGCCGACATGACGTCGCCCTGGCCCATGCATCGCCTCCTGCAGGGGGACGTCGGCAGCGGCAAGACCATCGTCGCCGCGCAGGCCATCCTGGTGGCGGCGGGCAACGGCTGCCAGGCCGCGCTCATGGCGCCCACCGAGATCCTGGCCGAGCAGCATCACGCCGTGCTCACCCGGCTGCTCGCCCACACCGGCTACGCCGTGGAGCTGCTCACGAGCTCACGCCCCGCGGCGGAAAAGGAGGCGGCGCTTCGCCGCATCGCCGCCGGCGAGACGCCGGTGGTGGTGGGCACCCACGCCGTCATCCAGAAGGACGTCGACTTCCGGCGCCTGGCGCTGGCCATCATCGACGAGCAGCACCGGTTCGGGGTCAGGCAGCGGGCCGAGCTGATGCGCAAGGGCCAGAATCCCGACATCCTGGTGATGACCGCCACCCCCATCCCCCGCACCCTGGCCCTGACCGTGTACGGGGACCTGTCGCTGTCGGTGATCGACGAGATGCCCGCCGGCCGCGTGCCGGTGCGCACGCTGCTCCTCGAGGGCGAGCGGGACCTGCCCAAGGCGTACGACATCATCCGGCGCGAGATCGCCGCCGGCAACCAGGCGTTTGTGATCTACCCGCTCATCGAGGAGTCGGAGAAGGTGGACCTCAAGCACGCCCTGGCCGCGCACCGCCGGCTGTCGGAGGATGTTTTCCCCGGCGTCTGCGTCGGCCTGCTCCACGGCCGGCTCCCCGAGGCCGAGCGGATGGCGGTCATGGAGGCGTTCCGCCGCGGCGAGGTCCGGGTGCTGGTCTCCACCACCGTGATCGAGGTGGGCGTGGACATCCCCGATGCCACGGTGATGATGGTGGAGCACGCCGAGCGCTTCGGCCTGAGCCAGCTCCACCAGCTCCGCGGCCGGATCGGCCGCTCCACCAAGCCGGGGTGGTGCCTGCTGGTGGCCCACGACTGCAAGACCGACGAGGCCCGGCGGCGGCTGGACGTGATGGTCCAGACCACCGACGGCTTCCGCATCGCCGAGGAGGACCTGGCCATCCGCGGGCCGGGCGAGGTATCCGGCACCCGCCAGTCGGGGGTGCTCAATTTCCGGTTCGGCTCGCTCATCCACCACCGGGAGTTGCTGGAGCTGGCCCGGGTCGAGGCGGCGGCGTTCGTCGCCCGGGCCATGGCCGAGCCGGCCGGGGCGGAGATGGCCCTGCTCCAGCAGATCCGTCGCGACTGGGCGGACCGGTTCGGCCTGGTCCTGGTGGGCTGACACCTGCGCGCGAGGAGGCGTGAGCATATGCAAATCCCATTCACCGGCGACGGCGTGCCCCCGAGCCGCAGCACGGCCCACGCGGCCGGCGCGGATCTCCACGCGGCCGAAGACCTGACGCTGGCGCCGGGCGAGCGCCGCCTGGTGCCCACCGGTCTGCGGGTGGCTATCCCGCCGGGCCACGCGGGGCTGGTCTGGCCGCGCAGTGGCATCGCCGTCCGCGACGGCATCGACACCATGGCCGGCGTCATCGACAGCGACTACCGCGGCGAGGTTCAGGTGCTCCTCATCAACCACGGCCGGGAGCCGTTCCGGATCCGGCGCGGCGACCGGATCGCCCAACTGCTGGTGCAGCGGGTGGAGCCGGCCGAGTTCGCGCCGGCGGACGGATTGCCGGAATCGGCGCGGGGCGAGGGGGGATTCGGATCCACGGGGCGGTGAAGTGAACACACGGCGCGTCACGGGTGGGATGCTCCTGCTGACCGGCCTGATGGTGGCCGCGGCGGCCGTCGCGCTGCTGGCCGGCGGCGAGCCGGCGGGCCCGCTGACGGAACCGGCCCGGCGCTGGGTCACCGGCCACCGCGACGCGATCCGGCGCACCGCCGCCGCCTACGGCGTGGACCCGGTGGTGCTGGCCGCCGTGGTCGCCACGGAGATCGACTGCCGCACCGCCTGGGACGACATGGAGGAGGCCTACGTCCGGGGGCTGCTCCGGCGCGAGGATGACCGCTTCTTCCAGGAGCTGGCAACACTCTTCCGGGACGCCGCTGCCGAGCCCCGCGAAGCGGCGGCCTATCAGCGGCTGCTCTACTTCTGCAGCGTGGGGCCGGCGCAGATCCAGCTCCGCCTGGCCATCGAGGTGGAGCCCCGCGTGGCCCAGGTCCGCCGGCAGCCGCCCCGCGAACTGCGCGCGCTGCTGGCCGCGCTGCTGGATCCAGCGGACTGCCTCGACAGCGCCGGCGCGGTCGTCGCCAATATCAGCGGCGCTTACCGCCGCATCGCCGGGATCGACATCGCCCGCGACGCCGGCATCGTCGCCACCCTGTACAGCCTCGGCAGCCCCGAGAGCCGGGCCCGCCAGTACGCGCGCACGCCGCCCGACGGACGCCGGCTCCAGCCCAACGAGATGGGCCGCCACGCGCAGGCCGTCCAGGCGGAGGTGGCCCGGCTGCTCGACGGATCCTGATCTCGAGGCAGCGCGCGGCAGCCCGCCGGGATTCCCGAAAATCACTCGCCCGTCAATCCTTCGTTGACACGCTTTGCGGCCTTTTGATACATTTCCGGCTATTGACCGGCAGGAAGGCAGATGATCTGGAACTTCGGCGATGTCAGCGCGGAACTCGGACGGTCGGACCGCGCCCGCTTCGGCGTCATCCCCGTGCCGTTCGAGCGGACCACGTCCTACGGCAAGGGCACCGCGGACGGCCCGCGCGCCATCGTCGCGGCGTCCCGCTACATGGAACTGTTCGACGAGCAGTACGGCTTCCAGCCCGCCGACGCCGGTATCTGGACCTGCCCGCCGCTCGAATTTAATGAAGAAACTATCGAGGGAAACATCCATCTTATTTCCTCGAGAACCGCGGAACTGATGTCACCAGACAAGTTCCTGATCTTTGTAGGCGGCGAACATTCCATCACCTTTCCCATCGTGCGGGCCTACCGGGAGCGTTATCCGGCCCTGGGGGTGCTGCAGGTGGACGCGCACGCGGACCTGCGGTGGGAGTACGAGGGCTCCATCTACTCCCACGCCAGCGTGATGCGGCGGGTGGTGGACATCTGCCCGGCGGTGCAGGTGGGGATCCGCAGCCTGAGCAAGGAGGAGCACGACGAGCTGCCCAGGCTGCCGACGACCATGATTTTCGCCCATGAATATTTCCGGGACCCGGCGGCGGCCGTTCAGAAGATGCTTGCAAATCTCCCGGCGGATGTCTATATTACCTTCGATCTGGACGGCTTGGATCCATCGATTTTGTCCGCCACCGGGACACCCGAACCGGGCGGACTGTCCTGGTATGACGCGCTGGCGGTGCTGGAACCGGTCTTCGCGTCGCGCCGGGTGGTTGGAGCGGACGTGGTGGAACTGGCCCCCGTCGAAGGCTCCCCCGCCAGCGATTTCATCGCGGCCCGCCTGGTCTACAAGATGATGTCGATGCAGGAACGTTTTCGGCAGTCGTGAATCCAATCTTGGGAGGCAGAATATGATCAATCGTGGCAGAATCAGGCTCATCCTGACCGCTGCGCTCGCCCTCACCCTGCTGGTCGCGGTCGCCGTGCCGCAGGAGGCGAAGGAGGAATACACCTACGAGGAGTATTCCTATTACAACAAGGCCAAGGCCGAGACCGACCTGGCCAAGAAGGAAGCGGCCATCTTCGAGTTCCTGGAGAAGTTTCCCCACTCCACCCTGACGAACTACGTCATGGCCGAGTTCCAGGCCTGGGCCAACGCCGCGATCCAGAAGGGGAGCCACGACCAGGTCATCGCCGCCTCCACGCGCCTGCGCGAGATGGTGCCCGGCTCGGACGTGCCGGTCCAGGCGCTGGCGTCCGCGTACTACTTCAAGCAGGACTTCCCCAACTACCTGGCCAACTCCGAGATCCTCTACGCCAAGCAGCCCAACGTCCAGATGGCCTACTACATGGCGGACGCCGCCATCAAGTGCGGCGACACCGTGCGCGCCGAGAAGTATCTCGGCGCGGTGGAACAGGAAGGCGCCCTGCTCATGAAGGTGGACCTGGCCTACAAGCTGTACGGCTACTACGCGGGCAAGAACGATCCCAAGACCATCGAGACCGCCCAGAAGGTCATCGCCCTCCTCGAGGGGAGCGAGGCGCCCGCCGATTTCAAGGGCGACTGGGCCGCGTTCAAGAACGGGACCCTGGCCGTCTGCTACAGCGCGGTGGGCAACTCCCAGCTGAAGGCGAGCAACTTCACCGCCGCCGCCGAGACCTTCGAGAAGGTCGTCAAGGTCAATCCGAAGGATGCCGCCAGCTACTTCTACCTCGGTCTGTCCTACTGGTTCGGCAAGCAGGCCAAGGCGGCCGCCCCCGCGTTCGCCAAGGCGGCGGTGTTGAATCAGCCCATCTCGGCCAAGGCCGCCGAGCAGCTCTACAAGCTGCTGGAGGGAGCGGGCCTGGCCGAGAAGTACGACGAGTACATCGCCACCGCCAAGACCGAGCTGGGCATCCAGTAGCGCGGTTCGCGGTCACTCACCCGTTGACGGTTCCGGCCGCCGGTGCATCCGGCGGCCTTTTCTTTTTGAGTTCGACGCGGCTCTGTGGTCAAATAGCCCTGTTCGCCGGCCCGCCGAGGCGCGGCCGGACGCTCCCCAGGAGGTGCCCCGTGATCGACGCCAAGCGCATGGTGGAACAGTTCATGGCCATGGTCCGGATCGACAGCGAGTCGGGCCACGAGGAGGCCATGATGCAGTACCTGGCCGGCTACCTGACGCAGGAGCTCGGCGCCGAGTGCGTCCGCGACGCTTACGGCAACCTGGTGGCCCGCTGGCCGGGCAAGAACTCCACGGCCGCGCCCATCCTGTTGGCCTGCCACGCCGACACAGTCAAGCCGGGGCGGGGGATCGAGCCGGTGCTCGATGGCGAAGTCATCACGTCACGGGGCGAGACCATCCTGGGCGCAGACGACAAAGCGGGCATCGCCGAGGCCATCGAGGCCATCCGGACGGCGCCGGCCCATCCGCCCATCGACTTCGCGATCAGCCGCGAGGAGGAGGTGGGGCTGCTGGGAGTGAAGAACCTCGACCTGTCGCTCATTCGGGCCAAAGAGGGGTACCTCCTCGACAGCGACGTCCTGGACACGGTGGTCATCGGCGGCCCCACCTACGTCGCCATCGATGTGGACGTCACCGGCCGCGCCGCCCACGCCGGCATGGAGCCGGAGCGGGGCATCTCGGCCATTCTGGCCGCCGCCCGGGCCATCGCCGCGCTGGAGCTGGGCCGGCTGGACCACCAGACCACCGCCAACGTCGGCGTCATCTCCGGCGGCATCGTCCGGAACGGCGTCCCCGAGAAGGCCAACTTCCTCGCCGAATGCCGCTCCCTGGACCACGCCACCGCCATCGCCCTGGCCGAGCGGATGACCCGGATCATCCGGGACGAAGTCGAGGCCAGCGGTGCGGCCGCCGACATCCGCGTGGACGTCAAGTGCGAGGCGGTGGGCATTCCCGAGAGCACGCCGGTGGTCCAGACCTGCCTCGCGGCCATCGCCTCGGTGGGGCTGGAACCCCGCACCACGTACATCTGCGGCTTCACCGACGCCTCCATCTACAACAACCGCGGCATCCAGACCGCGGTGCTGGGCATCGGCGCCGCCAACGAGCACTCCGCCCAGGAGCTCATCGCCGTGCCCGACATGGTCACCGCGGTGAAAATCCTGCACCGCATTTTCGAGATGAAGGCGTAGGGCGGACGGCGAGGCTCGAGACTCGAGACTAGAGGCTCGTTCCCGTCCCCCTCTGTTCGTGCTCGTAATTCGTACTCGTAATCGTAATTCGTAATCGTCATCGTAATCGGGGCTAGAGGCTCGAGGCTAGAGGCTCGTTCCCGTCATTCGGACTTCGGATATCGGACCTGGGACCTGGATTCTGGGTCCTGGCTCGCATCCCTCAAATCCCAGATCCCGGATCCCAGTCCCCAGGTCCCAGAACCCAGGTCCCAAAACCCAGGTCCCAAGTCCCAGGCCCTAGGCCCCAAGTCCCAGGTCCCAGATCCTAATTAACCAATAATTCTAAATGCCCGATGAAAAATGTTCGCTGACCAATGACAAATGGAATTCTCCGCGCCCTCTGTGCCTCTGCGGTGAATCCCCCCGCCGGCTCGCCGTTTCGCCGGTTCTTTCCGTTGGGCGGCACACCCGAACGATTGTTCTCTTCGTGACTGATGGAGAACGACCGGCGGCCTAGAAGTACTTCCTCCCCCCCTCATACCGCGCGGAGAAGTAGCTGTCCGCCATCCGGTCGGTGCGGATCCGCTTGCCGGCGCCAGGCGCGTGGATGAACGCGCCGTCGCCGCAGTAGATGCCGACATGGGAGATGCGCCCGTTCCGGGCGATGGAGAAGAAGACCAGGTCGCCCTTCTGCAATCGATCGGCTTCCACTCCCCGGCCGGCGTCGTACTGCGCCGCCGCCGAGCGGGGCAGGTTCAGGCCGTTGAGCCGGTACACCGCCTGGGCCAGGCCGCTGCAGTCGAAGCCCTCCTCGGGCGACGTGCCGCCCCACTGGTACGGCGTGCCGATGAAGCTCTCGGCGGTGCGGACGATCCGGTCGCGGAGGAAGTCCTCGCCCTTGCTCTCCGCCTCGGCCACGGAGTACGTCTCGGGACTCACGATGAAGTAGTCGCCGATGGCGCCGGCCCGCTGCAGGCGCTCCGCCTCGCTCCGGGCCGCCTCGCGGGTGGCGAAGTCGCCGAAGCGCACCTTGTACAGGCCGGACTTGTAGAGGAAGTAGAAGGCGTCGAGGCCCTGCAGCCGGAGCGCCCGGGTGAAGCGCTCGGCGTTCGCCACCTGGGCGAAGGCGCCCACCTGGATGGCGTAGCCCGTGCGGGCCAGGCCCGGCGCGCCCGGCACCGGCCGGGCGGTGGGCGGGGCCGATGGCGGAGCGGGTGGCAGCGGCGCCCGCGGCTTCTTGCCGCAGCCGCCGGCGGCCAGGGCCAGCGCGATCGCGGCCGCCGCCAGCGCTGCCGCCATCCGCCATGAGCCCGCCCGCGCCGTCCGCATCGTCCGCACCTCCGTCCGCCCGTCGTTTGTTGCATGATACCACAGCCGCGCCCGCAGGCCGCGTCCGTAGGCCGCGTCCGTAGGCCGCGTCCGCCGGACGCGGCCCGCAAAAAACGCCCCGATCTATCTTCGGAATGCGGTGATGAGGCGCCCGTCCCGCTGCGGCGGCACGACGGTCTGGAGTGCGGCGGCACGCCGCTCTGGATCCTGCCGTAGGCCGCGTCCGCCGGACGCGGCCCGCAAAAAACGCCCCGATCTATCTTCGGAATGCGGTGATGAGGCGCCCGCTTCGCTGCGGCGGCACGACGGTCTGGAATGCGGCGGCACGACGCCGCTCTGGATCCTGCCGTAGGCCGCGTCCGCCGGACGCGGCCCGCAAAAAACGCCCCGATCTATCTTCTGGAGTGCGGCGGCACGACGCCGCTCTGGATTAGCGCGGAGCGCGCAGGGTAAAATCGCGGAGCGCGATGGGGTGCGCTCAGCAAGATCCCGGCGCCCGCGTCCCGCGGAATCGCCATCATCCACCGGTCCACTCCGCCTGCTGGCACGCATAGATCGCCAGTCGTACACCGCGGAGGCGCCGAGGCGCTGAGGAGCCATTCTCTCAGGCGATTCGCCGGGCGGTCCCATGGCTTTCCATTGAAAATTAATGCCTGTTCTGCGCCTTGGCGCCTTGGCGAGCATGAATTCCTCCGCGTCCACTGCGCCCGCGTCCCGCGGGAAACCAGAGCGCAGACGTGTCTGCGCACTCCAAACCGCTATGCCGCCAAGAGAAAACTCTCCACAGCATGAATCGGTGAATGGATCGGGCCAGATTCTATCGGATATTGTTTATTGCTTATATTTTATTAGCTATTTGGTAACGAGTCCGTTCTTGTTGTTGAAGGGACCTGGGATCTGAGTCCTGGGATTTTGGACCGGGATTTGGGGACCGGGAACCAGGACCCAGCACCTAGGTCCCAGGTCCGATTTCCGAAGTCCGATATCCGAATTCCGATATCCAATGTCCATCTGGCGGAAACGAGCCTCGAGCCCCGAGCCCCGAGCCTCTAGCCTCTAGCCTCGCTCACGCGGCCGCAGACTCTCTCCGTGGTATGATGGTCAAAAACGAGGGGCGCCCCGATGACGACACCTGCGAATCCTGAAACCGTGAACGTTCCGTGCGCCGGCCCTTACGCCGCCGAGCTCCGCGTGGCGGTGGACGCGGCGCGGGCGGCCGGCCGGATGCTCCACCACGAGTTCCACCGCTCCGGCGGCCCGCGGGGACCGCGCGCCCACTGTCCCGCCGACGGCGAGGCCGAGGCGCTGATCCGCCGGCGCCTGGGCGACGCTTTTCCCGCCTATGGCCTCCGCGGCGAGGAGCTTGGAGCGGAAGACCGTCCGCCGGCCGCGGCTGGCGGGCCTGTCTGGCTCATCGATCCCAACGACGGCACCTCCTCGTTCCAGCGGGGGTGGCGGGGCGCGGCGGTGTCCATCGCGCTGGTGCACCAGGGCCGGCCCGTGCTGGGCGTCGTCTATGCCTATGCCGCCTGCGCCGGCTACGGCGATCTGTTGGCCTGGGCGTTCGGGGCGCCGCCAACCCGCAACGGCGCGGTGCTGCCGGGGCCCGGCGACGGCGCGTCGGCCGTCGTGTTGCTCAGTCAGGCCGCCGACCGGAAACCGGCCGTCAACGCGCGCCTCTGCGCGCCACGGCGCTACCGCGGCGAGCCCAGCATCGCCTATCGGCTGGCGCTGGCGGCCGCCGGGGAAGGGGCGGCGGCGGTTTCGCTGAACAGCCCCACCGACTGGGACGTGGCCGCGGGTCACGCCCTGCTCCTGGGCGCCGGCGGGGACCTTTTCCGGATGGACGGCGCGCTGGTCGTCTATGACGCGCAGGGCTCAGCCGAGGTGGGCGATTGCGTCGGCGGGACGGGATCCGCTCCGGCCGAGCTGGTCCGCCGGCCATGGGCCGAGGTGTTCGAGCAGGTCCCGCGTCCGGACGATCCGTACGCCCTGCTGGAGGCCGACCCGGCGCGCCTGGTGGCGGACCCGTCGCTGTTGGACCGCGCCCAGGGATGCCTCCTGGGGCAGATCGCCGGCGACAACCTGGGCGCCCAAGTGGAGTTCCAGAGCGCGGCGGAGATCGCGCGGCTCCATCCCGACGGGCTGTGGAAGCTCGCCGATGGCGGACAGTGGGACATCCTGGCCGGCCAGCCCACCGACGACTCGGAGCTGGCGCTGGCGCTGGCGCGCTCCATCGTCCGGGCGGGGGGCTACGATCCGGCGGCGGCGGCCGCGGCGTACGCCGACTGGTACGGCAGCGGCCCCTTCGACGTGGGCGGCACCACCGCGAACGCCCTGGCGCCGGCCCTGCGGGCGCTGCGCGCTGGCGGCGATCCGGCCGCGGCCGCCGCGGCGGCCCGCGCCGCGGCGCGGGCGTCGATGGGCTCCGAGGCCAACGGCGCGCTCATGCGGGTATCCCCCCTGGCCATCTGGGGTCACCGGCTGACCGATGACGTGCTCGCCCGGTACGCCCGCGCCGACGCCGCACTCACCCACACCAACGCCGTCTGCGGCGACGCCGGCGCCGTGTTCTGCGTGGCGGTGGCGGCGGCGCTCCGGGGCGCGGATCCGGCGGCCGCCTACGCCCACGCCCTGGATTGGGCGCGCGCGGCGCGCCTGGCGCCGGCGGTGATGGAAGCGGTGGCCCGCGCCCGCGTGGCTCCCCCCGCCGACTACCAGCGCCAGATGGGCTGGGTGCTCATCGCCCTGCAGAACGCCTTCCACGAGCTGCTCCATGCCGCCGGTCCCGCCGAGGGCGTGGTCCGCACCGTGGCCCGCGGCGGCGACACCGATACCAACGGGGCGATCGCCGGCGCGCTCTTGGGCGCCGCGTGGGGGGCGACGGCGATGCCGCGGGAGTGGATGAATGCGCTGCTCGCGTGCCGGCCGCAGCGGGAGACGCCCGGCTGCCGGTGTCCGCGCCCCCGGGCGTTCTGGCCCGTGGATTTCCGCCTCCTCGCCGAACATTTGGCCGCCCTTGGCCGGTCACGGGCGATGGTTGATAGTTGATCGTTGATGATTCGTGCTCGTAATCGTCATCGTAATCGCAATCGTAATCGTAATCGTAATCGAACCAATGGTTTGTCAGCATTTCCCGACACCCTATCCGGTCTCCTTCAACCGCCATTCCTTTTCGCCCCGTGAATCCCGAAGTCCGAAGTCCAAAGTCAGAAGTCCGAAGTCCGTTAATTCCAGTTGACAAACGCCGCGCCGGTCGTTAAGATACGCGTTCGTTCGGACATTGGAGGCGAGAGGAATCATGGCTCATCATAAAGCAGCACTCAAGAGCATCCGGCAGGACAGCCAGCGGACCCTGCGGAACCGCTATCATCAGACCACCATGCGCACGGCCATCAAGAAGGTGCGCCGGCTCCTCGACGAAAACAAGATGGACGAAGCCAGGCAGCTCCTGCCGAAGACCTACGCCGTGATCGACCGGTGTGTGACCAAGGGGATCATCCATCACAACACCGCGGACCGGTACAAGTCGCGGCTGACCGTGGCGTCCGCCAAGGAACAGCCGGCCGAGGCCCCGAAGAAGACGCGGGCGTAGCTCAGCTGGTAGAGCATCGGCTTCCCAAGCCGAGGGTCGCGGGTTCGAATCCCGTCGCCCGCTCCAAAATAAAAGGCCGTCCCCCAACGGGACGGCCTTCGTGTTTTTATTGTACTAATTATTGTTCTGAAGGTGGTTTTGGATCGGAATGAAGCTCGGGATTGAGTGAATCAATTATAGGTGATAATTCTTCTTTTCGAGGTTTAGATGAGCGTACTAGTGCACGTGCAACCTTTCTTCTTGCGGCCTCTGCTTTTTCTCCATCAAATAGATCTCGTTTGAGTACATCCTGCATTAAGAGGGATTGAAGTTCATCATTTTGAATTCTTGCACCAGATAATTTTCGTAGTTCACGCTTAACAGTATCGAGAACTGGATCGCTGAGAAGAAGTGCGGCAAGATAAAATTTGTTCGTTGCCTCTTTTTGGTCATGATATGCATATAATCCTGACTTGACCATACTCTCTCGAGTTAGAAGATAGAGCGAAGCAATATCTGTATCGGATCGGTGAGACATGGCCAAAAGGTCTAAATCCAAAACTAAGGTAGCATCGATTGGTTTACTGAAAGTGACTTTGTAAACTTTCCAGATCTGACCGTTGGTGAGAGCAACCCATTCAATAGCTCCGTTCGCGGCATAGTCTACCGCTTGTTTCACATGCGCATCTTTCAATTCAAGTCCAACCGCTTTCACTTCAATGATCATTTGGATCTTGTTTTCAATTCTTGTTGCCAAATCACAATAGGTTCCACGAATACAGAGCTCTCGCGTGATTTCAGAATACTTATCATAACCAAACATCTCAGCCATAATGTCAGTCACAATCATGGAAGTATCCGACTCGTTGACGTCACGTGATTTAGCCGAAGATAAAATCGGTTGAAAACGCTTAAGCGCACTAACCAATCTTTCTGCAATACGGTTTGGAACCCCCATTTCTACCTCCTTTTGTAATTGGTAGAACTATTTTAGCATATTCATGAGAATGTGGTTTTAAAGTGGAATGCACAACTTGTAATGCTGCCGTTGTAGCGCGCCGGGACCCGGCCGCGCAGGCGGCCGCGGAGTGTAGCCCGGGCCGAGAGGCCCGGGTGGGCGGCTCTCAGACAGCGTGGGAAAGCCGCGCGAGCGGCGGGAGAAGTTGATCCGGATCGATGATCGATTCCATTTGATTTACGCGCTTTTGATATTAATAACGAATCACTACTGTCCGGTTAAAGTTCTCGCTGATCGATAAAAAGTAATTTATATGTGTAAGTTGCACGGAAAATCCCCTGTCCACGATTTGAATCTCCGGCTACCATTTCTGGGCTATTCATCCCAATACCCAGGAATGGCTTA
>JAKQOW010000125.1 GCA_029565065.1 Acidobacteriota bacterium | reverse complement strand
GGAGCGGCTCCGCCACGGCGAGGCGGCATGAGCCGGCGACGGCGCGCCGCGTTGCCCCTCCCCCTCGGGGGAGGGGCAACGCCAGGAGAAGCCTTGGAGATACCCTCTACCTTTTTGCAGAAGATACTTGACACAACTCGCCCGCGTTACGGGAACGAGCCTCGAGTCCCAAGCCTCGAGCCTCGATTGCAATAACAATCACGATTACGAATCACGAGCACGACGGACTTGGAGTTCCTGTCTCCTGTCTCCCCACCCTCTCCTTCCGCCGCATCACGGCGCGTTCAGGATCCGGGCATCCACCCAGTAGATGTCCCCGTCGCGGGTGAAAAACAGGTATCGGCCGTCGGGCGACAGCGCCGGGCACTGCTCGTTGCCGGCGGTGTTGACATCGCGGCCCAGGCTGCGGAGCGGTGACCAAATCCCCTTGGCGTTACGGCGGCTGATCCACAGATCGCCCAGGCCGGCGCCGCCCGGTCGGGTGACCGACAGGATGAGATAGCTCTCGTCGGGCGCAATGAGCGCGTCCCCTTCGAGCGCGTAGCTGTTGACGGGTTCGCCGAGATTCTGTGGCCTCGTCCAGGCGCCGTTTTGATAAGAGGTGCGGTAGATGTCCCGCAGGCCGCGGGCGTCGGAGCGCTCGGCCTGCAGGTAGAGCGTCCCGCCGCGAGTGAGGGTGGGGTAGAACTCGTTCCCAATCGTGTTCACGGGCGCTCCCACCTCGCGGGGCGCCGACCATCCGTCGCCTTCGCGTGACGCCACCCAGATGTCGAAATGCCGTTTGGGTGCCCCGTTGGTTTCCTTCGGACGGTTGGAGCTGAAATACAGCTGACGGCCGTCCGCGGTGATGAAGGGATCGGCGTCGCTGTACGTACCCGAGAATGCGGCCACCTCGGGGCGGGACCACCGGTTGCCCTGGCGTTTCATCGTCATGATCTGATAGCGGCCCGCCATGGTCTGGACGGTGAAGAGGAATTCTTTGCCGTCCGGCGTGAAGGCAGCGTTCAACTCGCGCTTCTCCGTGGAGACGACTCCCGGCGCGAACAGCTTGGGGGTGTTCCCCGGCGGCGTCTGGCCCAGGTAGGCGCCCTGCAGCACGGGCGCCGGCGGCAACGTCTTCGGCGCGCCGGCCGCCTGGAGCATCTGGACAATTCCGGTGTACCCCTCCCGGGCGGCGATGCTCGCCGCCGTTCCGCCCCGCTGGTTCGGAGTGTTCACCGCCATCTTTCGGGCAAGCAGCGACTCCACGAGCTGCGTGTGGTTGTTCAACGCGGCCAGGTGCAGGGCGGTGTTGCCCATGGGGTCCGTCTCGGTCAGCGAGGCGCCGCCGGTTAGAAGTATCTGGACCATGGCGATGTCACCCCGCCACGCGGCCTGGAGCATGGGTGTGAATCCCTCAGCCGAGCGGAGGTTCGGCCGCGCGCCCCGACCCAGGAGCATCTTGACGCAGGGGCTCTGCGAGCCGCGGACGGCGGCATGGAGCGGCGTGTACTTCAACACGTTCTCCTGGTCGTCGATCCCCGACCACTTGCCGAGCATCCGTTCGGCCACCTGAGCCTGGCCCAGAAAGCACACCATGTGCAGGGCCGTCATCCCTTCCTGGTCGCGGGCGCTGACTTCAGCGCCGGCATCCAAAAGGTAATTGACCACATCCATCCGCCGGCTCATGACCGCCGTGATGAGCGGCGTCCGGTTGTATTCGCCTGGAGCGTTCAGCAACTGGGGGCTCTTGGCGAGAATCTCCTTCACCTGGGCCAGATTGCCCGCGGCGACCGCGTCGTGGATCTCCGCGGCCATCGCCAGTGCGCCGCCCAGCAGAAGCGCCACTGTGGTCGCCAGCCAAAGTCTGCTCGGTCTCATGGTGTGCCTCCCGAAGTTGCGGATCCCGCCCGGCTGAGCCCCCCGCTGCCGGTGGGGTGCCCCGACGGATGCCTCCGGCCTAAGGACGCCGGCGGCTTCCCGCTATTATCGCTCACCGCATTCCCCGCGTCCACCATGTGTGTGCCGCGAACGCGCGGATGTCGGACCTCGGACGTTCCATCTTCGTACTCGTGATCGTCATCGTAATCGTGATCGTAATGGCCAAGTGACAGCAACCGCGGAACGCGTCATGCGGCCAAATCCGGTCACACCAAGGATTTGCTAGATCGCCGAATGACAGGGCAGGATTGATGATGTTTGAGATTCAGTTGTGGCTCGGTAAACGCCGCGGACACCCCCGGTTGCCTGCTGACACACCCTGCCTGGCGGATCATCGACCAGGATTGCGAGGGACGCAGGTTCCGGCAGCCGGGGTTTCAAATCGTGGACACCGAAATTTCATGCAACAGCAGAAACATCAGTAAGTTCGATCGGTGGCGTGGAGCTTTGACCGGACAGCGGGACACCGGGCCCAGCGGTCGCCGCCGATCAACTGATTGCGTTGCGGAGCCCGTTGCCGGTGAGATTCCTTCCGGCGTTACGGTGACTTCTCCGCCTTGCGGACCCGCAGGATTCCGCCGTAGTTCACGTCGGCGTTGTAACGGCCGCCCGGGCGGAACGAGCGCCACTCCGCTTCTGTCTTGGGCTCGTAGGTGTACGTGCGGCCGCCGGAATCGCGGAACCGGATCGTGTATTTCTCGATGCGGGTGCCGGCGCGGTCCTTGGCTCCGGTCGCAAACGCCGGCCACATCGGCCGCTGGTTGTCCCCCGCGGCTTCCAGCAGTTTGACGTCCACCCAGCGGTCCACGGTGAAGGTGTAGCGGGTCTTGTAAACCGGCTGCTCCTTGTAGATCGGCTCCTGGACCGTCCGGGTGCGCGTGACCGACTCGTACACGGGCCGGTCCTCGTACACGTCCTCAAAGTAGCCGTTGCCCATGTCGCGAGTGCCCACCTTGACCCGTTCGGTGCCGGTCTTGACCTCTTCGGTGTAGGTCTCCTCACGCTCCCGGGTGCCCGTCTGGATCTTTTCCTTGTGGTGGACCGCCCGCTCCTGGCGCAGCACGCGGATGCCCTGGGGGAGTTCTCCCTCCCACCCTTGTTCGGTGAAGGTGCGCAGCTGCTGTGTCTGGATGGACCGCTCCCAGCGGAAGCCGTCGGCGACGAGCACTGTGGAGCGGGGTCGGCAGAACCAGTACAGCCCGGCCACGGCGACGAGGACGAAAGCCGCGGCGGCGATGAGGCAGCCCTTGGCCACCTTGCGTCCCGTCGTTCCGGCGGCGGGCACCGGGGCGGCCGGCGGTGCCGGGGGCGGCGCAAGCCGGGATCGTCCGCCGTCGGCGCCGGCGCCGCAACCGGAACAGAAGGCGTTGGCGCCGGGATTGTCGCCGCCGCAGAAGGCGCACGTCCAGTCGGGACCGGCTTTGGCCTTCGTCACCTCGGCCTCGTCGACGACTTCGCGCGCGTCGTCGGGCAGATACATCCGGACGTCGGCGCCGCGCGGTGCGCCGCAGCCGCCGCAATGCTTGTCCGGTCCACGGTTGCGCGCCCGTCCACACATGGGGCAATCCCAGGCACCTTCGCGAATGGCCATATGGTTTCTCCTCCATGGCCTTGGACGGCCGCGGGTTGAATATTGGCAGAAATTGTAGCCGAAACGCGTACGAAAATCCCCAAGAAAGTCACCGGATCCGATCCGACCCGGCTGGAGTGAGCCGGTACGCGGCCGCTGCGAAAGCTTGCGGCGGGTGATAGAATACAGCCATCACGAGTTGGGATGAGGCGATGGCGGCTTCAGGACGGATGCTGGAATCGTGGAAAGAGATCGCTGAGCACTGCGGCCGGTCGGTGCGCACCGTCCAGCGGTGGGCCCAGCGCGGCCTGCCGGTGTACCGCGACGCCGGCGGCACGAGCGACCGGGTTTACGCTTTCGCCGAGGAAATCGACGCCTGGCGCCTGGCCCAGGCGCTCCAGGGCACCGGCAACGGCCATGACGAGGGCGACTCTCCCGTCGCCGTCGACAGCGACGACCCGACATTCCCGATCGAAACAGCCGACGAAGACGCGGGCGCCGTCCCGTCCGCTGAGAGCCAGCCGACGGAGCCGGCGGTTCCCATCGACGCGGCGGTTCCTGTGGCCGCAACGACCGGGCGGAAACATCGGACCTGGCTCCGGGCCGCCGGCCTGCTGCTGGCGGTGCTGGTCGTCGGTGCGGCTGCGCTCTTCTTCTTCCGGCAGACAGGAGGCGCCGACACCCACCGGCTGGCCCGGGCCCTGGCCGAGGGCGACACGGTGATCGGCTACGACACCACCGGCCAACGGCTCTGGGCAACCCGCCTTCCCGGATCCGTGATGCAGGAAACACCTGAATTTCTGGCCACGAACGCGGGTATCTGCGGCGGCCGGCAATTCGTGCTCGCCGACCTGGAGGGGGACGGCGCCCCCGAGGTGCTGGCCAATGTCCACACTTCGCTGACCGCATCCGACCTGTACTGCCTCGAGGCGGACGGCCGGATCCGGTGGCGCTACCGCCCGGGCGAATCGCTGGAATTCGGCGGGCGACCGGTGTCCGCCGAGTGGTTTGTCCGCTTCTTCCATGTCACCGATGCGGACGGGGACGGCGAAAAGGAGATCGTCCTGCCGGCCGTCCATTACCAGCTCTTCCCCGCCAAGATGGTGGTGCTGGGCGTGGACGGAGCGGTGCGCGGCCAGTACCTGCACACGGGGCACTTCCTGAACCTGACCCTGACCGACCTGAACCGCGACGGCCGGACTGAGATCCTGACCGTGGGCATCGACAACGCCCACCGGCAGGGTTTTCTGGCGCTGCTCGACCCGTCGGACCTGGCGGGCATCTCGCCGCCGTCCGGCGACGCCGCTTACACGTGCGCCGGCCAGCCGCCGGGCCACGAGCTGTACTATCTGCTGTTCCCGCGTGACTGCATCAACCGGGCGACCCACGAGTACGGGGGGCTGGACGGCATCGTGGTGGAACAGGAGCAGGTCGTGGTCTCGACCGCCTGGACGATCCGGCCGCCCGAAGGGGTAACGGTGGGGAGCGTGCTGTTCTACCTGGACCGCTGGCTGGCGCTGCGGTGGGTGGATTTCGACAACGGCTACTCCGTCCTCCACGCTTACCTGGAGCGCATCGGGCACGTCGACCACCCCTTCAGCCGGGACGAAATCAACGAGCTCGACGCCATCCGCTACTGGAACGGCGACACTTTCACCTCCGTGCCCACTCCCAACCGCCGCGGCCGCTGGGCGAGCCGTGGGATCGATTGACACGCGGGCCGCGGATGCCGGTATAATGCCCCGGTCCGCGCCGACGCGCACTGGGCGGACCGGGCGGTAACCAGCCTTTGCGGGCGGACTCTCAGGATGGATTCGAACAGCACATCCCGGCTCCGGTGGCTCCTCAGGCAGGCGTGGCAGTTCACCCGCTTCGCCGTGGTGGGCGTCCTCAACACCGGCATCGATTTCGCCATCACCAACGCGCTGGTGCTCATGCTGCAGCCGTCCAGCGGCGTGGTGCTGTTTCTCATCTCGGTGGTGGCATGCGGCGTGGCCACTCTCAATAGCTACGTGATGAACCGGCGCTGGACGTTCGCCGACGCCTTCGGTCCGGCCGATCGGGCGGAGAAGCTCAAGTTTGCGGCCGTGGCGGGGCTGTCCATGGTGATCAACACCACCAGCTTCCTGTTCCTCGTCCGTTTCCTGCCCCGCTACCTGCCGCCGGAACTGCCCGAGTGGCTGGGCGTGCCCGGGTTCCTCCTGGTGGTCAACCTGGCCAAGTTCGGCGGGGTGCTGGCCGCGTTCATCCTGAGCTTTCTGGGATTCCGGTTCGGCGTCTTCAAGACCGAGGCGGTTCACACGTTCCGCGAAAGCTTCGCGTTCGCCGCGGCGCCGGATCGCGGCGGCCACGTCCAGGCGCTGGCGGCCGTCGGGCTGGCGGCGGTTCTGCGGCTGCTGCTGGTGTTGCCGGGAGCGCCGCTGTCGGGCGACGCCGTGGTCTGTGCGACGGCCGCACGCGACGTGGTGGCCGGCGGATGGGCGGCGATAGAGCCGGCGGGGCTCAACCTGTTCACCGCCTGGCAGGCGCTGCTGCTTGCGACGGGTCTGGACCGGGTCGCCGCGTCGGTGGCCGCCTCGCTGATCCCGGGTGTCCTCCTGCTGCTGCCGGTGGTGTGGATCACCCGGATTCTGTACGGTGCGCAGGCGGCCTGGCTGGCGGCGCTATTCGCGGCCGCCCACCCCCGGCTGATGGAATACTCGGTCAACGGGGAATCGTTCAGCTTGTACCTGTGCGCGTTCGCCGCCGGCGTGTGGGCGCTGGTCCGGCTGGCGCGCGGCGGGGGACTGGGAGCCGGGGCGGCGGTGGGTGCGGCGTTCGGGCTGGCCGCCGCAGTGCACAACGACGGCTTTGCCGCCTTTGTCGTGGCGTTGCCGCTGGCCGTGGGCCTGGCCCGTCCGTTCCGCGGCGTGCTGTCTCGCGGGGGCGGCCAGGCCGACCGGCCATGGCCGGCCCGTTTGGCGGTGGGCGCCGCCGCGGCCGCCGCCTTCGCCGCCGTCGTGATCGGCTGGGTGCTGGCGACGCCGGCCGCGCCGGGCGACGGCGGACTGCTCCATGTCACCGCCGCGCCGGTGCGGGTGTTCACCGAACGGCTGGACCTGGCGGAGGCGGCCCGGGCCATCTACGGCGAGGCCGCAACGGCGGCCCGGTCGGTGGCGCCGGAACGCTGGTCCGGCTGGTTGGCCCAGGCGGCCCGGATTCCCCAGAACCTGCTCTACTGTCTGGAGCGGACGCCGGGGCTTCTGGCGACACCCGTGCCCCTGTTTCTGTTCCTGCTGCCGGTGTTCACCGGACGATGGTGCCTGTTCCGGTCGGACAAGCTGCCCCTGGTGTTCATGATGGTGCTGCCGGTGGTGGCCGACGCCCTGCTGCGCGTGGACACACGCAATCTCCTGGCCGCAGTGGTGCCCGTTCAGGTGTTCGGCGCGGCCGGGCTGGTGGCGTTCGCCGCATACGCGGCGCGCGAGTCCAGGCTGCCGGGGCTGCTGATCGCGGCCGTCGCCGTCATCCTGGCGATCTCGCTGGGACTGGCTGCCTGGCGGGCGGTGGAGCTGGAGCGGCAGTATGAGAACCATCACCGCCTGGCCGGCTGGCTGGCGGCGCACGTGCCCCGCGACGAGCCCGTGGCCGGCTGTGCCTATGGCTACGTCGAGCTCACCGGGTTCTACTCCGGTCACGCGACGGTACCCCGGCTCTGGACCGAGCGCGCTGAGGATCTGTCGGCGGATGTGGACCGCCGCGGCGTCCGCTGGCTGATCCTGTATGAGCCGTTCCTGCGGGCCGCCAATCCGGCCCTGTTGCCGGCGCTCGACGCGGGCGTGCCCGGTTTCCGCCGAGCGTTCGTCGCCAAAGACCGGCGCGGACTCCGGGCGGTGGTCTTCGAGCGGACGCCCTGAAACGGGAAGGCGCGGCCCGGCGCCGCGCCTTCTACATCCTCAGCCAGTCCGGATCCGGGATCGTTACGGCAACTCCAGATTCGGAGTTCGCCGCGGTTGCCCGACCACCTTCACCTCGACGGTTTTCTGTTCCGGGAGATCGGTTTCGACCACCAGCTTTCCGGCGAACGGGCCCCCCGCATAGTCGGCTGGCACGGTGACCGTCACGGTGTAGGCGGTTCCGGGCGCCACCTCCTCCAGGCAGGTCTTCAGACCGGGCACGTCGCAGGTGACGCCGAGTATCTTGAACTGCTTGCCGGTGGAGTTGAACCGAACCTGCCGCGCGATATCCGACGGCAAACCGGTCAGGGAGAAATTCAGCCGATAGGGCACGGCTCGGATGGCCCCGACCACCTCACCCACGACCAGCATCGTCAGCGTCGGTTTCCTGGGGTGGTTGGTCTCCAGGATGACTTGCTCGCTGAAACGCCCGATGGGCGTGTCGGCGGGCAGAGTGATCCGGATGCGCTGGTGGTCGGGATTGTCGAAGCCGGTTTTGGAATACTCAACCCGCAAGGACGGGTGGGCGCACTTGATGGCGACGATATCGGTCTGGTCCGCGTCCTTGCCGACCAGGTTGGCGAAGCGCACCTCCTGCTGGCCCTTGTTCACCTGGCGGAACGTGACCGTGGTCTGCTCCAGCGCCAGCGCGTTCACGATGTCGGCGCGGATGACGAGTTCCACCGAGGGGTGATTCAGATCGTTGGTGGACACGGTGATCTGTTTCATGAGCACCCGGCGGCGATTGGCGGTGTTGAGCGAGACCTCGATGCTTCCTTCCCCGCCCGGGGGAATCTCCCTGGCCGAAGCCAGGGCTGCCGTGCACCCTCAACCCGCCTTGACGCTATGAATGATCAGCGTCGCCTGCCCAACATTCCGGAACGGGAACGTGTGCTTGAGGGTGATCCCGTCTTCCACAACGCCGAAATCGTGCTTCAGGGAGTCGAATCGGATCTCCGGCTGCGGCTTGCCCGACGCAGCCTCGGGTGCTGCATCCTGGGCGGCGGCCCAGCCGGCCCATGCCAGCACAAGCGCCGCGATCGGCAGCATCCGGCGAATAAGAGTTGGCGGAATCAAGGGGATATTCCTCCTCGCGGGAATCACAGTGTTATCTATACATCATTCCGGCACCGAAGCCAACAGGAATGTCGGTGGTGGAACCCGCGGCGGCCCGTTTCTCACAAACGCTGAAACATCCGGGTGGCCGCTCAGTAAAATAGTCGTCACCTTGAGACGGAGGTTCAAACACGTGGGCAAATGGGTGATCGGCGGCTTGCTGTTGATGTTGGGGGCGGGGCTGGCGGGCTGCCGGCTGTCCCCCGGCGGGGCCGGGGAAGAGGCCGCGCCGGCGGCACCGGCCGGCCATGTGGACCTGGTGGTCGAACTCACCGACCTGCAGGGGGCGTACCCGCTGAAGGTGATCAGCGCTCCGGAGCTTTTCGGGCCCGACGAGATCGGCGAGCTGGCCGGCGAGCGGGAACAGTTGTTGCGTGAGAACGATTATGTCCAGGGGGTGACCGGCGAGTTCCAGTTCTTCGACTTGCCGGGCTTGACCTTTGCCGTTACAATCTACCGGATGGCGTCGCCCCACGGCGCGCGGCGGGTCTATCAGGCGGTGGCGCCGTTCGGGGACAGCTGCCTCCACCTGGGCGAGGAGAACCGGCAGTCGCCGCTGGGGGTGGCGTTCCACCGCGACGCCTACTATGTCGAGCTGGTGGGCCGGAACGTGGACGAGCGCCTCTCCCGCGAGATCGCCATGCTGGCCGCCGAGATCGACAACAACCTGCAGCACTGATGCGGGTCGCCGCCGCGGCGACGCCGCCGGAGTGAAGTGAACGTCACCGGATCACGGGAACAGCTGATCCGGCTCGCGGAAGGTGTCCGCGAGCTGTACCTCGCGCTGGCCGACCGTTTTGCCGAAACGGGCGATCTGCACGCGCTCTGGCCCGATCTGGCCCGCAGCGAGTCTGAACAGACGGCCGGGTTGCACCGGCTGGCGCCGGCCGCAACCGTCAGCGGCGGTCCGGATGATCCGGCATTGGCCGACGTGCTGCTGCGGCACCTGGCGTCCATGGCGGAACGGGTCCGCCGCGATCGGCTGTCGCCGGAGGGCGCCCTCGCGCTGGCCTTCGGCGTGGAGTGTTCCCTGGCCGAGCGCCAGGCGGCGGTGGTGGAGCGGTCGGGGGCGCCGGCCGCGTGGCTCGATCCGTTTCGTGCGGCCGGCCGGGAGCACCGGCGGAAATTGCGCGATGCCGCCGCCGTCCGCGGCGTGTTCCTGCCGCCGGATGAGTAAGCCACGCCGACCCACCCGACACCTGCTCTGGGTGCAGCTCGGGGTGCCCGATGCCGAGCAGGCGTTCGCCGACAGCAACCTGCCCGTCGCCGCGGGATACGTCCTCGGACACTGCCACGCCCGCGGCCTGCTGGACGGCCTGACCTGGGCGATCCTGGATGAGGCCACCGCCACGTACGCCGGCGACGCCGGCCTGCTCGAGGCGGTGCTGGACCACCGGCCCGACATCCTGTGCCTCTCCGTTTACATGTGGAATGCGGAACGGTCGCTCTGGTTGGCCGGTCGCGTGCGGGCGCACCGTCCGGAAGTCCGGATCATCCTGGGCGGGCCGGAGGTCAGCCCCGGCAGCGTCTGCTGGGACGATCCCCTCGCCGACATCCTGGTGTCCGGCGAGGGCGAGACGGGCCTGCCTCTCGCCCTGGCGGCGCTGGACCGCGCTGATCCCCGGCCGACGCGGATCGCGGCGCCTCCGCTGGCGGCGCTCGCCGGGTTGGCGGACCCTTACACCCAGGGGATCCTGCCGCCGGGCCTGAAGGGGAATTGCCTCCTGGAGACCACACGGGGGTGCCCCTGCCGCTGCCACTACTGCTTCTATTCGAAAAGCGCCCGGACCGTCCGCCACCATGACGAGGCCGCCATCCGCAACTTCTTTCGGTGGGCCGCCGCCGACGGCCGGGTCCGCGACGTCTACCTGCTGGATCCATCCTTCAACCGCGCCCGCGGCACGCGGGGCCGCCTCGAAAAGCTGGCCCGCTGGAACCGGGACGGGCTGGACCTCCACACCGAATCCCGCCTGGAGGGGATCGACGCGGAGCTGGCCGCGGCTTACACCCGGGCCGGTTTCCGCTCGCTGGAAGCGGGCCTGCAATCCATTCACCCCGCCGTCTGCGCCGGCGTCGGCCGCCGGCTGGATCTGCCGGCTTTCGCCACCGGGGCGGCGCACCTGGCGGCGGCGGGGCTGAAACTGGACATCGGGGTGATCCTGGGCCTGCCCGACGACGGTCCGGCCGGCTTTCGCGACACGCTGGCCTGGCTGCGCGGGCGGGATCTGGCCGACGCGGCGGAGGTGTTCCTGCTGAGCCTCATTCCGGGGACGGCGCTGCGCGAGCGGGCGGCGGTCGAAGGATTCCGCTGGATGCCGCGGCCGCCTTACTACCTGCTCGCCGCCGGCGCGTGGGACGAGACCCGCCTCCTGCAGGGCATCTACGACGTCGAGGAAATACTGGACCGCCAGCACCATGTGGACATCCCCCCGTACGCCGACGAGCCGGCGCCGGGCGGCTGGATCCAGCGCGTCCGCCTCAACGCCGATGCGCCCGGCGCCGCGGCGACGCTCGCTGCGGCGATTCCCCGGCTGGCCGCCGTGGTCACCCTGGACATCGATTGCGCCGACCCGGACCGCGCCGCCCCTTGCATCGCCGCGCTGGGGGAGCGGCTGCTTGCGGCTTGTCCGTTCGGGCTGTTCCGCGTGGTGATCCGGGGCGCCCGCCCCCTGTCGTCCGACGCGGCGGTGGCCATCCAGACGGCCTTCGCCCGGGCCGATCAGTACTGGAACCGGGTGAATTACTACCGCGACGACGCCACCGGCCTGTATTCCTGCCGGCTGTTCCAGCGGGTGCCCGCGTCCGAATGGCGCGACTGGCTCGACCGCCTGCCGGCCTGGATGGACCTGGTGTTCGAGCTGCCGCCGGACCCGGCTGAGTTCGACCGGCTGGCCGGCGCGCTCTACGAACGCCTGCGGCCCGGTCTGAGCTTCGCGGTCGGCGGGGACGGCATCGCTGCGGAATATCGGCGGCGTATCGTGCGCGCGGTGGAGGAAACGGGCGTCTTCAGCCGGTGGCTGCCGGCGGCGGAGTGACGCCGCTACTCGTGCCGGAGCGAATCCACCGGATCGAGGCGCGCGGCGCGGGAGGCCGGGTACAGCGCCGCGGCCAGCGCCACCAGCGTGGCGAAGGCAACGGCGGCCCCGATGAGCCAGAGGGGAAAGTGAAACAGGTCGGCCGGCCGGGCGCCCTGCTGCTGGATGTAGATGTTCATCAGATAGTTGATCCCCAGCGACGCGAGCCAGCCCAGCGCCACGCCGAGCACCCCGCCGGCGAAACCGATCAGGCCGCCTTCGATGAAGAAGAGGCGGCGGATGTCGGCGCGGCGGGAGCCCACCGCCTTCATGATACCGATGTCCCGGCGCCGTTCCAGCACCGCGATGATCATCGTGTTGACAATTCCGAGGCTGGCGACCAGGAGCGACACGCCGGCGAGAGCGCCCAACCCGGCGTCCATCAGGATGAAGAAGCGGTTCATCTCACCCAGGATGGAGATGAGGGAGACGGTCCGGAAACCCATCTTCTGGATCGTCTGTTCCACCCGGGCGGCGTCGGTGGCGCGGGCGGTGTGGACCTCCACCGTCTGGTAGGGGTCGCCGGCGGACGGGTTGCGCAGTAGGCTTTCCAGCGCGATCACGTCTAACAGGCCCAGCGCCCGGACCTGGTCCAGGGGCATGAGGATGTCCATCCGGAGAATGGGATTGCTGAACATGCTGTCCGGCGGCTCGACGACGCCCACGACGCGTACCGTGAGTTTCCGCCGCGCGACCGAGAACGCGGGCAGGGGAAGCGAGCCCGCCGCACCACCACCGGCCGAGGCCGCGAAGAAGGACAGCTCCAGCTCCCGGCCCAGTGCGGCCGCGGGATCCTTGAACCCGAGGGCGGCCGCGCAGTCCTTCGTGATCACCGCCTCGCGGCTTCCGTCCGGCTGGAACAGGCGGCCGCATCGCAGGGGATAGGCCTTCCGGCTTTCCGCGTCGGCGGCATTGAGGCTGCGGCCGAGGGAGGTCCGGCGCTTGTCGCCGTACCGCACCTCGATGGGGAACTGGACCACCGGCGAAGCCGAGACCACGCCGGGGAGGCGGCGGAAACGCGCCAGGGCCGCCTCGTCGAGGCGCGGCCGCGGCGCCGCCGGAGCGGGCTTGGCGCGGTGGTCGGGCCGGGGCACGGGCGCGGCCGGCATGACCTGGATGGTGGTCAGGACCCGGTACTTGAGCAGCTCGTCGGTGGTCAGGCGCTGGAGCCCCACGCCGAATGCGAAAATGCAGACGAGGGTTCCGGTACCGATCATGACGCCGGCGATGGTGAGCGCCGTCCGCAGGGGTGTCTGGCGGAGATTGGCCACGGCCAGGCGCAACGACTCGATCCAGTTCATGCGTCCTCCCGCTGGGGCGGTGAATGCGCGGGCGGCGTTCCGATGACGCCGGCTGCGGATATTCTACGTCGCGGTGAAGAAAAATGATCCGGGTTCAGTATAATAGAACAAAATTGTGGAGAACATCGCCAACATGAAGATCACACGCACCGCGGCCGCACTCATCTGCGTGGCGGGTCTCGCCCTGGCGCTCCCGGTCCCCCGGGTCTGCGGCCAGGCCACCGCGCCGCCGCTCCTGCACAGCCTGCCCGTGGCCGACGACGATCCGGGCTCGATTATCCGGCGCTTCGTCAACCCGCTGCTGGCGGGCGGTCCCAAGGCCGCCACCGGCTTCCAGTCGGACCAGGAGCACGCCGACTCCCTCGGCCCGGTGCTGGAACCGGACACACCGGTCTTCGTGCATTATGCGCGCTTCTCGCCCAACCGGGCCAACGAACAGAACCTCATCTTGCGGGACGGGCGGATCTTCGCCAATTTCAGCTACCCGCACGAATCGGACGAGGCGCCCGATCTGAAAATCCGTCCGGTGGATGGCGGGACCCGGGTGCCCTTCATCATCCGCTGCCTGCTCTACCCCCGCGTCGAGGGACAGTCAGACGGCTCCGTCGAGATCACCTTCCGCTTTCCCGTCATCTTCTCGCCCGGCGTGGAGGTGCAATCGGTGCTTCTGAATTACCGCCGGGCCAACTTCCGCGTCGTCCCCGGCAGCACCGGCGACAGCTTCGTCCTCACGATCCCGGTGCACCGGAAGGAACTGGAACAGGCCCTGCGGAACCCGGCCGCCCCGTGCTCCATCTACGTCAACGGCTCCGTGAATCTCAAGAATTACGACACCGTCTCCACCAGCCGGTTCGCCGCCGCCATGCCGCCGCTGCAGGACAACACGGTGGCGGGGATCGCCCGGCTGATCGCCAGCCGGGATTACCGCGGCGAGGAGGAGCGGGTGGAACTGGAGCGCCTTGCGGCCGGAATCGCCGCCGGCTCCGACAACCTGTACGAGGTGATCCGCCGCGTCAACCGCTACGTGGGCGCCAACATCCGCTACTTCCGGAATTCCATGACGCGCACGCCGCTGCAGGTGATCCAGGAAGGACTGGGCGACTGCGACGATTACACCCGGGTGATGATCACGTTGCTGCGGGCGCTGGGCATCCCCGCCAAGTCGGCGGTTGGGCACATCTATGATTTCAACCACCTCGGCGCTCACGCCTGGGTCGAAGTGGGGCTGCCGCTCAAGGACGGCGACCTGCACTGGATCATCTGCGATCCCACCCTGGCCAGCGCGGCGCAGGACCCGGACTACTTCGTCCAGTTCAAGAACCGGATTCACATCTATCCGGTGACGGTGCAGAGCCGCGTGCTGAGCCTGCCGGTGGACGATTCCACGGACGTCTTCCTCAACTGGACCGGCGACGAGAAGCTGGGCGACGTGTCTCCCCACGTATTCCCGTCCATCATCCAGCGGTTCTACGCCGATTTCGTCACCTCCTTCACCGAGTCGGTCGGGGTCATGCGCAACTCCGGCCTCAACCTGCAGCGGGAATTCCTCCATTCCAACGGCAGCCCGTTCGTCCTGTCGGACCGGCCGGTTCCGCCCGAGCTGCCCAAGATCACCGACATGCGCGATCCCGACATTCTCTTTGTCGCCCCGGATTACCAGCCGGCGGAATCCAAGATCCACGCGCGGTTCCAGATCAAGCTGAGCCAGGAGGACGACCTGCTGCTGGATATCGGGGTGATCGACGACGATTTTTATCTCGAAGCCGCCGGCGAACGGCGCGTGGTGGACGCGCTGGTGCAGGCATACCGGAACATCTGCCAGCACTTTTTCCAGGGCGCCGAGTACCGCTTCATCACGGATATCTCGTACCTCCGTGACCGGCACAACGACCGGTTGCAGAAGGTGTCGCTGCGCGTGGGCCGCTACCTGCTGGAGCGCAATCTCAAGGAGACGGTGGACGCGATCCGCAAGGCCGGGCTGCTGAAGGGGCCCGAGTATGTGCTCATCGACCGGCTGCACACGCTGTCGCGCGGTAAAAATCTGTACCTGATGTGCGATCAAAGCTTCACCGGCCACGCCGGCAACGGCGGCATCCTGCCGATGCCGTTCTGACGGCGCGCCGGGGGCGCGTCCGCCGCGGCGGGTCTTCCTTGGCGTTTGGGGGCAAAGGGGGTATACTGTCCAATCTGAATCTCATTGGGGAGTGACAGATTCATGAGCCGACCCGCCAGTTGCCGGAATTTCGCCGCCCAGACGCTTGCGCCCGAGATCGAAAGCCAGCTCCGCGAGCGCGCGCGCCGGGCCCGGGGCGACATCCTGAAGATGACCACCCTGGCCGGCTGCGGTCACCCGGGCGGATCCATGTCGTCCATCGACCTCTACCAGGTCCTCTACAGCCTGGCCGGCGTGGACCCGGCCGAGCCCCGCCGGCCGGACCGCGACCGGATCGTCATCAGCCACGGCCACACGTCGCCGGGCGTGTACGCCGCCCTGGGCGGTCTGGGATTCTTCCCGGTGGATGAGGCCATCGCCCATTTCCGCCAGGCCGGCGGACCGTTTGAGGGACACGTGGAGCGGTGCGTCCCGGGTGTGGAGTGGAGCACGGGGAATCTGGGGCAGGGTCTGTCGGCCGGCTGCGGCATGGCGCTGGCCGCCGAAGTCCTGGGGCTGCCCAGCCGCGTCTTTGTGGTCATGGGCGACGGTGAGCAGCAGAAGGGGCAGATCGCCGAGGCCCGCCGCTTCGCGGTGAAGTACGGCCTGACCCGCCTGACGGCGCTGGTGGATCTCAACCGGCTGCAGATCAGCGGCGACACGGGCGCGGTGATGCCCCAGCGCATCCGGGCCAACTTCGAATCCGACGGCTGGCGGGTGCTGGAGATCGACGGCCACGACTACGCGCAGATCTATGGCGCGCTCCGCCGGGCGGTCCGCGACCAGGCGCATTGCGTGGCCATCCTGGCCCACACGGTAATGGGCAAGGGCGTGTCGTTCATGGAGAACCTGGCCAAGTGGCACGGCCAGGCGCTCGACGAGACGCAGCTGGGCCAGGCGCTGGCGGAGCTCGGCCTGCCCAACGACCTGGACCGCTACCACGAGATGCGCCGCCGTGGGACGGCCCATCTGCCGACCTGGCGTCCGTCCGAGTCGCACGTGGATGTCGCGGCGGGCGAGCCGCGGCTCTGGACCGCCGACAAGCCCACCGACAATCGCAGCGCCTGGGGCAAGGCGCTGGAAGACGTCGCGACGCTCAACCGCCCCCGCGCCGGGGCCACGCCCATCGTGGTGTTCGACTGCGACCTCGCCGCCAGCGTCAAGACCGGCGGGTTCGCCGCCGCCCATCCCGACCGGTTTTTCCAGTGCGGGATCATGGAGCACCACACCGCGGTCGCCGCCGGCGCCATGTCCACCCAGGGCGTCCAGGTCTTCTGGGCCGACTTCGGCGTGTTCGGCGTCGACGAGACTTACAACCAACAGCGACTCAACGATATCAACGAGGCGAACCTGAAGGTGGTCTGCACCCACATCGGCACCGACGTGGGCGAGGACGGCAAGACCCACCATTCAATCGACTATCTGGGGCTGCTTCACAACCTGCCCGGCTTCCGCTGCGTCATCCCCGCCGATCCGAATCAGACGGACCGCGCGGTCCGCTGGGCCGCCGGGCAGCCGGGAAACTGCTTCATCGGGATGGGGCGGTCCAAATGCCCGCCGGTGCTCCGCGTCGACGGCCAGCCGTTCTTCGGCCCCGACTACCGGTTCGAGTACGGCCGGGCCGATTTCTTCCGGCCGGCGGACGGCGCCCATGTCACCGTCGCCGCCCTGGGAGCCATGGCCGGCCGGGCCGTCCGGGTGGCCGACGAGCTGGCCGCCGAGGGCATCCGCGTGGCCGTGGCGGGCGTTCCGTCGCCCCGCGACCTGGATGCCGCCGATTTGGCCGCCCTCTGCGCGTCCGGCGTGCTGATCACGTATGAGGATCACCACCGCGAGACCGGCTTGGGCGCCGCGCTGGCCGCCCGGATCCTGGAACGGGACCTGCACGTCCGCCTCGTGAGGCTGGGCGTGCGCGAGTACGCCACGTCGGGGACGCCCGAGGAGATCCTGCGTTCCCAGGGCCTCGACGCGGACAGTTTGAAAGCGGTCATCCGCCGTCTGGCGGGTCCCGCCGCCGCGCCGGCGGACGATCCTTCGAGCCGCTGACTCAATCGGAAGGGAGGCACCCATGCCAACCGCCATCATTCGGAACATCAGCTTTGTGATGCTGTTCCTTGCTGCCGTCGCAGCCGTGGGCGTGTCGGTTCCGGCGGCTCCGGCCGCCGACTCCGCGCTCCAGGAGACGATTCGCCCGGACCAGTCCCAGACGCCGCCACCCGGGCCGGCGTTGCAGCCGGGCCGCCTGGAGGGAAAGGCCCGGTTGGTCCTCGTGAAGGATCAGCCGCCCGACGGGAAGCGGTACACCCTCCCCGTACTGGTGGACCTGACGGAGGTGTTGGTGGTCGGGGATGCCGACGACAAGGTGCCCGGCGTGTTGGGCGCTTACATCCTGGGGATCACGTTCGACCCGGCCAAGGTGCGGCTGGTGGACGTGCTGGGCGGCGACACGCCCGGATTCCAGAAGGCTCCCGTCTTCACCCATCTGGAGAAGGCCAACGCCGAGGGGCTGGTCCGCTTCACCTCTTACCAGACCCGCTCCGACGCGCCCGCCGGACGCATCGCCGTGGCCCGGGTGGTCCTGGACATCGCCGATCCCGCCGGCCTCGAGACGGTGGAGCTGCTGGCGGATTCCCTGGCGACATCCATCCGCAAGGGCGCCGACGGGCGGACGGTGGGCCCGTTCGCCATTCCCTTCGAGGGCAAGGCGCTGCCTCGACGAACCGTTACCCCCGCCAAGCCCTGATCCCACCGCGGGCGCCCTCTCGAAAACAAAACGGCCGCCGGTCAGACCGGCGGCCGTTGTTGTTGCGGCGATCGTCGCTTACTTCAATTTGACGGTGTGGCCTTCCTTGATGTCGGAGCCGGAGACCACCCGCGCCTTGGACCGGTCAGGCTGGGCTTCGAACACCTCGAGGAGACCCACTTCCTTTTCCTCGGTGAACACCACCTCGCCCCGGGAGTTCTTGATGTCCACGCTTTTGAACACGGCGACCTGGTCGCCCACCTTCACGCCGTTGTTGGAGCCGATGTCGATGATGACCATCTCGGCCGAGATCATGGCCAGCACCTTGCCGGGCACCTTGCGCAGGGCGGCCACCGCTTCATCCTGCGCCTTGGCTTCGTCCTGGGCCAACTGGTCGGCGCGGGAGGTGTGGGTGGCCAGGAAGGAATGATCCATCTTTTCGATGATGTTGGCCATGGCCATCATCGTGGCGCGGCCCACCATGCTCTCCAGGAACTCGCTTGAGGAGATATCCAGCGCGCCGCCGCCGGAACCCCACTTGCCGCCGCCCATGCTGACACCCTTCTTGGCGTAAGTGGCCTCGCCGAAGTCGGCCATGATGGTCTCGGCGCTGGTGGCGTCCACGATCCGGTAGTCGATCCGGACGTACGCCTCATCCTTTTTGTAGCCCAGGCCGCCGAACACGCCGCCGCCCCAGCCGCTGCCGCCCACCTTGTTCTGCTTGGCGCCGAAGTTGGTGACCTTGGCCAGGAAGTAATACTGCACGCCCTTGATGTGGCCCTTGCGCACCGCGGACGCCTGCTCCACGTAACCGGACTTGCCGAAGTCCACCTCGTCGGTGAGCAGGTCCACCTGGGCGCGCTCGATCAGGGTATACTTGCCGGTTTTCTGCAGCTCGGTGATGAACATGTCCGTCAGGCCGGAGCCCACCGTGGAGTTGTAGTACACGGAATCTTCCGGCAGGTTGAACGTCTTGACGGCCATCACCGGCTTGCCGTCGGCGGCGGCCGCGAAGCCCGTCGCCACCGCGATCAGCACGGTCAGAGAAGCCAACACAACCAGTCTTTTCATCGCTCATCCTCCAGGATCATGGTTTGATCAATTATGGCATCTGTATTGTATTCCATGCGGTGTGACATTTCCACGGTGGACTTATCGACGGAACGTGTAAAATGTTGCGTCCGGATCTGCCATGGACCGCTAGGCTATAAGATGAGGTTGCCATGCCGGGGTTTCAACGGGACCATGCCGCCGAGATCGGCTTCCGGCTCTGGTTGCAACTGCCGCTGTACGCAGCCCGGCGGCTGGCGCTGGCGCCGCGTCTGGCGGCCCCCCTGCTGCGGCACCCGCTGACGGCGCTGGGCAACCTGCGCCACTGGGCCGTCCGCCAGCGGGACGGTTTCCGGGGCCGGTGCCTCGGGGTGCCCTCCCGCGAGGCGTTCGTGGCGTACGTGGCGGAGCAGGCCCGCCGCTGGTCGGCCGGCGAGCTGGCGGAAAAGCCCCAGCTCTGGGTGTTCCAGGCCTACTGCGAGAAACCCCACGCCGGCGCCTGCCGGCCGGCGCCCGATTCACCCTATACCCGCGCCGGCGCCCAGCGGCGCTTCAACGAGTTTTGCGCCTTCGCCGATCGCCCGGGAGCCGGCGGTTGCGGCGGCCCGGACACGCCGTGCCGGGTGGGGGAGTGGCTGGCGGCGCTCCCGCGCGGCGGGCACGTGGACGTCCGGCTCCAGATCATGCTCGACGAGCGGCAGATGGCCGACCATTGGGCGGCCATGCTCCGGCACCAGGCGCGGACCGGCCAGGTGATCCCCTTCATCATGGACGTCTGCCCGCTGGCGCTCTGGCTGGCCGAGGTGAGCCTGTTCCGGCTCAAGTCGCCGCTGGGGATCGTGTTCCAGTTCCACTCGCCCAACCGCTGCCGGGACTTCCGCCAGTACCGCGCCGCCGACGGCGGCTGCAAGGCGGCCGAGGCGCCGGTGACGCTGGACGCCGAGACCAGCCGGGCCAAGGCCGAGCTGCTGGAGCGGCTGCGGGCGGTGACGACGGCGGCGCCGCCCGACAGCCGGTGACGGCGGCGCCGGCCCGGATCATTCGCCGACCGCGCCGTCGGACGCCGCCGGCGCACGGGTAAAATGGAACGCGCCCCGGTGACGGGGCGCGTCGGGTGGCGCAGCCGGTTTTTGTTCGGGATTGGGAACCGGCGGCGGGCCGGTCACACCCCGTCCAGGTCAGCTTCGAAACAGTCGAACCAGTAACCGTTCTGCGTCAGCGAATCGATCTCGGCCTGGACGATGGCGACGTGGCCCTGCTCGATCTCGACGAAGCGCTTAAAGAGCTTCTGGCCCTCGGCCGGGAGCAGGCGGACCATGTCCTCGTAGAATGCGCTGGTCTTCAGCTCCAGCTCCAGAGCGTTGGAAAGCATCTGCAGGTCGTTGGTCGGATCGGCGCTCGCCACGTGTTGCTGCATTTTTTTGCCGGCCGCCTCGATCTGTTTCGGCGCCGGGATGGCGGTGGGCAGGGTGTCGGCGGGGACGTTGCCGGTCTGCTTGAGCTGCTCCAGCTTGTGGTGCAGGTAGTCGAGGTGGGACTGCTCCTCGTCGGCCAGCGTCTGAAAGATGCGGCGGCCCGCCGGATCGCCGATCCGGCTCACCTGATCGGCATACGCCTTGTGGACGCGGCTCTCGTACTGGATCGCGGTGATGATGGCTTGTTCGACGGTCATGCTGCCTCCAGGATTATAATCGCGGATTCAAGGCCGGCCCGGCGTGGCGCCGGGCCGGCGGAAGATCGGGACGATGGCCGGCGGTGTTCTCGGTCGCCGGTCACTTGCCGCGGGCGCCGAGCTCGCGGTCCAGCATGTAGATGGCGTGCTTGGCATCGCCCATCATCGTCAGTTTCTGTACGATTTCTTCGGCGTGGGCTTCCTCTTCCACCTGCTCGTCGACGAACCACTGCAGCAGGCCGATGGCGGCGTAGTCCTTCTCGGCGTGGGCCAGGTCCATCAGCTTGTGGATGCAGGCGGTGATTTGCTGCTCGTGCTTCTGCGTGGCCTGGAAGACGTCCAGCGGCGATTTCCACTCGAAGGCCGGTTCGGGGATCGCCTTGAGGGCGACGCGCCCGCCCCGCTCAACGATGTGCTTGAAGAACTTGTCCCCGTGGGCCGTTTCCTCTCTGACCTGGACGCGCATCCACTGGGCGAAGCCCTGGAGGTTGACGCTTTCGAAGAACGCCGACATGGACAAGTAGATGTACGCGGAAGCGTACTCCTCGTTGATCTGCTCGTTGATGGCCTTCAGCATCTTGTCTTTGATCATCGTGTATACTCCTTGAAAATGATTTCGAGTTGGCGTTCTGATGTATTGTAATCGAATAACCGCGGCCGGGCAACCTTTGGCGGATTGCCGGGCGATCATCAGAGGCCGCCGCGGGAGATTGGATGCCGCCCCCGGACTCGGGGTTTCCAGCCGGCGCAATTCGCCGCACAACCGCTTCGGCCCAGCGGTCGTTTTGGGCGGACTGTCCCGGTGCGGGCCGTGCCGCCGGGTGCCGGGGCGGGCACATGGATGCCGCGTTTCCGGTTGTCACGCTCCGGCGGGCGCGGTACAGTGGGCCCGACGGCGCGATCGCGCCCGCGCGAGCGGCGGAAAACCAGGAGGTGGCGGCATGATGCAATCCCTGCCTGACGCAGACACGCTCTACCGTGCCCTGTGCGACAAGGACACCCGATTCGAGGGAATTTTTGTGGTCGGCGTGCGGACCACCGGCATCTTCTGCCGGCCCACCTGCGGCGCGCGGAAACCGAAGCGGGAGAACGTCGAGTTCTTCGTCTCCACCCGCGAGGCGCTGCTTTCGGGCTATCGTCCCTGCAAGCTGTGCGATCCGCTGGGGCACCCGGGCCAGGTGCCGCCCTGGCTGCGGCCCGTGCTCGAGGCGGTCGACGCGGACCCCGTCCTGCGGCTGCCCAACGCGGCCCTGCGGGCGCGGGGCGTCGACCCGGACCGGGCGCGCCGCTGGTTCCAGAAGCACCACGGGATGACCTTCCAGGCCTACCTGCGCGCCCGGCGGATCACGGACGCCTTCGGGCGGATCCGCCACGGCGACAAGGTCGTCGATGCGGCGTTTGACTCCGGTTATGAGTCGCTGAGCGGTTTCACCGAATCGTTCAAGCGGACCACCGGCTTCGCGCCCGCGCGCAGCCCCCGGTGCGGCCTGGTCGCGGTGACGCGCGTCCGGACCCCCCTGGGGCCCATGCTGGCGGGGGCGGTGCCGGAGGGGATCTGCCTCCTGGAGTTCGTCGACCGGCGGATGATGGAGACCCAGCTGGGGCGTCTCCGCCGGCAGTTCCGTGCGGAAATCGTGCCGGGCGCCAGTCCGCATTTCGACGCGCTCCAGCGCCAGTTGGACGAGTACTTCGCCGGCGCCCGGCGGACATTCGACCTGCCCCTGGTCCTGACGGGCACACCGTTCCAGCGGCGGGTATGGGCGGCGCTCCTCGAAATTCCGTACGGCGCCACCCGCTCCTACGCCGAGCAGGCGGCGAGCATCGGGGCGCCGCGGGCGGTGCGGGCCGTGGCCGGGGCCAACGGCGACAACCGCGTCTCCATCATCGTGCCGTGCCACCGCGTCATCGGCCGGGACGGCGCGCTGACGGGCTACGGCGGCGGCTTGTGGCGCAAGCGGTTCCTGCTCGACCTCGAGGCCGGCCGCCGCGACGGGTCGCCCACCGCCGGACCGGTGCACCGCCGGGAGGGAAAACCGTGAGCGGCCGCATCCGGCCCACCGTGTTCTGCAATTACGCCGCCACCCTGGACGGCAAGATCGCCGCCGCCGACCGGTCCGGCGCCGGGTTCTCTTCGCGCGAGGACCGCCGGCGGATGGACGCGGTCCGCGCCCGGGCCGACCTGATCGTGGCGGGGGCCGAAACGGTCCGGCGTGACGATCCCCCCTTCCACGTGCGGGATGCGACGCTCACGGCCGCGCGCGAGGCGGCGGGGCGCTCCGCCACCCCCGATCTGTGCGTGCTGAGCCGCGGGGGCCGGCTGGATCCCGGCCTGAAGATCTTCCACCAGACGCGCCACCGGGTCCTGGTGGCCACGCCGGCGCCGTTTGCCGCGCCGCCGGGCGCCCGGGCGGAGGTCGTGCGCCTGCCGATGGCGGATCCGCCGGACATCCGGCGGCTCCTGGCGGAACTGGCGGCGAGAGGCTATCGGGAGATCCTCGTCGAGGGAGGCGGCCGGGTCAACGCGCTGTTCTTCGAGGCCGGCGTCGTGGACGAAGTGTACCTGACCCTGTGTCCGGTGGTCCTCGGCGGGGCGGCGGCGCCCACGCCCGTGGACGGGCTCGGCCTCCCGGATGCGGTTCGGGTGCGCTGCGTGCTCCGGTCCATGGAGCGGGCGGGGGACGAGCTGTTTCTGCACTACCGGGTGAAACGGACGCCACGTTGACCGGCGCCGTTCGGAAAGACAAGGACGACGGACCGCCGGGCGGACCGGCGTGCCGTGTCCGCCGATCGGTTCCGGGACGACGCGCTACTCCTGCGGCGGCGCCGCGGGCGGAGGCGCCGGCGCGGCCGGCGGGCGCGGCTGGTTGATGGCGATCATCACCCGGTAGTAGACCCGGACCGCCTGGCCCTTCAGGGTGGCCGGCTGGTAGCGCCACGTATCCAGGATGTTCCGCTCCACGAGCCGGTCCACCGCGGGCGTCACGCTGCTGATGATGTGGAAGTCCGTGGGCACACCCCCCTCATCGATGGTGAAGCGGGCCTTCACCACGCCCCGGACCTCCGACAGCTCGGGCGGGATCTCCACATCCGGCGTGGCCAGCGGCAGCGGGGCCACCAGGTCTTTCTCCGACAGCTCATAGACGACGGCCGGCTGCCCCGACTTCGGCTCGACCGCGGCCCGCGCCGCCACCGGCATGCCCGGGTAGCTGTGGCTCAGAAAGTAGGCGTGCTCGCGCAGGCCCGGATCCGCCGGGTCGTAGCCGCGGGCGGCGACGTAGCGCAACCCGTCCAGGATCACGTCGAGGCGGTAGACGTCGGCGTTGATCGCCAGCCGGTGGATATCGGTGGCCCCGGTCAGCTGGCTCTGGCGCTCCTGGCGAAGGGCCGCATATTTCTGGATCTCGGCGTTGACGAAGGCGGGATCCTGCAGTTGCGCCCGGCCGTACTGCGGCCAGGCGATCATGGCGCCGGCCAGTCCGCCCAGAACCAGAACCAGTAAGGAAACGGTCACCACGAATCGCATCGTCTTCACGACCATACCGGTTGCTCCTGGGGATGAAATTGCTTTTATTATAGACGGATGGCTGTTTCCGTCAAAGATTTTTCACACGCCGGCAAGACCTTTGGGCGATAATGCGGCCAGCGCCGAGACCGGCGCCATGGAGTGATGATGCGCGATCTCGAGCAATCCCGGATCACAGCCGAGCCGCCGGAAGGCACCGGCACACCGCCGGTTGAGCCGACCGGGACTGCGGCGCCGCCGGTCGATCCGGCCGAGCCGTCGGCTGTTCTGGCGCCGGTGCTGACGGCGCCGCAGGCCATGGGACGGCCGCTGGCGCTGCTGGAAGTGGTGCTCATTTCGGGGATCCTGACCGATATCGTCGCGGCGCTGGCGGCCGGGTGGCTCACCGGCTTGCCCCGCACCGATCTCCTGCGCCGGCCGGCGGGATTGTTCACGTACCTCATGCTGAGCACCGTCCTGTTGCTGGCCATCTACGTGCTGTGCCAGCAGGCCCGCCGGGAGGAACCGGCACTCCGGATCGCCGTCCGACCGGCCGGCGGGTGGGCGCGGGAAACGCTCGTGGCGCTCGCGATCCTGCCCGCGCTCTTCATCACCATGTTCGCGGGCGAGCTGCTCATCCGCCTCGTGGCTCCCGGAGCGATCCCGCCCGTCAATCCGGTGTTGGCGATGATCCGGACGCCCGGCGACCTGGCGCTCATGCTCATCAGCGGAGTGATCGCCGGCGGCGTGCGCGAGGAGCTGCAGCGGGCGTTCATCGTCCGGCGCTCCGCGGTCTACTTTTGGACGCCGTGGCTCGGACTGCTGGTCTGGAGCGTCCTGTTCGGCCTGGCCCACGAGCCGCAGGGCATCGCCGCGGTCTTCATCACTGCGCTGCTGGGGCTGGAGTTCGGCGTGGTCTACCTGTGGCGGCGCAACGTCTATGCGCCCGTCCTGAGCCACGCGCTGTTCAATGTGATCGTGCTGATGCTATACTGGTTCACCGTCTAGCCTTGCGCGCCGGACGTCCGCGGCCGGACGCCGGCTCCGCGACCCATCCTGGAGGAAGCCCTATGGAGCTGAAAACCGTCGGCATCGAAGTCCCCGAGGGGTGCAACGTCATCGTGGGGCAGTCTCATTTCATCAAGACCGTCGAGGACTTGTACGAGGCGATGGTCACCGCGGTGCCCGGGGTGAAGTTCGGGGTCGCCTTCTGCGAGGCGTCGGGGGAGTGCCTCATCCGCTGGGACGGCACCGACGACGACCTCACCCAGGCGGCCATCCGCAACGCCCGGGCCCTGGCGGCCGGGCACACGTTCGTGGTGCTGATGCGGGACGCTTATCCCATCAACGTGCTGCCGCGGATCCGGACGATCCACGAGGTGGTCAACATCTTCGCCGCCACCGCCAATCCGCTCCAGGTCATTGTGGCCGAATCGGAGCAGGGGCGCGGCGTGTTGGGTGTGATCGACGGGCAGCCGCCCAAGGGGGTTGAGGATGCCGGCCACCGGCAGTGGCGGACCGACTTCCTGCACCGGATCGGCTACAAGCGTTAGAGCCGGCGTCCGTAGCGGCCCATGAGCTGGGCCGAGGCGAGCACGCGCCCGCCCATGGCCCGCTCCAGGTCCCGGGCGGTGCAGCCGGCGGGCAGGTCCAGCGGTTCCGACAGCGCGAACAATTTGAAGTAGTACCGGTGCGCCGGCCCGTGGGGCGGACACGGCCCGCCGTAGCCCACGCGCCGGAAGCTGTTGACGCCCTGCCGGGAGCCGTCGGGCAGTTCGCCGGTCTTGGCCACGTTCTCCGCCAGGCTGGTGGCGCCGGCTGGGATGTTGAACATCACCCAGTGCACCCAGGTGCCCATGGGCGCGTCGGGATCGTCACACAGCAGGGCGAAGCACCGGGTGGCCGCCGGCGGCGTGCTCCAGGCCAGCGGCGGCGACACGTCGGGACCGTCGCAGGTGTGGCGGGTGGGGATGGCCTGGCCTTCCACAAACGACGGGCTGGACAACTGGAATTTCATGACACCCTCCTGGATCGTGACCGGTCGTTCGTCGGACCGGTCGGTGGGCTGCGCCGTTGGCCGGTCGCCGACCGGCATGGATCTCCCGCCCGCCTGCCCACAGGCCGTCACCAACACAGCCGCCAGGGCAAGCGCGACGGTCAACAACCAGGGACCGACTCGTCCGATCATCGTGTCGCCTCGATCCGCCGGCCTGAATTGTCACTATTTTATCACAACCGCGGTTCGTCTCGGCTGATATGGCACCGGAGTCATGGAAGTAAACAGTAAACAGTAAACAGTAAACAGTAAAAAGTCAGGAGATAGGAAATAGGAGATAGGAGATAGGAGTTCCGAGTTTGTCGTGCTCGTAATTCGTAATCGTGATCGAATGCGTAATCGGACCCCGGAGCGTACCCCCGTCCCTGCCGGTCTATGTGCGATCGACCGCTGTTCGCGGTACCTCCGTCGTTCCAACCGGTTGATATTGCCGAATATTTCGATGAGTGGATGAATAAGCGAATGGGTGAATCGGTTATCAGATGAATGGTTATCCGACTTCCGATTTCCGAAGTCCGATGTCCGCATGGTGGGAACGAGCCCCGAGCCCCGAGCCTTGAGCCTCGAGCCCCGATTACGATCACGATTACGATCACGATTACGAATCTGACGCCTTCAGCCACACGAGGGTGGCGCCCCAGTGGCCGCGGCCGGGCGGCGCGTCGGCGTAACGCTCCACGAAATCCAGGCGCGCCAGCAGCGCCTGCACCCGCCGGCGCTGGACGCCGATCCCCTTGCCGTGGATGAGGCGCACCTCGCGCCAGCCGCGGATGCGGCACTCGCGGAGGTACTCCTCGACCACCGAGGGGATGTCCGCCGGGGCGAAGGCATGCAGGTCGAGGGCGTCCTCGATGGGGAGGGCCACGTACGAATCGTCTTCGGGCTCGGCCGGGGGCGGGGCGGGCGGCTCGCCGGCCCGCACGTCACACTTCCTGGACGCGTTTGCTCAGGATCGTCCGGATGTCATCCAGGCTGCGCTTGTAGATCAGGCTCATGACATAGAGCTCGTTGGCCAGGAACAGGGGCACCAGGCAGTACTCGAGCAGCAGGGCGCTGAACAGCTGCGGGTGCTCCATGAGCGTGGTGAACGCGGGGGTGCTGATGTTGTGGTACACCTTGAGGATGCGCGATTTGGCATACGACATCTTGCGCTTCTCGAGAACCACGTCTTCCTTGTGGGTCATGAACTCGCGGATTTTCTTTTCGTGCAGCGGTTTAAGTTGGGATTTGGCCTTCTTGCTGAACTGCTCGAAGGCGTCGTGCATCTGCTTGAGGCGGTCCACCTGGGGGTCGATGATGAACTGCTTGGCCTTGGCCGCCTTCCAGTGGAGCGTCGCGTTGCGGAAATTGTACTGAAAGCGCTTCATCACGTAGTCCATGGCCACGTCGCGCAGGATCTTCTCGAACACGTCGGCGGCCGGAAGCTGGAAGTCCTCCAGCTTGAAATCGTCGTGATAGACGTTGACCGAGGTTTCCACCACCTTGTGCCGCGCTTCGGTGTAAATCTCCAGGGCGTAGACGTTGTTCAGGTCCATGTTGAACCGGTTGTGCAGCCGGAGGCGGAGCTGGGTGGGCGAATCGACTGCGCCCGTGCCGGTTTCCTTCTTGATCTCCCGGTTCAGGCTGGTGTCGATCTTGGCCCCGAGATCGTTGTGGCGGAACAGAATCATCGCGTTGTACACGATCTCTTCGAGGGTGTTGTCCTGGATTTCAATAAAGTCCTTCACGCGGTCCTCCGGAGAAGCGAAAAAATTGGGTGCGGGCGACCCTGGCGGGTGATGGGGAACACACTGGCAACCTGGCGCGCTGTCGGCATGCTGGTCGACTCGCGGGGATCGAATCCTGACGAGACCGTCAGTTTAGCGGATAATTTTCAGAGATTCAAGCATTTGGTTGAAAAATGGTTTGAAAACGTGCGCCGCGGCCGGCATCTGAGTATAATTAACGGACATCGCGGCGGATAGACGCGCCGCCGGCCGGACAAGGACGCCATGGCACAGGAATTTTTACCCAAATGGATCGCCTGGGAGACCACCCGCCGGTGCAACCTGCGGTGCATCCATTGCCGGTCGTCGTCGGGGGCGCAGTCGCCGGAAGGCGGCTTCTCCACCGCCGAAGGGTTCCAACTCATTGATGACATTGCCGATTACCACCCCGCCGTGCTGGTCCTGTCGGGGGGCGAGCCGCTGCTCCGCCCCGACCTCTTCGACCTGGCCCGGCACGGCACCGACCGCGGCCTGCGCATGTGCCTGGCCACCAACGGCACCCTGGTGGACGCCGCGGTATGCGAACGGATCCGGGCGTCCGGCATTCGGATCGTGTCGCTGTCGCTGGACGGCTCCACGGCGGCGGTGCACGACAACTTCCGCGCCCAGCCCGGCGCGTTTGACGGCACCCTGCGGGCCGCCGAGCTGTTCCGCACCGCCGGGATCGAGTTCATCATCAACTCCTCGTTCACCCGGCGGAACCAGGCGGACATCGCCACCACGTTCCGCCTGGCCAAATCCCTGGGCGCCACCGCCTGGTACATGTTCATGATCGTGCCCACCGGCCGGGGCGAGGACGTGCTGGCGGAGCTGATCTCCGCCGCCGACTACGAGGAGATCCTGCGCTGGCACTACGAGCAGGAGAAGCGCGAGCCGGAGATGCTTATGCGGCCCACCTGCGCGCCCCACTACTACCGCATCGTGGCCGAGGAAAACCGCCAGGCCGGCGAGAAGCTGGCCCGCCGCTCGCTCAAGTTCAGCACCGGCGGCGCCAAGGGGTGCATCGCCGGGCAGACCATCTGCCTCATCGACAACGAGGGGGAGGTGTATCCCTGCTCTTATTTCCCGCGCTCGGCGGGCAACGTCCGGCGCACACCCTTCCGCGAGATCTGGGAGGGGAGCGACCTGTTGAACGAGCTGCGCGACTACGGCAATTTCAAGGGCAAGTGCGGCCGGTGCGAGTACCTGAAGATCTGCGGCGGCTGCCGCGCCCGCGCCTTCGCCATCACCGGCGACTACATGGATGAGGAGCCGTTCTGCGGCTACGTGCCGGCCCGGATCCGGCGCGCCGGCGGCTCGTCCAAAAATGAGGCCTCTTCATGAACCCCACCACCCGTTTCCTGGACGTGCTCCACGGCCGCCGGCCCGACACCACCCCCGTCTGGATCATGCGCCAGGCCGGCCGCTACCTCCCTGAGTACCGGGAGCTGCGCGCCCGCCACGACTTCCTCGAGATGTGCCGGACGCCGGAGCTGGCCGCCGAGGTGACCCTGCAGCCGCTGCGGCGCTTCCCCCTGGATGCGGCCATCCTGTTCTCCGACATCCTCATCCCCCTGGCCGGCATGGGCCAGGGGCTGGCCTTCCACGAGGGCGAGGGGCCGCGCCTGGAGCCCGTGCGGACCGAGGCGGACCTGGCGGCGCTCGATCCCGGGCGCGTCCCCGAGGCCAACGCCTTCGTGCCGGCGGCGATCCGCCTGCTCAAGGGCGAGCTGGCCGGCCGGGCGCCGCTGATCGGCTTCGCCGGCGCGCCGTTCACGCTGGCGTGCTACGCGGTGGAGGGAGGCGGCTCCCATAACTTCCGCTGGGTCAAGGGGATGATGTTCGAGGCGCCGGAGTTGTTCCACCGCCTCATGGAGACCATCACTCGGGCGCTGGAGCACTACATCGGCGCCCAGCTCGCCGCCGGCGTCGACGCCTTTCAACTCTTCGACACCTGGGGCGGCATCCTGTCCCGGCCGCACTACGAGGCGTTCGCCCTGCCGTACGCCAGGCGGCTGCTGGCGGCGGTCGGCGCCGCGGGCGTGCCGGCGATCTACTTCGTGCTCGACGGGGCGCACCTCCTGGATCTGGTGGCCGGCGCGGGCGCGCCGGCCCTGGGCCTGGACTGGCGGACGCCACTGGCCGACGTGCGCGCCCGGGTGGGTCCGGACCGGGTGCTCCAGGGGAATCTCGACACCGCCGTCCTCTACGGCACGCCCGCGGCCCTGCGGCGCGAGACGGCCGCCGTCATCGCCGGGGCGGGGGAGCGGCACGTCTTCAACCTGGGCCACGGCGTCTGGCCCGACGCGCCCGTGGACATGGTCGCCCGGCTGGTGGATCTGGTCCACGAGCTGGGCCGCCGCGGGGACCGCTGAGCATGGCGGCGGCCGCGCGCACCGGCGTGTTGCTCCTGGCCATGGGCGGACCGGAGTGTCCCGCTGAGATCCAGCCGTACCTCCAGGAGCTGCTGCGCGACCGCCGGCTGGTGCCGCTGCCCGGACCGGCCGCGCTCCAGGAGCTGTTCGCCCGGAAGATCTCGCGCCGGCGGGCGCCGACAGTCGCGGCGCGCTACGCCGAGGCGGCCGGCGGCGCCTCGCCCCTGAACCCCATCACCCGCCGCCAGGCAGCCGGGCTCGAGGAGCGGCTCCGGCGCGCGGGCGGCGAATGGTGCGTGGCGCCGGCGTTCCGCTACCAACCGGCGCTCACGGACGAGTCGGTCCGCCGGCTGGCGGCGTTCCGCCCGGAGCGGGTGGTGGCGCTGCCGCTCTATCCGTTCTACTCCCACGCCACCTCGGGGTCGTCGCTCGAGGATGCGCGGGCCCGCTGGACGGCGGGTGCGCCCGCCGGGTGGGCGGGGGAGTGGCTGGAAGTCCGCGACTGGAGCGGCGAGCCCGGCTACCTCGACTGGCTGGCCGCCCGCACCGTGGCGGAGCTGGAGCGGCTGGGATTCACTCCGGACCACGCGGCGGTGCTCCCGTCCGTTCACGGCCTGCCCGAGGCCATGGTCCGCCGGGGCGACCCGTACCGCGCCCAGGTGGACGCGGCGATCGCCGGGCTGAGGGGGCGGCTGGGCGATTGGCGAGTGGAACCGGGCTTCCAGAGCAAGTTCGGCCCCGGGCGCTGGCTGCAGCCGTACACGAGCGAGATCATCGAGCGGCTGGCCGCCGAAGGCGTCCGCGATGTGCTGATGGTGCCGCTGGGCTTTGTCGCGGAGAATCTGGAGACGCTCTGGGACATGGACCGGGTGTTCGCGCAACAGGCCCGGGACACCGGCCTCGGGCGCTTCGCCCGGCTGGCGTGCCCCGACGATGACCCGGCATTCATCGAGATCATGGAACGGCTGGTCCGCGCCCGCCTCGGCGGGTGAGCGCGCCGGCAAGAGGGAGGATGGCTTCAAGATGACGGACGAACGGACCCACAGGCCACGGGTGGTCATCGCCGGCGGCGGCATCTCCGGGCTGGCCACCGGCTGGCTGGTCCGGGAAGCCCTGCGCGACGCCTTCCCGCTCCACGGGGCGGAGGTGGTGGTGCTGGAGCCCGAGCGCCGGCCGGGCGGCAAGATCTGGACGGTGGCCGAGTCGGGCTACCGGGTGGAGGCCGGACCCAACGGCTTCCTCGATTCGAAACCCTGGACGCTGGACCTGGTGAAACGGCTGGGCCTGGACGCCGAGCTGCTCCGCTCCGACGCCGCCGCCCGCAAGCGCTACATCTATCTGAACGGCGAGCTCCACCGCCTGCCGGAGAATCCGCCCATGTTCCTCAAGTCGCGCCTCCTCACCTGGCGCGGCAAGCTGCGCATCGTCGCCGAGCTGTGGCAGCGGCCGTACCGCGGGGAGGCCGAGGAGACGCTGGCGGCGTTCGCCCGCCGGCGGCTGGGCGAGGAGGCGTACCGGCGGCTCCTGGATCCCATGGTCATGGGCGTCTTCGCCGGCAATCCCGAAACCATGAGCCTGCGGAGCGCCTTCCCGCGCATCTTCGAGCTGGAGCGCGACTACGGCGGGCTGTTCAAGGCCATGTTCCGCCTGGCCCGGGAGAAGCGGCGGCGGGGCGAGAAAAGCGAGTCGGGTCCCGCCGGACCCGGCGGCGCGCTTACGTCGTTCAACGCCGGCCTGGACGCAATCACCGGCGAGCTGGCGGCGCGCCTCGGCGACGGGGTGCGCCTAGGCCGCGGGGTCGCGCAGGTGGCGCGCAACGGCCGCGGCTTTGCCGTGACGCTGGACGACGGCGAAACCCTGGCGGCGGACGCGTTCGTCTCGGCGGCGCCGGCCGACGCCGCCGGGCGGTTCCTCGACGGCGTGCTGCCGGATCTGGCGGCCGAGTTCCGGGCGCTGCCCTACTCGCCCATGGCGGTGGTGGCGCTCGGCTTTGCGCCCGGGCGCGGAGTGGCCGCGCCCGACGGCTTCGGCTTTCTGGCTCCCTGGACGGAGCGGCGCGACATCCTGGGCGTGCTCTGGTCCTCCTCGATCTTCCCCGGCCGGCGGGCTCCCGACGGCGGCGTGCTGCTCACGGTGATGATGGGCGGCGCCCGCCGCACCGACATCGCCGGCCGCACCGACGCCGAGGTGCTGGCCGATGCCCGCCGCGAGGTGGCCGCCACCATGGGGGTGACGGCGGAACCCGACTTCGTGAAGATTTTCCGCTGGGACCGGGCCATCCCCCAGTACAACGTGGGCCACTGGACGCTGCGCACCCGCGTGGAGCAGGTTCCGGATCATGTGCCGGGCTTGTGGGTGGTGGGGAACGCGTTCCACGGCATCGGGGTCAACGACTGCTGCGCCGCAGCGCTGCGCACCGCCGCCGCCGTCGCCGCCCACCTCCAAGCCGGACGCCCGGAACCTTAAGCTTCTGATTTCTTGCAACTCCTCACTCATCGACACCAGCAACTGCTACATAGCCCCGGGCACCGACTGCGGATCCATCGCCGGGTGTGACCGTCGTCCGTGCACCCCGAAGGTTCCAGTGTGCTGCCGCTTGTTGGGGCACCGGAGTGCTTTCTGCTTGGTGAAGTGAAGATACTCCGCAACGAATCCACGGGATTCTCCGATAATAGAAATAATAGAATTTAACAGGCATTGTCGGATTCGAAGAAAACCTTTTTGGAGGATAGCATGGACATCCATAAACTGCCGCCGTCGCTCACGCCGTTGGATCTGCCCGAACCGTCGGACGAGTCCGCCGGGGCGGGACCCGGGAAGCCGGCGGCTTCCCCTCAGGGAGTGATCGCTCCGGACAATCAGTTCCCGGACGTCATCCAGAGCGGACCGAAGGGATTGCTGGTTGACGATCTCCAGTTGAATGTCGTCCAGAACCGCGGAGAGGGCGGCGAGGGAGAAGGCGGCGGCGAAAAGGCCATGGGCCAAAAACTGGTGAGAACGAGCGGTGAGGGAGGCGGTGGCCCGGATGTTGTTGGGCATGATCTCCGCCAAGTGGGCGGTGAAGGCGGCGGCGGAAAAACAGGTGGTTTCCTGGAAACTCTGGAACAGGCGCCAACGAGGATGGGCGGCGAGGGGGGCGGCGGCCCGGATGTTGTTGAGCATGATCTCCGCCAGGTGGGCGGTGAAGGCGGCGGTGGAAAAACAGATGGTTTTCTCAAGACTATGGAGCAGGAGCCAACGCAGATGGGCGGCGAGGGGGGCGGCGGCGAGATCCAGGATGCGGCACCCGGTGTCTGGAAGCTGGCTGCGGGAGACCGGAAAGACGTTCAGCCCGACGAGGACCAGCAACCCGGCCCGCTCGATCCGAACCTCATCCAGCATCATAAACCCCGGCGCGCCTGACGGCGCGGCGGCAGCGTTGCCCAAGGATAAGGCTCGCCCGAAACAGGTCCGAGCATTGGCCATGCCGGACCGAACGAGACGGAACTCATGAGTCGATCCAACCGGTTCCGGAACGATCGCGAGAAACTTCTGGTCTTACTCCGGCAGGATGGCCTCAGGCTGGCGTCACCGGAACAACCCATCTTCAAGCCGGACGGCCGGGCGGTGGATTGGTGGCTGGACACCCTGCGTGTGACCCTCACCCCAGAAGGCGCCCGTCTCGCCGGCCGCTGCCTGCTCTGCGTGCTGGAGCGGTTCGACGGCCGTCAGCTGGCCACCGGCGGCACCATCGGCATCCCGCTCCTTCAGGCGTGTGTGGCGCTCTCCGGTGGCCGATACCGGGGCCTGATCGTCCGCAAGGAGCTCAAGCCGTACGGCACCCGGCTCTGGATCGAGGGACCCGTGGACACGGCCGAACCGGTGGTGCTCGTGGACGATTCGCTGGTATCGGGGTTCGCCATGGACGCCGCCCGCCGTCGCCTCGAGGCGGCCGGCCTGCGGGTGGAAGGGGGTGTTGCCCTGGTCCGTTTCGGCTGGGCCGACGGCTTCGCGCGCTTCCAGTCCATGGGCTACCACATGGAGTACGTGTTCGACGTCTGGGATGATGCCATCGCGCCGACGCCGGCGCCCGATGCTGCCCCGCCCAATCCCACGCGCGCTCCGACCGGGTTAGCAGTCGGCGGCCCGGCATTACGGGCGGGATTGACGCCGCCCGAAGCCGCGCGCCTTGTCTGCGTCGCGATCCTGGCCGGCGGGCGGATCCCCGGTCCGCCGGAACGTCTGGACCAGCCGTACGACTCTGCCGGCGGCGTCTGGGTCAGCTTGCGCAACCGGCAGGAACCCCACCGTCGGTACGCGCGCGCAGGTTTCTGGCGGTTTCCGGACGAGACGGATCCGGCCGACACCGCGACGGATCTCGTCAACGCGTCAGTCCGCGCCGCGCTGGAACTGCCGCCCGGCCGCGAAGGATTGGATCTCCTCGACCGGAGCGCGGTGGGCGTGACCTTCTTTTCCCGGCTGAAGCCGTGCCGGGTGGGCGACCTGGACAATCGCCGTTACGGCATCGTGGTCCGTAGCCGGGAACGGCCTCGTCGGATGGGTGGAGCGCTTCCCAACATGCCCGGCATCGCCGGCGAGTGGGCGCAGTTGGAGCACGCGCGCACCGCCAACGCCGGCTTGCTGTCCGAAGAGCCTTACCTGTTGTTCCGACATGGTGTGGAGAAAGTGGTGGAGCCTGGCGTCGCCTGGCCGCCGGGAGGGATACCGGTCGCGGCCGCAGATCCCGGATGGAGTCAGTCGCCGGACGGATCCTTCCCCCGCCGGCGGCCGGCGGAGGGCAGCGATGGCGCCGCCTGGCCGAGGCTCGTTCCGGTTTGGGCCGGCTTCCTGTCCCGGGTCGTGGGCACCGCTGGCGACGTTCCGTCGGGCTACCATCCGTTTCACGATCGCTTCGACTCGGCGCTGGATGCCGCGGGCGCGGCCCGGCTCGCCTGGTGCCTAGCCCGCCATGCCGGCCGGGTTTCCGATAGCGGGCTGGGCGACCAGGTCCGGCGGATTCTCCGTCCGCTGGTGAGGCGGCTGCGTCGGGTTGCTGGGAGCGGGATCCGATTCATCGAGCCGGTGCCCGGTTCATCCGTCCCGACACATGCCTCGTTGCTTCTGGCCCTGTGCCACCTGCCGCCCGATGAGCCGGGGGCCGGGCTGATCCCTGAGCTGGAAGCCGTTCTTTGGGAAACCATCGATCGGCACGGACGGATCATTGACCGTCGGACGGCTGATGACGGGAGCGAGGTGGAAGAGGAGGCCGGTGGTCTCGTGCTGCTGGCGCTGGCGTACGCCGCCTGCGCCGGCCATGGCGCGTGGGACCGTTCCCGCTGGCTGGCCGCTTTCCGGTTCCACCGGCACCGGTTCCGGTACGCCGGAAGCTTGTGCCAGGTGCCCGTCTTGATGCAGGCGTTTTCGGTAGGGGCGCGGGCGGCGGCGGACGACGAGGTCGCGGCCGCGGCGCACGAGGTGGCCGCCTGGGCGCTCAGCTGTCAATCACGGCGCACCGGCGAATTCTTCACCCGTCACCCGGCCGGTCCATCCGGTGTCCGGACGGGACTGTGCCTCGAAGGGTTGGGGGCGGTCCTGGATCTGGCGGTGGAACTGGATCAGCGGCGGCTCGTCCGAAAGTACCGGCGTGCCGTGGACGTTGGGTGCCGCCTGCTGGAACGCCTCACAATCCAGGGAGCGGACGGCGGCGTGCTGCCCGATCCCTCGCGGGCGCTGGGTGGCGTGCGTGAGGGGCGCGGCTGCAGCCGCGTCGACATCGCCGGTGTCGGCCACTGCCTGTCGAGCGCCGAATGGGTACTGGCCTCGCTGCAGAATCAATCGGTCCTCTCGCCATCGCTCGAATAGGTATGGCAATGCCGCGACCGGGCGGCACGTCGATTCAATCTGCGTATTTCCAGATTCACTGGACGGATGAAATACCGTCGCCAGCCTGGCGCTTCTGTCGGCGAATGCGCCAAGGCGCAGCGCCGGTTCAGGGGCTGCTGGGGCTTTTGATGCGCCTTGGCGTGCCCGAAAAGCGCTGGCATCGCGGAGTGGGATGAAGTAGGATTTCTTCACCGGGCCATCGCGGGCCGGTGGTGTGGTGGGCGAGGATGTTTTCGTCTGTGGCGGGATTGACCGTGGCGGGATGGTGGAACATGGCCCGGCGGCCGAGGTGTTCGAGCGGCCGCGCGATCCGCGCACCGCGGCGTACATCTCCGGCGAGATCAGCTGAATGACCGCCATGGCCGATAGCGGGCCTTGCTCGCAAAGACGCCAGGACGCAACGCAACTCCATTGTCGGAGAGATCACGAGGCGCTTATCAAGGTCCAGGCGACAATAATCAGAATCGTTCCGGCAGACTCTTCCTCAACCCGAAATACCCAATAATCTATATGCAATAATCAATAACGAATGAGAACATCTGATCGATGACAAATGAGAAATGACCGATGACAGATGACAAATGGGCCTTGAAATATAGCCCTCCGGTGCGCCCATGACTCACCCATGTCCGTGGTGCCTGGAACCGCTGAGCCGCGCCGAGCGCAAGGGCGCCGAGTGCCCGCGCTGCGGCCGGCCGCTGGGCGACGGCAACGGCGGCGCGATGCGCCAGCTCGACGTCCGCTACGACGCGGTGGTCGCCGAGCAGGGCCGCCGCTTCCTCCGGCTGATGCAGGTGGGGACGCCGGTGGCGGCGCTCGTCTCGCTGCTGGCGCCGCTGGTGCACTGGGGCGGACTCGTGCTCATCAGCGTGCCGTTGCTCGCGGTGGGGCACATGCTGGTGCTCCGCCTGTACCTGGTCTACGAATCCCGCCCCCTGCTGGGAGGGCGGCGGCGGTTCTTCCACCGGTGGCTGACCCGACTCGCCCTGCTCTGGATCGGGCTGCCCGGCTATGCGTTCACCGCCATCCCCGTAGCCGGCGCGCTGGCCGGGGCGGCCGTGTTTGCCGGCCTGTCCGCCGGCGTGCACTACTACACGCTCTGGAGCCTGGGCCGTGAAAAGGGCCGTCAGCCCCTGACCGGGTGGGAGAAGTTCCTGCTGGTGGCCCTGGTACTGGGCACCATCGCCGTGCTGGCCGCTCTGGCGGTCCTGACACTGGCCGTGGGATTCACCCTGACGAAGCTGTACGCCTGGCTGGCGAAGTAGGCGGCGCCGGCTGACCGCCCGTGTCGGCACGGTCGGCTGCAGACGCACAGCTTGTCGCCACGAACTCAGCCGGCTGAGGCGTGTGACGACGGAGCGAAGGCCCCGAACTCCCCATCCTCCACCGTGAAAATTCCTGCTGCCCGGCCGGCGACTGCGTTACAATGGGACCAGTCGCTGCCATGAAAAAAGGGATTCTCACCGGAGCGGATCCAGCCGCGAGCCGTCTGACTTTCAACCAGGCGTCCGAGTCGCCGTGCGCCTCGTGCCCCACCACGCCCTGCTGCGCCTACCTCCCCCTGGGCCGGCTCCGCCTGGAGACCTTGACCGAGGTGGACCACGCCCGCTTCCTGCTGAACTTCGACCGGATCGAGCTGGGCCTCTATCGTACCGGCCGTTGGGAGTTGTTCTATCGGGCGCCGTGCCGGTTTCTCGACACGGCCGGCGCCACCTGCCGGATTCACGACCGGCCGGATCAGCCGCGCATCTGCCGGCACTACAACCCGTACCGCTGCTGGTACAAGGCGGCGCTGGCCGGCGACGATCCGGACGGTTTCCGCCGGGTGGACCGGTTGCGGCTGGAGGCCATCCTCCCGTCGCTGGTGTTCGACGGCCAGGGGCGGCTGGTGGACGTCCCCGACTGGGAGGCCCTGTGCGGCGCCTTCCGTCCGTTGCCGATGCTGGGCTGGCCTGTCGAAGAGGATGTTCCCGGCGAGGATCCGATGATCCCGGTGTGGCGGGAGGAGGTGATCAGCGGCGCCGGACCGGCGGCCACTGAAACGACCAGGACCTACGCCGAGCTGGCGGATCCCTGCGCCGGCTGCGGGGCCTGGTGCTGCAAGGCCCTGCTGCTGCCCCACGGCACGCCCGCCACCGCGTCCAACCTGGATTTCCTCCGGTTCATGCTGGGCTTCCCCGGCATTTCGGTGGGCGTGGCCGATGACGGCTGGCGGATCATCGTCCGAACCACGTGCCGCCATCTGGCCGGCGGTCGGTGCGCGCTGTACGACCGCCCCGAACGGCCCCTGGAGTGCAAGTACCTCGACGCCTGGGGATGCGCCACGCGGCTGCGCCTGGGCCGGCCGCGACCGGCGGGTTTCGTCCACCTGGACCTGGAGCATTTCGACCGGATGATCGAGCTGGCCGCCTTCGACGCCGACGGCCGGATCACCCGGTTGCCCGCCGCCGCCGCGGTGAGCGAACACATCGAAACCTGCTGGCGGGAAGCGGCGGATCCACCCGTCCGGGCGCCATCCCGGCGCCGGGACGCAACACGGCGCCCAAAAAGCCGATAAGTAGGCAATGCAGGGAATCATTGATTCGGGAGGAGGTTATATGTCCATCGACAAAATCGGCACGCAGCCCCTGGGCATGGACGACGGCGGACACGACGAGACCGCCGATGCGGGGGCGGCGAAGGTGCGGGGAACCGAAGCCCTCCAGGGCGGCGAGATGGTGAAAGGCATCGCCGAACAGGAGACGCCGCTGACCGTTTCGTCCAAGCCGGACACGGCGGACGCGTCGCGGCTCGGGGAGCACAAGACGCAAGGCCTGCTGGTTCGGGATCAGCTCCAGCTTGGTGATCCGGTCGCGGTTAAAGGTGAAGCGATCCCACCCGGAGACCACAAAAATATGCCGGCCGGCGACCTGCAGGTCCAACACAAGCTTCAGCTCGCCGACGAAAAGACGGCAATGCAACTGGCGGCGCGGCAACCCAGGAAAGTCGACGATTTGCAGATCAAGCACAAGCTCCAGCTTGGCGACGAGCTCACCGCCCAGACGCAGCACAAGTTACCCGGGGATCTGCAGATCAAGCACAAGATCCAGCTCGGCGATGAGAAGGTTGCCCTGATATCGCACAGGCTGCCCGGCGGCCCGCAGGTCAAGCAAGAGGTCCAGCTCGGCGACGAGAGGGTCTCTCAGTTGTCCAACGAGCTGCCTGGCGAGGTCCTGGTCAAGATGGACAAGGACATGCAGGTGCAGGGCAAGGTCAAGTTCGCTGACGAGAGGATGATAGCCGGTGCCCTCGATGAACGGAGCGTCTGGGCGGCCAAGCTCCAGGGCGGGGACGAGGCTGCCCTGAAAATCGACGACGTCAAGGGACACGAGAACTTCGAATACAAGGAATGGATCAAGGGAGGGCAGGAGATAGCCGAAGGCAAGCACTGGAAGGTCGAAGCGGGATTGGCGTCAGGTGACGGAATCAAGGAGGACGTCGCGAACCTGGTGAAATCCTCCGTGAAACTGGATCAGGCCGGTAAATCGTGGGCCGGTGTCGGCGCCACGGTGAAGCATGACGCGGTCGAAGGGAAGCACGTCAAGATGGCCGAGAATCTGGGCATGGCCCCGACGAAGAACATTTGGGGCGATCGGATAGCCGGCGAATCGGCGGGCGACCTGGCGGACGGTGTCCAGATCAAAGGGGAGCACAGGCTGGCGGATGCGGGTGAATCCGGCGCTGCGTTCAACAAAAAATATGACCTGGACGCCGTCAAATCGCAGGTCAAGATGGACCAAGGCGGGGAGGCGGCCATCCTGCTGCGCGGTCCCATCGGCGAGAACGCCAATCCGATCGGCGACATCAAGGGCGACCAGCTCCAGCCGCCCGAGATTATACACAAATGACTCCGGGCGTGTTCCGACCGCCGGATCCGAGATGATGCGGGTCGCCCTGGTCTCCATGCCGTGGCTCGACGGCCATGTGCCGTCGGCGGCGCTGGCGGCCTTGAAGGCATGGGTGGCGGCACGGGTTCCCGGCTGCGCGGCCACCGTCTGGCCGGAACACGTAAAGGTGGCCCGCTGCCTGGGCCGCACGGCCTACCGGGCCATCCAGGAAGATCCACTGGCCGGCGAGGCGCTGTATGCCGGCCTCGTCTACCCGGAGCGCCGCGGCGGCCTGTCCGGCCTGCTACGCGCGGCCTTCGCCGCCGACGCGGCGACGGCCGGGATGCCGCCCCCGCCCGACGCAGACCCGACGGGGATCCTCGACGCCATCGACGCGCACGCCACCGAGCTGGCCGGACGCCTGGCCGCGGCGGCCGACGTGGTGGGTCTGAGCGCCACCTTCCATCAGCTCTTCGCCAACGTGCTGCTCAGCCGCCGGATCAAGGCCCTCAAGCCCCGGGTGCACATCGTCTGGGGCGGCAGCCTGCTCCGCGGCGCGGCGGGACCATCATTCCTGCTGGAATACCCGGAGATCGACTGCGTGATCCAGGGGGAGGGGGAACGTCCGCTGGAGGCCCTGCTGGGGCGGCTGGCGGCGGAGCAGGCGCCGCCGGACGATGTGCCGGGGCTGCTCACCCGCGGCAACCTGGACCGGTTCCCCGCTGGTGTGCCCACCTGGGAGATGGACGACGTCGCCGCCCTGCCGCCCCCCGACTTCGACGACTATGCCGCCGCGGCGGATCCCCTGAGCGTCGAGTGGCGGATCTGGCTGCAGACCGCCCGCGGCTGCTGGTGGGACCGCTCCGGATCCGCCGGGGACCCGAAGCGCCGCTGCCTGTTCTGCAACATGAACGAGCGGCGGCGCTATCGGGCCAAGCCGGCCTGCCAGGTCGCCGCCGAAGTCGAGGCGCTGGTGGCCCGGCACGCCAATCCGCGGGTGGTGCTGGGCGACCTCTGCATGCGCCCCACGGGCCTGGCCGAGCTGGGCCGGCGCCTGGCGGCTTCCGACCGGCAGCTCCAGCTCCAGGTCGAACTGCGCGCGGGCGCTTCCCCGCGCGATGTGTTGGCGCTCTGGGCGGCGGGCCTGAACTTGGCGCACACGGGCGTCGAGGGATTTTCCACCTCGTACCTGCGGCGGATGAACAAGGGCACCACGGCCATCCAGAACCTGGAGTTGCTCAAGACCTGCGCCGAACTGGAGATCGGGAACCCGTTCGGCCTGGTGTTGAACTTTCCCGGCTCCACCGCCGCCGAGGTGGCCGAGACGGTGGCCCACATCGACGCGTACGCCACCGCCTATCCCCCGCCGGGGTTCCTCCATGAGTTTGACCTGACAACCGGCAGCGCGGTGGACGTCCTCCGGGGGGAGTTCGGCGTCGAGGAGGTCCGCAACCACCCCCGCTATGCCGAGTTCCTCCCCGTGGGCGTGTACGCCCGGCTGGCGCTGCCGCACCGGGCCTGGACCTACACGCCGGCCGGCCGCCCGGCGGACTGGGCCCCCGTGCGCGAGGCGTGCCGACGGTGGCGCGAGACGCACGAAGAGATCCGCGCCGCGGCGCTCCGCGAGGGGCGCACCCCGCCCAAGGCGCTCGCCTACCTCGACGGCGGCGACTTCCTGGAGATCACCGACTGCCGAAACGAGGCCCGACGGCTCACCCTGTCCGGGGTGTGGCGGGACGTGTACCGGGAGTGTCTCGAAACCCGGAAGTTCGCGGACCTCGCGGCGCGCTTCGCCGGCGCCGCCGACGCGGCGCGGCTCCGGGAGATCCTCGACCGTCTGGTGGCCGAGCGGGTCATGTATGCCGAGGAGGGCCGGTATCTGTCCCTGGCCGTGGCCTCCCGCCCGGACCTCGCCGCCCGGCGGTTGAGGGGGAAGGGGAAGAAGCGAACGGCGAACGGTGAACAGTGAACAGTGAGTAGTTAGGAGTGTGGAATGAGGAGTTGGGAGTGAGGAGACGGTCCGTCGTGCTCGTAATTCGTAATCGTAATCGTAATCGTGCTCGTGCTCGTACTCGTACTCGCGATCGGTTCACCATCCCCCTCTTCCAGCGCGATCGCACTGAATTTCCTGCATGAAGCTGAAGGGGGTGATCACATGCCCACCGAGGACAACCGGGATTTGAAGGTTTTATATCTCCCATCGCGATTCGTCGTGTGACGAGTGCCACGAGGCGCTCGGGCGCCAGGCGTGGATCGTCCTCGAAGGCGGACGCGCCTTCTGCCTCGCCTGCGCCGACCTCGACCACCTGGTTTTCCTGCCGTCGGGCGACGCCGCCCTGACCCGCCGGGCGCGCAAGCACTCGGGCCTGTCCGCCGTGGTTCTCAAGTGGAGCCGGGCGCGAGCGCGGTACGAACGCCAGGGACTTCTGGTGGAGGAGGCGGGACTCACCCGCGCCGAGGCGGAGTGCCTCTCAGACGCCGAGGCCAGGATCCGCCGCCGCGACCGCGAAGCCGAGCGGCGCGCCGAGCTCGACCGCGACTACGTGGCCCTCTTCGCGCGCCGCGTGAGGGAGCTGTACCCCAGGGCGCCGGTGGGAGTGGAAGTCGCCATCGCTGAACACGCCTGCCGGAAGTACAGCGGCCGCGTGGGGCGGTCCGCGGCGGCCAAGGCGCTGGATCCGGTCGCCGTGCGCCTCGCGGTCGCCGCCCACGTCCGGCACTGCGAGACGCCTTACGATGAGCTTCTATCGCGCGGCTGGGACAGGCGGAACGCCCGCGACGAGGTGGGCGCGAAAGTCCGCCGGATCCTCGCCGGCTGGGCAGGGTCGAAAGACGGTGAATCGGTGAGTCGGTGAATCGGGGGACGGGAGAGGAGAAACGAGATACGGCTCTCGGGTAAGGCCCAGAACAAAAGAAGCCTCTGTGTCCTCCGCGTCCGCTGTGGTGAATCGAGGCGGCCCGAAGTCCACTGTCCGCTGATCGGGAACGAACCCCGAACCGCGTACCCGATGATTCGATCATACGGTGTGCCATACAGTCGCATCGGGGCACGCGCCCGGCCCGACAGGGCCGGAATTCAATAGCCAGGGGCGCAGCCCCTGGTAGGGAACACCCCCTGGCTGTATTGGCTTTCTCTGCCTCAAGCCCCATCGGGGCGGCAGACGGGCCGTGAACAATGGCATCGACGATACGCTGACTTCCAATCAGGCCCGTCCGGTCAGTGTCGGGACGCCGCATGTCGCCCCGGTGGGGCTCCGGATCATTCGATCATGGGACTGGTGCGTCACACCGTCCCACCAGGGGCTGCGAGGCTGTGTCGCAACCATTGGCCGAAGAAGCATCATCCGGTTGAATGAGGAGATTGCCGGGTGACACGGCCTGATTGAACCGGATTTTGACGGATTGTGTGAACTCGTCGGCGGATTTACCCGCTCAGTGGACGGTTGGGCGATGAATCGGCCCGTTACCCCTACACGGTCCGCAGCCGGGCCACCACGCCCGACACGCCCCACAGCGTAATCAGCCGGCGGATGTTAAAGCAGGTAGCCAGCAGCGCCATTTCCGCCCGCACCC
>JAKQOW010000108.1 GCA_029565065.1 Acidobacteriota bacterium | reverse complement strand
CGGCGCCACCGTGTCCGCTTGTGCCCCCAGGTCCGTTCCCGCCTCGTCGTACCGGAACAGGTCGATGTGCCCGTTGGCGTTGCTCGGGTTGTAGATGCTGATCCCCGTGCGCCACCCCGCCGCTGCCGTGATGTGGCTGGCCCACACGTCCGTCCCATCCGGCGTGCCGACCAGCGGATCCTGGATGGGCAGGGCCGGCTGGGCGGCGAAGAACAGGTGCCGGTCCTGGGCATAATTCCCCGTGATGCTCAGCGGCGCCTGGATCGGCGCGCTGGCCGTCACCACAAACGTGTCGGCGTCGGTGTACCCGATCCCCGCCCAGATCTGATCCGACAGGCTCACGTACTTCGCCTGCGGCGCCAGCGTCACCGGCGTCGCCATCACCGCCACCGGCACGCCGTCCTTGTGCGCCTCCACCGTGATGTCGACGGGTGCGAAGCCCGTGTTGAGCACCGCCAGCCCCGTCCAGTCCATCCACGGCCGCACCGAGTTGGGCAGGATCCATTGGGTCTGCACGCCGCCCTTGAGGTAGAACTCGCACACGCTCGGCGTGTCGCCGAACTGGTAGGCCACCTTGACCACCAGGTTGTCGTCCGAGACGATCTGGGCCGAACCCTCGTAGTTCAGCGTCTCGGGAGGGATGGTGATCCAGCCGTTGCCGAACGGGACGGTGCCTGTTTCTGTGCCGATGGGGGTGCCGGTTGCGTCGTACTTGAACAGCGTGTAAGCGATGCCGAAGGGGCGATCCTGACCGGGATTGAACACCCGGATGCTGGTCTTCCAGCCGGCGGCGGCGGTGACGTGGGCGGCGCTGACGTAGGTGCCGGCGGCGGCCGAGCCGGCCAGCAGGGCCAGCAGCGCCGCCAGCCCGATCAGCCGGGCGCTCGTTGAGACGCGATGGATTGTCCACCGATGGTGTTGAAGCATATCCTTGTCCCTCCGGATGATGGTTGCAGTGTTATGGGTACGTCCGCACGAGGCGGAAACCGACCACTCTGGAGCGACTGTCCGGACCGAACTCCTGCCGCATCGCCGAACGGCAGAGTCTGGCGTCGCTGCCCCAGCTCCCGCCGCGGACCACCCGGTTGGTTCCGGATTCCGGGCCGGTGTAGTCTTTCTGGGTACTCGCGGGGTAGGTCGCGTACCAGTCCCAGCACCACTCCCACACGTTGCCGTGCATGTCCGGCACACCCCACGGGCTATACCAGGGCACCGTGCCCACGACATGCGTCTTGCCGCCGGCGTTGTCCTTGAACCAGGCCTGGTGTTCAAGATTCGGGTACATCCCGGGCGTGGAGGCGCTGTTGCAATTGGCCGCCGTGTAATTCGGTTCATCATAGCTGAACGGTCCCGTGTTACCCGCCCGGCCCATGTACTCCCATTCCCCCTCGGTGGGCAGCCGGAAACCGGGGCTGTCAAAATCGCAATAGAAGGATCCCGTCGTGTAGTTGGCCGCCGTCACCGGTTCCGTGAAGGCCGCATCCTTGAAGTAGCATGGCGTCAAACCGTAGTAGTCCGACAGGAGGTTGGCGAAGAGGACCGCCTCGTACCACGTGACGTTCTGGACGGGCTGTCCGGCGACATCGCCACCGAACAGGTGACTGGGATCCGCCGGGAGAGTGGGCTGCACGGCTTGGAGGGCCGCCCACATCCTGCGCGTCACCTCCGTCCACGTGGTGATGAAATTCCGGGCGATGGTGTGAGTGAACTGCGTCTCGTCTTCAAACCGGCACGGCTCGTCCGCCGGCGAACCCTGGATGAACACCCCCCCCCGCATGTACAGCAGGCCGCCGATGAAGTCGTCGATCCAGCACATCTGGCCCATGTCGTTGGGCGGCAGGGGCTGCGCGGCGAAGAACAGGTGCCGGTCCTGGGCGGTGTTGCCGGTGATGCTGATGGGTGCGGGCGTGGCGTACCACCGGTACGCGATGATGGTGTCCAGCTCCGGGTAGTCGATTTCGCTCCAGATGCCGTTCGTCAGGCGGGCGTACTTGCTCAGCGGGGCCATCATGGGCGCCCCGTAATCCAGCAGGTTGCCGTTCAAGTAGGCGGACAGTCCTTCCTGGTTGGTGACCGGGTTCGGATTCACCACGGCCAGGCCCGTCCAATCCATCCACGGGCGGACGGTGTTGGGGATGATCCAGGTGATGTACCGGTCGCCGGTGAGGTAAAACTCGCAGACGCTGGGCGTGTCGGCGTACTGGAACTCCACCTTCACCAGCAGGTATTCGAGGGCGGTAACGCGGGCTGATCCCTCATACTCGAGCAGCCAGGGATCGAACGCGTGCCAGGCGTGCGGCGCGACGGTATCCCCGGTGTGGGCGCCGAGATCACCCCCCGTTTCGTCATACCGGTACAGGGAGAGCGGCACGGCGGCGCTGCCCGGGTTGTACACCGAGAGCCCGGTGTGCCAGCCCGCGGCCGCCGTGATGTGGCTGGCCCATACGTCCGTCCCCGCCGGGTTGACACCATACAAACTGTTGACTGGCGTGGAGGAAAGGGCGGCGAAAAACAGGTGCCGGTCCTGGATGTAGTTCCCCGTGATGCTCAGCGGCGCCTGGATGGGCGCGCTGGCGGTGACGACGAACGAGTCGGCGTCGTCGTAACCCACCCCCGCCCAGATCTGGTCCGACACGCGCACATATTTGGCGTGTGGCTCCAGGGAGGCTTTCCCGGCCAGAGTGCCCACGGTGATGCCATCCTTGCGCGCTTCCAACGCGATGGTGATCGGGCTGTTCGTCGAATTGAGCACCGCCAGCCCTGTCCAATCCATCCAGGGGCGGACGGTGTTGGGCAGAATCCACTGGTTCTGGACGCCGTCCTTGAGGTAGAACTCGCACACGCTCGGCGTGTCGCCGAACTGGTAGGCCACCTTGACCACCAGGTTGTCCGTCGACGTGATCCGGGCCGAGCCCTCGTAGTTCAGGGTCCCGGACGGAATGACGGTCCACGCCTGGCCGGTGACAGTGCCGGACACCGAGTCGAGATAGCCGCCCTGCTCGTCGTACATCTGCAGCGTGTAATCGAACACGAGATCCGTGTGGGGATCTTGATGGACGTGGTCGCAGCCGAACAGCGCGATGCTGGTCTTCCAGCCGGCGGCGGCGGTGACGTGGCTGGCCCAGACGTCGGTGCCGGCGGCGACGGCGCCGGTCAGCAGGACCAGCAGCACCGCCAGCCCGATCAGCCGGGCGCTCGTTGAGACGCGATGGATTGCCCACCGATGGTGTTGAAGCATATCCTTGTCCCTCCGGATGATGGTTGCAGTGTTATGGGTACGTCCGCACCAGGCGGAAGCCGATGGCGGGGTAGCGCGACGACACGACACAGTACTCCCGGTTGCCCGCGCGGCAATGCTGGGCGTCGCGGTCCCAGGCCCCACCGCGCACCACCCGGCCGATCCCCGAGGCCGGGCCCGCATAGTCGGTCACGGCCTCCGTCGGGTAGGTGCCGTCGTACCAGTCCCAGCACCACTCCCACACGTTCCCGAGCACATCGCACAAGTCCCACTGCCCCGCAAACCACAAATCCTCGCTGCCCACCACCTGTGTCCGCAACCCGGAATTCTTGACAAACCAGATAAACAGGTCAATGGTCTCCCACGTCACCGAGGTGGAGGGCAAGCCGCATGTGGCATCCGTGTAGTTATGTTCATCCCAACTCGCATCATTCGGAAATGGATTATTCCGATTCCAGCCCCGGACCATGAACTCCCATTCCCCTTCGGTGGGCAGCCGGAAGCCGGGGGCGCCGAAGTCGCAATAGAACGATCCCGACGTGTAGTTGGCCGCCGTCACCGGCACGGTGAAGGCCGCGTCCTTGTAATAGCAGGGCTCCAGGTTGCGATGCGCCGACAGCAGGTTGGCGAACAGCACCGCCTCGTACCACGTGATCCGCTGGACGGGATGCCAGTCGGTGTCGCCGCCCCACAGTTGGCTGGGATCCGCCGGCAGGGAGGGCTGCACGGCTTTGAGGGCCGCCCACATCCCGCGGGTCACTTCCCACTGCATGGCGACATAGTTGCGGCTGAAAAAGTGCGGAAACTGGTCCTCGTCCGTCCCCCGGCACGGCTCGTCCGCCGGCGAACCTTGATAGAAGGAACCGGCCCGGATATACCTCATGGGGCCGACGATATCGTCGTTCCAGACCACTTCGCCCGACTGGTTCTGGGGCAGAGGTTGGGCAGCGAAGAACAGGTGCCGGTCCTGGGCGGTGTTGCCCGTGATGCTGATGGGCGCCGGACTTAATGGACCGCCTTCGGCTACGATGGTGTCCAGTTCCGGGTATTCGATGCCGGGCCAGATGCCATCGGTCAGGCGGACGTACTTGGTGTGGGGATCCAGAGGACTCCATTTGTTGCCCAACCAGCTCTGGCCCAGCGCCGCCCTGAAGCCGAAACCGCCGGCCACCGTATCATGATTGACGGCGGCCAGCCCGGTCCAGTCCATCCACGGACGGACCGTGTTTGGCAGGAGCCACAGCCAATGCCGGTCGCCGGTGAGGTAGAACTCGCAGGCGCTGGGCGTGTCGCCGTATTGGAATTCCAGCTTCACCAGCAGGTACCGGCTCGACGTGATGTGCGCCGAGCCCTCGTACTGCAGCCACGTGCTGTCCAGCCGCCGCCACGAGTACGGCGCCACCGTGTCTACTTGCGCCCCCAGGTCCGCACCCGCCTCGTCGTAC
>JAKQOW010000074.1 GCA_029565065.1 Acidobacteriota bacterium | reverse complement strand
ACCCTCAACCCTCAACCCTCAACCCTCAACCCTCAACCCTCAACCCTCAACCCTCAACCCTCAACCCTCAACCCTCAACCCTCAACCCTCAACCCTCAACCCTCAACCCTCAACCCTCGACTATCAACTATCAGCGGTCGCGCGTTCAATCGTACGTCTTCCACCGCCGGTGCATCCAGAAGTACTGCTCCGGATGGCGCCGGATCAGCGTCTCCATCTCGCGGTTCATCGCTGCGGTGAGGCGCAGCACCTCGGCCTTTTCTCCCGCACCCGGCGCCGGGAGGATCGGATCGCTGACGTAGCCGATGAAGCGGCCGTCGTTCCCCCAACAACAGGCGACCACGATGAGAGGTCGTTCGTTGCGCATCGCCAGCAGCGCCGGCACCGGCGTGGTCAGGGCCGGCCGGCCGAAGAAGGGGGCGGGGATCCCCTTGATGGTGCTCTGGTCGGGCAGGAGCCCCAGCGATTTCCCCTGCCGGAGCAGGTGCTGAAGCGGCAGCATGGAGTTCTTCTTCGGCAAAAAGAGCTGGCCGGTGTCGCGGCGGCTCTGGTAGAGCAGCCGCTCGATGTGGGGGTTGTCCAGGGGACGCACCACCACGGCCATGGGGATGTCCAGCGCCGCGCTGATGTACGGCATCAACTCCCAGTTGCCCAGGTGGGGCGTGACGAAGACGCAGCCGCGGCTGGCCTCGTGCAGCGCGCGCGCCTTTTCGAAGACGGCGACGAGATGGGGCGCGTGACGGTAGAGATGGTCTTTCGCCCCGGGGCCCATCAGGGTGTCGCGCAGCTTGACCACCTCGGGCAGCGTGTTGGCCAGCAGCCGGAAACTGCGCCGGGCGACGGCCGTGAGCTGCGCGTCGGACATCTCGTCGCCCAGCGCGTGGCGCAGGTTGTCCAGAGCGATTTCGCGGCGCCGCGCCATCAGGTGCCAGGCGGTCCAGGTGATGGGATGGATGACGGCCTGGTGCACGCTGGTGGGGAGGAGGCGGGCCGCCTGAATGCCCGTCCAGACCCCCGCGTACTCCAGGCGCCAGCGGACGCGCCGGAGGAGGGGCGGCCGGGAGAGGACGGGGCGGGGCTCAGCCACGGCGCAGACTCCCGGGGAGCGCGATCACCGCACCGGAGGCCTGTCCGCCGATGCCATAGCTGACGGTGAGGAAGCGGGGGATGGCGAGAGGCTGCGGCGAGGCCGCAATCCGCAACGCGGCGAACTCGGACTCGCCTGACTCGAAGTGCGGCGTGGCCGGCACGGAGCCGGCGTCGAGGGCCAGGACGCCCAGCGCCGCCTCCGCCAGGTCGCTGGCGGCGCCCATGTGCCCGGTGTGCGGCTTGAGCCCGGCGACAGGCACGCCTGCCGCCGCACCGCCCAAGAGATCCCGGATCGCCCGCAGCTCGGCACGGTCGCCCTTGACGGTGCCGCTGCCGTGGGGGCAGATGAAGCCGAGATCCGCCGACGCGCAGCCCGCGTCGCTCAGGGCGGCGGCCATGGCGCGGCGGGTGACGCTGTCGAGCACCGGCAGACCCGGCGCCGCCTCGGTGGCGTTGCCGACGCCCTCCACCACGGCCAGGACGCGGACGCCCCGGCGGGCGGCCCGGCCGGCGGACTCCAGCACCAGCGCCGCGGCGCCTTCGCCGGTGAAGAAGCCGTCGCGCCGCCGGTCGAACGGGCGGAACGATGCCGCGCCCCGCCGGCCGCGCGACAGCAGCCGCAGGCCGGCCAGCTCGTGCCGGATCACCGGATTGATCCAGCTGCCGACGCCCACCGCCAGGGCGACGTCGGCCCGCCCGGCGCGCACCGAGCGGTAGGCCAGCTCCAGGGCGTGATTGCCCGCCGGCGACTGGGCCGCCAGGCAGGTGCCGCTGCCCATGCACCCGAACAATGCGCTCAGGAAACTGAACGGATTGTTGGCCAGGGAGTCGAGCAGGAAGAACGGATTCACCTGCTCCATGGCGGCCTGGTTGAAACGGGCCGGGTCGGCGTCGCGGAACGTGCCGCCGGTGGCCGAGCGGGTGGCTGGGTAGAGGAACTCGTAGCCCACCGGTTGCAGGTCGCCGGTGCCCACGTACAGGGACCGCCGCGCGGCGGGGACGTCCTCCAGGCCGCCCGACTGGGCCACCGCCTCGCCAGCGGCCACGACGCCGAACACGCCGCTGCGGTTGAGGAACTTCGACTGGCTGACCAGCTTCGGCGGGAGGTCCGCCGGCAGCGTGACGCCCTCCACCCGGCCCAGCCAGGCGGTGCCGGACGTCTCCGCCACCGGCCCGATCCCGGTGCGCCCGGCGGCCACCGCCGTCCAGTTGGTCGCCGCGCCCACGCCCAGTGGGCTCACCAGTCCCAGTCCGGTGATGACCACCGCTGCCGAATCCATCCCGCCGTTCATCTCACCACTCCTCCGCGCGGGTCAGGCGGCGGAACAGCCGCCGCTGGGCCTCGGGATCGTCCAGCTCCGCCAGGGGCAGGCAGGGGCCCTCGAACTCGGCCGCCACCACCTTGCGCCCGCCCACGGTGCCGACGCCGGAGTAGGCGCGGCGGCCGTCGGCGGGATGGGGCAGCGCCGTGACCTCCAGCCGGATCTGGTCGCCGGGCCGGGCGAAGCCGTAGAACGCCGCGCGCCGGACGGTGTCGGACACGAACCAGCGGGTGAAGTCCGACCCCGACGCCTCGAGCCAGCCGGCGAGCTGGGCGAACGCCTCCACAAGCAGCACGCCCGGCATGACCGGATTGCCCGGGAAATGGAACTCCATCACATCCTCGCTCATGGCGGCGTTCTTGACGCCGATGATGGCGGCGCCGGGCTTGATCTCCAGAATCTGGTCCACGAGGTAGAATCGCATGCCGTTCTCCTTCGGTGCGATCAGGCGACGGTCATGCCGCCGTCGACCCCCACCGCCTGGCCGGTGATGTAGTCGGCCGCCGGCGAGGCCAGAAAAACCACCGCCGGGGCCACGTCGGCCGGCTCGCCGAACCGGCCGGCGGGGATGGACTGCAGCAGCCGCTCGCCGGCGCGCTGGCGCACGCGGGCGCTCATGTCGGTGGCGATCATCCCGGGCACCACGGCGTTGACCTGGATCCCCTTGGGGGCGAGTTCCACGGCGCAGGCCCGGGTGAAGGCCAGCAGGCCGCCCTTGGCGGCGGCGTAATTGGTCTGGCCGCGGCCGCCGCGCAGCGCGCTGACCGACGCGACGTTGACGATCTTGCCGGCGTGGCGCGGCACCATCAGGGCCGCGGCGGCGCGGGTGCAGAGGAACGCCCCCCGCAGGTTCACCGACTGGACGCGGTCCCAGTCGGCCACGTCCATTCCGCCCACCAGGTTGTCGCGGATGACGCCGGCGTTGTTAACCAGGATGTCCAGGGAGCCCCAACTCGCGGCCAAACGCGCGAACATGGCCTCCACCGCTGCCGGATCGGCCACGTCGGCGGCAACCACCTCGGCGCGCCGGCCCAGCGCGGCAAGCTCCGCTGCAAGCTCCTGGGCCGCGGCGGCGGAGCGCGCGTAGTTGATCAGGACGTCGGCGCCGGCCTCGGCCAGCGCCCGGGCGATGGCCCGGCCGATGCCTCGCGAGGCGCCGGTGACCAGCGCCGTCCGGCCGCTCAGGTCGATCCGCATCACGAGCCTCCTTCCGCCGGCGGAACTTTGCGCACCGCCAGGCAGGCGTTCTGGCCGCCGAAGCCAAAGCTGTTGGACAGCGCCGCCCGCACGCTCAGGCGGCGGGCCGCGCCGGGGACGTAGTCCAGGTCGCACTTCGGGTCGGGCCGGGTCAGGTTCAGGGTGGGGTGGACGGTGTCCTCGGCCACGCTGAGCACGGTCAGGATGAACTCCGGTCCGCCGCACGCCGCCAGCAGGTGGCCGAACAGCGGCTTGCTGGAGCTGACGGCCAGCCGCGCTGCGTGCGGACCGAACACGGAATGGATGGCGATGGTTTCGGCGACGTCGTTGAGTTTGGTGCCCGTGCCGTGGGCGTTGACGTAGTCGACGGCGTCGGGGGCGAGGCCGGCCGTGGCCAGCGCGCCGCGCATCGCGGCGGCCGCGCCGCGTCCCTCGGGGTCGGGGGCGGTGGCGCGATAGGCGTCCATGGAGGAGGCGTAGCCGGCGAGCTCGGCGTAGATGCGGGCGCCCCGGTCGCGGGCGTGCGCCTCGTCCTCGAGCACCACCAGGCCGGCGCCCTCGCCCATGACCAGGCCGCCGCGCCGCCGGTCGAACGGGCGGCACAGGGTGGCCGGGTCGTCGCCGCCGGTGGCGGCGGCGCCGAGCAGCACGAAATTCACCAGGCCCAGCGGGTGAATCATGGAATCCGCCCCGCCGGCCAGCATGACGGGCGTGTCGCCGCGCCGGATGGCGCGCCAGGCCGAGCCGATGGCCTGCGCCGCCGAGGCACAGGCCGTGGTGACGGTGGCCGTGCCGCCGCCCAGGCCGAACCGGGCGGCGACGCAGGCGGCGGCGCGGTCGTGGCCGTGGCGGCCCGAGGACTCGGGGTGCAGGCGGTCCAGTTCGGCGCCGAAACGCACCGGGTCGAAAGCGCCGGCAGGATCGAGCCAGCGGGTGATGTCCTCCATCCGGATCACGCCCAGCCCGGCGCCCAGGGCGACGCCGCAGCGGGAGTGGCCGCCGGTCAAGCCGGCGTCGTGGAGCGCGGCGGCCGCGGCCCAGAGCGCGAACGCGGTGCGCCGCTCCTCGGCGGCGGCCGCCTCGGGGAAGGCCTGTGCGATCCGCTCACGGTCGGCGGCCGTCACGGCGCCGGCCGCCTGGATGGGCGATTGCGCGTCGGCGGGGTCGGGGAGGGAGCGGATGCCCGACTCGCCCCGCCGGGCCTTGTCCCAGTTTTCAGCGACGGAGAGGCCCAGGGCGGTGGCCAGCCCGAGCCCGGTGACGACGATGCGGGGCGGGGCGCTCATGAACCCGCCTCCGCCGGCTCCGGGCACCACCCGCTGTAGTAGCGGAACATGCGGCGGAGCGCCTCGGTGTCCACCGGCCGGAAGTGGGTGAAGATCATCCGGTCCAGCGTGGCGATCCGGCGGCCGTCCACGTCGATCCAGGCGCGGCACAGCGAATCACGCCGGGTGGTGGTCACGATCTCGCCGGTGATCGCGCCCAGCACGCCCGGCCGGAGCAGCGGTTCGCTCAGGGTGAAGCCTTCCACCAGCGACATGATGGCCGCCAGGTGGAAATCGTGGGCGTGCATGACGCCCCAACCCAGGAGCTGGGCCATGGACTCGATGCAGATGCCGGCGGGAACCGCCGCCCGTCGGGGATAGTGGCCGCGCAGATACTCCTCGGACAGGGCGAACGACTTGACGCCCTCGATGCGCACGCCCTTCTCGATCCGCGTCACCCGGTCGTAGAACAAGAACCTCATGGCGCCACCCCGGCGCTCAGCGCCACGGCCGCGGCGGTGTCAATCCAGCCCCGGGCGGCGAGGAGCACGGTCCGCGGCGCCGGGCCCGCCCCGGCGGCGGCCAGGGGCAGCACGGGAACGGCGTCCGGACCCGCGCCGTCGGGCCAGGCGGCGGGCAGGCAGCCGGTGCGGAAGATCTCGACGGCGAGCGCCGCGTCGGCCGCCGGGGCGGCGGGGCCGAGGTGGCCCAGGCGGCCCTTGAAGGCGGCCACAGGCGGCGCGGCGTCCGGCCCGGGCCAGAGCCGGCGGTAGGCGGCCGCCTCCTCGGCGTCACGGGCGGGCGCGCCCTCGCCATGGGCGATGCACAGGTCGACGGCCGGGGTGCCGCCGGTGCGTCCGTTCAGAGCTGTTTCCGCCGCGCGGGCCACGGCCTGCGCGCCGCTGGCGCGGCCCCAGCCGGCGACGACGGCCAGAATCCCCGCCCCGCGGGCCCGGGCGGATGCCTCCCGCTCCAGCACCAGCACCGCCGCCCCCTCGCCGGGAACGACGCCGCCGGAGGCGGGGTGGAACGGCCGGCAGGCCGGCTCCGGCCCGTCGCCGGGGCACAACTCGGCCTGATGGTGCCACCGCGCCAGGCCCAGCGGTGTGATCGCCTCGGCCGCCCCGCCGGCCAGCGCCACGACGGCGCGGCCGGCGCCGACGACGTCGGCCGCTTCGATGAGCGCGGCGGCACCGGCGTCGGCGCCGCCGGCGAACACCGCGTTCTCGCCGCGGATGCCCATGCTGGTGGCGGCCATGCAGAAGCCCACGTTGTTCAGAATGGCCAGGGGCCACAGCGGATAGATCTCGCGGTAGGCGTCGGCGTAGAAGCGGCCGGGATCGAAGGCGCCGTCGGGGCCGCGGGACCGGGTCGCGGCGGTCCGCAGGTCGTCGGGGACCGGATCGATCATGCCCAGCGCGGCGAAGCAGCCCACCACCGTCCCGTCGGTGCAGACTAACGGCAGCCCCGCCTCGGCCAGAGCGGCGCGGGCCGCCTGCAGGAACCAGAGGTTGCTCCGACCCATGATGTAGGCGTCCCGGGGCGATACGCCCAGGGCGGCCGGGTCGGGAACGGCCGCCTGGGCGGCGCGGCGGCAGGCGAAGCCGCGCGCGTCGAAGCCGGCCACGGGCGTCGCGCCGGAGCGGCCCCCGCCCAGCGCGGCCCATGTGGCGGCGCGATCGCCGCCCAGGGCGGAGACGAGCCCGGCGCCGGTGATGACCACGCGCTCACTCATCCCACCGCCCCAGGCAGAGGCAGGCATTCTGCCCGCCGAAGCCGAAAGAGTTGGACAGAACCACCCGGTGCGCCCGGGCCCGGGCGACGTTGGGCACGTAATCCAGGTCGCACTTGGGGTCGGGGAACTCGTGGTTGATGGTGGGCAGGAGCACGCCGCGCCGCATTCCCTCCAGCGACAGGATGCACTCGATGGCGCCGGCGGCGGCGATGGTGTGGCCCAGCATCGATTTGTTGGAGCTGACCGCGACGCGGCGGGCGTGGTCGCCCAGCACCGCCTTGATGGCGCGGGTCTCGGTGACGTCGTTCTGCACGGTCGAGGTGCCGTGGGCGTTGACATACTCTACCGCCTCGGGCGCCAGGCCGGCGTCGGCCATGGCTCCGCGCATGGCCAGCACAGCCCCTTCGCCGGCGGGGTGGGTGTCGGTGATCCGGTAGGCGTCGGCCGAGTCGCCGTAGCCCAGCACCTCGCCGAGGATCGCCGCGCCCCGGGCGCGGGCATGGTCCAGCTCCTCGAGCACGACGACGCCGGCGCCCTCCGACATCACGAACCCGCACCGCTTCCGGTCGAAGGGACGCGAGGCGCGCTCCGGCGCGGTGAAGCGCTCGGCCAGGGCCTTGAGCAGGGTGAAGCCGAGGATGCCGACGAAATCGAGCGCGGACTCGGCGCCGCCCGCGAGCATCGCGTCGCAGCGCCCCTCGCGGATGAGGCGCGTCCCCTCGCCGATGGCCTGGGCCCCGGCGGCGCAGGCCGACACGAGGGCCAGGTTCGGCCCGCCGGCGCCGTACCGCGCCGCCAGGGTCACCGGGGCCAGGTCGGATTTGCGCCGGTAGAATTGCATGAAGTCGTAGCCGCCGCTGCGGGCGATGGCCGCGGTGTCCCAGTGCCCCTGCCCGTCGGTGAAACGGTGAAGGAACAGGGCGTCGTCCACGGACGGGTTCTCGCCGTGGGCGCCCACGGCGACCCCGAGCCGCGCCCGGTCCGGCAGGGCGTCCAGACGGGCCTGGGTCGCGGCCTCGCCGGCCGCGGCCAGAAGCAAACGGTTGCAGAGGGCGAGCTGCGGCCGGTGGCGGCGGCCATAGTCGTCGCTCCGGTCGTCGAGCCAGGAATCGGGGATCTGGCCGCCGATGGCGCACGGCAGGCCGCGGGTGTCAAACCGGGTCAGGTAGCCGATGCCCGACTCGCCCGCGGCGGCGCGGGCGAACGTCTCGGCGGTGGTGCGACCCAGCGGCGTGATCATGCCGCAACCGGTCACGACCACCCGGCGCCGCGGCGGCTGGGGGTTCGCGGCTGCGGGCGGATGAGTCATACGCCCCCTAGGCGGAGAACAGATTGCGTTCGGCCTGAATCCCGGTGAGCCACTGCCGGATGAGCTCGTCGCCGTTGGTGTACGCGGCCGGCGCGCCGCAGGCGCCGCACACGATGCGGCGACCCTCGCCGTTCTTCCAGGCGGAGGCGCCGCAGGCGCACCGCTCCGGCAGGGTGTCCAGGATGCCCATCACCGCGTCGGACATGGAGTCCACCGTGATGAGCCCCGAAACCTGGTCCATGTCCAGGCCGCTGGACAGGTCGGGCAGGCGGGTCGGGTCATAGCGGCTCTTCAGGAGCTCGATTGCCTGGGACGTGAGCCGCCCGTCCGCGTCGATGGCGCTCCCCTCGCCGAACAGGTCTTCGGCGTGCTCCAGGAAGAAGTGCCGGGCCATCTTGATGCCGAAGGTCTGCTCGAGCCGGTAGTCGATATCCAGAAAGTCGAGGGATTCGAGACCGAGGTCCCGCACGAATGAATGGTCCGGCCGGATGGTGGCAGCGTCGATGCGCAGGGTCTCGGCGGCGGCCTGTTTCACCGCCGCCACCACGTCCGTTCGGTTGATCAACTGTTGCATGGGTCTATCTGCTCCTTGAACGTCTCGTTGGCAAACCGTCATTGTACCACTTCAGGCCCCGCCGGGACAGGGGCGTGTCATCGGCTCAGAACCGCAGCCGGTTGCCCAGGCCCCGGTCCACCACCAGCGTCTGACCGCGCACGCCCCGCGACTCCGGCGCGCAGAGGAACAGCACGGCGTCGGCGATCTCCTCCGGGGCGACGCACAGCTCCTCGGGGAGGCGGTCCAGGCCGTCCCACACCTGGCGCAGCACCTTGAACGCGTCGGTTCGGACGATCCCGCCGCAGACCGCATTGGCGTTGATGCCCCGCGGCCGCAGGCTTTCGGCCCAGTGCCGCACCGCCGCTTCCATGGCCGCTTTCATGGCGCCGAGCGGATACTCGGGCGCGTAGAACCGGCTCCCCAGGCTGGAGACGAACACCACCCGGCCGCCCGATGTCTCGAGCAGCGCCAGCGCCTCGCGCAGGCAGCGGACCTGGCCGACGAAGTTGGTTTCCACCAGGTCGCGCAGCTCCCGGTCCAGCAGGCGTTCCATGGGCTTGAACGGGGCGCGGGCGGCGTTGAGGATCAGGTGGTCCAGCCGGCCGAAGCGCTCGCGCACCGCCGCCATCATGGCGCGGACGGCCTCCCGGTCGGCGATATCGGCGGGGACCACCAGCGCCTGCCGGCCCAGCGCCTGGATCTCGGCGGCCAGCTCGCCGGCCTTGGCCTCCGAGGAGCCGCCCACCGTTCGGTGGTTGATGACCACGTCGGCGCCGGCCCGGGCAAACGCCCGGGCAATGGCGGCTCCGATGCCGCGCGAGCTGCCGGTGACAAGTGCGACGGAATTATTGAATTTCATGTCTTTGCCGCTTGTTAGAACCATTGTTGCCGTGCAACGGGGCATTCTAGCGGTGAAGGCATGGGTCGGTCAAGGCTGATGTTGCCGGTTGATGAATGGTTGCCGGTTGAGTGGTCTGCTCCGCTTGTCCGATCCTTCTGCTGGATTTCAACCGTCTTCGTCGTCTCGTTGCGGTGAAGCCTATTGATGCGGAATCGCCCTGTGTTAACATGTAGACCGTGAATCTTGATCCTGGAGGAGGTCTCCGATGTCCCGTATCCGGTCGTTGCTGGTCCTGATTGTTTTTGCTCTTTGTGTGTTCGGTGCCCATGCCCAGGAGACGGATGTGAAAGGCAGCGCGGACCATCCGTTCCTGACCCGCATGCAAAATACGTACATCACGGTGTATAAGACGTCGGAGTTCGACCAGTTCACCTTCAAAACCGGTCCGAAAGCCACCACGGCCGTGGAGGGGAAGCGCTTCGAAATCCGGTATGTGACCAAGACCGGTAGCGTGCCCCCGACGCCGGTGGCAATCATCCGCAACCACCAGCAGGCCGTCGCCCGGATCGGCGGGACCACGGTGTACGAAGACCAGCGCTACACCACCCTGAAGCTGGCCAAGGACGGCAAGGAGATCTGGGTGCAGGTGGACACGGCCTGGGGCAAGGGGTATTTTCTGACCATCGTCGAGAAGCAGGCCATGGTCCAGGAGGTGGTCGCCAGCGCCGAGCTGTTCAAGGCGGGCCTCAACACCACCGGCCACGTGGAGGTCCCGGGCATCTTCTTCGACACCGGCAAGTCCGTGCTCAAACCCGAATCGGACGCCGCCGTGGGGGAGATCGCCAAGCTGCTCCAGGCCGATCCGGCGCTGAAAGTCTATGTGGTCGGGCACACCGACAGCGTCGCGGCGCTGGACCTGAACATGAAGCTGTCCCAGGCGCGCGCCGAGGCGGTGGTCCAGGCGCTGGTGACTAAACACGGCATCGCCGCCGCCCGCCTGGTCGGCCGGGGCGTCGGCCCGCTGTGCCCGGTGGCCAGCAATGACTCCGAGGAGGGCCGCGCCAAGAACCGCCGCGTGGAGCTTGTGAAGCAGTGAGGGGTGCGTTCCCGTAACGCGGCCATCGGACATCGGAATTCGGATATCGGACTTCGGATTTCGTGCTCGAAATTCGTAATCGTCATCGTAATCGTAACCGGGGCTCGCGGTTCGGGGTTCGCGGCCCGGGGCTCGTACCCATCATGCGGACATCGGGCGTTGGATATCGGACCTGGAACCTGGATTATTGGACCTCGTTCCCCAATCCCGGCTTCCATCTCCCAGGTCACGGTTCTCATCGACTGCAAGAACAAAATCTCCTTAAAATATCCAATAAAATATATGCAATCATCAATAACCAATGATTCCAAATGCCAATGACCAATGCCCGATGAAAAATGATCAATGAATGCCTTGCCCCCATTCACCCATTCACCTATTTACCCATTCACCTGTTCACCCATTCACCTATTCACCCTATAATTGAAATCGCCATTCCATATCAAGGAGTGCCCTATGACCCATCGTTTTGATCGCCGATCGCTGCTCCGGCGCGGACTCGGCTGGGGCGCCGGCGCCCTGCTCGCCGGCCGGATCGGCCCGGCGGCCCGTGCCCTGGCCACCGGCGCCGTGGAGCGGCTCAACCAATCCGCCCGGCCCGACCTGGCCGTGGTCACGGGTGACGATTACGCCGCCGCCGCCACCGAGGCGGTGCGGCTGCTGGGAGGCATGGAGCGGTTCGTCGCCAGGGGCGCTCGGGTGGCCATCCTGCCCAATGCCCAGCGGAACAACCCGGGGGTGTACACCAGCCCGGCCGTCGTCCGGGCGGTGGTCCGAATGTGCCGGGCCGCGGGCGCCCGCGAGGTGAACTGCCTCACCTGGCTCCCCGAGAAAAACTGGCTCGACACCGGCCTGGCCGCCGCCGTCCGCGAGGAGGGGGCGAAGCTGGTGCTGGTGGACATGAAGGATCCGGCCCGGTTCCGCCCGGTGCCGGTACCGCGGGGCGTGGCGCTGAAGGAGGCGGCGGTCATGGACGCCTTCTTCGACCATGACGTCCTCATCAACCTGCCCATCACCAAGGACCACGCCGGCAACAAATTCACCGGCACGCTGAAGAACCTCATGGGGCTGAACTCGCCGTCGAACAACCGCACCTTCCACCGCGCCGACTGGCAGACGAACCCGGACTCCATCGCCCACCTGGAGCAATGCATCGCTGACCTGAACACCGTGATCACGCCCACCCTCTGCCTCGTGGACGCCACCGAGTTCATCATCACCAACGGTCCGTTCGGCCCTGGCGAGCTGCTCAAGCGGCGGCAGGTCGTCGCCGGCACGGACCGCGTGGCCATCGACAGCTACTGCTGCACCCTCTGGGGGCTGAAACCCGGCGACATCGCCGCCATCCAGCGCGCCGCCGCCCACGGACTGGGCGAGAAGGACTCAGGCCGGGTCCGGCGCGTAGAGAAGTCCCTCTGATGGGCCGCCCCGTTACCGGCGCGGCCGCCGCCTGGGCGACGGCCCTCCTGTTGGCCGCGGCGGCCTGCTCCGCGCCGCCCCCTCCGTCGCCGCCACCGGCCGCCGGCGCAGCCCGGCTCCTGCCCGGCGCCGGCGCGGTGCCCGGCTGGGAGCCGGCGGACGAGATCCAGCGATTCAGCGGCGACGACCTGTTTCTCTTCATCGACGGCGGGGCCGACCTCTTCCTCGAGTACGGCTTCCGCGAAGTGGCGGCCCGCGCGTACCGGGGCCCCGGCGGCGCCGCCATCAACGCCGAAATCTACGAGATGGCGGACCCGGCGGCGGCGTTCGGCGTCTACTCGGTCCGGTGCGGGGATGCGGGCGACGACGCGGCCGTCGGCTCGGCGGCCCGCCTGGCCGACTACTACCTCACCGTCTGGCAGGACCGCTACGTGGCCACGTTCACGGGATTGAGCGAGACGCCCGCCGTCCAGGACGGGCTCGTGGCGATCGGCCGGGCCGTCGCGGGCGGGATCGTCGGCCGGGCGCCGACGCCGGCGCTCGTGGCGGCGTTACCGGCCGTCGGGAAGCGGCCGCACAGCGTCCGGTATGTCCGCGGCCCTGTCGCCGCCGCCAACATCCCTCTCGGCGAAGCGGTTGTCCCGTGGCAGGCGCCCGAAACCGCCGCGGCCCGCTACGGCGGGACGGACGGCCCCGCACCGGTGACGGCGGTCACGCTGTTCCTCCTCGCGTATCCCGACGCTGCGGCGGCGGAAGGCGCGTTCCGCCGGATGGCCGCCGGTCCCGACGCCGTCATGGATGCCACCGGCAGCCTGACCTTCATGTCGCCTCAGAAGCAGCCCGGCCGGGCCGAGCACCGCGGCCGTCACGTCGCCGTGGCCGTGGGAGGCGACGCCGCGGGCCGGGAGGAACTGTTGGGAAGGGTGAACAGTGAACGGTGAACAGTTGGGAGTGAGGAGTTAGGAGAGGGCCGATAAGAACCGTTCCTGTTGGATGGAATTGATGGATGGAAGGACGAGGCCGGGCGCGGACGGTGCGGGTCCGGCGCGTGAAGGCGCGTCAGATGCGGGCGAGGCCGAGGAAGGCGGCGTGGAGGGCGGCGGCCAGGGTGATGAAGACAAGGCGTGCGGTGCGGGGGGATAGACCGGGAAAGTGGTAGCCGATCCATCCGCCGTGGCAGCTCTCCACGCAATCGCCGCACAGGGTGCAGTTCAGACCCGGCCGGCGGCGGCGGATGTCGTCGTCGGCCAGCGCTCCGTAGCGGCACGCCGTGCGGCAGCGGCCGCATTCGGTGCATTCCTTCCCGATGCGGATCCGCAGCGGGTGCAGCCGCCCCAGCAGCGCCGCCGCCAGGCCCATGGGGCACCAGGCGGTGCAGTGGGCCATGGTTCCGTATCGCCGCGACACCGTCAGCATGATTCCAACCCCGACCAGGCCGAAGGCGGCCGCCGCGGCCGTGGCCGCGAGCGGCGGCGCGCCGGCCAGCCGCAGCCCCAGCGCCGCGAGCACCACGCCGGGCAGGGTGATCCGGCGGCCCCACCGCATCCACGCGGGCAGTTCCAGTGGGCGCGGCCGCCGGGCGGCCAGCGCCGCGTCCCAGGCGCCGATGTAGCAGAGGAAGCTGCACCAGGCCGGGCCCACCAGCACCACCGCGGCCAGGAAAAGGATGGGCATGAAGAAACCACCGCCGCGCCAGACGGGACCGGCGGCGATGAGCGCCGGCACGGGCAGGTGGAGTTTCCCGCTCATGAGGAAGTCCGCCAGGCCCGCCAGCCCCAGCGCCAGTTGGAGGAAGAACACCGCGGAAAACAGTCCCCACAGCCATCGGCGGCGCTCCGCCCAGCGGTCGCCGGCAGCCAGGCGCCGCGCCAGCCACGCGGCGTAGAGGGCCAGCGCCGCAACCTCCAGCCAGCCGGCGCCGGCGATGAAACGCTCCGCCAGGATGATTGGGGACCGCACCACGGAGTGCGCGGCACCCATCACCACGGCGGCGATAGCGAACGCCGCCACCGCGATTCCCTCGGCACCGGGCGCCTCCCCCGGGCGGCGGCGCAAGGTGCGGCTTTGCAGCCAGGCGGCGATGACTGTGACCGCAGCCACCGTCACCAGAATCGCCGCCAGCCGCAGCCACGACTCCCCGGCCGCCACCCGGCCGGCCGTCAGGCGCGCGGCCGTGCGTACCCACTCCGCGGCCGCGCCCAGCAGCAGCGCCTGGAGCAGGCGCACCGGCCACCGCCCGGGGAGCGCCAGCAGGAGCGGCGCCGCCAGGCTGAGCACCGACAGAGCCCATTGGCCCGCCCGCGAGAAGTGCGCCGCGGCCAGCAGCGCCGCCACCACGGCCATGAGGGTGGGACCGATCGCCGTGCCGCGAGCTGAAGTCATGGTGTCAACCGCCTGAACATGTCATGCCGATGCCGGCGCGACCGGCCACGCCCTGACCGCCGCTCGATTAAAATCCGTCGGGCGGCATGATCTCGCCGCCGATGGAGATCCGCACGAGCTCCAGGGGAATGTCCTTGCCGCTCTCGGCCAGGGCCCGATGGGCGATGCGCACCAGCCCGGTGCAGCACGGCACCTCCATAAACGCCACCCGGACCGACTGGATGTCGTTATCTCGGAAGATCGCCGCGAGCTTCTTGACGTACACCTCGCCGTCATCCAGCTTCGGGCAGCCGATGAGGGCCACCCTCCCGGTCATGAGGTCGCGGTGGAAATCGGCGTAGGCGAACGCCGTGCAATCGGCCGCGAGCAGCAGGTGAGCGCCCGCGAAGTACGGCGCCCGGGTGGGGAGCAGCGCGATCTGGACGGGCCAGTTGCCAAGCTGCGACTGGGTGGCCGCCGCTGCCGGCGCAGTCGTGGGTGCCGCGGCGCGCTGAATGGTGCGGGCCGCCGAGCCCGGACAGCCGCCGCCGTGGCCGTGTCCCGCCCCGTGGCCGTGGCGCAGGAACGGGCTCGCCGCCGGGTGGGGCCGGGACGGCGGCATGGGACAGGCCGCCGGAGCCGCCGGGGCCGCGCCGCCGCGGACCGCGTTGGCCTGGACGGACGCCATGACGTCCTCGACAGAGTGGCCGGTGTGGGCGGCCACGGCGACGGCGTCGAACTCCGCCGCATCGCGCTCCTCGAGGGTGATGGCGCCCTGCGGGCAATCGCCGAGGCACGCGCCCAAACCGTCGCAGTAGGTCTCGCTCACGAGGCGGGCCTTGCCGCCCACGATCTGGATGGCGCCTTCGGCGCAGGACGGCACGCACAGGCCGCAGCCGTCGCACTTGCTTTCGTCGATCTTGATGATTTTGCGAATGGCCATGGTATTCCTCCCAGATTTCGGTCTCGGACGCCATGATACCCGATGCACGCCGGGCGTGCTTTGACCTAAGTCAATTCATGTCGTCGGGCTGGCGACGCGTCTGCCGGCGGGGAGGATCCGCCGTCGGCTCAAGCGGGATGGATGGCCGAGCGGAAATCGAAACGGGGCGCGTCGGTGTCGCCCTCGCCCGGCTGATAGAAGACGGCATAGCTCGTGTGCTTCAGCGGCACAAACGCCGGAGCGCCGCTGCCGGCGGCGCGCACCAGCCGCTCGCGCCAGGTGCCGGCGTTGATGTAGACGACGTCCCGCCCGGCGCGGCACTCCAGCGGCAGCACGAGCGGATTGTGGGTGTGGCCGAGCGCCAGGTAGCGGATCTCCGGGTCGTCCACCCAGGCCCGCTCGTCGAGGAGCCCTTCGATGAGCGCGTCGCCGGACGGATCAGGGTTGTCCTCGGATGCCTTCAGGAACAGGGGGAGCAGGTCCCGGGCGCGCAATATTTCCAGTGCGTTGCGCGGTAGCCAGCGGATCCACGGGCTGGTCAGCCAGCGGACGGCTTCGTCCCAGTCCGTCTTGTCGTCCCGCCAGGTGCGCAGGAAGTCGATCTCCAGCAATCCGGCGGCGACGGACTCGAATGCCTCCTCCAGGGCGGTGCGGATCTCGGGGAGGGCCTCGGCGCGGATGCGGCTGTCGAGCCACTCCATGATCCGGCCCAGGGGCCGGACGTTGTCGATCGCCCGTAGGCCCCGCAGCCACTCCGCGGAGACAGCCGGGTGGCGGCCCATGGTCCAGGGGAGCTTCACCGCGAACTCGGTGGTGATCACGTCGCCCACGGCGGGCGCGGCGCCGGGGCCGCCCGCGTTCCACGGGTCGAACACGTGTCCGTGGCGGGCCAGCAACCCGTAGGCCGGCGCCCGGCACTCCTGCTGGAACGGGGCCGCGAGGGCGCCGGCGCCATCGGCGGCGAGGCCCAGCATTTCCCGCACCGCGGCGCGCAGCGCCGGGAAGGCGTGGGTCAGGCGGTCGTGGTTGCCGGGGACGAACTCCACCGTCACGGGGAGCGCGCGCCCCAGCGCCTCCGCCGCCCGCGCGGGCAACTCGCGCAGCAGCGCGAACGCCGCCCAGTTCTTGACCAGGACGGTCGCGGGAGGGGCCGATTCGATCCGGCCGTCGGGGGGCATCCGGCCCAGGATGTCCAGGGCGCAGCGCTCCAGGGGCGAACCGGCGCCGCCGTCGGCCAGCGCGGCCAGCCCCGCGCGGCCCCAGGGGCGATGCTCCGGCGGCAGGTCGAACCACCGCTCGGTGCGCACCAGGTCCAGGATGTCGCCGAGCAGCACCACCCGCAGCTCCACGGCGCGGCAGCGCGCCGCCAGCGTCATCCAATCGGAGAGGATCACCCGGCTCAGCGTCTGGGGCGGCAAGTTGTGCTCGCCGGCCGTGCCGTCGGTGAAGTGCAGGTCGCTCAGGACCACCAGCATGGGTGCCTCCCGCCACCGATTGTAGCGGGTGCGGCCGCCGGGGTGTCAAGGGGAAACAGCCGCCCGATGCAGGGAATTTTTGATTCGATGTCCGAGGTCCGACTTCCGAAAACCTCGAACCCCGAGCCCCGAGCCTCGAGCCCCGAGCCTCGAGCCTCGAGCCCCGAGCCCCGAGCCCCGAGCCCCGAGCCTCGATTACGATTACGAGCACGATTACGATGACGATGACGATGACGATGACGATTACGAATTACGAATACATGCATGAAAAAGGGGAGCGGCCGGAGGGCCGCTCCCCTTTGGTGTGTCGGGCGATGGCGGTTGCCCGCAGGCAACCGCCGGACGGTCACTTCTTCACCGGGTAGGGCGGAGGAGCCGGCAGGTCCGGCTTCTCCTTCTTGATCTTCTCCAGGACCACGGCGATGCCCTTGTCGAGCTGCTCGTCGATGCCGGCGAACTCCTTGGCCGGGTCGTTGTCCACGACGATGTCGGGCTCCACGCCGCGCCCCTCAATGACCCACTCCTTGCCGGCGGTGTCGTAGGAGGCGAACTCCGGCTTGTTCAAGTAGCCGCCGTCCAACAGGGGCAGGGAGCCGCGGATGCCCACCACGCCGCCCCAGGAGCGCTTGCCGATGAGCTCGCCCAGGGCATTCTTGCGGAAGCGATAAGGGAACAGGTCGCCGTCGGAGGCGGAGAATTCATCGAGCAGCGCCACCTTCGGCCCCACGTGCAGGGCGCCCGGATCGACGCCGGGGACGGAGTTGCGGGCCATGTCCACCATGTCTATCTGGCGGCGCAGCCGCTCGATGATCATGGGGGAGACGTTGCCGCCGCCGTTGCCGCGGACGTCGATGATGAGGCCCTTCTTCTTGAGCTGCGGGTAGAAGTGCTTGACGAACTCGTTGAGGCCCTGCGGGCTCATGTCGGGGATGTGGATGTAGCCCACCTGACCGCCCGTGGCCTTGGCCACGTACTCGATGTTGTGCTGGACCCAGTTGTAGTAGTAGAGGTCGAGTTCGTCGTCGACGGGCACCACAACCGCCTCGCGGCTCCCTTCCTCGACCGGCTTGCCGTTCAGGGTCAGGCGGACCTGCTTGCCGGCGGTGCCGGCCAGCGCCTGGTAGATGTTGGCCATGTCCTTGACGGGGCGGCCGTCCACGGCCAGGATGTAGTCGCCCTCCTGGGCGTTGACTCCGAGCTCGGTGAGCGGTGAGCGGCGGGAGCGGACCCAGTTCTCGCCCTTGAGGATCCGGGTGATCTTGTAGGCCTTGGAGGCAGGGTCGCGCTCCAGCTCGGCGCCGAGCAGGCCCATGGGGACGCGCGGCGCGGCGGGCGCATCGCCGCCGCCCACGTAGGTGTGGCCGCAGTTGAGCTCGCCGATCATCTCGCCGATGATGTAGGTCAGGTCAGCCCGGTGCGCCACGTGCGCCAGCAGCGGCTCGTACTTCTTCTCGACGCCCGCCCAGTCCACGCCGTGCATGTTGGGGGCGTAGAAGAAATCGCGCATCTGGCGCCAGCACTCGGCGTAAATCTGCCGCCACTCGGCGGCGCGGTCCAGGGTGACCTTCAGGTCGGCAAGGTCCAGGCGGTCCTTCAGCTCGATCTTCCCCTTGGGCAGGTCGATGATGCCGTAGGCCTGGTTCTGCGCCACCAGCATCTTCTTGCCGTCGGCCGAAATCGAGTAGCCGTTCACAGGGCCGAGGTCGGTTTCCTTCTGCCCCTTGAGGTCATACATGAGGAGGGCGGGCCGCTCGTCGCGGGCGCCGAACCGGACGTAATACACCGAATCGCCCACAGCGTTCACGCCGAAGTAGTTGGCCGGCGTGATCGGCAGGACCACAATCCGGTCGGCCAGGCCGTCGATATCCACCTTCACGGTGACCGCGGCTTCTTTCTTGTCGGCGGGCTTGTCGGCGGGTTTGTCGGCGGGTTTGTCAGCGGGCTTCTCGCCGCTTTCGGCCTTGGCCGGTTCGTCCTTCTTGATCTCCACCTCATCGCTCTCGGGCTTGAAGGGGGACTCGGTCTCCTTGGCCAGGGCCATGAAGTAGATGCGGGTGCCGTTCTGGTAGACGGTGTTGAACTCGGTGAAGCCGTAGGTGGGGGTGAAATCGCGGGTGGAGGTGAAGAACAGGAACTTGCCGTCGGAGCTGAACGACGGGCCGCCGGAAGCGTACCAGGAATCGGTCACGGGCCAGGCCTTGGCCTCGGCCACGGAGTAGAGGTACACTCGGGGCATTCCCTCGCGCTCCTGCTGGGCGTAGGCGATCCACTGGCTGTCGGGAGCCCAGTCGGCCTGGGTGATTTCCCAGACTTCCGACTGGGTCACCTGCGTCACCTTGCCCGTCTCGACATCCACATAGCACAGCCGCAGTTTCTTGTCCGACCAGAGAAGGCGCTTGCTGTCGGGTGACCAGTCGAGGCCGTACTTGTAAGTGTCGGCGCCGGTGGTGAGTTTCTTGGCGGGACCGCCGCCGTCCTGCGGGATGATGTAGATCTCGTCCTCGCCGCTGGCGTCGGAGATGTAGGCGATCCACTTGCCGTCGGGCGACCAGACCGCCGCGCGGTCGTGGACGCCGGGGGTGCGGGTCAGGTTGCGGATGGCGCCCTTCTTGGCCGGGACGGTGAAGATGTCGCCGCGGGCGTTGAACACGGCGCGCTTGCCGTCGGGGCCGATGTCGAAATCGTTGATGTACCTCTGGACGTCGGTGAGTCCGCCCCGGGCGACGGCGCGGTCGGTGGCCACGCGGATGGGCACCTGGGCCGCCTGCTCCGTGGCCAGGTCGAACCGGTAGATCCAGCCGCCGTACTCGAAGACGATGGCGGTGTCGCCGAGCGACGGGAATTTGATATCGAACGTGTCATAGTCGGTGAGCTGGCGGATTTTCTTGGTGCCCCGCTCGTAGACGTACAGGTTCATCCGGCCGTTGGCTCCGCGGTCGGACAGGAAGTAGATCCGGTCGCCGTGCCACATGGGGATGATGTCCTGGGCCGGGCTGTTGGTGATGTTCTCGGTCTGCTTCGTCGCGAAGTCGTAGACCCAGATATCGTCGGCCTGGCCGCCGCGGTAGCGCTTCCAGGTGCGGAACTCGCGGAACACGCGGTTGTAAGCGAACTGCTTGCCGTCGGGGGAGTAGGCGCAGAAGCCGCCGCGCGGCAGCGGAAGCTGCCGCGGCACGTCGCCGTCCGGGCCCACCAGGTAGAGCTGTCCCTTGAAGTCGTTGAACTCCCGCATGCGGGAGCGGAAGACGATCTCACGGCCGGTGGGTGTCCAGCCCATCACGATGTTGTTGGGGCCCATGCGGTCGGAGACGTCGTCGCGGCCCAGCGTCGCCGTCCAGGTCAGGCGCTGGGGGATGCCCCCCTCGGCGGGAATCAGATAGACCTCGGTGTTGCCGTCGTACTGGCCGGTGAACGCCAGGTGCTTGCCGTCGGGGGAGAAGCGGGGAAAACTCTCGAAGCCGTCGTGGCTCGTCAGCGGGCGGGCGATGCCGCCGGCGGCCGGCACCGTGTACAGGTCGCCGGCGTAGGTGAACACGATCTGGTTGCCGTGGATGGCCGGGAAACGGAGCAGGCGGGTGTCCTCCTGCGCCAGCGCGGCGACGGCGAACAGGCAGATCAGTATCGGCACGAATCGCTTCATCACAAGCCTCCAATGAGAGGAAATAGGTAAAATCCTTCTACGAGAACGCGCGCCGGATGGTTCCAGTCAGGGTGGGAAAACGTTCCGACGGAATCGGGCCGGCCGAACCGGCGCGTCACAGCCGGCCGACGCCTGCGGCGATGTCGGCCAGCTCCTCCGGCCGGACCAGGGTGATGGCCTTTCCCTCGAGGCGGATAAGCCCGGCCTCCTTGAACTTGCGCAGGTTCCGCGACAGCGTCTCGCCGACGGTGCCGAGCTGGGCGGCCAGCTCCCCCTTGGCGATGCTCAGAACCAGCCGGTCGGCACCCTGCCGCTCCGCCTCCGCCAGCAGCCATGCGGCCAGCCGGGCGGGGACCTCCTTCAGCGACAGCGCCTCCACCTGCCGGTTGAACTCGCGGACAAAGCCGGCCAGCGAGGCGATGATCTTCATGGACACCTGCGGCTCGGCGCGCAGGAAGGCCAGGAACGCCTCCCGGGGGAAGAACGCCACCAGCGCGTCCTCCATGGCGAGGCAGGAGGCCGGGAACGGATGACCGGTGAAGATGGCCACCTCGGCGAACATCATCCCCGGTTGGATCAGGTGCAGTGTGTACTCTTTCCCCTCCGGCGACGCCTTGTACACGCGGACGCGGCCCTGGAGCAGGACAAAAAAGCCCGTTCCCGGATCGCCCTCCTGAAACAGGGTCTCGCCGGCCGCCAACCGGCGGAACGTGGCGATCCGGGCCAGCTTGCGAAGCTCTTCCTCGTTCATGCCGGCGCACAACTGGCACCGGTGCAGGAGCGGCAGTGGATCCATGCCTTCATCCTTACCAGAACCCGGCGGAAAAGGCAACTCCGGCGGCCGCGCGTTGCAAACGCCCGGGCCTTGCGCTATAAGGGGAAGGTGTTCCGCGGCCGGATCACCGCCGCGGGGCCCGGAGCGCCCATGGCCGCAGACCACCCGATCCCGCCGCCGTTGGAGGAACCGCCTGCCGGTGGGGTGACCGCCGCCGTCTCCACACAACCGGAGACGCCGGCGCCGCCACCCGCCGAGGTGCCACTGCGCGAGCGGCTCGTCCGGCTCCGGCTGCCACTGCTCATCCCGGTCCTGGCGCTGCTCGGCGCGGCCGGCTGGTTCGCCGCGACCGAGGTGCTCGCCCGCTTGGGCTTCGCGTACCCGGCCGGCCGGTGGACCACCGCCTGGGTGGCGGCCCTGGCGGCCGCGCTCCCCCTCGGGCTGGCGGCCTGGGCGCTGGGCGGCCTCTGGATCCGGCTCGTCGCCGGCTGGAACGGCGGCCGCGCCGACTTCGGGCTTTCGCAAACCATCTGGGGGTACGCCGCCGTTCCGGCTGCCCTGGCTGTCCTGGCCGCCGAGGTGGTCTGGATGCTGCGCTACGGATCGGCCTACTTCACCCGGCCCGTCCATCCGGGGATGATGGTGGCGTTGGACGCCGTCATCGCGGTCGGGCTCCTCGTCACGCTGACCCTGGCCGGCGCCGCCGCCGCCTGGATCCTGTCGAGCCGGCCGGTCCCGACACTGTTGCTGCTGGTCGCCCTGCCGCTCGGCGCCGCCGGCGTCGGTTACCTGGCGGTCCAGTCGGGAATGAGGTCCCGGGAGGTGCGGGCTGCAGCCCGGATGCGGGAGGCGACCGCGCAGTTCGGGCGCGACGAGACATATGGCGCGGAAAAGAGCCTGCGACTTGCCGTGGACGGATCCAGCCGAGCCAGCCGCGATCTCCAGCGGCGGGCCTGCCTCCATCTCGGCGTCCTGCTTGAAAACCGGGGGGAGAAGATCCGGGCGGCGGCGTGGTACCGCCGGGCGCTGGAGCTGGCGGATCCCGGCAGCGCCGCCGCGACCGCAACCCGCGGCGATCTCCTGCTCCTGGAACAGCGCACCGGGGAGGCCGTCCAGTGCTTCGACCGGGCGTTGGAGTTGGACCCGGACAACCTGGCCGCGCACAACAACCTCGGCCTCATCTACCTGGGCCTCAAAGGAGACGCCGCCGCCGACCCGGCCCGGGCGCTGCCTCACAACCGGGCCTGCCACCGGTTGAGCCCCGGCCCGGCCACGGCATATCATCTGGCTTACAATTGCTTCCGGCTGGAGCGCTGGTCCGAGGCCTGCCCCCTGTTCGAGGAGCTATGGGCCACGTCCGCCGACAACGACGACTACCGCTACTACCTGGGCATTTGCAAGTTCCGACTGGGCGACCAGCGGGCGGCCGACCGCCTGCTCACCGCCAAGGACTACCGGGTTTACGGGCAGTCGCTGGCCGATGCGGACCGGGCGGGCGAGGCGGAGCCGATCCTGTTGCTGGCGTTGGAGCGGGTGCGTCCCTCCGAACGCCCGCTTCGGATGACTGTCCTCGAGAGCCTTGCCGCCGCCGCCGTGCTCAACTCCGATCCCACGGGTGCCCAGCTGTACTACCGTCAGGTCCGGGACATGTGCCCGTCCGGCAGCCTCGATCGCTTCCGGTTAGACGGTGAACTACACCTGCTCGCCCGCCAGCCGGGCCTCGCGCTGCGGGACTTCAAGCGCTGCCTGGAACTGGACGCCGCCAACCTGGAGGCGCACACCGCCCTCGGCCACATCCTGCTTGGAGACGAGGACGAACGGCTGGCCGACTACGAGCTCGCCCTCACCCACACCGAGAAAGCATTTGCCCTGGAGCACAACGCCGACACCCGCTGGAATCTGGCGCGCAACTACTACGCGCTGGAACGCTGGTCCGAGGCGCTGGTGCTGTTCGAGGAGTACGTCGCGGCCTACCCGCAGAACGCGGACGCCAAGTACTATCTCGGCATCATCTGCTACGAGCTCGGCGACCTGGGGCGCGCCCAGAGTCTGCTCATCGAGGCGGTGGCGCTGGACCCGGAGCTGCGGGACGAGGAGGTGGACGCGATCCTCCGCGAGACCGGCAGCGACCGGGAGCAGGGGAAGACCTGATCAGAGCTTCGACTTGAAGAAGCCCGCCAGCAGGCGGATTCCCTCCTCGATCTTGACGGCGTCCTCCTTGGCGAAGGTCAGCCGGAGAGTGTTCCGGCCCGCCCCGTTGACGAAGAACGGCGCGCCGTGGATGAACGCCACCTTCAGCGTCTGGACCGCCTCCACCGCCAGCGGCTCGGCGTCGAGCCCGGCGGGCAGGGTCAGCCAGACGAACATCCCGCCGCGCGGCCGGGTCCAAGTGATCTCGGCCGGCATGTGCCGGTCCAGCGCCGCCAGCATCGCCTCGCACTTGGCGGCGTAGAATCGCCGCACCTCGGCCAGGTGGCGGTCATAGAGGCCGCGCTTGCAGTATTCGTAGACCAGGCGCTGGTCCAGGCTGCTGGAGCACAGGTCGGCCGCCTGCTTGGCCAGCTCCAGCATGCGGATCACCGGCGGCGGAGCGGCCATGAACGCGGTGCGCAGCCCGGGGCTGACCACCTTGGAGAACGAGCTCAGGTAGACCACGTCCTCGCCGCCGGGCAGGGCCCGCATCGCCCGGAGCGACTCGGGCGTCACCCCGGGGAAGAAGAGCTCGCCGTACGGATCGTCTTCGACCACCAGGATGTCGTGCGCGCGGGCCAGTTCCAGCACCGCCGCCCGCCGCGCCGGCGCGATGGTGATCCCCGACGGATTCTGGAAATTCGGGATGACGTACAGCAGCTTGATCGTCCGGCCGGCGCTCCGGAGGGCGGCGATGGTCCGTTCCAGCTCCTCGGGGACGATGCCGTCGGCGTCCTGGGCCACGCCCACCATCTCGGCCAGCGTGTTGCGGAAGCAGGCCAGCGCGCCGATGTAGCTGGGCAGCTCCACGAGGACCACGTCGCCGGGATCGAGCAGAACGCGGCTCAACAGCTCCAGCCCCTGCTGCGAGCCGGAGGTGACCATCAGCCCGTCGTCGGCGGTGCGGATGCCCCGCCCGGCCAGCATGGTTACGAGCTGCTGCCGGAACGCCTCCAGCCCGCGGGTGACGCCGTACTGGAAGATCTGGTAACCGTCGGTCTCCACGATGTCGTCCATGATCCGTTTCAGGTCGGCGTCGGGAAACGTGGCGGGGTTCGGCACGCCGCCGGCGAACGAGATCACGCCCGGCTGGTTGATCAGGCCGGCCATGCGGCGGATGGGGCTCGGCTGCATGGCCCGGGCGCCGCGCGAGAAGAGGCGGTCGAAATCGGTCATGGCGTCTGCTCCGGAGTCGGGATGGGATCGCCGGGCGATCCGAAGGGCTATTCTACCAGAAACGCGCGTCGCCGGCAGCCGTGGCAAAGGGGCGGTTTTTTCGGCTTGACGGCGGCGCGCGCGCCGTCTTTAATGGAGAGCGGAGGGCCCCGGCCATGCTGACGCGGCAGGAATTCGAGGAGCTGGTGGACCAGGCGCTGGAGGAGATCCCGGCGGAGTTCCTGGAGAAGCTCGAAAACGTGGAGATTCTCGTCGAGGAAGAGCCGTCGCGCGAGCTGCTCCGCGAGGTGGGGATCCGCGGGGGCGGCTCCCTGTTCGGGCTCTATCAGGGCATCCCCGAGACGCGGAAGAGCGCCTTCCACCTCTTCCCCATGCCCGATCGGATCCTGATTTTCCGCCGCCCCATCCTGCGCGCGTGCCGCACGCCGCGGCAGGTGGTCCGGGAGATCCGCAAGACGGTCATGCACGAGGTGGCCCACCACTTCGGATTCTCCGAGGAGCGCCTGCGGGAGCTGGGGTACGGATAGCCCGACGGCATACAGGGCTCGCCGAGGCGCCAAGGCGCCAGGCAAGTTTGTGTTCTTGTCTCAAACTCGGAACACTCTGCCGGATCTGGCGCGATTAATGAGACGAGGAGTGATCATGAACCGAATGAAGGACCGGATCGTCGTCATCACCGGCGCCAGCGCCGGCATCGGGCAGGCGTGCGCCGAGCGCTTCGCCGCCGCCGGGGCGCGGCTGGTGCTGGCCGCCCGCCGCGCCGACCGTCTCGAGGCGCTGGTCGCGGGGCTGCGGGACGCGGGGGCCGCGTCGGTGGACGTGTTCACCCTCGACGTGCGCGACGCCGCTGCCGTGGCCGCCTTCGGCGACGCGCTCGAAGCCCGCGGCTTGGTGCCCCACGTGCTGGTGAACAACGCCGGTCTGGCCGCGGGGCTCGACAAGCTCCACGAGGGGTCCGTCGACGACTGGGATCGCATGATCGACACCAACGTGCGCGGGCTGCTGCTCGTGTCGCGCCGCCTCATCCCGGCGATGCTGGCGGCCGGGCGCGGCCACGTGATCAACATCGGCAGCATCGCCGGCCGGCAGGTCTACCCCAACGGCAACGTGTACAACGCCACCAAGTTCGCGGTGCGGGCGCTGACCGAGGGGATGAACATGGACCTGTACGGCACGCCGCTGCGCGTCTCGTGCGTGAGCCCCGGCCTCGTGGAGACGGAGTTTTCCCTGGTGCGGTTCCATGGCGACGCCGGGCGGGCGGCCCAGGTATACGCGAACACGCAGCCGCTCACGCCGGCGGACATCGCCGACGCGGTCCACTACGTGGCCAACGCTCCCGAGCACGTGAACGTGCTCGACATGATCGTGCTCCCCACGGTCCAGCGCAGCGCCACCATGCTGCTCCGCAGCACGCCGTAGCCACTCCCTGCCGCGGCCGGACTCTCGCCGGAACAGACGCTTGCCCAGGCGCCAGGACGCCAAGCGGATTGGGTATTGTCTCGTTCTCAGGACATCTTGCCGGATTCGGCACGTGGGGCGAACCTATGTTCTCACCGGATCACCATCTCGCCTCTCGCCGCTTCGCCCCCTCGCCGGTTCGCGAATTCGCTTGCCGCAGCCTCAATCCAAAGGTATCGCGGGGACGGCGCTCAGAAACTGGAGCGACGTGTCGCCGAACAACTGGAACACCAGGATCCCCTCGGAGTACGAGAGGTTTTCGACGATGAGATACCCCCCGAACAGGGTGGTCAATTCGGGCATCACCTGGTGGAGCAGGCTGACCATCCGCTCCTGGCTGGAGAGGACCACGACCCGCGTGTCCAGCAGCTGGCCGTTCTGGTCGTAGGCGGAGATCTGCACCGGCACCTCGCCGCCCTCGGTGGTTTCGGGATTGACGATGGCGATTCCGGTGAAGTAGGACACGACGCCGATGGTGCCGTTGGCGATGTGCCCCATCAGGAACCGGCTGTTGCCGGCGTCCTGGAGCGGCAGGCTGGAGACGAACGCGCCGCTTGTCCCGCCGAAGGTCACGCTCCCCACCACGCCGGGGGAACTGCCGGGATCGGCCCGCAACCAGCCGGTCACCGCGCCCGTCAATCCGAACAGCTCGGACACGTCCCCCGACTGCTTGCCGCGGGCCGGCAGCGTCGCGTCGGTGGCGCCCAGCTCCGTGCCGTCGTCGTCGTAAAGGGTCAGTGCCACCGTCGCCGTCTCGGTGCCCGTGTTGACCAGGTCCAGCCGGCAGTCGTAGACGATGCCGAAATCGCCGTCGGCCACGTGGGGCGCGTAGAGCGTCGCCGCGTCGGCGGCGGTGGGCATGGCCGCCAGGCAGGCCAGCGCCGTGTCGTTCCCGAACAGCTCCACGCCGAGCAGCGCCCGGTCCGATTGGACCTGGATCGAATCCGCCGACGTGAACGACGGGAAGATGGTCGCCGCATCGAGGACACGGCGTGTCCGCCCGCCCAACGTCGCCGCGTAAGTGCCGCGCGCCGAGCCGTCGGCGCCGTACAGCGTGAGCACCGCCTGGGCCTGTTCTCGGTTCGGATTGATGAGCAGAAGCTCCGTGGCATGGCCGGCCGCATCGTCCAGCACCGGGAAGGCGAGCCCGGTGCGGGCGTCGCGCACATCCAGCAGGCGGGTGCCGTCCAGGTACTGCAGGTCGTTGCCGTTGTTCGCCAGCCACATCCCGTGCATGTTCTCGTTGGTGAGGAAACCGCGCACCCACCGCCCGGCGTGGTCGGCGTCGCTGCCCAGCAGCGAGTCGTCGGTGAGGTACCGGGCGTACTGGGCGCCGGAAGCGATGGCGGCGGTCGCCGCCTGCACCGGATTGCCCGAGGCGTCGTCGTAGAGGTCGAGGGCGAGCAGGCCACTGGCGTCATCCAGATTGACCACCGAAAAGGACAAGTGCCGGCTGCGCGGGAAGTGGAGCACGCCGATCCCGTGGTCCTGCACCACCGCCACCCCTTGCCGCGATGAGATCCCGCCGTAGGTGGTTCCGCCGGCCACCGAAAGCACCTGGTCGGCGTCCAGGGTGACGCTGCCGTTGAGGGGATCCACCTCCACGTCCCCCCGGATGTCGATGGAAAACGCGTAGGCCAGTGTGCCGGCGGCGTCGGTGGTGCAGAGCGCCAGCTTGTAGTGGTCGGAGAACCCCACCAGGGCGTCCGGACCGTTCTGACCGTCGAAATTCTCCGCCAGCACGGCCGATGGCGTCTGCTGGAAGAACAGCTTCTGCCCATGGCCCGGCGCGAACGCCCCGCCCGCGCTCGCCAGCAGCACCTGGATTGCCTTGTCGCCCTGCGCCGCCAGGACCAGGTCGGCCAGCCCGTCGGCGTTGAAGTCGGCCGACTCGAGGTCCACCGGACCGGCACCCAGCCCCGTCACTTCCGCCGGGGTGAACCCCCCGGCACCGTCGTTGAGGTAGACCGACACCGAACTCGCCACCGCGTTGGCCACGGCTACGTCAGGTTCCGTGTCACCGTCAAAATCGCCGGTCGCGAGCGCCTGCGGGCCCTGGCCCGTGGCGTAGCTGGCGGTGGTGGTGAAGTCGGACCCGAACATCAGGCTCAGCGTGTTCGTCGCCGCCTCGCAGTACACATAATCGGATTGCCCGTCACCGCTGATGTCCGTCACCAGCGAATCGGTGGGCACGCCGGCCAGCTTCAGCCGCACCGCCGGCGCCGCCTGGCGGAGCACGGCCGCCTTGCCGACGCCGAAGAGCTGGGTCCATTCGAAGATGTGCAACGCACCGTCCGCACCGCCCAGGAGCACGTCAGGCCGGCCGTTGCCCGTCACGTCGGCGATGTCCAGAGTCTGCGGCTGAAAGTCCGTCATCAGCCACTCCACCCGTGAGAAGGCTCCGCCGGGCAAACCGAAGGCGATGTACATCCGCTGCTGCCCCGCCGCGATGCTGAGCAGGTCGGTGAAACCGTCCTGGTTGAGGTCCACCTGGTCGAAATCCAGCGTGTCGGGATTCAGCAGCGACGCAGCCGGCGGCGGTCCCGGGTGGACTTCCGTGGCGGTGAACAGGAACGCGCACGACGGCTGGAACGCCACCGGCAGCCCGGTGCCGTCGGCCTGCCGGAAGGCGCAGACGCTGACGGTGAACGCGTTGTCAAACAATTCAAACGGGTATGACCGCAGGTTCATGTAGAACATCGTGTCGTGTTGGGCGCCGATGTAGTCCGGACCCCAGTTGCTGAACTCGTCGGCCGGCCAGACGCCCGCGCCCAGTCCCATGGCGAAGCCGATGAAGCGGCCGGGCGCCGAGGGCGTCCAGGTGGCCGTGCTCTCGGTGATCCGGACGAGGATCTCGAGCTCCCCCTCCATGTAACGGAGCAGTTGCACGGCGTGGGGACCAATGGTCGGCAGTAGCGGATTTCCCGGCACCGGTGCGAAGGTGCCGTCCTTCTGCGGGGCGAATTCCACCACGGCCAGCGAGGGCGTCCATTCGCCGGCGCTGGGCAGCGGGGCGGTGGTGGCCAGGGTGCCGTCGGCCAGGGATGTTCCCAGCCGCGCTCCCGGCGGCAGCGAGATCCGGATCACCGCCGGGTCTGATGCGGTGACGCCGGCGAACGCCGCCGGATCGATGGCGAACACGAGGAACGACGCGGGCAGGATCTGGCAGGGGCTGTCTTGAAACACCTCGCCGGTCCGCGTCGAGTCGAACAGTACGCCCACCGTGCCCTCGGGTGTGACCGAACGCGAAACCGTCACCGTGGGGCTGGGTCGGCTGGTCACCAGGTTCGGATTCATGCCGTGGGGCCGGGTGATCGTCTCGATGATGAAATTCTGATCGCCGGTGCCGCACAGGCAGCCGTTGAACCGGTCGGCTTCCTTGTCCGGTATGAGGGCCCGGATCTGCCACGGTCCGCCGAGGGTGGCCGCTGCGATCAGATAGCCGCCCTCGCCCGCCTGCAGGCTGGTCGGATCCCAGCGCAGCTCGAACACGCCGGCGGTTTGGTTTTCGATGACGCGGAAATTCGTGGGCGTCAGGGTCTGGGACGACAGAAATTCCCCCTCGCCGTGCCGCGTGTTCAGATAGGCCAGCAGGGCATCGTCGGAACACGACAGCGCGTTCCAGCGCAGTTCCAGTCCGCCGCCGGCCTCCAGGGCGGCGAGCTGGCCGAACGTCGCCGGCACCTCGCCGGAGAGGACATTGCCGTACAGCCAGAGATAACGCAGCAGGATCAGGTTGCCGATTGCATCCGGGATCGAGCCTGTCAGGTGGTTGTACCCCAGGATCAGGTATTCCAGCGCGGCCAGGTTGCCCAGCTCGGGCGGGATGCCGCCCTCGAAGGCGTTGCCGTCCAATCCGAGGAACCGCAGCTCGGTGAGGTTGCCCAGCTCCGGCGGGATGGGGCCGCTGAACTGGTTCCACGCGACGTCGATGTGCTGCAGGTGGGCCAGCGCCCCGAGATAGGCGGGGAACGGCCCGGCCATCTGGTTTCCCACCAGCTCCAAATTCACCAGATTCGCCAAGCCGCTGAAGCTGTCGGGAATTGGACCCGCGAACTGGTTCCAGCTCAGGCGCAGTTCCAGGAGCTGACCGAGCTGGCCCAGCGTGTCGGGCAGCGACCCGCTCAGCTGGTTCCCCGTGAGATCCAGCAGCCGCAGGTTCGCCAGATTGCCCAGTTCCGGCGGGATGGATCCGAACAGGCGATTGCCTCCCAGATAGAGGTAGCGTAATTGGGTCAGTCCGCCCAGGGCCGCCGGGATGGATTCGCTGAGATGGTTCTCACCCAGGTTCAGAGTGAGCAGGTTGGCCAGTTGGCCCAGTTCGGGGGGGATGGGGCCGATCAGATGGTTGCTCGACAGATGCATCTCCTCGAGCAGAGTCAGATTGGCCAGCGCCGCCGGGATGTACCCGGTCAAGGTGTTGTCATAAAGTATCAGGAAACGGAGTTCCGTCAGGCTTCCCAGGCTCTCGGGAATCGGTCCGTCCAGACGATTGGTGCCGACACTGAGCCACCGCAGCTGGGTCAGCCCCCCCAGTTCGACGGGGATGTTCCCCGTCAGATGATTCAGCGAAACATCGAGCGCCCGAAGCGCCGCCAGGTTGCCCAGTTCGACGGGAATGGGACCCCACAAATCGTTGTCGCCCAAATCAAGTTGGGCCAATTGTGACAGCCCGCCCAGCGCCGCCGGGATGCCGCCGGACAGCATGTTGCCGCGCAGCGACAGCTCGCGGAGCGCCGCCAGGTTGCCCAACTCAGCAGGAATGGCGCCGCTGAGCCGGTTGTCATCCAGAAACAGGATTTCCAACTGGCTCAACGAACCGATGGTCGCGGGGATCGGACCGCTCAGGAGGTTCTGGGTCAACCCGAGTGTCCGGAGCCGGTCCAGGTTGCCCAGTGTGGATGGAATGGGGCCGGTGAGCTGGTTGTAGCCCAGCATGAGCACCAGCAGTTCTGACAGGTCGCCCAGCTCGGGCGGGATCGCGCCCGTCAACTGGTTACCCGAGAGGTTGAGAATCTGGAGTTGCGGCAGGTCGCCCAGCGCCGCTGGTATGGAACCCGTGAGGCTGTTCTCGGGCATGTAAATCTCCTGCAGCTCCGGCAGCGATGCCAGCGCCGCAGGCAGGGTGCCCGACAGGCCGTTGTCGTTTAGATACAGTGCGATCACGTGGGTGCCGGCGTCGTCGCACTGCACGCCGAACCAGGAGCACTCGGTGCCGGGCGCGCCCAGCCAGTTGTCCCGCTGCGTCCAGCCGTCGCCCCCCGTGGCGGTGTACAGCGCCAGCAGGGCGTCGCGCTCCGGCTGGGGGATGGCCGCCTGGACGGATGCAGCCAGCGCGAGCGCGGCGAGCAGCAGGCCCCATTTACTCATGGCCGTTCTCCTGGAAGTTGTCTATCAACTAATTATCGGCCAAAATCGTGGCGGATTGTCTGAATATTTTGCGCCGGCCGGTCGGGATCGCGCGCGCGCCGGTGACCATCTTGTATAATGGCATCATCCGGATACGGGATCCGAATCTGACACCGCGGCGGCCGCGCCAACCGGCGCCGCGACTCGAGCAAACCCGGAGGCCCCGTGGGACCGCTGACCATCCTGCATCACGACCACCACTGCGTAGCGGTGCTCAAGCCGGCGGGCCTGCATGTGCATCCCACCGCCGAATCTCCCGGCGAGGCATCCTGCCTCCAGCGCCTGCGCGACCAGCTCGGCCGGTGGATCTACCCGGTCCACCGGCTGGACCGCGCCACCTCCGGTGTGCTCCTCTTCGCCCTGACCTCCGAAGCCGCCGCCGACCTGGCCAGCCAGTTCCGGGAACACACGCCCGCGAAGGACTATCTGGCTGTGGTGCGCGGGTTCACCGCGGCCGCCGGTCGCATCGACCACCCCCTGGAGAACCATTCCGGGCGGCCGGGCCTCCCGGCCGTGACCGAGTACCGCCGCCTGGCGACGCTGGAGCTGTCCCGGCCCGTGGGGCGTCTGCCCAGCGCCCGCTTCTCGCTGGTGGAGGCGCGGCCGCTCACGGGGCGGCGGCACCAGCTCCGTCGTCACTTTCACCATATCAGCCACCCGATCATCGGCGACACCACCTACGGCGACGGGATCCAGAACCGCTTCGCCCGATCCGAATTCGGCCCGGCCGGCCTCCTGCTCTTCGCCCGGCGCGTCGCCTTCCGCCACCCGCACACGGGCGAGCCGGTCGCCGTGGAGGCGGCGCCGCCCGCGGCCTGGGCACCGCTCCTGGCCGCTTTCGGCTGGATCGGCGGCTTGCCCGGCGCCTGAGGCGGATTGGTTCTTGCAAAACTACGGCTCGCTCCGTAGAATACCATCACGTCCAAGACGAGACGCCCATCCCCGCGGAGGTACACGCATGGTCCGCCACGGAAACGAGAAAGAAGAGAACTGGGCCAAAGAGCAGGAGAAGATCCGCCTTGAGAAAATCGCCGCCCGGAAAAAGGCCGAGGAGCGGGAAAAATTGAAGGCGCTCCACTTCATGCACTGCCCCAAGTGCGGCGCCACGCTCACCGCCCTCACCCTGGAGGGGCTGGAGATCGACGAGTGCCCGGACTGCAAGGGCGTCTGGCTGGATGCGGGTGAATTCCACCAGTATGTCGCGCTGGCCGACGAGAAGAAACAGAGCTTCACCAAGCAGCTCTTCGGACTGTTCGGCCTGAAGTGACCCGGACCGCCGGTCACTCGGCCGCCGCCGCCGGCAGTTCTGCCGGGTATTGGAGCGAATGAACAACCGGATTGTCATTATCGACGACGAGACCACGCTGCTGGAATTCCTCCAGACTCAGCTCTCGTCCCGCGGCTTCGAAGTCCACACCGCGACGGATGGTCAGGCCGGCCTCGAGCTCATCCAGCAGGTCAAGCCCGGCCTGGTGGTCACCGACCTCCTGCTCCCGAAGATGAACGGCTTCGACCTCTGCCGCCGGATCAAGCAGGATCCCGATTTGTCAAGCATCGCCGTGATCATGATGACCTCCATCTACAAGAGCGTGAAGTACCAGTACGAGGGGATGCGTTACGGCGCGAACGATTTCATCCACAAGCCGTTTGAGCTGGAGGCATTTCTCGACAAGGTCGGCCGCTTCGTCGAGGCGGATCAGCCGCGGCCGGCGGCACGCAAGCTCTCGCCCGCCGCCCAGGCCGGACTGGACGCCTTGCGCCGCCAGTTCGCCGCCGAGCTGCCCTTCAAGGCCACGGAGATTTCGGTGTTCTGGGAAAACCTCCTCCAGGAGTGGGCGCCCGAAGTGGCCGGCGAGCTGTACACCCGCGTCCACAACCTGGCCGGCACCGGGGCCTCCTTCGGCTTTCCGGCAGTGAGCACGCTGGCTCGGGAACTGGAGGAACTCCTCGATCCGTGGCGCCGGAGCGACCGGCCGCCGCCGGCCGCCGACGCCGCCCGGATTCACAAGGCGCTCGGCATCCTGTATGAAGTGGCCACCAACGCGGTGATCGAGTGATCCCCCGGCCGGCCGCCGAGGAGAGAGTATGAGTTCGGACAACCTCGAGCGCATTCTCGTCGTGGATGACGACCCGTCGGTGCGCGACCTGGCCAGGCTGGCCCTGGCGGAGGTGGGCGGATTCACCGTACGGGTGTGCGCCTCGGGCGCCGAGGCGATCGCCGCCTGCGGCGAATTCCGTCCCCATCTCGTGCTGTTGGACGAGTTCATGCCCGACCTGGACGGCCTGGATACCCTGCAGGCGCTCCGCGAGTCGCCCGAAGCGGCGCACGTGCCGGTGGTTTTTCTCACGGCCAAAACCGGCGGCGCCGACGTCCGGCGCTACCGCGGCGCCGGCGCCGCGGGGCTCATCGCCAAGCCGTTTTCCCCGCTGGCGCTCTCCGACGACGTCCTCAAAATCTGGAACTCCCTGACGCCGCCTCGCGACTGACCCGACGCATCCCGCCCCGCAGACGATCCGCCACCCGTTCAGGAGCCATGAAGGCTGCCGGATGGGATCCTCACGCCATCAGTCCCGGGTTGCATGGATCGTTCGAATGTTCAACATGGCTGGCACCCGGCGGGAGGGGCTGTGCCGTTAAGGATCATGGCCGTGATGAAAAGCAGGCATCTGCGTAGCATTTTCGGAGCGCGACAACCGTTGGAAGAGGCGGCTTTCGGAGGGGGGCAAAAGCTCGGTCAGCGGCGGCTCCACACCGCTCAGGGCGTATCTGTCCGCCCGTCTTGATCGGGTTGCCCTCCAAATCTGCTGACTGTTTTCAATGTATTGATAATAAAAGGAATAAAATGGTTTTTAGTCAGCGGCCAACTTCTAGTATTTGACCGATGTCGCCGCGGACGGTTGACCGTTCCGGCTCGAAAATCTATAATGCGGAAGACGGACTAACCTTTTGATGGAATTGATGCAACCCGCCCCGGCCGGGCAGGAGCGCGCGAGGGATGAGACGGATTCGCAAGAAAGTCTCGAAAACGGCGAGGCGTACCCCGAAGCGGGCGGGTACTGCCTCGACGTCGGCTGCCCGCACCCCGCCGGAAGCGATCCGGGCCCCGAAGGCGGAAGGACGCACGACCGCGGCGAAGGACCGCGCAGCCGGGACTGACCGAACCGCTGCGGATGCGGGCCGAGGCGCTCAGACAGCCGGCCGCGCCGCGAAAGCGGCCGCAAAGCCCAAGGCGCCCCCGAAGCCAACCGCGGCCCGGCGGCCCGCAAAGGCCGTCGCGAAAAAACGAAAGGCCGCCCAACGGGCCCGGACGGAACCCGGGGCCGCACCGATTGAAAAACGCGGGAAAGCGGAGCGGCCCGGGGCGGGCCCGAAAGTAGGCCGGCAGCTGGCGTCTCCAAAAATCACGCCGGCGCCGACGTCACCGGACGCGGTGCCGCTCGAGTCGAAGGCGGTTCACGTCCAGCCCCAGGCGGCCACGGTTGTCCCCCCGCCCAAGGCTGCCGAGAAGACGACCGCACCTGAAGCCGTCCCGCCGGTTGTCCCGACTGCGGCGGCGCCGCCGGCGGAACCGGTCGCACCGCCGGCGGAACCGCCGAAGGCCGCGCCGGTGAGGACGCGCCGACGGGGTGCCGCCGTCGATGAGGCCCGGGAGGCGGAGGCGCTGCGCCGACCGGTGCGCCGGCGGACACGGCGCAGCGACCACCCCGACGACTTCGATTTTGCCCGCCTCAATGTGCCGTGCCAGTGGGCCTGCCCGGTGCTCACCGACGTGCCCGATTACATCTTCGCCATTGCCGGCGGCGACCGCGACAAGTCGTACCTCGTCAATCGGGCCACCAACCTGATCCCCGGCGTGCTGGGCCACGTCTGCTCCCGGCCCTGCGAGGCGGCCTGCCGCCACGGCGATCCCGACCTGGGTGAGCCGGTGGCCATCTGCCATCTCAAGCGCGTGGCGGCCGACTTCCGCAACCAGGACCATCCGTGGCCGGATCGCCTGTTCCCCGATTCGGGCTGCACCGTGGGGGTGGTGGGCGGCGGGCCGGCCGGCCTGGCCGCCGCCCAGCTGCTGGCTGCGCTGGGCCACGGCGTCACGGTCTACGAGGCCATGCCCAGGCTGGGGGGCATGCTGATGTATGGCATCCCTGTGTTCCGCCTGCCGCGGGAGCTGGTGGAAGCCGAGATCGGTCGCCTCCTGGACTCGGGCATCGCCGTGAAGACCGGCGTCCGCGTCGGGCATGACATCACCGTTCCGGAGCTGCTGGCGCGTCACCGGGCGGTGGTGTTGGCCACGGGCACGTGCCTGGCGCGGGGCCTGGCCATCCCCGGCGGCGATCTCCCCGGGGTCTACAGCGGTCTGGATTTCATGATGGCCGTCAACGACGGCCGCCCGCCCGCCGTGGGACGGCGCGTCGTGACCATCGGCGGCGGATTCACCGCCCACGACTGCGCCCGCTCGGTGCTGCGCCTGGGCGCGACGGAGTCGCACCTCTGCGTCCGGACCACCGAGGAGGACCTCTGGGTCACCCGGGAGGAGGTTCTCGAGACCAAGCGCGAGGGCGTCCGCTACCTGAACCTGGTGTCTTCGATGCAAATCGCGGGCGCCGACCGGGTGGAGGGCGTGGTGTTCGCCCGCAACCGCCTGGGGCCCGTGGGCAAATTCGGCCAGCGGACGCCGGTGGCCATCGCGGGCTCCGAGTTCGTCTTCGCCGCCGACACGGTCATCGCCGCCACCGGCCAGTACGCCGACACAGCCCTGGCGGCCGCCGCGCTCGGCGCCGCACCCCGCTTCGATCCCCGCCGCGGCGCCTGCGAGGTGCCGGGACTCTTTGCCGCGGGCGACTTCTGCACCGGTGCGGCCACGGTGATCGAGGCCATGGGCCACGCCCGCCGCGTGGCCCAGGCGGTAGACGAGTACCTGACAGGCGCGCGGCGCCTGCGCCGGGTGGTTCGGGTGCGGCCGGCCGCCGACACCCCCCGACCGCGGGCCTGGGACTTCATCCCCCGCGCCGACATGCCCATGCTCGCCGTGCCCCAGCGCCTGGCCGCGTTCGGCGCCGTGGTGAAGACCGGATTCCCGGCCCCGGTGGGAGAGCGGGAGTCCCACCGCTGCTACCTCTGCCACATGAAATACGAGATCCGGCCGGCGGACTGCATCGCCTGCGGCTTGTGCGCTGCCGTCTGCCCCCGCGACTGCATCGGTCCGTCCGCAGCGGCGGGACCCGGGATGCCGCCGGTCTGGACCGAGCGCTGGGATGAGGCGGCGGCGGTGGTGATCGACAGCGCCCGGTGCATCCGGTGCGGCCTCTGCCTGCGGGTGTGTCCAACCCGCTGCATCGAGGTGGAGCGCGTGGAGATTGCCGACGTTACGGCGGGCGAGTGAGTGCCGTGGGACTGACGATGACGAGACGAACGGTGGATCGAATGGCCAGCGGGACGAACGGAGCGAAATGGTGAGTCCGGAACATTTTGTCATCATCGGCAACGGCGCGGCGGCCAACCGGGCGGCGGACGTGCTGCGCCGGGGCGACAAAGACGCCCGGATCACGCTAATCTCCGACGAGTTCTTCCACTTCTACCACCGCCACCGCCTGGCCGACTATCTGGCCGGCACGGCGGGTGAGGACGACTTGCTGGTCCGCGCCCCGCAGCACTACCAGAAACACCGGATCCGCCTCCGTCTCGGCCAGCGCGTCACCCGGATCGATCCGAAGGAGAAGGTGCTCTACCTCAAGCACATGGAGATGGTGCGCTACACGCGGCTGCTGCTCTGCACCGGCGGCAAGCCCCGGCTGCCGGAGATCTACTACGCCTACCGGGCGCACTTCACCACCGTCAAGACCCTGGCCGATGCCCGGCAGCTGCGGGAGCGCCTCGACGGCATCCGCGATGTGGTGGTGGTGGGCGGCGATCTGGTGAGCGTCCGGCTGGCCAGCGCCCTGGTCCGCCTGGGCAAGGCAGTCACCTTCCTCGTGGACGCCGACTCGTTCTGGCCGCTGGAGCTGACCCCCGAGCGGCGCGCCGAGTTCGCCGAGCGGCTCACGCGGGTGGGAATCGCCGTGCGGCTGGACGACGCCCTGGCCCACGTGGAGCCGCACCCGTCGGGCGGCTATCGCGTGACCACCCGGGCGGGGGAGCGGCTGCGGGCGGATATGGTGGGCGCGTTCTTCGGGCTGGCGCCCGATGTGGACTTCCTGTTGGGCACCGGCCTGGACATCGATCGCGGCCTGCTGGTCAACGAGTACCTGCAGACCAACCTGCCGGACATCTACGCCGCGGGCGACTGCGCCCAGGTTTACAATCCGGCGTTGCGGAACTACTGGGTGTCCATCGGCTGGCCCAACGCCGAAAAACTGGGCGAGGTGGCCGCGCGCAACCTGCTGGGGCAGGTGCAGCCGGCGGGGCAGGCGCCCGCCAGCGCCCTGGAGTTTGAGGGAATCGTGGTCAACACCTGCTGGTGGAGGCGGATGTGAAGGTCCCGCGCCGTCCCCTGACCGGCGACCTGGTGGTCTGCTTCTGCGGGCGGGCCGGTGACGGCGCGCGCGCGGCCGGGCGGGTGCTGGCGATCGCGGCGGCGGGTCTCGGACTGCACGCCCGTCATGCGGCGGCGTACCCGGCGGAAATTCGCGGCGCCGGCAAGACGCTGGCCTACACTGCGATCACCCGCGAGCCGCTGCGCGGACCGTGCGAGCGGGTGGACGTGCTGGTGGCGCTGAGCGACCCGCTGACCATCCCCGAGCTGCCCCGCCTCAACGCGGACGGGCTGGTCCTGTACGAGAACAATCCGCCCGGCTACGTCGCGGAAGACATGGCCGTCGCCGGCTACATCGCGCCGGGGATGTTCGGCTACGGCATCCCCTTCCGCGACTTGGCGGCGCAGGCGGAGAGCTTCGGCCGCGGTCGCAATTTCGTCGCCCTCGGCGCGGTGGCCGCCCTGCTGGATCTGCCGGCCGCCGCGTTCCCGCCGGCCATCGCGGACCATTTCGCGGGACAGGCGGAGACGGTTCGCGCCGCCGCCGTCCGCTCGTTCGAGATGGGATTCGAATACGCCAGGACCCGCCTGGTGGCCACCCACCCGTGGCGCGCCCTGCCGGCGCCCGACGAGCGGCCGGCCGTGGCGCTGGTGACCGGGGCCGCGGCCGTCGCCGCCGCCTGCGCCGCCGCGGGCGTCCGGCTGGTGGCGTTCTATCCCGTGACGCCGGCGGACCGGATCCGCGCGGACCTGGAGCGGCTGCCGGCGGACGAACGGCCGGTGCTGGCCCTGGCGGCTGATGCCGCCGCCGCGGCGGCGCACGCCTACGGTGCCGTCGCCGCCGGCCGGAGCGCCGTGGCGGTCACGGTGGGTTCCGGCCTGGCCGCGGCGGGCCCGCTGCTGGACCAGGCGGCTGCGGCCGGCCTGCCGCTGGCGGTGGTGCACGTTCAGACCGCAGGCCCGGCGGCGGCGCTGGGCACCTCGACGGGGCAGGGCGACCTGCTGGCCGCGATCCATGGCCTGAGCGACGTGCAACGGCCGGTGCTGGCGCCGGCGTGCACCGCCGACTGCTTCGATGCCGTCTGCCTGGCGGTGCGGTTGGCCGCGCGCTGGCGGACGCCGGCGGTGGTGCTGACGGATTTCCTCCAGATGGAACGGGGCGAGACCATCGGTTGGCCGCGGCCGCTGCCCGCCGCGGCGGCGGCGCTGGCCGCGGCGACTCCGGCGCCGGACGAAGCCTGGGCGCCGCCCGGCACGCCCGGCGGCGAGCGTTTGGTTTCCGCCGGCGGGCCCGACAAGCGGAGCGGCGCCACCGAAGCCGTGGCCTCGTGCCCGATCGCCGTGGGGCTGCACCGCGGCCGCCTGAATGCGCTGGCCGCCGGCTGGGCGCCGCCCGAGGCGTTCGGTGACGACGGCCCGCTCGACCTGGGACTGGTCGCCTGGGGCGCCGCCATCGAGCCGGCGCGGGAGGCGCTCCGCGCCGCCGCCGCCCGCGGCCTGCGCGTCGGCGGCTGTTTCCCCCGGCTGGTCTGGCCGCTCCAGCGGCCGGTGCTGACGGCGTTTGCGGCGCGCTGCCGGGTGCTGGGTGCGGCGGAACTCAATGCCTCCGGCCAGTTGGCAGGGTTGCTGGAGCACGCCCTGGCCCGTCCGGTGGCGCGCCTGGGACGGGCGGGCGCGGAGCCGCTCACGGAATCGGAACTCCTGGCCGGCATCGAGGAGGCGCTGCCGCCCGCCGACGCAAAGGGAAAACGTCATGAGTGACCACGAGCGCGTCACGCCCATCATGGGGACGGAGCTGGCCCGGCAGATGGAACGGGTGCGGCGCAGCGGCGAGCTGGGCTATCGCTCGGCCCAGCCGGCCACCTGGTGTCCCGGCTGCGGCTACCACGGCGTGGCCCTGGCCCTGACCCGCGGAGCGGCGGCGGCGCAGGTGCCGCCCCACCAGTTGGTGTTCGTCGCCGGGGCGGGGTGCGCCGCATGGATGCCCCGCAGCCTGCGGGGGTACGGCATCGAGGCGCTGGCCGGTACCGCGCTGGCCGTGGCTGCCGGCGCGAAGCTGGCCCGACCCGACCTGACGGTGGTGGCCGTGGGGGGCGACGCCGACATCCTGGCCTCCGGGGCGGGCGGCCTGTCCGCCGCGGCGGCCCGAAACCTGCCGGTCACCGCGCTCATCGTGGACAACGGCCGCTGCGGGCTGATCCACGGCCTCCCCTCACCCGTCGGCGTCGCGGATCCGCTGACGACGGCGCTGGAGGCGGGCGCGACGCTGGCGGGCCGCGGCTGGACCGGCAAGCCCGACGCGCTGGGCGACATCATCGCCCGGGCGCTGCGCCACCCCGGCTTTGCCGTGGTGGTCGCGGTCAGTCCGTGCATCACCTACGACATGGAGCGGCTCACCTGGGACCGGCTCTATGAGGCCTGGCAGCCGGTGCCCGCCGGGCATGATCCGGCCGACCGGGCCGCGGCGCTGGCGCTCGCCCGCCGGGAGCCGTTCATCCACGGGATTCTTTACGAGAGACAGTCGGGAGATCGTTTAAAAGTTTGAACGTTTGAACGTTTGAATGTTCAAAAGTCAAAACACCAACAATTTAAACCTTCCGACCTTCCAACCTTCCAACCCCCGATCCATTGCACACACGTTGAGGACGGGAACGAGCCTCGAGTCCCGAGCCTCGAGCCTCGATTACGATCACGATTACGATGACGATTACGAATCACGAGCACGAAATCCGAAGTCCGATTCATTCACCACGAGGACACAAAGAGTGTTGAGGGTTATGGGTTGAGGGTTGAGGGTTGAGAGTTGGGAACGAGACCCGAATTCCGAACCCCGAACCCCGAACCCCGAGCCCCGAACCCCGAGCCCCGAACCCCGAGCCCCGAACCCCGAACCCCGAGCCTCGAGCCTCGCTGACGCCTATCGCTAAATTCACCCGATCATCACGCGTTCTTCGGGATAGCGGTACTTACCCTGGCCGTACCGGCGGCCCACCGCGTGGGCGATGGTCAGCGGGCCGATGCGCCCGATGAACATCACCGCGCAGAGCAGCAATTTGCCGAAGGCGGACAACGATGCCGTGATGCCCGTGGAGAGCCCCACGGTGCCGAAGGCGGACGTGATCTCGAACAGGTATTCCAGAACCCGGACGTTGTGCTGGGTGAACGGCCGCGGGCCGATCTCGACCCAGAGAAAGGCCAGCAGGGACATGATGATGATGAAGGAGGCCAGGATGGTGACCGACAGGGTGCGGGCCACCGCCCGGCTGGAGATGGTCGCCCGGAAGATGTCCACATCCTCGCGGCCCTTGAGCTTGCTCTTGGCCAGGGCGAGCATGACGCCGAGCGACGTGGTCTTGACGCCGCCGCCGGTGGAGCCCGGTGAAGCGCCCACGAACATGAGCAGGATCGTGAACAGCAGGGTGGCGCCGGTGGCCTTTCCGTAGTCCACGGTGTTGAAGCCGGCCGTGCGCGGCGTGACCGACTGAAAATAGGAAGCCAGCACCTGTTCGCCCAGCGGGAGATCCCGGAGCAGGTTGTCGTATTCGAACACGAAAAAGATCACCGTTCCCACGAGGAGCAGGCCGGCAGTCACCGCCAACACCAGCTTGGTGTGCAACGATAGCTTGTACCGCTTGCGGCTGCCCGTGTGGTGCAGCACCTCGAAGATCACGAAGAAACCCAGACCGCCCAGAATGATCAGTGAGGTGATGGTCAGATTGACGCCCAGATGGCCGCGAAATCGGGTGAGGTTGTCGGCATACAGGCTGAATCCGGCATTGCAGAAGGCCGAGATGGAGTGGAACACGGCGGCAAATATGCCGCCGCCGGGATGGAACAAGTAGAGCAGGACAGCGCCCACCCCCTCGATGAGGAGGGTCGACAGCACGATGATCCGGGTGAGGCCGTAGATGACCGCCTGGGGCTGCGGCATGAAGGACTGCTCCATGATGGTCCGGCCCGACAGCGAGATTTTGCGCCCGGACAGCGTGGCCAAAATGACGGCATAGGTCATGATGCCCAATCCGCCGGCCTGGATCAGGCCGAGGATGACCGCCTGGCCGAAGGGGGAAAACTGCGTGCCGGTGTCCACGGTGATCAGGCCGGTGACACAGACGGCGCTCGTGGCGGTGAAGAAGGCGTCCACCCAGCCCACCGGTCCCTTGCCCGCCGCCGCGGGGGTGATCAGCAGCAGCGAGCCCAGCAGCGCCGTGAGCAAGAAGCTGGCGGCGATGACCTCCGCCGGGTGGCGGTTGACCAGGTTCAGGAATTTGTTGCGGGTGGGGGACATCGGCGGAAATAGTAGTCCACATCGGGCTCGTGGTCAAGTGTCCGTAGCCATGTCGCGTCGGATGACGGAGCGATCGGGCGGGCGACTGGCGGGTCGTCCCACAAAGCCCTTGGCCCGAGCGGCCGGGTTCTGGTAGATTGGCGGGGAGACGGCGGCGAGCCGCGCCGGCCGACAACCCGCTGGAGTGAGCCATGGAGCCTGTTGACGACCTGCCGGTGTGGGACCTGTCGGAGTTGTACGCCCGGTCCGACGAACCCCGCCTGAGCGACGACCTGGCCCGCGTCGAGGAGCTGGCCGCCGACTTCGAACGTTGTTTCCGCGGCCGGCTGGGCGAGGCGGACACCGTGCTCGCGGCCCTGCAAGAGCAGGAGGCGATCCTGGAGCTGTTCGGCCGGGTGCGGGCCTACGCCTACCTCGAGTTCTCCACGAATTCGGCCGATCCCGCTTTCCGGCGCCTGCTGGTCCGGACCGACGAGGTGTCGGCCCGCCTGGATGAGCGGATGGTCTTCTTCCGCCTGGAGCTGCTGGCGCTGCCGGAGGGCGTATTCGACCGGATCGCCGCCGCCCCGGAGCTGGCGGCCTACCGCAACTTCCTCCGGCAGATCGCCCGCTACCGGCCGCACCAGCTCGACGAGAAACAGGAAATCCTCATCGGCAAGAAGGATATCACCGGCAAGAACGCGTTCGTCCGGCTCTACGACGAGCTCACCACCGCCATGACCTTCCCGGTGACCCTGGACGGGCGCCGGCAGCGCCTGCCGGGGGCGGCGGCGCGCAACCTGTTCTACCACCCGGAGGCGGCGGTGCGGGCGGGGGTGGTGCGCGCCTACTATGGCCAGTACGCCCGCCACGGACAGACCATCGCCACCGTCTTCAACAGCGTGGTCCGCGACCACGGCATCGAATGCGAGTTGCGGCGGTTCCCCCACAGCACCGCCCCCACCCACCTGGCCAACCAGGTGGAGGAGCCGACGGTCCGGCTGATGATGGACCGGATCGCCGATCAGTACGGGCTGGTCCAGGAGTACTACCGGCTCAAGGCGCGGATCCTGGGCCAGGCGCGCGTGCGCGGTTCCGACCTGTACGCCCCGGTGGGCGAGCCGGTCGGCGACATCCCTTTCGCCCGGGCGCGGACGCTGGTCGTGGACGCCTTCCGCGGCTTCGACGCCGAGCTCGGCGCCCTGGCCGAGCGATTCTTCGAGGAACAGTGGATCCACGCCCCGGTGCGCCGCCACAAAGGGGGCGGGGCGTACTGCTACGGGCCGGGGCCCGGCACGCACCCGTTCGTGCTGCTCAACTACTCCGGGTCACTGCGCGACGTGTTCACCATGGCCCACGAGCTGGGCCACGGCCTCCACGACCTGCTGGCCGCCGGGCAGACGTACCTCAACTACCATCCGCCCACGGTGGCCGCCGAGACGGCATCGGTCTTCGGCGAAATGCTGCTGGCCGCCGCGGTCAAGGGGGAGATCCCCCTGCGCGACCGCCTCATCGGCTTCTACTGCAGCCACCTCGAGGACATCATCGCCACGGTGTTCCGGCAGAACATGTACACGCGGTTCGAGCGCGAGGCCCACGACCGCGTCAACGCGGCGCTGATGTCGCCGGAGGAGCTGTGCGCGCTCTGGCGCGAGGAGGCGCAGCGGCTCTACGGCGATGCGGTGGAGTTCCTGCCGGTCCAGCGGTGGAACTGGGCGGCCATCCCCCATTTCTTTCACTACCGCTTCTACTGCTACGCTTACTCGTTCGGGGAGCTGTTCGTGCTCTGCCTCTACCAGCAGCACCTGGAGGAGGGAGCGGCGTTCGCCGAGCGGTACAAGGACATCCTGCGGCGGGGCGGCTCGGCCACGCCCTACGAGCTGGCCGCCTCGGTGGGCGAGGATCTCGACAGCCCCGCCTTCTGGGACAAGGGCTTCCGCGCCATTCGCGGCTGGTTGTCGGAGCTGCGCGCACTGGTGGACGGCGGGTCCTGACGGGCGCCGGCAGCCCCGCCGCCGCGGCTGCGGCGTGATCCTGCCCGCCTCGCCTCCCTCCCCTCGTTCGTGCTCGTAATTCGTAATCGTGATCGTGATCGTAATCGTAATCGTAATCGAGGCTCGGGTCTCGCGGTTCGTTCCATCAATCAACCATCAACAGTATCGGATCTGGGACCTCGGTTCTGGGTCCTGGTCCCCAGGTCCCAGTCCCCAGGTCCCAGGTCCCATTAGAATCAGCAATCCACAATCGTCCGCAAGAACCGATGGAGGCAGGGTGGGTCTAATTAATTGTGAATAAAATATTTATGATCGGCAGGAGGGGCGCCGCCGGAACGCACTCCTCTCCCTTGCTGGTGGAATGCCTTCCCGGTGTGTTTCGGCGGCCCGTCACGATTTCACATGCAGCACTTCTTCCTTGTAGTCGTCCTCCTCGTCATCGGGACGCCGGCGGGCCCGGCGGTCCATGCGGTTGGAGAACAGCAGCACCAGGAACAGCACAAGGTAGAATCCAAGAAAGGCGAGGAAAAATGCCACATACACGGTGTTCATCAGACCCCCTGGGGACAACGCAGCTGCACTCTATTAGATGGACTCTCCGAGATGGAAAAAGTTGCAAAAATATTTGGGGTGAGATGGGGGGGACGGGATCCGGTGGGGCGGGGGTCAGAAGGGGAGCTGCCGCATGAGCCAGCCGGCCACCAGGATGGACAAAAAGAAAAAGCAGAACGCCTTGATGAAATAGCGGCGACGCTCCCGGCTGTCGCCCCGCTCCACGAACGCGAACACGCCCGAGACCAGCAGCGAGAAGAGGAATCCGACCGCCAGCAGGCCCATCACTTTTTCCTCCCGCTGTGAAGGTCCCAGGCATCCACCAGGACGAGCACGTTCAGGATGCCCGCGGTGTACAGGCAGGTGTTGCCGATCTCGTTGGTCAGCGCGGCCCGGAACACGTCGAGGTCGCCCATGCCCAGCTGCAGGATGTAAGCGACGAAGTAGTGGCCGCCGCTGGCGAGCGCGCCGAGGAACTTGAACAGGGCGAAGGTTTCGCCGGGCGTGCTGGGGAACACGAAGTAGGCGTGCAGGGCCAGCCCCAGCCAGAACAGGCCGCCCACCGCGACGCAATTGAGCGCGGCGCGGAACCGCTGGCCGAGTAGCAGATGCCCCGCGCCGGGGCAGATCCAGCTGGCGAGCAGCACGGTGGTGAGATTGGCTTTGCCGGAGGCTTTCGCGACCATAAGCCGCCATCTTAGAGCCCGGTGGGCCCTCTGTCAAGGGCGCAGTGGGGGGCAGAAAGAAGAATAGGAGATAGGAGATAGGAGATAGGA
>JAKQOW010000065.1 GCA_029565065.1 Acidobacteriota bacterium | reverse complement strand
ACGGTGCTCTCGGTGTTGGCTACGCGGCCGATGAGCTTGAACACCTCGATCATGCGGCCGGATTGTCCAATGAGCTGGTTGGCGTGGCTCTTAAGCGTGTCCACCGGCTCCAGGGTTTCCGCCTCGCGGAGAAGTCCCCGTTTCTCGACGGCGTTGGCGACCACCTGCCGCAGCCGGTCAGGGTGAAACGGTTTGGAGATGAAATCAAACGCGCCGGAGCGGATGGCGTCGATGGTGATGGTGCTGTTGCCGAAGGCGGTCACGACGATCACGAGGATGTCCGGGTAGCGCTCGGCGACCTTGCGGACCAGCTCGATCCCGCTCATACCGCTCATGCGCACATCGGTGACGACCAGGTCCACCGGAGCGCGCGCCAGCAGGGCCAGTGCCGCCTCGGCGCTGTCGGCGCCGCGGAGCTGGTAGCCGGAGCGGCGCAAGGCTTCGATCATCATGACGCGGGAGGCCTCATCATCATCAACCACCAGGATGGAAAACGTGTTACTCATCGCGCGACGGAGCTCCTTTGAAGGTCAGGGTCACGGTCCAGTCGGCCGGCGGCCGGCGCAGCAGGCGCAGGCGGCCCTGGAACCGGTCGATCAGGGTGGCCATGATCAGCCACGGTGTGGGGAACGATTGCAGCAGGACGTCGCGGCAGCTCGGCGACTTGGCGGTCAGCATCCGGAACTCGTCGGGGATCCGCACCCTGCGGGTGTGGAACTGAAGGTTGCCGCCGCCGGCGGTGTCGTTCCAGCTCATCCGGATCTCCGGCGGAGGCGGCGCGGCGGTCGGGTCGGTCCAGGCGGTGCATTCCGACAGGAATTTCCAGACCAGCTCCATGAACAGTTCGGGGCGCCCCGCGAGGACCGCGCGCCGGCCGAGCCGGCCGAGGGTCAGTCGCACGCCCTGTTCGCGCAGGTACGGCTGCGTCGCCTGCGCCAGCGAAGCCAGCACATCGGCGGGGTGAAAACGCGCCGACGCGGCATCGAGGCCGCGCAGGAATTCCAGCAGCCGCACGATGGCCCGCTCCAACCGCTGGCTTTCCCGGCGCACACCCACGACCAGCGATCGCTGGTCTCCCGCCGGATTCTCCTCCAGCAGACTGGCGGTACCGGCGAGCGCGTGCAAGATACTGCCGGTGTCGTGGGCCAGGCGGTCCGCCACGAGCTGGAAGATCAGGTTGGTTTCCTCCGCCTGGAGGACCCGCAGAAGATTCACGAGATTCGAGGGATCGCGTTCATCGGCCATGGCAACTGTTTTCCGCCACGGATTGGCGCTTCAGATTATAGAGGATATGTTGATGAATGAGAAGCAACCGGTGAAAAAATCTCCACTTGAGACATTTTGTCCTAGAATGGTTCGCGAGATTAACCGCTAATTTGTTGTAAAGAAAACAGATCGGTTCGGTGCCGGTTTGGCAGGTTTTTTGCACTGGGGAACCTGACATTTTGACGAGGGAGAGAAGTCGACATGGGAAAAATCATCGGCATAGATCTGGGAACGACCAATTCGGTGGTCAGCGTGATGGAAGGCGGCAACCCCGTCGTCATTCAAAACTCGGAAGGCAGCCGCCTGACGCCTTCGGTCATCGCGTTCACCAAGGACAATGAGCGCCTGGTGGGGCAGATCGCCAAGCGCCAGGCCATCACCAATCCGGTCAACACGGTCTTTTCGATCAAGCGGTTCATGGGCCGTAAATACAGCGAGGTGGGCCAGGAGACCAAGCTGGTGCCATACACGGTGATGGCGGGCCAGAACGGCGACGCCCGGGTGGACATCAGCGGCAAGCTCTATTCGCCGCCGGAGATCTCCGCCATGATTCTGCAGAAACTGCGCCAGGCCGCGGAGGATTACCTGGGCGAAAAAATCACCGACGCCGTGATCACCGTGCCGGCGTACTTCAACGATTCGCAGCGCCAGGCCACCAAGGAGGCCGGCCAGATCGCGGGTCTCACCGTCCGCCGGATCATCAACGAGCCGACGGCCGCCGCCCTCGCGTACGGCCTCGACAAAAAGAAGGACCAGACCATCGCCGTCTTCGACTTCGGCGGCGGCACGTTCGACATCAGCATCCTCGAGGTGGGCGAGGGCGTGGTCGAGGTCAAGTCGACCAACGGCGACACCCATCTGGGCGGCGACAACATCGACCAGCGGATCATGGAGTGGCTCATCGCCGAGTTCAAGCGCGACCAGGGCATCGACCTGTCGAGCGACAAGATGGCGCTGCAGCGGCTCAAGGAGGCCGCCGAAAAAGCGAAGATCGAACTCTCCTCAATGCAGGAGACGGACATCAACCTGCCGTTCATCACCGCCGACGCGGCGGGCCCCAAGCACCTCAACCTGAAGCTGAGCCGCTCGAAGCTGGAGCAGATGATCGCCGACATCTTGGAGCGCACCCTGGCCCCCTGCCGTCAGGCGCTGACCGACGCCGGGATGAAGCCGTCCGACATTCATGAAGTGGTGTTGGTGGGCGGTTCCATCCGGATCCCCAAGGTCCAGCAGATGGTCCAGGAGTTTTTCGGCAAGGAACCGTGCAAGGGCGTCAATCCCGACGAGGTCGTCGCGGTGGGCGCGGCCATCCAGGGCGGCGTTCTGGGCGGCGAGGTCAAGGACGTGCTCCTGCTCGACGTAACCCCGCTGTCGCTGGGCATCGAGACCCTGGGCAGCGTGTTCACCCGGCTGATCGAGCGCAACACGACCATCCCGACCCGGAAATCCGAGATCTTCACCACCGCCGCCGACGCTCAGGATTCGGTGGAGATTCACATCCTGCAAGGTGAGCGGGCCATGGCCACCGACAACAAGAGCCTGGGCAAGTTCCACCTGGTGGGCATTCCGCCGGCGCCCCGCGGCATCCCCCAGATCGAGGTCACGTTCGATATCGACGCCAACGGCATCCTCAACGTATCCGCCCGCGACAAGGCCACGGGCAAGGAGCAGAAGATCACCATCACCTCGTCCAGCGGGCTGGCCAAGGATGAGATCGAGCAGATGGTCCGCAACGCCCAGTCCTTCGAGGCGGACGACAAGCACCGGCGGGAACAGGCCGAACTCCGCAACCAGGTGGACAGCCTGACCTACAACCTGGACAAACTGGTTCGGGAAAACAGCGCCAAGATCGATGGCGCCCAAGTCAGCCAAGCCCAGGAACTGGTGAAGGAATCCCGTGACAAACTGGGCAGCCAGGATCCGTCGGGTCTGGAGCCGCTGCGCGACCGCCTCAACAGCCTGACGCAGCAGATCGCCACGCAGCTCTACCAGCAGGCCTCGGCCGGCGCGGGTCCCGCGGGCGGCCCCGGCCCCGGCGCCGGTCCCGGTGCCGGTCCGTCGGCCGGGCCTCAGGCGGGCCCCACCGACGGCAAGAATGGCCGCGATGACGTGGTCGACGCCGAGTATTCGGAAATCAACTGACCCAGTCGACGCGGCGCCGCGCCCCCGCGGTCCGCATAAAATAAAACCGGCCGGAGCCACGCTCCGGCCGGTTGCATTTGCGGCGGACCGCGGCTTCAGTAAACGGACGGCTGCTCCTGGCCGCTCAGCACCCGCCAGGCGCCCATGGCCAGCGATTCCAGCTCGTTCTCGCCGGCGAATACCTCGACGGGGGCGATCCATTCCAGGCGCCGCTGCAGCTCGCCCGCCAGGCGCTTGGAATGAGCCAGGCCGCCGGTGACGAGAATGGCGTCCACATGACCGTCCAGCGCCGCGCTCATGGCGCCCACCTCCTTCACGATCTGGTAGGTCATGGCTTGAAACACCCGGGCGGCGGCCGCGTCACCGGCGTCGATCCGGCGCTCCACTTCGCGCAGGTCGTGGGTGCCCAAATGAGCCAGCAGGCCGCTCTTTTTGGTCAGCGCGTCGTTCAGCGCCTTGGCCGTGGGGTACTTGCCGGAGTAGGCCAGCTCCACGAGTTGGGTCACCGGCAGCGTGCCGGTGCGCTGGGGTGAGAACGGGCCGCCGTCGTTGGCGTTGTTCACGTCGATGATCCGCCCGGCGCGGATGGGGCAGATGCTGAAGCCCGATCCGAGATGGGCGACCACAAGGTTCAGATCGGTCAGTCGGCGGCCCAGCTTCTCGGCGGCCTTGAAGGCGGTGACGCGCACGTTCAGGGCGTGGACGAGGGAGCGCCGTTCCAGGCCGGGCAGACCCGTCAGCCGCGCTGCGTCGTCGAACTCGTCCACCGACACGGGATCGACGATGAACGCCGGAATCCCCAACGGTGAGGCGATCGCCTCGGCCAGCAGCGCGCCCAGGTTCGACGGATGGTCGGCCTTCGTGCGCCCCTGCCGGATGTCATCGAGCATGGCGGCATCGACCCGGTAGGTGCCGGCGTGCAGCGGCTTGAACAGCCCGCCGCGGCCGACGCACGCCGCCAGCTGGCCCGGTTCGACGCCTTTCTCCGCCAGCTTGGCCTTGACCACGCCGAGCCGGAAATCGAATTGGCCGAGCACGGAGGCAAACCCCTTCAGCTCCGCCTCGGCGTGCTGGATGTCCTCCGTCCAGAGCAGGGTGCGCCCCTCGTAGAGGGCAATCTTGGTGGATACGCCGCCGGGGTTGATGGTCAGAATTTTCATCGGTGATCCTCTCGGTTGGATAATCGGGTGCGCGCGGTGGTTGTGCCTCAGCCCCAGATCGCCCCGAGGGCGATGGAGCGGAGCTTGGTCCCGGCGTCGTCGCTGCGGCTCAGCAGCACGATGGGCACGCGGGCGCCCACCACCAGGCCGGAGGCCTGGGCGCCGGCCAGGTAGATCAACGCCTTGACGGCGATGTTGCAGGCGGAGATTTCCGGGGTCACGAAGATGTCGGTGGCGCCGGCGATGCGGCTGTCGATCTCCTTGATGCGGGCCGACTCGGCGCTCAGGGCCACGTCCATGGCGACGGGTCCCTCGATGGTCGCCGGTGCCACGGGAGTGTTCTGGTGCAGCTTCAGGATCCGCTCGTAGTCCAGCGTCTCCTCCATCTTGGGATTGACCTTCTCCATCGCCGAGAGCAGGGCGACGTTGGGAACGGCCACGCCGAGCTTGCCGGCGAATTCGGCGGCGTTGCGGATCATGTCCAGCCGTACGTCCAGGGTGGGCCGGATGTTGATGCCGCCGTCGGTCCACAGCATCAGGCGGGAGTACGCGGGCATCGCCACCACGGCCACGTGGCTGAGCACCCGGCCGGTCCGCAGGCCCGTGTCGGCGTCGAGGACCGCCTTGAGCAGCGTCGGGGTGTCGGTCTTCCCCTTCATGAGCAGGTTGGCCTCGCCCGCCCGCACCAGGGCCAGCGCGCGGGCCACCGCCCGGTCCGGATCGGGCTCGGC
>JAKQOW010000062.1 GCA_029565065.1 Acidobacteriota bacterium | reverse complement strand
GATCGATCGGCGCCCACCACGATTCACGCCACCTGCCTGTCGCCCCGCTGGGGCGACCACGCGACCAACCACCGCCCACCAGGGGCTGCGCCCCTGGCTAATGCCGTCCGGCCCTGGCGGGCCGGGATCGTGGCGCGATGGCTGATTGAGAGGAACCCGTCACCGACTTCGGACATCGGACATCGGATTTCGTGCTCGTAATCGTCATCGTAATCGTAATTCGTAATCGTGCTCGTAATCGAGGCTCGAGGCTCGTCCCCAACCCTCAACTCTTCATCGAACCCGCGAACAATCGAGTGCGATTACGATGACGATAACGATTGCGAATGACGACCCCGAACGACCAACCGGACGGGCGGGCCGGGTCACGGCGTGTCGATGGACAGCCACACGATCGTCCACTCCCCCGCCGCGCGGGTCCACAACAGGTAGATCGACGCCGGCTCGCCCCCCTGCACCCGGAACTGGAAGGAGGTGGCGAAGTAGTGTCCGTACTTCGCTTCGACCGTCGGCGCGCTTCGGCGTCCCCCCGGCTGGGGCGCGGGGTCGCAGCCCGCGCGCTCGCCCAGGTGATCGGGGACGCTCAGGATCGCGAACGCCGCCATGTCCGGATGGTCCACCAGGCCGATGACGGGCAGCACCGGTTCCACCGGCTGGAGGATCTCCTCGAGCCGGCGCTGCGGGCCCACCCGGGCCGACGAATCGGCGAGCGCGTGGCGGAGCCTCGGGCCGACCTCGCCGGACGGCGGGGTGGCGGGGGCGTCCTCCGGCAGATATTTTTTGAGGCAGGGGTAGACCTGGGGAGAAAAGAACGCCATGGCGGCGGGGATGTCCTTCGCCACCAGCCAGGCGGTGAAAAAGCGGCGGGCCGCGTCCGTCATGGCGGGGTCGCCGGGCATGCGCACGAGCGCCGGCGCCGCCGCCGCCGCCGGCCGCAGGTCCGGCGTCGCCGCCGGCGCCGCCTCGGGCGGCTCCCGCCGGAAGGCCACCACCTTCCAGTAGTCGGACTCCTTCGTCCAGAGCAGGGACACCGTCGCGCCGCGGGCGCCCGCCGTCTTCAGGTGGAAGGCGCTGAGGTAGAAATCGCCGTAGTCCGGCCGGGACGCCCCGGTGAGCGGCGCGGCGGCCGTCACGGCGCCGCCGGCGCAGTCGGCGGCCTCGCCCACGTCGTCCGGAACCTGGTACAGGCTGAACAGCGCCGGGTCATGCTTCGGGACCGGCTTCAGCCAGGCGGCCTGGAGCGGGTCCCCGGCCACCACGTCCGCCAGCCGGGCCGGCCGGCCGAGGATGCGGTTCGCTTCGGCCATGCTCATCAGGATGCAGACGGGGGCCATGCCCTGGTCCACCGGCTGGCCCGGCTCCTCGGGCGGCACGCACCCGTAGGCGCGATGCGAGAGGTACGCCATGGCCAGTTCGGGCCGCTGCTCCACCAGCCACTCGGTCAGGAAGTCCTGCACCGCTTCCTGGATCTTCCCCCGGCCGGATCGGGGCGCCAGGGGGATGACGTGCTCCTCGGCCGCGGCCGGCGCCGCCCCGGTTTTCACCAGGGGGAGCCCGAAGAGGTTCCGCCACCAGTCGGCCAGTCCGCTCCAGCGCCCGTTGTGGCGATCGACGTTGTCGCCGGCGCGGACGTCGGAGTTGGCCGAGCTGGTGTGGCCGTTGAAGATGGCGGCCGGAATCTTGGAGGAGCGGTAGTCCACGTCGATGTCGGCCCTCGCCCCGTCGGCGGAGAGCGAGATCTGGATCGACGGCACCCCGCCGTCCTGGCGGTAGCTCAGCGGATAGCCCTTGTGATAGCGCTTGTTCTCGCCGGGGAGGAACTCCCGGCAGCGGTCCAGGGTTTCCTGCGCCCCGGGCTTCATCTGCACGTAGATCCGGAACTGCAGGTCGCCCCGGGCCTCCGGCACCTCGCCGGCGACTGTTTCGAGATGGTCCACCAGGCCGATGGCCGCGCCCAGGGATTGCCCGGCCGCATCGGTCAGCGGCGAATGGATCAGCGCGTGGGTCACCGCTTCGAAGGTGGTGCGCGAGGAGATGGGGATCTTGGCGTAGAGCTCGGGGGGATCCACCTTCTTGCCGATCTGCCGGGCCAGCCGCGCGCACCAATCGGCGATGAGGCGCTGCTGCTCGGCCGCCAGCGACGCGTAGTCCCCGGAGAACTTGAACTCGGGCGCCTTCGCCGGCGCGGCCTCCTCGGCCGGACCGGCGGGCGCGATCGCCGCCGCGGCCGCTCCCGGCCCGGCCGCCAGGGCCACGGCCACGCCGACGGCCGCCAGCCCGCACCGGATGTTCCATCTCGCGCCTCGTGGATTCATGGCACCCCTCCTGACCGCAGATGTCGAATGGCCGTCCGCTGCGCCTATTTTATGCCCGGTCGCCCAAGCTCGCAAATCGTATTCGTGTTCATCATCGTGCTCGTAATCGTCATCGTAATCGTAATTCGTAATCGTGCTCGTAATCGAGGCTCGAGACTCGAGGCTCGAGGCTCGTTCCCGATCATCGGACAATCGGAAATCGGATTTCGAGGCTCGGGGTTCGGGCTCGCGGTTCGGGTCTCGGGGATCGTTCCAAAACTCTGAACTCTTGCTTTGTGTCCTTCGTGTCTGGTATGTTGAAAGTGTCGAATCGAGTATACACTGATCGCGCCGCGGAAGAGAACGGTGTGTGCCATGAGGCGTGACCTCTACACAAAGATTGTTCCTCCCGGCGGGATCGGTCAATCCGGGGAAGTATCCGGCGCTGCGAGCGCGGATCAACCAGGCTGGATGCCGATCTCGACGGCCGGGAGAACCCGCGGTGAATCCATCCAGGAGACGGAGCGATGACGACGGTGTACCTCGGCCTTGATGTGAGCAAAGGGTATGCGGACTTCGTCGCGATGAACGAAGCGGGGAGTGAGCTGGGCGGCTGGGGCCGGTTTGACGACACCCGGGCCGGCCACGACCAGGTGCAGGGACGCGTGGCCGCGGTGTTGGCCCGGGCGCCGGAGACGCAGGTGGTGGTGGGCGTGGAATCGACCGGCGGGTATGAGCGGAACTGGCTGGGGTTGTGCCACCGCTTGCGCCGTGCGGGGTGGGCGCTGACGGCGTACCGGCTCAATCCGCTGGTGGTCAAGCGCTACCATGAGCGCCAACTTCACCGGACGGTGACGGATCGGATCAGCGCGGCGGGGATTGCCGCGTATCTGCGGACAGGGCGGCGCCGACAGGATCAGCTGTGGGTGGCCGGCGAGCTGGAGGGCGCCCTGACGCTGTATCGAACTGTGCGCCGACTGGTCCGGCTGCAGGCTGACCTGCAGAATCAGCTCCAGGCCCTGCTGTCGCGCTGTCATCCGGAGTTGGTGGCGTGTCTGCGGGGCGGTCTGCGGCAATGGGTGCTGGCGCTGCTGCGACAGTATCCGACGGCGGCGGCCCTGGCCCAGGCCGACCCGGCGGTGGTGGCGCGCATTCCGTACGTCACGCCGGCGGCGGCGGCGCGGCTGGTGGCGGCCGCCGCCGCCAGCGTGGCGGACCAAACCGATCCGGCCACCGGTCGGGCGGTCATGGTCCTGGTGGACGAGATCGCCCATCTGCGGCTGCAGGTCCGGCGGCTGCAGACCGAGTTGGCCGAGCAACTGCGGGCTGATCCCGGCGTCCAGATCATCGACAGCATCCCCGGCTTCGGCATCTGGAGCGCCATCTGCCTGCGACTGGAGCTGGGGGATATCCACCGCTTTCCCCGCCCGGCGGAGTTGGTGGCGTTTGCCGGACTCGACCCCCAGCACCACCAGAGCGGGGATACGGCCATCAACCGGGGGATCAGTCACCGTGGTCAGGCGGGCGTCCGCGCCATCCTCTATCCGGTGGTGCGGGCCGCCATCCGGTGCAATCCCGCCGTCGGCGCCCTGTACACCCGCCTGCGCGCCCGCGGCAAGACCGATGCGCAGGCGGTCGTGGCCGGCATGCGCAAGCTGCTGCACCTGGTCTTTGCCTGCTGGGTGCAAGGCGTCGCCTTTGACCCGTCGCGGTGGGAGCAGGTCGCCGGCAAAGCGCAGGAGATGGCCCAGCGTGCCGGGATGGCCCTGACGCCCGCGGTGGCGGTTCCCCTGGCCACGTCCCTGGCCGCGCCCGTTTCCAAGCGCGAGGCCAAACGACGGAAGGCGGCACACTCGCCTCAGGGTCCGTGCGGGGTCGTGCCCCAAAAGAGACCGGAGTTCGAGCGGCCGCCTTCCGCGCCGATCATACCAATCCGAACGCCCTCGTGCCAAGGAGATCATGCGCCCGATTTTTCATCATGCTGAAAAATCTTTTTGACTTCTAACGGAGTATCTTTGTGGTGGATCCTCCGCCGGCTCGCCGCTTCGCCGGTTCGCTCCCCCCGCCCCTCGTCTTTCCATTGACAAAAAAAGTGCTTGGCACCTTCGCGTCTTGGCGAGCTTTTTCCCTCCGCGCCCTCTGCGTCCTCTGTGGTGAAAATCCTCCTCCGCTTCGCCGGCTCGCCGCTTCGCCGGTTCAATCCCCCCGCCCCTCGTTTTTCCATTGACATAAAAAGTGCTTGGCGCCTTCGCGCCTTGGCGTGTCCTTTCCCCCTCCGCGCCTCAGCGTCTCTGCGGTGAATCCCCCCCGCCGCGCGTCGAGTGCGCCCTGCTCACGCCAGCCCGAAGTGCTGCCTCGCCCACTCGTTTTCCCGGATCGCGTCCTGGTCCTTCCGCTTGACGGCGATCTCCAACGATTCCTCCAGCAGCGCCTGGCCCAGCGCGCGGTCCTGTTGGATCCGGCGCTCGGCATAGCGGAGCAGCGCCCGGCACAGCGCCCACTCGGTCTCCGCGGTCGCCTCGGCGGCGCTCCGGCACTCGTGGATGAGCGCCTCGAAAATCGCCTCCGCCTCGTCCAGTCGACCCTGGGCGCGGTAGAGCATCGCCAGCTGGAACGAGGTGACGGCCCGCGCGCCCGGAGCCAGCCCCTCCCGGTGCTGCAGGATCTCCTGAAACAGTCGTTCGGCTTCCTGCAGCGCCGGATGGTCGCGCGCCGCGGCGAATTCGGCGGCGGGAATCTGGTCCGTGAATTCCAGCCGGAACCCCTTGTTACGCTCCTGAAGCTCCACGGCGCGCAGCTGCTTGGCCATCAGCGGATCACCCTTGGCCAACATCCGGCCGATCCAGCGAAACACCATGTAGACACCTCACGTCCCGTCGACTGCGTCGCTCATCCCGTCTCAACCCCGTCCGGGTCGTCGATTCGGACGTTATAATCCAGGCTGGCGAATCCCAGCAAACCAGCCGCCGCATAGAACGTGACGGCCAGCGGCACGCCGCCCATCGTCAACCACGTCGCGGCAAGCGCCAGCAGGACGAGGCTGACCAGGAGGCCGGCCAGCCCCTTCGACCGGTGCGGCGCTCTCGCCTCGAAGCGAAGGTGGAGGACGCGGCGCGCGTTGAATCCCACCGCCAGCCAGAGCAGGCCCAGGCAGATGGGGTGATTCAGCCAGTGTCTCAAGTCATGCCCCAGGTACATCCCGACGACTGCGGACGCCACCGCCAGCAGGCCGAGCAACCGCACCAGGTTGGCCGCCGTGGCCAGGCCCGCCATGAACAGCATCAGCGGCGCTTGCACGGCGACGCCCACGAAGCTGTCCCACCAGATGTTGGAGGGCCCCACCGGGCCGTGGGGCCGGATTGGCGCGTCCGTCACGTTGCGGGCGAACCGGTCCACCGCGTCGGCCGCGAGGGGGACGATGCGGTAGTCCGCGCCCGCCAGGTACCGGGCGAGCCGGCTCTTGTAAAGTTGGAGCGGCTGGACGCTCTCCGCCTGCGGCGTGACCACGGCAATAGACGGAAATCCCGTGCGGCTCCGGCAATTCGACGCGGTGACCAGCTCCGCCTGGTGCCAGTGGCGGAGCGGCTTGCCGGTCTCACCGTCGTCGAAGAACAGGAACAGGGTGCTCTGGCGGATTCCCTCCTCCAGGGCGAACCGCCATGAGCTGCCGAGCTCGATGTCGGAGATGTCCAGGAAGCACGCCACGTCGAGCTCCTGGAAGCAGGTCCGGAGCCGGCGGACGGTGGGATCCGCCCAGGTCCGCCGTGCGTAGCTGATGAACACCTGCCGCTGGCGGGGCCACAGAGTCCCGCCAAACAGGCCGGCCAGCCGCCGGCCCAAACGAACCGCGACTGTCCCGTCTGCCGCGGTGATGGCGAGGGGCAGCAGCATGATCCAACGCCGGCGAAGGTGGTCCAGCGCCAGGGCGAGGAGCAGGCCGGCCGCCAGCCACCGCCCGTCCAGCGGCGCCCGGAAGGCGGCGACGCCCATCAGGCCGATCCAGGCCGCGGGCAGCAGGCGGAACCGACGGGTGGCGACGGCGGTCAGCAGGGCGGTCCCGCCGAAGTAGCCGCACCCGAGTGCCAGCGCCTCGCCGTGCTCCCGCAGGAGCGCGGCTGGCAGAACGCCGGTGACGATGAGCAGGATCAGTCCGGCGGCGACCAGTCCGCCGGCGGTGCCGGCCATGGAGCCCAGCGCGAAGGGCGCCAGGACGGCGCGCATCAGCCGCCGGTACTTCGGCGCGTCCCGGATGTCGTCCAGGGCGTCGAGGAAACCGTTCAGGCCGGCATCGATCGCCGCGAACAGGGCGTCGCCGGTCCGGGTGCTGATGTTGACCGTGTCCACGACCTCGGCCAGCCCGGGGTTCTGCCGCGCTTCGTGGAACAGCTCGTCCACTGTCATCGCGTGGGGGAGCAAGTACAGTCGGAACGCCTCGTTCCGCTCGGCGATCCACCGGCAATATTTCAGGAACCCCATGTATGCGTCGTCGGCCAGCAGTTCACGGGAGACGGGCACGATCATCGCCGCCACGTCGGACGACTCCCGAAGGTACTGTTCCCCCCATTCCCATGAATGAATGAGTGAGAAATCCGGCCGTCGCGGATTCTTCTGGCTGATCGCGAGACGATCCGGCAGGCCGTACCCGTAGGGATCGGCGTAGAGGACCAGCGGCACCGGCCCGGTGACATTCCGCATGCTCGTTCACCCGATGACAGGGCGCGCGGCGCCCCCGATGTCAATCCACCAGTATTGGGACAACGAGCCTAGGATAGCAAACAATGCCTCTGGATGAAACAGTCCGCCATCCGGTTTCCGAACCTGCAACCTGCGAATCTGGAACCTGCGAACATTCCAACGTTCAAACCTTCATCTATGAGAAGAGCGCTCCCGTCAAGACAAAAAACACCCTTCCCCTGGAGAGGGGCGCGTTCTGTCTGGACGTGGTGATTGCTTCCGGAGTCACAGACCATATTGCTCCTGTCTACCAATCTGTATGCG
>JAKQOW010000054.1 GCA_029565065.1 Acidobacteriota bacterium | reverse complement strand
ACGGGGGTGTTGAGAACCACCAGGTTCCAGGCGCCCAGTTCAACGGTGGGGACAACCTGGGAGGAAACCAGGGTGCCGGCGTTGGTGGCGGAACCGCCTGTCCAGACCTTCACGGTATAGACGCAGTCCGCGTAGTTGGGCACGAACTTGACCTGGGTGACCGAGCCGCCCTGATGAGCGGTAAGGTCAGACTGGGCGAAGCGGTGCGCCACGTCAAAGACGATCGCGCTGTTGGTGCCGATGCCGTTGCCCAGCACATCCTGGCACCAGGTGATCCATTCGCCGGGTTGAGGGGCCACGGGGCTGGTCCAGGTGAGGGTGACGTCGTTGCCGTCCACTGTCGCGGCCAGATCAAGGGGAGGATCGGCGGGCGGGGTGACGGTGGCGGTGACGGGGCCGGCGGGTTCGGACTCGCCAGCGGTGTAAACCGCGGTCACGGTGTAGCTGTAGGTGCCGATCTCAAGGTTAAGGTCGTCATACTGGCTGTTGGCGCTGCCGGTGATGGTTTGGATCAGGGCGCCGTCGCGATAGACCTTGTAGCCAAGCAGTTCGCGGGTCGGGGCATCGATCCGGGGTGCGGGCACGGGGGTGCCGGTGCAGCGTGTGGCGGTGCCGGCTGTGTTCGCGGCATAGACTTCCTTTGCGGTGGGGACGGGTCCCACGGACACATCGTCCACCAGGAAGATGAAGGCGTCGTTGGACACGCACTGGATGCCGAAGCGGATGTTCTGCCCGGCATAGGCGCTCAGGTCATAGCTGTAAAGGGTCCAGTCCACGGGAGGCTGGATGTAGTTGGTGCCGCTGATGATGGTGAAGTCCGCGGGGGCAGTGCCGCCGGTGGAGACACCCACCTTGAAGCGTTCCAGGCCATAATCGGCGGTGTAGGACTTGGCATAGAAGTTCAGGAAGTCGCCAGCCTGGGGGCTAATCGCCGGGGAGATCATCCAGTCGTTGTTGGGGCCGTTTCCACCACTGGACGGCAAAACAGCCGCAAAGCAGGCCGCCATCTTGGATCCGCCGTGGGCGGTCAGGTCGGTAAGAGGAGGAGTGGTGGCGCCGGGGTTGAAGATCATGTAAGCCATGGGGGCATAGACGTTCGGCCAGCTATAGCCGGTCATGCCGTAGGTTCCACTCTGATCCACGTCCACCAGGGTCCAGGGATC
>JAKQOW010000039.1 GCA_029565065.1 Acidobacteriota bacterium | reverse complement strand
GGCAATGGGGGACAGCCATATTCTCCCAAGGGTCATTGGCTTTGTGGCGTGTCCTTAGCTTCGTCTCGTGTTCTTGGCTCTGCCCTGTTTCCGCCGCCGCTGGCGCGGCTTCACCAGTCCCTCGATCTTCCCGCCACCCGGGCCTCGCGGCCCGGGCTACACGCCGCGGCCGCTGGCGCGGCCGGAATACGGGATCGAACGATCCGACCCTCCGATCCCACGGATCGTGCGGTTTCAGTGGGCCGCGTCCGGCGGACGCGGCCTACGGCAGCGCAGATGTGTCGGCGAACCCCAGACCGGCGCCGCGTCACCGCAGCCGGGCAGAGCGTTGGGGGCGAGAACCGAGCCCTTGCCCCAATCCCGAACTCCGAACCCCAAGCCCCGAACCCCAAGACCCGAGGTCCGAAGTCCGATATCCGATGATCGGTAACGAGGCCCGAGCCCCGAGCCTCGATTACGATCACGATTACGAATCTCGATTACGATTACGAATTACGAGCACGACGAGCTTCGTACTCCTAACTCCTAACTGTTTACTGCTCACTGCTCACTGTTTACTATTCACTTTCAACAGCTCCGCCACCGCGGCCTCGAGCTGCTGGTCGCGCCCGGCGGACATGACACCCGGTTCGTTGCGCACCCGGATGTCGGGCTCGAGCTGGTTGTTCTCGCAGAACTTGCCGTCGGGGGTGCGCCAGCCGCCCATGGGGATCCCGAAGACCAGCGTCGGGTCGATCTGCGCCTCCCACCAGACGAACGTGCCGGTCCCCGGCACGGGCATGCCCAGGGTCTTGCCGACACCCTTGAGCTTGTACGCGACCGGGAAGAGGTGCGCGTCGGAGTAGTTCCCCTCGCCCATCACCACGATGGAGGGCTTGGTCCACTTGTCGTACGGCTCCGAGCCGATGTACTGGCCGTGGGGGATGATGTCGAAGTACTTGCGGCCGCTCAGGAAGTCGGAGAGCTGCTCGTGGATGTTGCCGCCGCCGTTGAAGCGGGTGTCCACGATCAGGGCCTGTGTGCCGACGTTGCGGCCCAGCGCCTCCTCGAACACGGTGCGCATGCTGGAGTCGTTCATGGCCCGGACGTGCACATAGCCGATCTTCCCGCCGGACAGCCGCTCCACCTCGGCGCGGCGGTTCTTCACCCAGCGCTGGTAGAGCAGCTCCTGCATCGCGCCGGCGGCGACGGGCTTCACCGTCTCCTCCCACCGGGTGCCGGCGGCCGGGTCGTACACCGACAGCAGGGTGGTCTTCCCCGCCTTCCGGTTCAGGAGCCGGCTGTAATCGATCCCCGCGGTGAGCGGCTGGCCGTCGATCTTCTCCAGCACGTGGCCCGCCCGGATCTGCGACGCGGCGGTGTCAAGGGGGCCGCCTGCCACGACCTCGGCGATCTTCACCCCGTCGCCGGCGCCGTCGAAGGCGAACAGAAGCCCGAGCTCGGCCGTCTCGTCGCCGCCGGTCACCTGGGGCCGGTAGCCGCAACCGGTGTGGGAGGCGTTGGTCTCGCCCAACATTTCGCTCAGCATCTCCGCGAAGTCATAGTTGTTGTTGATGAAGGGGAGGAACTTCTTGTACTGGGTGTAGTAGTAGTCCCAGTCCACGTTGTGCAGGCCTGGGTCGTAGAACTTGTCGCGCAGCTGCCGCCAGGCGTGGTCGAAGATGTACGCGCGCTCCCCGGCGGCGTCCAGGATCATCTCGTCGCCCATCTTGAGCGGCTCGGCCTTGCCGCTCTCGGCGTCCACCTTCATGGGCTTGCGGTCGGCCAGGAGGAAGATGAACTTGCCGTCACCCGACAGTTCCATGGCGGCCTGCCGCGCGTTGAGCTTCGCGAACAGCTTGGTCTCGTTCGTGCGGAGTTCCTGGACCCACAGGTCGTTCCCCTTCTCGAAGCTCGTCAGGTAGAAGAGCTTCTCGCCGTCCTTGGAGAGGATCCAGTCGCTGCCCGGCGACGAGTGCACCGTGAGCCGGGCCTTCCGCTCGGCGAGGTTCGCCCAGTCGAAGGTCAGGTCCTTGGTCGGCGCCTTTTCCGCCGCGTCCTTCCCGTCGGCTTCCTTCTTCGCCTCCTTCTCCTTGGCCGCCGCCTCCTTCTTGGCCTTCTCCTCCTGCTCCTTGAGCAGGGCGAACTCCTCCTTGGAGAGCTTGAACCGGTCGAAGGCCGCCTTCGTGAAGAACATCGCGTAGACGTCGCCGCTGACGCTCCCGCCGCCCTGCTGCCGGGCGCCGTGCCGGGTGGTGCCCCAGATCATCATCGTGCCGTCCAGCGACCATTTGGGCGCCCCGTTGCCGTAGCCGCTCATGGTGAGGTTGTGCAGCTCGCCCTTGCCGTCGGCCGAAACCAGGCCCACCTGGCTGTTCTGGACCCGCTCGGGATAGCCGAACTCCACCAGGAACCACTTGCCGTCCGGCGACCACTGGTAGTACTGGTCGCCGTCGCGGTAGGAGTAGTTCTTGTCCGCGGGGAGGATCAGCCGGGTCGCCTTCGACTCGAGATTGATCACCTTGAGGGCGACCCGGTCTTCCAGGTACGCCACCTCCTTGCCGTCGGGGGAGAAGGCGGGCTGGAACTCCTCGGCCGCCGTGGCCACCACCGGCTCCTCCTGAAGAACGGTGGACAGGTAGAAGTAGGGCTCCTCCTTCCGCACGATGGAGACGCGGTAGACGTTCCAGTTGTTGTCCTTCTCCGCCGCGTAGACCAGCGACCGCCCGTCGGGGCTGAAGTTCACGCTCCGCTCCTGCCACGGCGTGTTGGTGACGCGCTTCGTGGTCCCCGCCTCCAGGCTGGAGACGAAGATCTCGCCGCGGAACACCCAGGCGTACTCCTTGCCGCTCGGCGACAGCGTCGCCTCCGCCAGCCCTTCGCGCACCGGCAGCACCTGCGTCAGCGTGTCCCGGCCGTCCACGGCCAGGCGCACCGCGACCTTGGCGGGCTGCCCGCCGGGTTTCAGCGTGTAGATCTCGCCGTCGTAGCCGAAGCACAGCAGGTCGTTCTGGGCGCGGGTGAGGAAGCGGACGGGGTTCCGGGAAAATTTGGTGAGCTGGACGGCCTTGGCCGGATCGGCCACCGGGGCGCGGTACACGTTGAACGTCCCGTCCAGCTCGCTGAGGTAGAAGAAGTCCTTGTCGTTGGCGGCGAACACCGGGTTCCGGTCCTCGCCGGCGAACTCGGTGAGCTGGGTGTACGTCTTGGCCTTGAAGTCATAGAGCCAGACGTCGCGGGTCACCGCCGAGGTGTGGTGCTTGCGCCAGCTGTCCTCGTAGCCCTTCACGTCATGGTAGATCAGCCGGCGCCCGGCCGAATCCAGGGTGGCGTCGAGCGCCGGCATCGCCAGCGCCATGTCGACGCGGCCCCCGGCCACCGGGACGCTGTAGAGCTGGGTCATGGCCCGGGTGGGGAACTGGGTGTCGGCGGGGGCCTGCTGCCGTCGGGCCGAGAACAGCACCGCCCGGTCGTCGGCGGTGAAGGCGCTGGGCACTTCGGCGGCCGAGTGGAAGGTGAGGCGCCGGGCCTCGCCGCCGGCGGCCGGCATCACGAACACGTCGAAGTTGCCGTACCGGTCCGAAGCGAAGGCGATCCGCTTCCCGTCGCGGCTCCACACCGGGGCGTACTCGTAGGAGACGCCCAGGGTCAGGGGCACGGCCGTCCCGCCGGCGGCGGGCACCGACCAGATGTCCCCCTTGTACGAGAAGGCGATGGTGCTCCCGTCGGGGGAGATGGCGGGGTAGCGCAGCCAGAGCGGCGCGTCCTGGCCGAACGCGGCGGCGCCCAGCGCGATGAGCAGGCTGACCATCAGCATCCAACGTGTGCGTTCCATATGCACTCCATGAAAGGGATTGAGTTCGAATTATTGTTATACGCCGCGAACCGCCCGAAAGGTTCGGCCGTCCCGGCGGAAAAATCAGGACGGACCGCCGCCTGGACAGCGGGCGAGGCTACAAATTGAGAATCATCTCTTTCAGGGCGCGATTCAGCGGGACTTTGGTCTTCTTGGTGAAGTCGAACAGCACGATGATGTCCGTCGCCCGCGCGGCCAGCTTCCCGCTGCCGTCACGGAGTTCGTACCGAATCTCGAAGCTGGTGGTCCCGACAGCCGCGGCCCGGGCGCCGGTGGTGACGTGTCCGGGATAGAACAGCGGCCGCAGAAACTGGCAGCTCACCGAAGCCAGGATCGGCCCGATCCCCGTTTCGGTCTTCTGCTGCATCAGCCCCAGGGCCTCCAAAAAATCCACCCGCGCGGCCTGGACGTACTTCATGATCGCCACGTTGTTCACGTGCCCGAACAGATCGATCTCACTCCAGTCGATACGCAGGGTTAGTGTCCGGGAATGGTCAGCCATGACATTTTATTCTCGTGCCGGTTCGGGAATGACGCGGTTCCGCCTGACACGGACGGCCGCCACCGGACAGTGTACCTCCGGACACCGGCCGGATGGATGAAAAACATGGTCCGAGCAAAAAAATCCATTGACAACTTTTTGAAGCAGGATTAAATTTAGTGAAATATTTAGACTGTTGTCTAAATATTTAAATACAGAATATGTGGAGTAGACGCCGTGCTGAGTCCGACCTTCAAAGCCCTGTCCGATCCGACGCGCCGGGAGATCCTGCGGCTGCTCGCCGCCGGCGACCGGACGGCCGGCGAGATCGCCGACCGCTTCGACATGACGAAGCCCAGCATCTCGCACCACCTGGGGATCCTGAAACAGGCGGGCCTCGTGACGGACGAGCGGCGGGGCCAGCATATCGTCTACTCCATCAACACCACCGTCTTTCAGGAAGCCATGAGCTGGCTCATGGGATTCATGAACGACGCCGAAGCGGGAGGCCAACATGGAACGCGCTGACACGTCGAACGAATCGTATCATCTGGGCCGCTGGGTGGCACGGGAGGATTGGCCGGTCTGGGTGTTCATGGCGGCCATCATCGCCGCCGCCGCCCTGATCCATCCCACCCTGCCCGACATCGTCCCCACCCACTACAACATCCGGGGCGAGGCGGACGGCTTCGGCGGCAAGGCCTCCCTGACGGTGACCCTGCCCCTGGTCATGCTGGGGATTTACGGTCTGCTTCTTATTCTGCCCCTGATCGACCCCCGGCGGTCCAGCTACCCGCACTTCCGGTCCACGCTCCGCGTGATCCGGGCTGGTCTCGTCGTGTTCTTCGGACTGATCACCCTGGTGACGCTCGCCGCGGCGAAGGGGATCGGGCTGCCGATAGGGACTGCCATCATCGTGCTGCTCTCGGGAATGTTCATCCTGCTCGGCAATTACATGGGCCGGATCAAGCCCAACTGGTTCATCGGCATCCGCACGCCGTGGACGCTCTCCGACGCCGAGGTGTGGCGGCGCACCCACCGCTGGAGCGGCGGCGCCTTCGTTCTGGCCGGCATGGCGGGTCTGATCAGCGTCCTGTTCGCGGCGGAGACCGCCTTCGTCATCTTCCTGGCGGCCATGCTCGCCGTCTCTGTGTTCAGCATCGTCATCTCGTACGTCTTCTGGCGGCAGGAGCAGGCCCGGCCCCGGCCGCCGGCGGACGACTCCCCTACCGACTCATCCCGTTAGGAAAACAACCTGGAGGTCATCATGTCATATTTCATGGCTCGCCCAATGGTCATCATCGGCTGGATCCTCTGCCTCATCGGGATCGCCGCCGCCGCCCCGGGGGCGGGAGCACCCGACGCCCTCGCCGGCGAGTGGGCCGGAACGCTCCAGGCCGGCCCGCAGCGCCTCCGCCTGGTGTTCCAGCTGCAGGCGGCGGATGCCGGCGGGTGGACGGGCGCCGTCATCAGCGTGGACCAGGGCAACGCCCGAATCCCCATCGGCTCCGTCACCTGTGGCGACGGGCAGGTCGTCATGGACATCCCCATGGCCGGGGCCCGGTTCACCGGCGCCCTGGGCGCGGACGGCCGGTCCATCCGCGGTACCTGGAGCCAGGGCGGCTATTCGTTCCCGCTGGAACTGAAGCGCGGCGCAGCCGCTCCGGTCGCAACCGCCGCGCCGCCACCGCCTGCGCCGCCGGCCGATCCCGAGGAGCTCAAACCCTTTGCCGGCGAGTGGGGCGGCGTCATCGACATGGTTCGCCTGCGGATCCGCATCCGGCTGGAGATGGCGGAGGGCGGACTCACCGGCCGAATGTTCAGCGTGGACCAGGGGAACGCCGAGATCCCCATCGGCACCGTGACCGTCACGGGCAAGCAGATCGTCCTGGACGTCCCCGTCGTCCAGGGCCGGTACGACGGCGTGCTCGCTCCCGACGGACAGCGAATCGAGGGGACGTGGCGGCAAGGCCCGCTCCAGGCCGCCCTGAATCTGACCCGGGACGCCGTCCCGGCGGCGCCCCGGCGGCCCCAGGAGCCGGAGCCGCCGCTTCCCTACTCGGCCGAGGACGTCACGTTCCGCAACGAGGCGGCCGGTCTGACTCTCGCCGGCACCCTGACCCGGCCCCCCGGCGAAGGCCCCCACCCGGCCGTGATTCTCATCACCGGCTCGGGCACCCAGGACCGCGATGAAACGGTCGCCGGCCACCGGCCGTTCCTCGTGCTGGCGGATTATCTCACCCGGCGGGGCTTCGCCGTGCTGCGCTGCGATGACCGCGGCGCGGGGAAATCGGACGCGCCCACCGGCGATTTCACCACCCGGGATTTGGCGGGCGACACGCAGGCCGCGTTCGATTTTCTCAAAGGTCAATCCGGCATCGACGGCCGGCGGATCGGCCTCGCGGGCCACAGCGAGGGCGGAATCATCGCCCCGATGGTGGCGGTGGACAATCCGGCGGTGGCCTTTGTGGTGCTGATGGCGGGCACCGGCGCCCCCGGCGCGCGGGTGCTGGAGCGCCAGGTGGAACTCATCGCCCGCGCCGAGGGGAAGACCGAAGCGGAGGTCCGGCACGTCGCCCAAGCCGAGAAGGAGGTGCTGGCCGCCGTCCTCGGTGACGGCGACCCGGCCGTCCGGCGGCAGCGGGCCGCCGAGCTGATCCGAAACTCACTGAGCGACGTGCAGAAAAAACAACTCCCCGATCCGGAGCAGTTCATCGGCCGGCAACTGGACGCCCTGTTCAGCCCCTGGATGCAGTTCTTCCTGACGTTCGATCCCCGCCCCACGCTGGCCCGGGTGAAGTGCCCCGTGCTGGCGGTGGGCGGCGAGAAGGACCTCCAGGTGCCGGCGGCGGAGCATCTGGCCCTCATCGAGGCCGCGGTGCGCGACGGCGGGAACACCCGGGTGATCACCCGGCTCCTGCCGGGGCTCAACCACCTCTTCCAGACCTGCCGCACGGGCGCCGTGTCGGAATACGCCGCCATCGAGGAGACGCTGTCGCCGCTCTTCCTGCAGACGATGGGCGACTGGCTGGCCGAGACCGCGGGACGGTAAGTAGTTGGGCGCCGTGAAACTCGGCTCAGTAGCGCCCGTCCGCCGGACGGGCGCCGTGAAACTCGGCTCAGTAGCGCCCGTCCGCCGGACGGGCGCCATGAAACTCGGCAGGAAGTAGCGGGATTTCGATCGGTACTCGCCGCGACGCGACCCGAAGGCGTGAGCGAAGCGTTCAAGCGTGCCGAGGGAACGGGCCGCGCTCGGCGAGCGCGGCCTACTGTACGCCGCGGAGTAGCGCCCGTCCGCCGGACGGGCGCCGTAAAACTCGGCAGAAAGCGGCTGCATTTCGACAGGTACTCGCCGCGACGCGACCCGGAGGCGTCAGCGAAGCGGTCAAGCCTACCGAGGGGGCGGGCCGCGCTCGGCGAGCGCGGCCTTCTGTACGCCGCGGAGTAGCGCCCGTCCGCCGGACGGGTCGACCCTGATCCGGACGAGGCGCTGCTGACTCCGGGTTTCACCCGGGGCTGCCATAGTTCGACCCGCGTCCCGCGGGTCGATGGAGGGGCTCCCGTCGGTTGTCCAAGACCGCGGTGCGCACGGTGCGGAAGAAACGACGGGCTATCCACCGCCATGCCGCCCGCATGGATCCGGCTCTGCCGGGTTGGGATTACGATCACGAGTACGATTACGAATTACGAGCACGAACCCTCAACCCTCAACTCGGAACTCTCAACGGTCAATCACCTGCAGGATCGGACGGACCGCAAACGGGCCCCGAGCCCAACCCATTCACCTATGCTCCTATTCCGCACTTGACATCCACCCCGTCCCAGCCTACAATCCGGCCGCCTCGGGACGCACGCGCACGACACAATCCCGGACAATTCGACCGAACCGGAAAAGACGCAACCGTATGCACACCTCTATCCGCAACATCGCCATCATCGCCCACGTGGACCACGGCAAGACCACGCTGGTGGACCGCCTGCTCCAGGCCACCCACGTGTTCCGCGACAACCAGCAGGTCGCCGAACGCGTGCTTGACTCCAACGACCAGGAGCGCGAACGCGGCATCACCATTCTGGCCAAGAACATCGCCATCCGCCACCGCGACGTGAAGATCAATGTCATCGACACCCCCGGCCACGCCGATTTCGGCGGCGAGGTGGAGCGGGTGCTCAAGATGGCCGACGGCGCGCTCCTGATCGTCGACGCGTTCGAGGGTCCCATGCCCCAGACGCGCTTCGTGCTCCGGCGAGCCCTGGAGCACGGGCTCAAGCCCCTCGTGGTCATCAACAAGATCGACCGCCCGGGCGCCCGCCCCCACGAGGTGCTCGACGCCGTGTTCGACCTGATGCTGGAACTGGGCGCCGACGACCGTCAGCTCGACTTCCCCGTGGTCTACACGAGCGCCGTGCACGGCTACGCCCGGCGCGAGTTCGACGACGGCAACATGGACATGCAGCCGCTGCTCGACGCCATCGTCGACCACGTGCCGCCCCCGCCGTGCGACGCCGACGGCCCCGTGGCCCTGCAGGTGTGCACCATCGACTACTCCACCTTCGTGGGCCGCATCGGCATCGGCCGCGTTTTTTCGGGCACGGTCCGGAGCGGCGCACGCATCCTGGTGGTCAAGAACGACGGCCGCCGATCCATGGCCACGGTCAAGCAGCTCTACACCTTCGAGGGCATGGGCCGCGTCGAGACGGACGCCGCCGCGGGCGGCGACATCTGCGCCGTGGTGGGCGTCGAGGACGCCGACATCGGCGACATGTTCACCTGCCCCGAGCGCCCGGTGGTCCTCGACCCGATCCAGGTGGAGCCGCCGACTCTGTCGGTGGTGTTCGCCGCATCGACCAGCCCCCTGGTGGGGCGCGAGGGCGCCATCGTGGGCGGCCGCCAGCTCAAGGAGCGGCTCCTGCGCGAGGCCCAGTCCAACATCGCCATGGTCATCCGCGAGACGCCCGGCCGCGACGGCATGGAAGTGGCCGGCCGCGGCATCCTGCACCTGGCGGTGCTCATGGAGACCATGCGCCGCGAGGGGTACGAGTTCCAGGTGGGCCGTCCCCAGGTGATCCTCCGCGAAGAGGAGGGTCGCCTGCTCGAGCCCGTGGAGCACGCCGTGGTGGAGGTGCCCGCCGAGTACGCCGGCAAGGTCATCGAGATCTTCGGCGGCCGCGGCGGCGAGATGACCGAGCTGTTCCAGGGGCCCGAAGGGGTCCATCTCGAGTTCAAGATCTCCACCCGGGGCCTGATGGGACTGCGCACACGCCTGCTCAACGCCACCCGCGGCGAAGCGACGTTCCATCACCGGTTTCTGGAGTACGGACCCCACCGCGGCGACGTGGGCGCCCGCCCCAACGGCTCCATGATCGCCATGAGCACCGACAAGGCGGCCGCTTACGCGTTGAACGGCCTGCAGCCCCGCGGCCGGCTCTTCGTCGGGCCCGGCGAGATGTGCTACGAGGGGATGATCGTGGGCGAGCACGCCAAGGATAACGACCTGGTGGTGAATGTCGCCCGGGCCAAGCAGCAGACCAACATGCGCGCCTCGACGGCGGACAAGGCGATCCTCCTCGCCCCGCCCGCAACCTTCACCCTCGAGGAAGCGCTCGAATACATCGAGGACGACGAGCTGGTGGAGATCACCCCGCTGAGCATCCGCCTGCGCAAGCGGCTCCTCGACGAGAACGACCGCAAGAAGGCGCGCAGCCAGCGCTCAGCCGAGTCCGCCCCGCGCCGCGAAGCCGTCCCCGCATAGTCATCGAGGCTAGAGGCTCGAGGCTAGAGGCTCGTTCCCGACCGACGGACATCGGACATCGGACATCGGAATTCGGGGCTCGCGGTTCGGGGTTCGCGGTTCGAGTCTTCCCGTTTATCTGATGCTTCCCGTCTTACGTCTTACGTCTCTCGTCTCTCGTCTCCCGTCTCTCGTCTCTCGTCTCTCGTCTCCCGTCTCCCGTCTCCCGTCTCTCGTCTCCCGTCTCTCGTCTCCCGATTCACCGATTCACCCATTCACCCATTCACCGATTCATCGACTTACCGATTCACCGCATGCCAAAACCATCGCGCTTGAGCGCCTGCAGCACCCGCGCCGGCGTCATGGGCAGCCGGTACACCATGGTCCCCGTGACGTCGTGGACGGCGTTGGCCACCACCGCGCCCATGACGATGATGGCCGGCTCGCCGCCGCCCTGGGCCGGGTCGTCGGGCAGGTCGAGGATCACCGTCTCGATCTTCGGCAGCCAGGAGAAGCGCGGTATCTCGTAGGTGTCGAAATTGCGGTCGCGGACGTCGCCGCCGGCGAAGCGCAGCCCTTCGGTGAGCGCGTATCCCAATCCCATCATGATGCACCCCTCCATCTGGATGACCGCCCCGGCGGGGTTGATGAGCAGCCCCATGTCCTGGGCGCAGACCACCCGCTTCACCCGGATGCGCCCCGTGGCCGTGTCCACCGCCGCCGCGGCGATGGTGGCCACGTAGGTGCCGGCGTCCACGCCGCAGGCGACGCCGAGCCCGCGGCCGCTCGGCGGGTTGGCGGGCTGCCAACCGAATTTTTCGGCTGCGGCTTTGAGCGTCCGGATCATCCGCGGGTCCTTCAGGTTCCGCAGCCGGAACTCCACCGGATCGACACCGGCCTGGGCGGCCAGCAGTTGGATGTGGCACTCGCGGGCGTAGGAGTTGGTGTTGTTCCCCGGCGCGCGCCAGGCGCCGGTGGCGAATGGATGCACACCTGAAGGAGCCGTCCAACTTGGGTTGTGGGCCAGGGTGCGGTGGTGGGGGATGTCGTAGAAGTGGGCCGCCCCGCGCTCGCCGGCGAAATACACGCGGTAGTCCCATAGGCTGAGGCGCCCCTCGCCGGTCACCCCGCCTCGGACCGTCACCACCGCCGCGGGTCGGAACGAGTCGTAGAAGAACTCCTCCGACCGGCTCCAGGCCACCTGGACCGGCCGGCCGCTGAGCCTGGACAAGCGAGCCGCTTCGACGATCTGCCCGTTGCGCGTCTTGCCTCCGAATCCGCCGCCCACGAACACCGGTCGGATCCGCACGTTCGCTTCGGGAAGACCGAGTGTGCGGGACACCTCTGTCCGGGCCGGGAACGGCGTCTGGGTGGACGCCCAGACCGTGACGCGGTCGCCGGCCACATGGGCCACCGCGGCGTGGGGCTCCATGGGCGCATGGGCCACGTAGTCGTTGGTGTAGGTCGCCGCGACGATGGCGGCCGACGCGGCGCTGCCCGCCACCAGGTCGCCGCCCTCGGCCACCGGGCGCCCCTCGGGCGCCACCTTGAGCAGGTGGTCGAAGATGCTGTCGGTGTCGACGGCGGCCGCGGGGGTGTCGAAACGGGTTGTCACTTTGGCCAGGGCCGCTTCGGCCACGTCGGGGAGGGGATGGAGGACGGCGATGAGATCGCCGTCCTGGATCACCTGGACCCCCGGGACGGCGCGGGCCGCCGACAGGTCCGCCTCCAGAAACCGGGCGCCGTGAACGGGCGGCCGCAGGATCTTGGCGTGGAGCATCCCCGCCAGCCGGACGTCGCCGGCGTAGATCGCCTGACCTGTTACTTTTGAGCGCGCGTCGCGGCGGGTGAACGGCTTGCCCATGAGCTTGAACTCCGACGGCTGCTTGATCGGCACGCCGGCCACGTGCCGCTCGATCCGCTGCCCCTTGGCCAGCTCGGCGTACGCAACGCGACGCGACGGCTCCGCGGCGACGCAGACGAAGCCGTCGGCCGTCACCAGCTCCCCCACCGGAGCGCCCAGGCGCTCCGCGGCCAGCTCCAGGAGCACCCGCCGGGCCTCGGCGCCGGCGGCCCGGAGCGGCGGGCCGAAGAAGCGCGTGGTCAGAGAGCCGAAGGTGCCGGCGTCCCACGGGCAGAGGTCGGTGTCGCCCATGACCATGTCGACGGTGTCGAGCGCCACGTCCAGCTCGTCGGCGATCTCCTGCGCCAGCGAGGTGACGGGGCCCTGGCCCAGCTCCACTTTGCCGGTGAAGCAGGCGACCCGGCCGTCGGCGCCGATTCGGAGGAAGGCGTTGAAGTCGGTGGGCAGGCTGGGGCGGGCGGGCCGTCCCGGGGCCTCCTGCCCGAAGAGCGCTTCGTCCCACAGCGCCACCGTGACCAGGATGCCGCCGCTCGCCTTCAGGAACTCGCGCCGGTTGAGCGGCGCGATGGGGGAGGCGTTCGTGTCGTCCCGTCCGTGCAGCTCTTCGTAGTCCTGGAAATCGCGGGAGTCGCCCATGTCAGTTCCCTCCTGCCATCTTGGCGGCGGCCGCCTGGACGGCCTCGACGATCCGGGTGTGGGCGCCGCAGCGGCACAGGTTGTCCTCGAGGGCGGCCGCGATGGCGTCGGCGGTGGGGCGGGGATTCTTCTTCAAAAATGCATAGGCGGTCAGGATCATGCCCGGCGTGCAGTAGCCGCACTGGAGCGCGTCGTGGGCCATGAAGGCCTCCTGCAGCGGGTGCAGCGCCGCGCCCCGGGCCAGCCCCTCGATGGTGACCACATCCTGCTCGGCCACGTCCCGGACGGCGACCCGGCATGACCGCACCGCCTCGCCGTCCACCAGGACCGTGCAGGCGCCGCAGTGACCCTCGCCGCAGCCGTACTTCGTCCCGGTGAGCCCCAGGTCCGTGCGTAGGACCCAGAGCAGCGTACGGCCGCCGTCGACGTCGAGCGCGACGGGGCGTCCGTTGAGGCGGAAGCGGATGGTCTCGCTCATGGCCGTCACCTCCGTGGGATCGTCTCCTGCCGCCATTGTACATCGGCGAACCGGGAGCAGGGAGGAGTAAAGATTAGGAGTGAGGAGTGAGGAGTGAGCAAAAGAAGGAAGAGGAGGCTTCTCGTATTTATTAAGTTGAAATCGTACTCGTAATCGTGCCCGTTATCGAGGCACGAGACTCGTCCCGGCCATGTGAGCAAAGGCGAAAATATCGTTGATACTGCCGCGTCCAGGCGGCCGGGCAACAATCCCGTGCCGGCCCCATCGTCGAGTGGATTCCGGCTTTCGCAGACCGGGCGCAGCTCCCGATGTTTAGAACCCCATGTATAATGCAACCGAACACTTCCAGTTGGATCGGGAGCGCCGATGCCACTCGCCTTTCCTTCGATACCTGATATCCACGACGCGCTGGCGGCGCTTCACCAGGCGTTGAAGCAGACGGCGTTCATCATCCGGGAAGATCCCGATCAGACATTTCCCGAACTCTACAACGCCTTACGCGATCCAGCGGCCGACAACGCGACCCTCGCGGCCGCGCTGGAGAAGGCCCGCCGCCGCTATCGGCGACCGTGGCTGCGATTCTTGAACCGGCCGGGTGAGGCCCCGGCCACGGTCGCCGTCTTCGGCGACCACGCCCAACCCGTCACCGCCTGCGCATTCGTTGGAAACGGCGACCGGATCGTCTCGGCGGGGTGCGACAAACAATTCAGACTGTGGCGGGTGGATTCAGGCCGGGAAGAAGCGTCCGCGCCGTGGCCATATCTCTTCGACGAACTCGTGCTCAGTCGGGATGGCAGCCAGGTCCTGTTTGCCGCGGGATGCGATCTGTACTCTTGGGACATGCAATCCGGCTCCAGCATCCGGCGCCGACTCCAGTTCACCTCCCCCATCGTCGCCCTCGATTCCGCTGGACGGTGCCTGGTGACCCAAGAAGCGGAGGACCCGTTGGCATTCACCTGGCGGGATCCCGAAACCGGCGCGCCCCTGCGGCGGCTCCAGGGGGATGAAGGCGGCGCCCGGCTCGATCGATGCGCCGTGACGCCGGACGGCCGGTGGCTGGTGGCCAAATTCGACCGGACAGCGCATCCAAACACTCTCCTGGTGTGGTCCTTGGAAGACGGAGCGCGGGTTCGAATCCCGGAATCCGTCTATGAACTCGCTTATGAACCCCGCGGATTCCCGCCGCAGCGATCCGCGGCATTCAGTCCCGATGGCCTCCGCCTGGCCGCCAACGCCCGTTTTCACAGCTCCATCTGGGACTGGCGGAGCGGCGCCGAAACGGTACGTCTCGAGACGGACGTCACGTATCGAGAGGAGGCGGGCCGCATCATCCTGACGGATTCCAAGACCGGACGCGAATGGCCGCACAAACGACCGGTGCCTCAACCCGGACTGTTCGCATTCAGCCCCACCGGCCGACTCGTCGCGGGAGGACACCGGAACGGCACGATCACCCTGTGGAACGCCGAGTCGGGCAAAGCGATGGCGCGTTTCGCCGGACACACGGGCGAGATCCTGTGTCTGGCGTTCTCGGCCGACGGCCGGCGGTTAGCCACCGGCAGCAGCGACGGCACGGTTCGCGTCTGGCATCTGGCAGAAGCCGCCATGACCGTTGCGGCCCCCGAAACGGCAAGCCGTGCCCGCATCCGCTTTATCGCCCATGACCTGTCCGGCAAGCGGTTCGTGACGGCCTGTGATAACCGCCGGGTCATAGTTCGGGATGCGGAAACAGGGACCCCTGAGCGGCTGTTGGCCGGTGACGGTGATTTCATCACCTGCTGCGCCATTAGTCCCGACGGGAGGCGGATTGCCGCCGGCTTTCGTCCCGACATGTACAGTTTCGCGCCCTCGACGGTGTACCTATGGGATTCCGCTTCAGGGCAGGAGTTAGCCAAGCTGACCGGATCGCGACCGGAAGGGTGCCTCTTCGATCCAACCGGCAGCAGTCTGATCATCCTCGGCTCCCCCTGCCTGCTGCTCGATGGCCGGAGCGGCGCCGTCAAGCAGGAGCAGGCGAACGGCCCGCAGGGCTGCACGCGCTTCGCCGCCGGCGGAGCCGTGCTTGTCTCGATCGCCGGCGGACACCTTCGGTTGTGGCACGCCGACACGCTCGCCCCGATCCGGGACATCCCGGCTTCGTTCCCGATCTGCAAGTTCGACGTGATGGCCGACGGGCGGCGGGCGGTCGCCTTCGGCGACCGGAACGCCGGCGCGGTCCTGGACCTGGAAACCGGCGAGGTGATCCACAGCCTGGACAGCGCCCCCGGTTCCTGGTGCGGCGGCGACTCCCGATGCCTGGCCAGCCCGGTCGGCGACCGGGTTTTCCTGGCGGCGAGCGAACGGTTCTGGGAGGCCGGTAGTCGGATCCGGTATCGGCACCACGGCCTGCTGTACCGGCTGGGGCGGGATGGCGCGCGGCACGCGCTGGAATCGTCCTGGGGCCGGCGGCGATTCGGCCACGTCGGCGAGTTTTCGCCGGACGCCGCCCTGCTGGTCTGCGGCCGCGAGCCGGACGCCGGGCTGCAAATCTGGCATGCCGAGACCGGAACCGAGGTGTTCCGGTTGCGCAGGCATGTCGGCGGTGTCAGCGCGTGCGCCTTCAACCCCGACGGCCACCGCCTGGTCGTGGGTGATTCAAACGGGCAGATCCTGCTCTGCGCCCTGGAAAATTTCCCGGCCGGATAGACGCGCCATGAATTGCACACTCCAAGAAATGCGGCGGGGGCTGGCGGCGCTCGAAGCCGCGGTGGATCGGGAATCGTCCATCCTTCAGTTCGTGCCGGAGCGGATGTTCCCCCAGCTCTTCAACCGCCTCCATGTGCAGGGCGGCTTCCCGGCGCTACTGGCGGAGCCCCTGGACGCCGCGGCGACGGGCTACCGCCGGCCGTGGCTCCGGCTGCTGACTACGCCGGCAGAGCGCTCGTCTCTGGTCCGGATGTACCGCGGGCATGCGGCCGGGGTCCGATACTGCGCGTTCAGCCCGGACGGCCGCTGGATCGCGTCCTCGGATTACGGCGGCACCGTCATCGTCTGGGCGGCCGGTTCATCGGAGCAGGTCCTGCAATTCCAGGGCGACAATTATCTTTCTCCCGTCCTCTTCCATCCCGCCGGCGACGGCCTGCTCGCCGTCGGGGCCGGCCACATGCCGGAGCTGCGCGACAGCCGGACCGGCGCCGTCATCCGCCGCTGGACCGGCCACGCGGAGCCCGTCACCGCGCTGGCCGTCGCGCCGGACGGACGGCTGTTCCTGTCCGCCGGCCGCGACGGTGCGGTGCGGATCCATGACCTGGCAGCGGCCCGCTCCGGCGCCGCCGGCGCCGATGAGCCGGTCCGCATCTTCCGGGCCCACGACCGCTGGATCGTCGCCGCCGCGTTCCATCCGTCGGGCGCCTTATTCGCGACCGGGTGCGAGGATGGCACCGCCGCCGTCTGGGATACGGCCACAGGACGCCAGGCGGTGGCGATCGCCGGCGACGGTGCCCGCCTGACTTTCTGCGGATTCGATCCGGCCGGCCGGCACCTGGTCATCGGCACCAGCCGGGGGACGCTGCGCCTCCACGAACCGGCGACCGGCCGGCTCGTGCAGCAGCGGCTGAATCCCGGGCGCGGCGTCTTCAGCGGCGCGTTCAGCCCGGACGGCACGCGCTTCGCCTCGGGGGGCCTGCGCCGATTGACAATCTGGGAGACTGAAACGTGGACGGTGTGCGCGTCGTTCCCGGGGCACGGCGGCGGCATCGAAGCCTGCGCCTTCAGCCCCGACGGGCGGTGCGTCGCCTCCGGCAGCGTGGACGGCAAGGTGGCGCTCTGGGACGTTGCGGGTATCGAGACGGGGAGCAGCGGTGATCCGGCGGATATCCCGTCGTCCATCTCCGATCTGGTCTTCGATTCGACCGGCGACTGTCTCGTCACCACGGACATGGACGGGGCCGTCAGGGTCTGGGACGGGCGGACCGGCCGGCCGCTCCGGGTCTTGGCGCGCGCGGGCCCGGCCCACGATCCGCTCTGGCTGAGGTGCGTCGCCCTCAGCGCTGACGGGCGGTGGGTCGCCGCCGGCTCCATCGAGGCCGAACCGTGCGTCCGGGTCTGGGACGCCCGGACCGGCGCCGAGGCGGCCTGTTTCCGGGGCCACGCCGACGCCGTCAACGCGTGCGCGTTCAGCCCCGACGGCCGGCTGCTGGCGTCGGCCGACAACGACGCCACTGTCAAGATCTGGGATCTGGCAACGGGCGCCGAGCGGGCCTCGCTGCGCGGACAGACGTTGCCGGACTGTCCCAATCACGCCTTCGACTGCGCGTTCAGTCCCGACGGCGAATCGGTCATCGCCGCCTTCCTCGACGGCCGCATCCGGCTCTGGACCACCGGCCGGGACGTCCCGGAGACGGCGGGCACCTTTCGCGACGCCGGCGAACTGCTGCGCCACGACACCGCCATCCTGTCGTGCGGATTCAGCCCCGACGGCCGGAGGGTCATCTGGTCTGACGACAGCGGCCGGATCGGCGTCATCGACCGGGCATCCGGCCGCCTCGTCCGTCAGGCCGACGTGCACAAGAACGGCTGCGAGTCGTGCGGCTTCAGCCCGGACGGATTCACCGTGGTGTCGGGCGTCTGGGTGGACGACGTGCTCCGGCTCTCGGACGCGGACACCCTCCGGTTCATCGCCGCAGCCACCGGCTTCACCGGCGGCGTCAAGGCGTGCGCGTTCAGCCCCGACGGGGAACGGATCGCCGCCGGCGGCGCCGCGGGCCAGCTCGCGCTGTTCCGGATCGAGAACGCCGCCCGGGTGGATCCCGATTTCGATCGCGCCATCGCGGCGGCGATCGCCGAGGGGCGGCTGGCCGAGCTCCGTCCCGAATCGCTGCGCATCCCGCGGGCATACCGCGAGCTGATCCCCCGCAGCCTGATTCGCCGGGCCCGGTTGCTACCGATCCTCCTGCGGGAAGAAACGCTGTACCTGGCCGCGGCCGCGCCGCCTGATGCCTTCACCCACGACGAGATCCTGTTCGTCACCGGATGCCGGCAGATCCGGCCGGTCATCGTGCCGGCCGAATGGCTGGCGCGCCTCACGGCCTGTCACCTGGGCTGATCGGCCTCGCGGCGCAGCGGCGGCGCCCGGGCGCCGGAGACCGCGAACTCCGAATGGTGGAGGCCGCTCGGATCATCCGGATGGAAGCGTTGCGGACATGAAGCTGCTGGAAGTGCTCGGCGTGCTGGGGGCAGCCTGTGGCGCCTGTCTGACATTGGCGGCCGCCGTGCTCGTCACCGTCATGGCCGTGACCCACGACTGGAGCGCGGCGCCCACCGGCACGGCCATGATGGCCATGCTCTACGGCATCGCCGGTGTGTTCCTGCTCGCCACCGTCACCGTGTGTGTGATTCTGCGGCGCCGGCGGCTCGGGCTGGGCTGGAACCTGTTCGCCACCGTCGCCCTCGGTGCGGTGCTGGTGGCCGCCTGGCTGATCCTGGCTTTCCTCAGCATGGTCATCTTCAACCGGTAAACAGTCACCCCGAATCACCCGATCACCAATCGAAACCTTCCCGCCGGTTCCTCCGGCAGATAATTTCCACCCGCTGGAGCATTCGATTTCTTAACAAAATCTTAATGGATAACTAACACAAACAGAACCACTTCTCATTAAACTCATATTTTCAAATGACAGATCAATTGACCTGGACGGTGGAATTCTCTATGCTACCCGACGAACGACCGAGACCGCTTACCCTTGAGGACGCCATGGCCGGCAACCTGGAGCAATCCCTGCAGCGCGACATCGACCGCATCCGGGAGCGGATCACGGAGATGTCGCAGCGCGTGGGCCAAGCCCTGCGCGTTGCCGTCAAGGCGCTCGAGACGCGGGACCATCAGATGGCCTACGCGGTCATCCTGCGCGACCAGTACATCGACGAGCAGGAGAAGGAAATCGATCGGCTGATTCTGGAGTTCATCCTCCGCCAGCAGCCGGTGGCCGGGCACCTGCGGTTCGCGTACAGCGCCATCAAGATCAACGCCGATCTCGAGCGGGTCGGCGATTACGCCGAGAGCATCGCCCGCCAGGCCCTCAAGTTCGACCAGCCGCTGCCGGAGTCGATCCAGGGACGGATCCTGGAGCTGGCCGACATGGCCATCCCCATGCTGCACGACGCCATCCGCGCGTTCACCGGGCGGGACACCGACCAGGCCAGGCGGACCATCGAGGTGGAGGACACCGTCGACGCGCTACGCTCCCGCCAGCTCTCCGAGCTTGTCAAGCTCCACCACGACGGGCAGATCACCTACGAGATCCTGGATCCGCTGGCCGCGGTGGTGCGGCGGCTGGAGCGGGTCTCGGACCAGGCCCGCGACATCTGCATGGAAGTGCTGTACATGTGCACGGGCGAGTACGCCAAGCACCCCGGCTCGGACGTCTTTCGCGTGCTCTTCGTGGACCAGCACAACTCCTGCCGCAGCCGGATGGCCGAAGCCGTCGCCCAGGCGCTGGGCCTGCCCGATTTCACGTTCAGCTCCGCCGGCCTCGAACCGCATCCCATCGATCCGGCCACCGCGGCGTTCATGGCCGGCAAAGGATTCGACCTGTCCCATTCGCCGCCCAAGGCCATCTACCAGGTGCCCAACCTCGACCACTACCAGGTGATCGTGATCCTGGCGCCCGAGTCGAAGAAGGCGTTCCCGGAGCAGCCGCAGAAGGTCGTGTACCTGGACTGGAGCGTCGCCGATCCATCCAGGATCGCGGGCTCCCCTGAACAGATCCAGGCGGCCTACGAGCAGACATACCGGTTCATCCAGCAGCATGTCCACGATCTGGTCCAGGCGATCCTGGGCCGGAACCAGACCGAATCGAAATAATCCGTCACCGGAGAAACAGCGATGATGGGACACCCAGTTTCTGGCACCCGGCCCGACCGTCCGACCTGGGCGATCGCCGCAACGGCACTGCTGGCCGCGCTCGCCGTCCTGGCCGCCTGCGGCGGCGGCGGTCCGCAATCACAGACCACCACCATCCAGAACAAAGGCTCCGACACCATGGTCAACGTGGCCCAGGCCTGGGCCGAGGCGTACAAGCTGGCGGCGCCGGCGGTGGATGTCGAAGTCTCCGGCGGCGGCTCCGGTGTCGGGATCGCCGCGCTCATCCGCGGCACCGTGGACATCGCCACCTCCAGCCGCAACATGAAGCCGGAGGAGATCGAGCAGGCCAGGCGCCACACCGGCCAGACACCGAAGGAGATCATCGTCGGTTACGACGCCCTGGCCGTGTACGTGCACAAGAGCAATCCCCTCGAGGCCGTGAGCAACGAGCAATTGGCCGAGATCTTCGGCGAGGGGGGCGCCACGGTGAACTGGGCGCAGCTCGGCGTGGCGATTCCCGGCGTCACCGACGACACCATCGTGCGGGTGAGCCGCCAGTCCAGCTCCGGCACCTACGAGTTCTTCCGCGACCACGTGCTGGGCAAGCGCGACTTCAAGCTGGGCTCCCGCGACATGAACGGGTCGAAGGAAGTGGTGGAACTCGTCGGCAGCACGCCCACGGCCATCGGCTACAGCGGCATGGGCTACGCCACCCCGGCGGTGAAGATGCTCCGCATCTCGCCCAAAACGGGTGAGGAGCCTGTCGCGCCCTCGGTGGAGAACACCTTGAACAAATCATATCCTCTGGCGCGCTCGCTGCAGCTCTACACCCTGGGCGAACCGCAAGGGGCGGTGAAAGCATACGTCGCCTGGATCCTCTCCGACGCCGGGCAGCAGATCCTCGCGGAAAGTGGTTACGTGCCGCTGCCGCCCGAGCAGCGTCGCCAGTAGGGCCGGGAGCGCGCCGTCGGCGGGCGTTCCCGGCCGCGGCTGCAACCGCGGCCCATCGACGGAATCCAGCAGCGGAACCAATCAGGCATCGCATATGGCATCCACATCCTCCACCGGCGCAGCCGTCCCGCCCCGTCCGACCCGCCCCCGGCGCGCGGTGTGGGGCGAGCGGGGCATCGAGCTCCTGATCTACGCCAGCGGCGTGAGTGCCATCGTCTTCATCCTGGCCATCCTGTTCTTCATCTTCCGCGAGGCCGCGCCGGTGCTGTTCAGCGACCGGTTCTCGCTGACGCAGTTCCTCTTCAGCACCGAGTGGTATCCGACGTCGGTTTCCAACGTGCGCTACGGCACCCTGGCGCTGTCGGCGGGGACGCTGGCCGTCACCGTGCTGGCCATGATCCTGGCCGTCCCGTTCGGCGTCGGCGGCGCGGTGTTCCTGTCCCAGTTCTGCGGCCCGCGCCTGCGGGAGACGCTCAAGATCATCATCGAGCTGCTGGCGGCCATCCCGAGCGTGGTGTGGGGCTTCATCGGGCTGACGGTGATGAGCCGGCTGATCGTGACGTACACCGGCGCGCCGGTGGGCGTGAACGTGCTCAACGGCGGGATCATCCTCGCCCTGATGAGCGTGCCCATCATCGTCTCGATCGGCGAGGACGCCCTCAAGGCCGTGCCCGACTCCTACGTCGAGGCGGCGCTGGCCCTGGGCGTCACCCGCTGGCAGCTCGTGTTCCGGGTGCTGCTGCCGGCGGCGCGCCACGGGCTGCTGGCCGCCGTGCTGCTCGGGGTGGGCCGCGCCATCGGCGAGACCATGGCCGTGCTCATGGCCACCGGCCACGCCGTGCAGATCCCCCACGGCATCCTGGACTCGGTCCGGACCCTGACCGCCAACATCGCCGCGGAACTCGGCGAGGCGCCCGCCGGCTCGGAGCACTACCAGGTGCTCTTCCTCACCGGAGTGCTGCTGTTCGCCATCACGATGCTCGTCAACCTGGCGGCCGACCTGATCATCCGGGGCGCCCGCGCCAGGAAGTAGCCGATCATGAGCCCGCCACCCGTCACCCCCGTTTCCGCGCGCTTCACCCGGACACCGCTCGTCGTCCGGAAGGAGCGGCAGCAGGCCGCGGTACGGCTGGTGCTGCTGGCCATGGCCGTGCTGATGGTGCTGCCGCTGCTGGCCATCATCAGCCACCTGATCATCCAGGCCTGGCCGGCGCTGAGCTGGGAATTCCTCGTGGACGTCCCCCGGCGTGGCATGACCGAAGGCGGGATCTGGCCGGCGCTCGTGGGCACCGTCTACCTGGTGGTCATCTCGCTGGCCGTCTCGGCGCCCATCGGTGTGCTGGCCGCCATCTACCTCAACGAATACGCCCGCGACAACTGGTTCACCCGTGCCATCAACCTGGCGGTGATCTCGCTGGCCGGCGTCCCCAGCATCGTCCACGCCCTGTTCGGCCTGGGAGCGTTCGTCTACGCGGCCCGGTTCGGCTACTCGATCCTGGCCGCCTCGCTCACCCTGGCCATCATGACCCTGCCGGTGATCATCGCCAGCACCCGCGAGGCGCTGGCCGCGGTGCCCGCCGCATTCCGCGAGGCGTGCTGGAACGTCGGCGCCACCCGCTGGCAGACCATCCGGGCCATCGTGCTGCCGAACTCGATCAGCGGCATCCTCACCGGCGTGATCCTGCAGGTGAGCCGCGCCGCCGGCGAGACGGCGCCCATCCTGTTCACGGGTGCGGTCTTCTTCAAGGCGGTGCAGCGCGGCGACCTGTTCCCCTACCGCCTCACCGACCAGTGCATGGCGCTGTCGATGCATCTATACACGGTCTCCACCCAGGTGCCCAACGTGCGGGAGGCCATCCCCTGGGCCACCGCCGTGGTGCTCCTCGGAGCGGTGCTGGCGGTCAACGCCGCAGCCATCGCCCTGCGGGTGTGGCTCCGAAACCGGAAGCGGTGGTGACGGCCATGGACGCATCCACGCCCAAGATCGCGGTCCAGGACCTGAGCCTCGCCTACGGCGGCACCGAGGTGATCCACGGCATCACCTTCGACGTCCGTCCCAACGAGATTCTCGGAATCATCGGCCCGGCCCGCTCCGGCAAGACCTCGCTGCTGCGCTGCCTGAACCGCACCATCGACTTCGTCGCCGGCACCCGCGTCACCGGCGAGATCCGGATCGACGGCGCGGACATCCGCGCCGTCCGGGACGTCCACGCGCTGCGCCGCACCATCGGCATGGTGGCGCCGCTGCCGGTGGGCCTGCCGCTCTCCATCTATGACAACGTCGCCTTCGCGCCCCGCTGCGCCGGGCTGACCCGCCGCGCCGAACTCGACCCGCTCGTGGAGCGCTGCCTCCGCCAGGCGGCGCTCTGGGACGAGGTCAAGGACCGGCTGGACAACCTCGGCACCGCCCTCTCCGGTGGGCAGCAGCAGCGCCTCACCATCGCCCGGGCGCTGTCGCATCAGCCGGAGATCCTGTGCCTCGACGAATTTTCCATCGCCATCGACCCCGTCACCACCATGCGCATCGAGGACGTGCTGCGGGAGCTGCGGCGCGAGATCACCATCATCCTCGTCACCAACCTGACCCATCAGGCCCGGCGGCTCACCGACCGGACCATGTTCCTGTGGAACGGCCGGATCATCGAGCTCGACCGCTCGGAGGTCATCTTCTCCGACCAGCCGAGCCGGAAGGAGACCCTGGAGTACGTCAATGGCATCTTCGGTTGATCCGCCGACAGTCGACCTCCCCGTCGCCGCTCCCGCCGTCCCCGAGACGGACGCCGGCGAGGGTATCTGGACGGACAAGCTGAACCTCTGGTACGGCTCCTTCCAGGCCCTGCGAAACGTGTCCATCCACTTCCGCCGCGGCCTGATCACCGGCCTCATCGGCCCGAGCGGCTGCGGCAAGACCACCCTGCTCCGCTGCTTCAACCGGATCAACGAGCGGTACCCCAACGTGCGAACCGCCGGCGAGATCCGCATCCTGGGCAAGAACATCTACGACCCGGATGTTTCGCTCGTGGAGCTGCGCAAGGCGGTGGGCATGGTGTTCCAGCGTCCCAATCCGCTGCCGCTGTCGGTCTACGAGAACGTCGTCTTCGGTCTGCGCACCCACACGCCCCGGCGCGAGCTCACCCGCCGCCTTCTGGACGAGGAGGTGGAGCGGGCGCTCACCGAGGTGGGGCTGTGGCATCTCCTCAAGGACCGGCTGGGCGCCCGCGCCACCTCGCTCCAGCTGGAGCAGCAGCAGAAGCTGTGCATCGCCCGGCTGCTGCCCCTGAAGCCGGAGGTCATCCTGATGGACGAGCCGTGTTCGGCTCTGGACGTGGAAGGAACCCGGGCCATCGAGGAGCTGATGTTCCAGCTCCGCGGCCGCTACACCATTGTCATCGTCACCCACAACATGGCCCAGGCGCGCCGCACCAGCGACGAGTGCCTGTTCATGCTCCTCGGCGAGGTGGTGGAGCACGCCGGCACCACCGACCTCTTCCTGAATCCCCGCAATCCCAAGACCGCCGAATACATCGAGGGCCGCTACGGCTAGGATCCCGGCTGCGGTCAGGCGGCGACGGCAGGTCGCGCGATGAGGAGAAGGCGGAGCGGAATCTGTTTTTGACCTGGATCAAATCACCGCGCACCGTTTCACGCTATGCTGTCTCCAATGGCTCGGCTTCGCGGAGACAGGTCATGGAGGCGAATCCCCACCGGGATGACGGCGTCACAACCCAATGGAGCCAACCGGCTGATCCGGCGTCCGACCGGACACGGAACGTGGTCGGTCCGGCCATCGACACCGCGTTGTGTCTCGTGCTGGCCCTGGCCATCCTGGCCCTGGACGCCATCACTCCCCTCGGGATCGCCGACGGGATCCTGTACGTGGCCGTGCTGCTGCTCTGCCCCTCCGTCCGGCAACCCCGGCTGATCTGGCTGCTGGCGGCGGGCTGTTCCCTGCTGGTTGCAGTCGGCTACTGGATTTCTCCCACGGTCGGCGTCTGGTCGTTCATTCCGGTGACGAACCGGATCCTGTCGGTGGGCATGATCTGGACCACGGCGCTGCTGATGCACCAACTGCGGGACGCCCGGCGTCGGATCGAACGGCAGCAGGAGACCCTGCGGAAGACAAACACCATCCTGGAACGCCTCGCCCGCCTGGATGGGCTGACCGGCATCTGCAACCGCCGCTGCTTCGATTCCCAACTCCTCCAGGAGATCCGGCGCTGCGTCCGCGAGACTCAGCCGCTGTCATTGCTGATGATCGACATCGACCATTTCAAGGACTTCAACGACCAGGCCGGCCACCCCGCAGGCGATCGCTGCCTCGTCCAGGTCGCCTGCACCATCCGGTCCTGCCTGCACCGCCCGGGCGACTTCCTGGCCCGGTACGGCGGCGAGGAGTTCGCGGCGATTCTGTCCGCCGCCGACGCCGACGGAGCGGTTCGTGTCGCCGAGGAGATGCGGGCCGTCGTGGAGGCGCTCCGGATCCTCCACCCGAAATCATCCGCCGGACCGTGGGTCACGGTCAGTGTCGGCGTGGGGACCATCCGTCCCGCCGCCGGGAGCTCCGACATCACCGCCCTCACCCAGGCCCTCCTTCGCGCATCCGACGCGGCGCTGTACCAGGCCAAGCAGGGGGGACGCAACCGGGTGTGCGTATCGGAGTCGTCGGCGGGATGATCCTCCCGCCGGCATGCCGCTTGAATCCGCTTCCCCGGTCGGTTTCTTCAATACTATAATGATGGCATCGTCTGAGCGGGAGGTGTCATGACCCCATCCTTCACCCGCAGGATTCTGGGACCGATCCTCACCCTCGTCCTGATGACCGTCGGTTACGGCCAAACGGGCAAACCGCCCCGGCCGCCGGTGCAACCCAGCACCATCGAGGGCACCGTCAAGCTGGCCAACAACGCCCGGATGGTCAACCGCGCCGAGGTGGAGCTGTACCGGGAAGAAGAGCTGGTGGGCATGCGCATCGCCGATGCCTACGGCAATTTCCGTTTCGAGAAGATGTACCCGGGCCGGTACCGGATCGTGGTGCGGCTGGCCGGCTTCCGGCAGGAGGAAGAGTCCCTGGAACTCATCGGCCAGGGGGGCGTCACCCGTCGGGTCATGGTCCAGCTCGAGCCCGAGCGGAATTTCCCGGTGATCCCGCAGACGCCCACCGTCTCCGTCACCCAGCTGGCCATTCCGGAAAAGGCGGACAAGGAGTATCGCAAAGGGAAGGCCTCCTTGCACGAGCGTAAATACTCCGACGCCATCAAGTATTTCACCCGGGCGATCCAGATCCACCCCGCCTTTCCACAGGCGTTCAATGACCTGGGGCTGTGCTACCGCGCCACCGGCGATGCGCAGAAGGCCGAGAACATGTTCCTCAACTGCCTGGATGTCGATTCGGCCAACATGTACGGGCGGATTAATCTGGCCGAGCTGTACGCCGCCACCGGGCGTCTCAGTCAGGCGTTGCGGCTGCTGGAGGAGACCATCCTGCTCCACCCGGGCAAGGGCGAGCCGCACATGGCGCTGGGCAAGTTCTATTTCGACTCCGGGAACGTGACGGCGGCCGAGGCGTCCTGCCGCAAGGCGGCGGGGCTGCCCGGCACGAGCGCCGACGTGCACCTGCTGCTCGCCAAGATCTACCACCAGCAGGGGCGCTTCGACCTCATCGTCCCCGAGCTCGAAGCCTACCTGGCGAAGGATCCGCAGGGCGCCTACGCCGCGCAGGTCCGCGCCAACCTGGCCAAGATCAAAAGCCGGTGAGCCGCGATATAATGAGCCACTACCACTAACCTCCGAGGAGATCCTCATGTCGAACACCGTGTCCCGTTTGCTGGCCGGCCTGCTGCTGGTCGTCGGCGCGCTGTCCGCTTTTGTTCCCGGCCAAACCTCGAAGCGCTGGTTTGATTTTTACGGCCACATGGACATGTCCGTGCACCCGCCGCACAACGAGATGGACATGAACATCCGCGGTTTCGTCACCGACGAAGGACTGGACTGGATGGGCGATTACTATCTCCGCTACAGCCTGGAGGCGGAAGTCTACCTCGAGCCGACGGGTTTCAACCGCGTCTTTGTGTTCGCCAAACCGTTCCTGGCCATGGGCGAGAACCGTCCCCAGCAGGAATACACCGCGTCGGCGGCCGTCCGGGCCTTGCGGCTCCAGTGGGGCGCCGGCGTGCACCTCACCGATTACCTGGACCTGTTTCTGCAGACGCACAAGTGGTACATCTTCGGTGACGGCCAGGACGCCTGGACCGCCGAGGGACCTGGCGGTCAGTGGACCGCCTTCACTCTGCGTTGCCGCTTCGACACCCGGCAACGATGATTCCATCGCCGCCGGGTCTGCCGAATTCCATCGGGTGAGCTCAAGCCGGTAATCCGTCTCGCCTTTCAGCCGAGGCCGTCGGCACCTGTCGGTTTCCGAGTCCACAAATCGGTCCGGATAACTGCTCCCGGATCCGACGCCCCGTGGCGGGTCCCGGCTCTCGACTCCGGCTCCCGGGCCGGGCTCCCCCACCCGTCAGTCCGGCCCGGCCGACGGACAGGCAGATCCGTCACCGTCCCGCCGGCTAGGTGTCGGTGCGCGTGAGCGATGACATCATTTTTTGTATAATATGGCAGCAAAAAATGTGTTCTGTGGAGGCGGGCATGGCCAGCGAGCGCAGATTGACCGCGGCGGACCGGGAGATGTTCCGGCAGGTGGAGCAGGCGGTGTTCGCCAATCCGTTCAGCGCGGAACGGATCGAGGCGGACCTGGCTCTGGCCGGGGCGACCGCCGGCACGGCCGGTGCCGACGTCGTGGAACGCGGGATCGCGCGGGTGCACGCGCGTCTGGAGCGGCTGGAGGCCGCGGCGCCCCTCCATCTGGACGGCTTCAGCCCCGCCGACCGGCCGCTCGTCGAAGCCGCCCTTCTCTTCGATTTCTTCTACCGGCACCAGGAGCCGTTCGATGACCACATCCGCCGCCAGCTCACCTCCGGCGACGCCCCGCTGGCGGTGCCGTTCGCCCAGGCCGCCCTGGAGGAGCTTCAGCGCCGCGGATTCTCCGCCGCCGACGCCGGCCGCTACCTGGCGCTCTGTTTTCAACTGCGCCGCGCCTTCTACTTCATCCGCGAGGCGCTGCTGGGAGAAAGCCCGGGCATGGCCCGGCTGCGGCGCGAACTGTGGAACAACGTGTTCACCTGCGACCTGGGGCTCTACGGCCGCTGGCTGTGGCGCCGGATGGAGGACTTTTCCACCCTGCTGCTCGGCGAGACGGGCACCGGCAAGGGCACCGCCGCGGCGGCCATCGGCCGGTCCGGCTTCATCCCGTTCGACCCGCGCCGCGGGGCGTTCGTCGAGAGCTTCACCCGGTCGTTCACGGCGCTGAACCTGTCGCAGTTCGCCGAGGGACTCATCGAGGCGGAGCTCTTCGGGCACCGCAAGGGCGCGTTCACCGGCGCGGTGGAGGACCACCGAGGCGCCCTGGCCATGTGCAGCCCGCACGGCGCGGTTTTCCTCGACGAAATCGGCGATGTGCCGGCCACCATCCAGATCAAGCTGCTCCAGGTGCTCCAGGAGAGGACGTTCACGCCCGTGGGCAGCCACGTCCGCGAGCGGTTCGCCGGACGTATCATCGCCGCCACCAACCGCCCGCTGCCGGAGCTGCTGGCCGGCGGCCGCTTCCGGGCTGATTTTTACTATCGTCTCTGCTCCGACACCATCGTGGTGCCGCCGCTCCGGCAGCGCCTGGCCGAGGAGCCGCGGGAGCTGGCGACGCTGGTGGCGGCCACCGTGGCGCGGCTGCTGGGCCAGCCCGCGCCCGAGCCCGTCGAGGTGGTTTTGGCAGCGATCCGGGAGAGCCCGGGGCCTGATTACGACTGGCCCGGCAACGTCCGGGAGCTGGAACAGTGCGTGCGGCGCATTCTGCTCAAGCGGCGGTATGACGGCGTGCCGGCCGTTCCGGACGGCGACGCCGCCGCGGAGCTGGCCGTGGCCATGCGCGACGGCCGTCTCTCCGCCCGAGAGCTGTTGGCCGAGTATGCCCGGCTCCTACACGAGCGCCTCGGATCATACGGTGAGGTGGCCCGCCGCCTGGATCTCGACTGGCGGACGGTGAAGAAATACCTGGAGGACACCCCGGCGGCGCCGGCACGGAGTGACGACACGCGCTGAGGCACCGAGGCGCGTTCTCGAGGAATCAGGCATGTCCCCGGAACGGTCGTATTCCGCCTCCCGGCGGATCGGCCGCTCAGTCCAACAGGGATTACCGGCTGCTCACTTTCTGTGCTTGAACGGCCGCTCGGCCGGCCGATCGAAGCCACGGCGGGGTTCCCGTTCCGGGATTTGTCCCGACATGATGAGCTCGGCCACGGGACCGCGGCCGACGTAGCGCGCCAGCGCTGGCGGCGGCGTCGAGTGCGTCTCGCCGCGCTTCGGCGGACGGGCCCCACGCCGCTGGTCCTCGCCGCCGGCGGTCCGGTCCCGGCGGGCGACCTGGCCGCCGTTGCCGCTCTGACCGCGGTGTTCGGACTGACTCTGGTGTTTCGACTGGCTCTCCTGCCCGGCCCGGCCCCGTTGCCCGGCCTGGGCGCGGCGTTCCGCCTTGGCACGGGCCCGGGCCCGATCCTCGGACTTGCGGGCGCGGATGGCGGCGATGCGGTCGGCCAGCGGCACTTCGAACCGTCCCTGGGCCGGTTGCTGGTAATCGAACTCCGCCACGCGCTCGCGGTAGATCCGGCGGCCGATACCGCGCTCGACGGCCCGCAGGCCGTCCTCCTCATCGGGCGCCACCAAGGTATAGGCGCAACCGACGGCGTCGGCTCGGGCGGTGCGCCCCACCCGGTGGATGTAATCCTCGGCTGAGCCGGGCACGTCGAAGTTCACCACCAGGTCCAGCCCCGTCACGTCGATCCCCCGGGCGGCGATGTCGGTGGCGACCAGGACCGGATAGCGGCCGGTGCGGAATCCTTTCATCGCTTCGTCCCGCTGGGATTGGCTGCGGCTGCCATGGATCCGGGCGACACCGAAGCCCTGGTTGACCAGGAAGTCCGCCAGGCGGTTCGCCCGGTGCCGGGTGCGGGTGAAGGCGAGTACCCGCCGGGGATTTTCCCGCCGCAGGATTTCCGCCAGCAGGCGGGTTTTCAACTCAGTCGGGACCGCGTAGGCACGGTGGGTGATGCCGCGGGCAGGGGCCGGCTGCGTCTCGATCTGGATCGTGACCGGATCGCGGAGCATCCGCCGGGCCAGCTCCATGATGGTCTCCGGCAGCGTGGCCGAAAACAGCATGGTCTGGCGCTTGAGGGGCAGACGGCCCAGGATCCGCCGGATGTCGGGGATGAATCCCATGTCCAGCATGCGGTCCGCCTCGTCCAGGACCAGGCACTCCAGCCGATCCATCTTCGCGTAGCTGTGCTGCAGGTGATCCAGCAGGCGGCCCGGCGTGGCCACCAGCACGTCCACGCCGGCGCGCAGCGCCTGCTCCTGCGGACCGGCGGACACGCCGCCGTACACGGCGACGCCCCGCAAGCCGGTGCCGGCGGCGAGGACGCGGAAGTGATCGAGGATCTGCACGGCGAGTTCCCGCGTGGGCGCCAGGATGAGGGCCCGCGGGCCATCTGGCTGCCGGACGGCCAGGCGGTTCAGAATGGGCAGGAGGAAGGCGGCGGTCTTGCCGCTGCCGGTGACGGCGGTGGCCATCAGGTCGCGCCCCGTCAGCAGCACCGGAATCGCCCGGTGCTGGATGGGCGTGGGTCGGGCGAAGCCCATCTTCTGCACGGCATGCAACAGGGCCGGGGGCAAACCCAAGCCGTTGAAAGAAACTTCCGCTCCAGCCGCCGGATTGTCGGACCGATTGGACTGAGCGGACTTCGGGCCAGCCGCTGCTGCCTGTTCTGCAACGGCGGGGCGCTCGGAAATTGAGGTGATCGAACGGGACATACTGCTCCTTGAATATATCTCTGCGGGGCGCGGCGGGCGCGCCTGTGGCAGACAGGGCGTCACGCCCTGGTGTGGTTCCGGCTGATTCTGGGGCTGAATAAACGGTAGGGTGCCGGTGGGCCGCCGCTTATCTCCGGGAGTATGGGAAATTCGGCGAACCAGGCTCCATAGCAGGCAAACCGTCCGGGACTCCGGTAGCAAACAGGGGGGCACGATACCACGGGTGCAGAAGAATAGATACAACTATTTTCAGTTTTCGGATTTTTGGTTATCGCTGACTGATTATTTGTCATTGGCTATCTGGGGTCGAGGGGGACAGTGCCGGAACTCGGGGCCCTGGGTTCTGGGACCTGGGACCTGGGTTCTGGGATCTGGGATCTGGGTTCCGGACTTAAAATATCCGGTAACCAGAACCGAGGTCCCAGATCCGATGTCCGATGTCCACATTACGGGAACGAGCATCGAGTCGCGATCACAAGCATGATCACGAATTACGATTACGATTACGATGGCGATTACGATTTACGAGCACGAAATCCTAAGTCCGATATCCGATGTCCGCATGGCGGGAACGAGCCTCTAGCCTCGAGTCTCGATGACGATTGCGAGCACGATTACTCAGTTACTCCCGCTTTTCTGACAATTTTTGGCAGGATTTTCGCCATGCCATCGACGGGATCGCCCCTCCCACCCTCGACCGGCACCGTCCACCCATTCACGACGAAAATAGCCAGGCGCAGCCCCGCGCACGCGGGGCAGCGCCTGGAAAGTCGTTTTATTTGACGTCGCGCGCCCCTGATCAGGGGCGCGGAGAAGATCATCGCAGATATCGTTCGTCAACCGCAATGTGGTGCAGACGGAGCAACCGAACCAACTCCTCTCGCGCCGATACCCGCCGGTGGTGTTCCACCTGGTTCTCAATGTACCGCCGGACGGCTGGGACCTGAGAGGCACTCACCGAGAACGCCGAATATCCGTCCGGCCAATCGAACCAGGGCGCGTTCTGCACCGGGTGAACCCATTCCGAAGCGCCCCCTTTGATTTCACGAACCAGGTCGCACAATCGATGGGTGGGTTTGAAACCGAGCAGCGTATGGGCATGGTCGGCGATTCCCCCGATCGCCAAGGCAACCGCCCCGTGGTTGCGGCAGAT
>JAKQOW010000026.1 GCA_029565065.1 Acidobacteriota bacterium | reverse complement strand
AACCCCGACGGCAGCGAGTCGGTATGGCCCGAAGCGGACGTGATCATCGGCAATCCGCCTTTCCTGGGCGACAAGATGATGCGCGGCGAGCTGGGCGACGCTTATGTCGATACGCTGAGAAAGTGTTACGAAGGCCGCGTGTCCGGCGGCGCCGACCTGGTAACCTACTGGTTCGAGAAGGCCCGGGCGCAAATCGAGGCGGGCAGCGCGACGGCGGCGGGTCTGGTCGCCACCAACGTGATTTCTCGTGGCGCAAATAGAAAAGTATTGCAGAGAATTATTGAAACCACATCTATATTTGAAACGTGGAACGACCAAGCGTGGGTTAACGAAGGGGCGGCAGTCCGTGTCAGCCTGATCTGCTTCGGCAAGGCCGGCGGCGAGCCGCGACTGGACGGCAAGCCCGTGGCCGCCATTCATGCCGATCTGACCGGAAGCGCGCCGGGCCAAGCGGCGACGGACCTCACGCAAGCGCAACCGCTCCCCGCCAACAAGGGGCGCTCCTTTTTCGGCGTCTGCCTGGCCGGCCCCTTCAAGGTGGATACGGCCACGGCCTTGAAATGGCTCAGGGAGTCGGGCAACCCGAACGGCCGCCCCAACAGCGACGTGGTGCGCCCCATCTACAACGGCGCCGACATCACCCGGCGCTGGGCCGGTCATTGGGTGGTGGACTTCGCGGCCCTGGAACTGGCCGAGGCCGCCGACTACCTTGCACCCTTCGCCTACGTGGAGGCCGCTGTCAAACCGATCCGGATCAACAACAATCGGGCGGCACGGGCGGAAAGGTGGTGGCAGCATGGCGAGAAACGTCCGGCCTTGCGCACTGCCCTGGCGGGCCTCACCCACTACATCGCCACGCCGGAGACGGCCAAGCACCGCTTCTTCGTCAAATTCCCCGTGGCTTTGGCGCCCGAGCACAGCCTCATAGTTGTCCCACGACAAGATGACATTACTCTTGGCATCTTATCTAGTCGAATTCATGAAGTCTGGACAATGTCAATGGGATCACCATATGGTAATCACCCAACAGCACGCCGTTACAACGCCAGTGTGACTTTTGAAACCTTCCCCTTCCCGTCTGGATTCGACCTCCAGGCAAAGACCGCCCCTGAGGGCGATGCCTTCGCCGCCATCGCCGCTGCTGCCGCGGACCTCGCGGCCTGGCGGGAAAAGTGGCTCAATCCCGAGGGCTGGCTCGACTGGGAAATCACGCCGGAGGAGGAGCAGGCGGGCTTCCCGCCGCGACCGGTCCCCAAACCGGAACATGCAGTAGCCTGGAAGAAGCGCACGCTGACCAATCTCTACAACGAAAAACCCGCCGGGCTGACGCTCCGCCAGGCACAACTGGATCAGGCCGTCGCCGCTGCCTACGGC
>JAKQOW010000021.1 GCA_029565065.1 Acidobacteriota bacterium | reverse complement strand
GATGGGCCTGGGCGCGGCCACGGCGGCGATGCTCTGGATCCCGCTGCTGAACTTCATTTGCCTCCCCGTCGCCGTCACCGGCGGCACCCTGCTCTACGCCCACCTCCGCCGCACCGGCCGCCTGCCCCTAAACTCGTAATTCGTAATCGTCATCGTGATCGTAATCGAGAATCGCAATCGGATCGGGAGTTGGCCGCGTCCCGCCGGAGGCGGCCTGCTGCCTGGCCGCGATCCATCGTGAAACAGCATGACGATCTGGTGTACGGCGGCATGACGCCGCTCTGGTTCCGTGCTGTGCACGTCGGGATCGATCCTCGAGTCTCGAGCACGATTACGATTACTCAGTTACTCTCGATTTTCTGTCAATTTTTGGCAGGATTTTTTACTGAAGCCATGAGCAAGATCAAACAGCCGGCGGGTGGGAGGTACCGCGAGCGGCAGCGAGCGGCGCGTGGGGCCAGCCGCCTCGATGCCCCGACGCCGCGACACCATTCCATCACGGTAGCGGCCGTGCGTGTCACGCGACCTGAGGCGCCGCTGTCGAACCCGCGGCGATGGTTGGCCCGTTGATCCCGGAAGCATTCAAGCGGCAGGAACAGAGTGGTTGGACACCTGGGGTCAGGCGTGCCGATTGGGCTTTTGCGCCGCTCGCTGCCGCTCGCGGTACCTCCACGTTACCAACCGGTGGATCGTGCACATTTCTAAGGCGCCGGGCCGATCAATGAATGACTGGTTGGACGAGTGAATTCCAGATACTTTCAATCAACGGGTTCCGCTCCGCCGGGTTGGGATTACGATTACGATCACGATTACGATCACGATTATGAATTACGAGCACGAAATCCGATGTCCGAAGTCCAATGTCCGCGTTACGGGAACGAGCCTCTAGTCTCGAGCCTCGATCACGAACACGATGACGAGCACGATTACGAGCACGATTACGATTACGATTACGATTACGAATTACGATTACGAGCACGAAGACAGATGGGTGGTGGTGGCTACCGGGCGGACAGCGCGTCCACGAGGCGCGGCAGCGCCGCGGCGGCTTCCGCAAGGCGCGCCGGATTCTTGCCGCCGGCCTCGGCCATGTTGGGCCGCCCGCCGCCGCTCCCCTCCACGATGGCGGCCAGCTCCTGGGCCAGTTGCCGAGCCGGGAGGCGCTTCGCCTCCTCGGGCGACACCATGACCACCAGCGCCGCCTTGCCGTCGATCTCGGCGCCGAGGGCCACCACCGCCCGCTCGAACCGGCGGAGCAGCTGGTCGGTGAGGGCGCGCAGCGCGTTGCGGTCCACGTCGGTGACCACGCCCGCCGCCACGGCAACGCCGGCCACGGTTTCGGCCTGGGCGGCGATGGTGCCGACGATCCCGGACGCCAGGCGCATCCGCAGGCGCTCCAGCTCCTTCTGGTGGCGGTGGATGGTCTCCTGCAGCTCCTCGACGTGGGCGGGCAGCTGCTCCGGCTCCACCTTCAACGCGCGGTGGAGCCGGCCCAGGAGCTGTTCGCTCTCGGCGAACCGCCGGTAGGCGTTCGGGCCGGCGACGGCCTCGATGCGCCGCACGCCCGAGGCGATGCTGCTCTCGGCGAGGATCTTGACCACGCCCATCTGGCCCGTGCGCTCCAGGTGCGTCCCGCCGCAGAGCTCGCGGCTGAATCCCTCCACGGCGATGACGCGGACCGTCTCCTGGTACTTCTCCCCGAACAGGGCCATGGCGCCGCTGGCCACCGCCTCGTCGATGGCCATCACGCTGGTCCGCACGGGCCGGTCCCGCCAAATCTGCTCGTTGGCCTCGGCCTCGATGGCGGCCAGCTCGCTCGGGCTCACCGCCGTGTAGTGGCTGAAGTCGAACCGCAGCCGGTCGGGGGCCACCAGCGAGCCGGCTTGCTTCACGTGTTCGCCGAGCACGTCGCGGAGCGCCGCGTGCAGCAGGTGGGTGGCGGTGTGATTGCAGGCGGTGGCGAACCGGCGGTCGGCGTCCACCACGGCGGCGACCGTCTCGCCGGCGCGCAGCGTGCCCTGCAGCATCCGCACCCGGTGCAGGATGACGCCGCCCACCGGCGTCTGGACGTCCAGCACGCGGGCGGTCCCGGTCGCGGTCCGAATGAAGCCCTGGTCGGCCACCTGGCCGCCGGACTCGGCGTAGAATGGGGTGCGATCGAGCTGCACGTCCCCCTCCGCCCCCTCGCCCAGTTCCTCGATCCGCTCGCCGTCACGCAGGAGCGCCACCACGCGGGCGTCGTCGACCTGCGTCGTCTCATAGCCGAGGAACGCGGCGGGGCTGGCCTCCGCCAGGTCGCGGATGGCGGGCGGGACCGATTTCTGCGCCTCGCCCTTCCAGGAGGCGCGGGCGCGCTCCTTCTGGCGGGTGAGCTCCGCCGCGAAGCCGTCCATGTCGAGGCGCCAGCCCCGCTCCTCGGCGATCTCGGCCAGCAGATCGGTGGGGAAGCCGTAGGTGTCGTAGAGGCGGAAGATGTCCGCCCCGCCGATGAGCACGTCGGCGCCGGCGCGTCCGGCCACCGCCTCGTCCAGCTTCTTGAGCCCGAAGTCCAGGGTGGAGGAGAACTTCTCCTCCTCGGCCTGCACCACCCGGGCGATGTAGTCGCGCCGGCTGACCAGCTCGTCGTAGACGTCGCCCATCCGGTCAATCACCGTGCCGGCGAGCCGGTGCAGGAACGGTTCGTGCAGGCCCAGCATCCGCCCGTGGCGGAGGGCCCGGCGCAGGATCTTGCGCAGCACGTAGCCCCGGCCCTCGTTCGAAGGCAGGACGCCGTCGGCCACGAGGAAGGCGCCGGCCCGGCTGTGATCGGCGATGATCCGGAGCGACAGGTCGCCGCGGGGGTCCCCGCCGTACCGCACTCCGGCGATCCCCTCGGTCTCGCGGATCAGCGGCATGAACAGGTCGGTGTCGTAGTTGGACAGCTTCCCCTGGAGCACCGACGTGAGCCGCTCCAGGCCCATGCCGGTGTCGATGGACGGCGCCGGCAGCGGATGGAGCGTCCCGGCCGCGTCGCGCTCGTACTGCATGAAGACCAGGTTCCAGATCTCCAGGTAGCGGCCGCAGTCGCAGGTGGGCCCGCAGTCGGTGTGGCCGGCCGGGCTGGCGCCCAGGTCGTAGAGGATTTCCGAGCAGGGCCCGCACGGCCCGGTGTCGCCCATCGCCCAGAAATTGTCCTTCTCACCGAAGCGGAGGATCCGCTCCGCCGGCAGCCCGGTGATGCGGCGCCACAGGCCGTCGGCCTCGTCGTCCGCCTCGAAGATGGTGGGATAGAGCCGGGCGGGATCGAGTCCGTAGATCTTCGTGACCAGCTCCCAGGCGAACTCGATGGCCTCCGCCTTGAAGTAGTCGCCGAACGAGAAGTTGCCCAACATCTCGAAGAAGGTGTGGTGCCGGGCGGTCCGGCCCACGTTCTCCAGGTCGTTGTGCTTGCCGCCGGCGCGCATGCACTTCTGGCAGGAGGCGGCCCGGGTGTAGTCGCGGCGCTCCTTGCCCAGGAAGGTGTTCTTGAACTGGTTCATCCCGGCGTTGGTGAAGAGCAGCGTCGGGTCCCCCTCCGGCACCAGCGCGGAGCTGCGCACCAGGCGGTGGCCGCGGGATTCGAAGTATTTCAGGAAGCTCTGGCGGATCTCGTTACCGGTCATCGGCGTCGTCCTCTGCGGGCAGTTCGATTTCGGCCAGCCGCTCCCGGATCCGGTCAAAGCCGAATCCACGACGGGCCAGATAGGTCTCCAGTCGTTTCAGCTCCTGGACGCTGCGGGGCGGCCCGGCAAGCCGCTGCCACTTGGCCACGGCCTGCTCCAGCACCTCCGGTTCGGGGTGTTCCGCCATCGTCGCGGCCAGGACACGCTCGGCCGTCGCCGCGTCCACCCCGCGTCCCACCAGCTCGTGCCGGATGCGGTGGGGGCCCCAGTGCCGCTCGACGGCCCAGGCGCGGGCGCACAGGCCGGCCCAGTGAAAGTCATTAAGATAGTTTAAGGCCTTGAGTTTGTCTATGACTTTTTCGACGGCCGCGGCGTCGGCCGATCGCCGCAGGAGGCGCTCGCGCAGGGCCTTTTCCGGATACCCTCGGCGGGCCAACAGACGCACCGCGTACTGGAGGAGGCGGGTGTCGTCCGGAGGCATCAGAGGTTCTGCATGCGCTCCATTTCCTTCTCCATCTCCTCCTGGGCGCTGTCGGCGGTGGAGTAGATGCCCTGGACCCGGAGCTTGAACTCGTCCGGGTTGGAGGCGTACCCCAGGGCGTCCTCGTAGGAAATGAATCCTCTCTTGTAGAAGCCGAAAATGGACTGGTCGAACGTCTGCATGCCGTACTGGCTGGTGCCGCTGGCGATGGCGGTCTTGATGAACTTGGTCTTGGTCGGGTCGTTGATGCAGTTGCGCACGAACTCGGTCACGACGAGCACTTCGATGGCCGGCACGCGGCCCTTGCCGTCGGAGCGCCGCAGCAGGCGCATGGAGACGACCGCCCGGAGCAGCGACGCCAGCTGGATGCGGATGTTGTTCTGGTGGTGGGGCGGGAACACGGCGATGATGCGGTTGATGGTTTCGGTGGCGTCCAGGGTGTGCAGGGTTGAGAAGACCACGTGGCCGGTTTCGGCGGCGAGCAGCGCCGTCTCGATGGTCTCGCGGTCGCGCATTTCGCCGACCAGGATCACGTCCGGGTCCTGGCGCAGGGAGCTGCGCAGCGCGTCGGCGAAGCTCTTGGTGTCGACGTTGACCTCGCGCTGGGAGATGATGCACTTCTTGTCGCGGTGGAGGAACTCGATGGGGTCCTCGATGGTGACGATGTGGTTGGTCTCGTTCTCGTTGACGTAGTCGATCATCGTGGCCAGCGACGTGGACTTGCCGCTACCGGTGGTTCCGGTGACCAGAATCAGGCCGCGGGGGATCAGGGAGATCTTCTTGAGCACCTCGGGCAGGTTCAATTCGTCGAATGTCTTGATGTTGGCTGGGATGACGCGGAAGACCAGTGAGACCGTTCCCCGCTGCTGGAAGACGTTCACGCGGAATCGGCCCAGGGCCTTGACGCCGTATGCCAGGTCGAGCTCGGAGTTTTCCTTGAAATACAGCTTCTGGCGGTTGTTCATGATGCCGAAGGCCATGAGGAGCGTGTCTTCCTTTGTCAGCTTCTTGAAGTCGATCAGCGGCACCAGTTCGCCATTGACACGAACGTGCGGGAACGAGCCCGCCTTGAGATGAAGGTCCGACGCCCCCTTCGCCACGGCGATCTTCAAAAGGTCATCTACTTTCATGGTGTTGCCCCGATTTACAGATTGGTTTCATCTTAATCCAGCCCCCCAGAGGTGTCAAGAAAATGTGTCCCAGCCGACGGGACAGCCGTTTACAGCTTGGCGGCAGCGTGGTATAAGAGGCCTGCAACGCCACCGCTCCCGCGCGGGGCGCTTCGGAGGCCCCTCATCTCAGCCGATTCCAGCCCGCACCCAAAAATGCCGGCCACGACGCCGTTCGGACACCCCGATGACTGCCCGCTCGTGCTGGCGCCCATGGCGGAACTGAGCCACGCCGCCTTCCGGATGATGCTCCGACGCTTCGGCGGCTGCGACGTCTTTTTCACGGAGATGCTCTCCGCCGGCCGGCTGGTCCGCGAGCCGGCGCACCGGTCGGTGTTTCTCATCCAGGATCCGGCCGAGGCGGGGCTCGTCCACCAGATCGTCGGCGGCGACCCCGAGCTGATGGGCCGCGCCGCCGCCCTGCTCGAGTCGCGGGGAGTGGCCCGGGTGGACCTGAACATGGGCTGCGCCGCACCGCGGCTCATCGCCAAGGGCCAGGGCGTCGCCCTGATGCGCGACCCGGACCGGGCCCGCGCCGTCGTGACGGCCGTGCGGCGGTCGTTCGGCGGACACCTGAGCGCCAAGATCCGCCTGGGCTGGGCGGAACACGCCGCCGGCCTGCCGGATTTCTGCCGGATGCTGGGGGCGGAGGGCGTCCAGACCGTGACCGTCCACCCGCGCTGGCAGCACGAGAAATTCAAGGGGCGCGCCCGGTGGGACTACATCGCCCGGGTGAGCCAGTGGGCCGGAGTGCCGGTAGTGGGCAACGGCGATGTCCTGACTGCCGGAGACGCGCACCGCCTCCGTGCGGAGACCGGCTGCGATGGCATCATGATCGGCCGCGGCGCCGCCATGCGGCCGGGACTGTTCCGGGAAATCGTCGACCCGGCCGCCCCGCCGGCGGATCCGGCCGCAATTCTGGCCGAGTTCATCGCGCTGCTGGAGCGTTACCTGCCGGCGGAGCGGCGCCTCTCGCGGCTGAAGATCTTCACCCACTGGCTGGCCCAACCGCTGGCATTCGGCCACAGCCTCCGCACGCGGGTGCAATCCGCCGACAGCCTGGCGGAGGCCCGCGACCGGATCACCGCCTTCTTCGCCGCCTGCCCCACCGGCGCGTCCGGCGGCGCCGCGACGCCCGACCGGATTTGAAACCCCTTTACAGCCGCCAGCGTTTCTCCTATATTGATCATCCATCGATCCGGACCGGCCGGACCCGCGGCAAACGCCGCCGGAAGGGGCCCGGACACCGGGCGGGTCCGCCAGCGCCGGTCCCGCCCTGAGGAGACCACATGAAACCACAGTCCGTCATCGCCATTTATCCCGGGTCGTTCGACCCGGTCACCAACGGCCACGTGGACATCATCCAGCGCAGTCTCGAGGTGTTCGACACCGTCATCCCCGCCATCCTGATCAACGCCGACAAGACCGCCTGCTTCACGCCGGAGGAGCGGCTGGCGATGCTCCGGGATGCCGTCCGCGGACTGAAGGGTCGCGTGGAGCCCATCCATTTCAGCGGCCTCCTGGTGGACGCGGCGCGCCGGCACGGCGCCACGGTCATCATCCGCGGCATCCGGGCGGTTTCGGACTACGAGTACGAGCTCCAGATGGCCCTGATGAACCGCAAGCTGGCGCCGGAGATCGAAACCCTGTTCCTGGTGCCGGCGTTCAAGTACTCCTTCCTGAGCTCGCGGCTGGTCAAGGAGGTGTACACCCGGGGCGGGTCCATGAAAGATCTGGTGCCCGAGCTCGTCGACACCATGATGCTGAAAAAACTCGGCCGCTGAACCCGCCCCCGGAGCGACCCATGCAGATTCCCGTCCCCCATGTGTTCAAGCGTTACGACATCCGCGGCATCGTCGGCGAGGAACTGACACCGGAGCTGGCGACCGCCATCGGTCGCGCCGCCGGCACCTACCTGCGGCGCCGCGGCCGGTCGGATGTCGTGGTGGGCCGCGACGGGCGCCTGAGCGGCCCCGAGTATGCCGCCCGACTCATCGACGGCCTGCGGGCCGCCGGCGTCCGGGTGCTGGACCTGGGCATCTGCCCCACGCCGGTCATGTACTTCGCCATCCATCATCTCGGCGCCGGCGGCGGCATCGCCGTGACCGCCAGCCACAATCCGCCCGAGTACAACGGCTTCAAGATCAACTGCGGGCCGGACTCCCTGTACGACGACGCCATCCAGGAGATCCGCCGGCTCATCGAAGCGGAGGATTACGAGTCGGGCGACGCGCCGGTGGCGCGCCGCCCGGTGCTCCCCGACTACGCCGCCGCGCTGCGGCAGCAGTTCGGCGAACTGGCCAGCCGGCCCAAGGTGGTAGTGGACGCCGGCAACGGCACCGCCGCCCTGGTGGCGCCGGACCTGCTGCGGAGCCTCAAGTGCCGCGTGGCCGAGCTCTACTGCACGGTGGACGGGCGGTTCCCCAACCACGAGGCCGATCCCACCGTGGCCGCCAACCTGGCCGACCTGATCCGGGTGGTCCGCGAGCAGTCGGCGGATCTCGGCATTGCCTTCGACGGCGACGGCGACCGCATCGGCGTCGTGGACGAAACGGGCACGATCCTCCACGGCGACCAGTTGCTCCTGATCTACGCCCGGCAGGTCCTGGCCGCGCAACCCGGCGCCACGGTGATCTCCGAAGTCAAGTCGTCGCAGGTGCTGTACGACGAGATCGCCCGCGCCGGCGGCCGGCCGCTGATGTGGAAGACCGGCCACTCCCTCATCAAGGCCAAGATGAAGGAGACGGGTGCCGCACTGGCCGGCGAGATGAGCGGCCACATGTTCTTCGCCGACCGTTACTACGGGTTCGATGACGCCATCTACGCCGCCTGCCGCCTGCTGGAGATTCTGGACGCCGCGGGACAGCCGCTCAGCCGGCTGCTGGCGGACCTGCCCGGGACCGTGAACACTCCGGAGCTCCGGCATCCGTGCCCGGAGGCGTACAAGGCGCCGCTGGTCCAGGCGGTGCTGGACCACTACCGGCGCGACCATGAGGTGATCGACCTCGACGGCGTGCGGGTCCGCTTCCCCGGCGGGTGGGGACTGGTGCGGGCCTCCAACACCCAGCCCATCCTGGTGCTGCGTTTCGAGGCGGACACCCCCGGCCGGCTGCAGGCCATTCAAGACGAAGTCATGGCCGTCATTCGGAAATACCAGCGCGAGATCGTGCCGTCATGAGCATCCTCGAGATCCCCTTCTTCAAGAGCCAGGGCCTGGGCAACGACTTCCTCCTGCTCCGCGAGGAGCACCTGGACGGGCTCCGCCTGCCCCTGCCCGAGCTGGCGGAAAAAATCTGCTCGCGAAAATTCGGCGTGGGCGCCGACGGCGTGATCGTGTGGACGGCGGACGCCGCGGCCGACCAATTCGCCGCCCGCATCTTCAACGCCGACGGCTCGGAAGCCGAATCGTCCGGCAACGGGATCCGCTGCCTGGCGGCGGCGCTCTGCCACGCGGGGATCGCGCGCGGCGAGCGCCTGTCGATCCGGACGCCCGGCGGCCTCAAGCAGGTGACCGTGCTCGGTCGGGCAAGCAACGTGTACACGTTCCGCACGGATCTCGGCCCCGCCACCTTCGACCCGGCGGCGATCCCGCTGGCGCTGTCCGGCCCGGCCGGCCCGCCGCCGCTGCGACTCCGGTTGGAAGCCGGCGATGCGACCTTCGAGGCCACTCCGCTGGCCGTGGGCAACCCCCATTGCGTGGTCCGGGTGGACCGAATCGATTTCAACGCCCTCTATGCGACCGGCCCGCTGTTGGAGCGGCATCCCGTCTTCCCGGCGCGGGCCAACGTGGAGTTCGTCCGGGTCGTCGACGCCGCCACCATCGAGATCGCCATCTGGGAGCGCGGCGTCGGCCACACCCTGTCGTCCGGCACCGGCAGCGCCGCCGCGGCCGTGGCGGCCATCGCCAACGGATGGACCGACAGTCCGGTCCTGGTGCACATGGAGGGCGGCGAAACCCGCGTGAGCTGGGACCGCTCCGGCAACGTCATCCAGGACGGGCAGGCCCAGTTCGTGTTCCACGGGCTGATCGAGTCGCACGCCCTGAAATACTGAAATCCGTCCGGGGGCACCATGCCGGCACCCCGCCTGTCCGTCATCTGCATCCGGCCCCAGGGGAGCGCCAACATCGGCGCCATCGCCCGGGTCATGGCCAATTTCGGTCTGGACGATTTGTATCTGGTGGCGCCCGAATGCCCCGTCGACGACCAGTCCTACCGGATGGCCTGCCACGGCGACGGCGTGCTGCGGCGCGCCCGCGTCGTGGACGCGCTGGCCCCCCTGCTCCCGCGGTTCCACGGTCTCATCGGCACCTGCGGCCGCAGCGACACCAGCGCCTTCGGCACGCCGCAGACCCCGGCGGCGGCCGCCGCCGCGGTGCGCCCGCTGGCCGACCGGAATCCGCTGGCCGTGGTGCTCGGCCCCGAGGATCACGGCCTGTCCAACGAGGAGCTGAAGCTTTGCCGGTGGATCGTGCGCATCCCCACGGCGTCGACCTACGCCTCGCTCAACATCGCCCAGGCGGCCGCCATCCTGCTCTACGAACTGTGCGCCCGACCGGACAGCGCGGCCCCGCCCGCCGTCCTCTTCCGGCCCGCCAGCGACGCCGAGATGGAGGCGTTCTACCGCCAGCTCCGCGACCTGCTGCTGGACGTGGGTTTCCTGCACACCGACAATCCGGAGCGAATCATGTACACGCTGCGGCGGCTGCTGGGACGGAGCGGCCCGGACCGGCGGGAGCTCAAAATTCTGCGGGGGATCGTGCGGCAGGCCACGTGGGCGCTGGGCCAGGCCGGTTGGCACAGCCGCCGGCGGGGCGGCTCGGACGCAGGCGGGATCAGACCGGATCGAACTTGATGTCGCGCAGGTTGAGCTGGAGGTTGCTCACCCCGTTGTATTCGTTGAGCTGGATGTTATAGGCCACGGATATCTGCTTCTGATAGATCAGCCGCTCGAACAGTTCCCCCTTCTTCCACCAGACCGCGTCGAAATTCTGCAGAACGTTGCCCACCTTGATCTTCAGGTGCTTGTCCTTCAGGAGCCAGGGGCCGGAGTACACCTTGACGTTCGACGAGGCGAACACGGGGATGGGATTCCCCTCGCCGAACGGGGCCAGTTCGTTGATCTCGTCGAGCAGTTTGAAGCTGATCTGGTTCAGGTCCAGGAAGGTGTCGACGTTGAGCTCGGGAATCAGCTCGTCGGGGCCGAGCGTCCGGGCGGCGTGCGCGTTGATCGCCACGCGGAACCGCTCCACATCATCGCTGTTGAGCGTCAGCCCCGCGGCCAGGGCGTGTCCGCCGAACTTGATGAGGTGGCAGTCGCAATCCTGGAGGGCCTGCAGGAGATTGAATTTCGACGTGGAACGGCCGGAACCGTGGGCCTCGCCGTTCTCCAGCGACAGGACGATGGTGGGCCGGTGGAACCGCTCCATGATCCGGGAGGCGACGATGCCGATGACGCCGCGGTGCCAGTTTTCGCCGCCGAGCACCAGCACGGATTGATCGAAGATGTCCGGCCGGGATTGGGTCAGCTCCTCGATCTCGTCCAGGATGACCTTTTCCTCCTGCTGGCGCAGGACGTTTTTCCGGTTCATGTCACTGACGATCTGCCGGACAAATTCGGGATCGGCCGAGTCGAACAGATCCACGGCGGCATTGGATCCACCCATGCGTCCCACCGCGTTGATCCGGGGCGCCACCTTAAAGGCGAGGTCGATGCAGGTGATGTCCTTGCCGCGGACACCCGCCATCTCCAGGAGCGTCTTCAGGCCGATGTTGCCGGGATTGTCCAGCGCCTGCAGGCCGTACTTGACGATGATGCGGTTCTCGTCGGACAGCGACACCAGGTCGGCCACGGTGCCGATGGCCACAAAGCTGAGAAACTGGCCGGCCTGCTCCTCCCGGCCGTCCTCGCGCAGCAGCGCCTGGCAGAGCTTGAACACCACGCCCACGCCGGCAAGGTTCTTGTCGGGATAGGCGCAGTCCGTCTGCCGGGGATTCAGGATGGAATAAGCCGGCGGCAGCGCATCGCTGGGCAGGTGATGGTCCGTCACGATGAGGTCCAGCCCGATCTCCCGGGTGAACTCGGCCACCTCGGTGGCCCGGATGCCGCAGTCGACGCTGATCACCAGAGAGTAGCCCTGATGCTTGAACTCCTCGATGGCTTCCTTCTTCAAACCGTATCCGTCGGTCAGGCGCCGGGGGATGTAGAAGCCGCACACGCCGCCCAGCAACTGGATCGTCTTCTTCAGCACCACGATGGACGTGACGCCGTCGACATCGAAATCTCCGTAGATCAGGATGTTCTCCCGCTGGTGGATGGCTCGCATGATGCGGTCCACGGTCCGCCGCATGTCTTTCATCAGGTACGGATCGTAGAGGTCTTTCAGCGTGGAGTGGAGAAACGCGTAGGCGGAGTCAGGGGCATCGATGCCCCGGTTAACCAGCAGATGAGCCTGGAGATGGGAAATTTTCAGCGCTTCGACCAGCTGGTCGATACTCGTTTCCTGGACTGGCTGGACAATCCATTTTTTTTCGGAGTTTAAGCTGTTTTGGTTCGACTGCTTTTGAATCAAAGAGAATTATACCACGCCGGATCGACGTGGAACAATACATATTCTTGAAGAAATATCCAAATTTTTGGAAAGATCGTGTATTTTTGCTCCCAGGCTCGGGCTGGAAACCGGGTTACCGGATCTGCTTGCTGATCACCTGGAGCCAGCGGACGTACGACTCGCGGTACTTGTTGACGAACGCCTCGTATTCTTCCTGTGTGGTGAAATGGTTGTCCGTGAATGATTTGTTCAGATAACGGACCTTCTCATTCTCCTGTATGAAATCACCTGAACCGGATTCGATTTCCAGACTGTTGAGGCCGAAATCGAAGACCAGGGAATAGTCGTTGCCGCGCATCATGCTCAAATCCTTATAGACCTTGCGGTAATCCTTCTTGGCGATCTCCTCGTCGAGGAAGGACACGTTGTCGGCGGCGGCCCGGCAGTGGATGACGATGAGCGCCATCCCCTTGATGTGCTGAACCCCGACGTAGGTGCCTGCCGCACCCGGGACAGCGGTGGCAAAGTACACGATGTTGTTCTGCTCCAGCTCACCCTTGAGCTGGTCGATGGCCGCCTTGTCGTTCTGGGCGGACAGGCAGAGGACCGATGCGACGAGTACCAGCAGGATGGCCGATCCGCGCGCCAATTTTTTCATGGATTCCACCTCGCCAATGATTCGGACAAACGCTTTCATTTTAATCGGGTCCTCCTGTCATTTCAACCGGATATCCAAATTTTTCAGGATCCCGGTCCCGGCCGTTTTTCCGGCCGGTCGCTCGGCGCTCCATTGTTAAAGATGGACGCCGCCGGTCCGAGTTTCGCCCCGCCCCGGCCGGCCGGAATACAACCTGCAGGCCGGGACGCATGTCCGCGTGGATCCGATATGCTCGGGTAAGGATGCAAAGGTATGTTGTTGTGGTCGCGTGCGCAGAGGGCACCGGCGCGATCTCGCGGGAAGAGAAGGCAAGATGGTGGAGGCGGGGGGAATTGAACCCCCGTCCGAGAGTTTTCAGCAGCCGGAGACTACATGCTTATTCTGTTTTCGTGTCTCGCTTCGGGCGATCCAAACAGAAAAACTCGCCGTCGGCCAACCCCTGTTTCTCGATCCGCCGCTCGGAGTCGCACGGCGGATCCAGCCTGCTGTGTGACGGCAGCCGGCCGCCCACAGGCGGGAGCGACCGGTACCGGGCTGCTAGTTAAGCAGCCAGTGCGTAGTTAGCTTCAGCAGCTATTGTTAGCTTCCCGATTTTTACGGGTCAGGAAACCCGGCATGCCTCCGGAGCCTCAACCACTCCCGTCGAACCCTTTTCGCCCCCATCAAAGATCATCGACGCAGCCTGATTATACCACATGCCGGCGCCGACGCACGTCCGATTTCTCCGCCGGAAAAAACGGCCGGCCCCTGGTGGGGCCGGCCGTGAACAAAGTACCGTTGATGGCACCCAAACGCTAGAAGCGGTAGCCGAGCGACAGGCCGAACAGGTGCGCGCTGCTCTCGTAGCGCCCGGAGCTCGGGACGATCCTGAAGGCGGCGTTGTTGTTGATGTCCCGCTCGAAAAAGTAGATGTACATGTAGGCGACGTCGAGCGTGATCTTCTCGTTGTGCCAGCCGAAGCCCGCCTGGAAGCTGACCCGGTTGGAATCGGGCAGCATCGGATCGAGGGTGGCGTTGGGCACCGGGTTCCAGTCGTAGTAGGCGCCGGCGCGGAGATCCAGGCTCTCGGAGTACTTGTACTCGTTGCCCCAGCGGAGGGCATAGCCGTCCTTCCAGAGCTTCGGGATTTCCTGAGATACCAGCGCCTGTGTCGGCTGGGAGAAGATGAACGGCAGCGTGTCGTAGACGCTCCAGTTGGTCCACTGGAAGTCGAGCTCGGTGGTGTAGTTCTCCTTCGGGGTGGTGGCGAAGCCCACCTGGATCACGTCGGGCATGGTGATGGCGGTCTCCACCTCCTGGTTCGGGAAGAGGGAGGCCAGCATCCCGTCGTAGACGGGATTGCCCGTGCTGGGGATGGTGTTGGTCAGGTCGCCGTCGAAATCCACCTTGACCTGGCTCCGGTAGCTGGCCCCGAAGGACAGCTTGTCGTTGATCTTGGCCAGCAGGGCCGCGTTGGCGCCGAACCCGGTGCCGGAGACGTCGGCGCTGAAGTAGCCGTCGGACACGCCCGGGATGATCTGCGCCAGGTAGAGGTCCCGCTCCAGTTTCGCCGTGCTGTACACGATGTCCAGGCCCACCGCGACGCTCAGGACGTCGTTGATCTTGTATGCGATGTTGGGATTGAGGTAAAACGCCTGCAGTCGGACGTTCCGCGACGAGTACTTGCCGGGGAACTCCGCCGGCCACTTCTTGCTCAGGCCGTACGGCACAAAGAAGCCGAAGCCGAAGTACCAGTCCTCGTTGAGCTGGTGGGTGACGTACATGTGGGGCGGGATCTCCCAGCGGTCGTCCGACTCGATGGACAAGGTGCCGAGGTCATTGCTCCAGGTCGTACCCTGGGCGATGGCCGTGGCGCCGAAGTAGAACTGGGTCCCCTCGAGCTGGGTGATGCCGGCGGGATTGTAGAACACGGCAGACGGGTCATCGGCCCGGGCGACGAACGCCATGGCCTGGGCCATGGAGCGGGCGCCCTGCTCGTTGATGGCGAAACCGGCGGCCAGCAGGTTCCCGCCAGCCAGCAAACCCATTGCGATCACTGCCACGACGAGTCTCTTCATAGACTGCTCCTTATGTGATTTCAGAATCGAACTCGGCTCCGGTCAGCTCAGACCGTACAGGGATCCGCATCCGATCGAAAATTGGGATGTATTATAGCGGTGAAGCAGGCGAAATCAACACAAATGTGGTGCGGGCGCCGGCTCCGGATCAGTCGTCCGGGCTCTCCTCCTCCAGAACGGCGGGGCTGACCTTCCCGAAATAGTCGCGCAACGCCCGGCCGAAACGGGCCACCGAGGGGTACCGCCGATGCGGCTCCTTGGCCAGCGCAACCCGGATGATGAGTTCGAGATCCTCGTCCACCATGGGATTCGACTCACCGATGAGTGGCGGATCCTGCCGGGTGGCGCTCAGGATGGTATCCGCCACATTGCGCCCCTGGAACGGCCGCTTGCCGGCAAGCATCTCATAGGCAATCACGCCGAGGGCGAACTGGTCCGCCGCCGGCGTGATCAGCAGGCCCTGGATCTGCTCCGGCGCCATGTAATAGGCGCTGCCCAGCAGGAAGCCAAGGCCGGTGGACGTCGTCGAGGACTGCAGCTTCGCGATGGAAAAATCGAGGATCTTGACGCGCCCCTCGGAGGTCAGGCAGATGTTCTCCGGCTTGATGTCGCGGTGGACCACGCCCTGCTTGTGGGCGCAATGCAGGCCGGCGCATGCCTGGGAGATGATCCGGTAAAAGAGCTTCAGAGTGAGGATGCGCTCCGCCTGCATCAGGTCGCGCAGGGAGCGGCCTTCCACGTACTCCATGACGATCACGTAGTTGCCGTCGGAAAAATCCACGTCAAAGATGGTAGCCACGTTGGGATGCAACACCCGCCCCTGCGCCTTCACTTCCTTCTTGAAGCGCTGGAGGTGCTCCGGCTGGCTGACAATCTCTCCGGGAATGACCTTGAGGGCGACAAACCGGTCGATGATGGGATCGAACGCCTTGTACACCTTGCCGGTGGATCCCTTGCCCAGCACGCGGACCACGTCGTACTTGCCGATCTTTTCCAGTCGCATTGCTCTAAATCCTTTACCGGCTGCATTATACCACACGCTCCGGCCGCCGGTCGGGTATTTCGGATTGATAATCCCGCTCGGTTTTACTACAATGAAAGCAAACAATCAGATGTCCGCCAATGGATTGCGAGGAGGTACTTATGGCTACCAAAACCCTTTTCGGCATCCAGCCCCGGATATTGATCATGCTGCTCTTCCTCGGTGTTGTGCCGATGATTCTCTGTTTCTGGATCATCTTCTCGCACAACGAGGCGCAGTACATGGAGATGAAAGGCAAGGAACTGGCTGATCTGGCCGAGATCGCGACGCTCCAGCTGCGCAACCAGCTGCAAGCCGCCAGCCGCCAGATGGACGGCCTGGCTTGCAATCCCAGCGTGCTCGAAACCCTTGCGACCGGCAACCGTGAGTTGCAGGGGAAGGAAGAGGCGGCGCTGGCACAGAACATCGAACAGGAGAAGGCCTGGGCCGGCCTCGCGCCGGAGGATCCGCAGGTCCGCCGGATCGTCGGCACTCCGCTCTCGGCCTACCTCACCAAATTCATCGCCATCCATCCGACCTTCCGGGAGGTCACCGTACTGAACCGCCAGGGCATGGCAGTGGCATCAGCTCACATCCCCGACCACTACCTGTACGGCGACAGCAAATGGCGGGACCTCGTCGTCAACAGCTACATGCAGCGCGGGGCCTACGTCAGCGACGTCAAGCGGAGCGAATTCTACAAGGCCTACATCCTGGAGGTCATCGTGCCCGTCTTCGACTCGAACCAGTCGCTGCTGGGCATGATTCGGGGGATCCTGAAAACGGACTACATCAACGCCATCATCCGCCCGTTCCGCTTCGGCGAAACCGGTCAGGCGCTCCTGATCGCCTCCGACGGGACCATCATCTCCTCGCGCGACGTGGACCTCAGCAACCAGGTCACATACGATTTCTTCGAGCCGGCCAAACCGCTGCTCGAGGAAGGCCAGCAACGGGCGTTCCAGGTGGAGCGCCGGACGTCCCAGGCCCGCTTCATCGGGATCGCCCGGACCAACCTGCGGGATGCGTTCCCCGACACCCACTGGTACCTCCTGGTGGAACAGGACCTGCAGGAAGTCCAGCAGCCCATCTCCGGGCTGAAAGGATGGGCCATCGTCACCGTCATCATCGTCCTGGTCATCAACATCGCTCTGGCCGTCTGGTTCAGCCGGGAGTTCACCAAACCGCTCCTGGACATGCACCTGGAGAAGCTCTGACATCCGCTCGACCGCCGCTCCCCCGCCCCGCCGCCGGGCTGGTATAATGCACGGCGGGGGTGTTGGCCATGGGTGCGATCCGGATCGAGAACGCCTCTGAAAACAACCTGCAGGGTATTTCTGTTTCAATCCCGCGGCAGCGTCTGACCGTCATCACGGGCGTGAGCGGCTCCGGCAAGTCCACCCTCGCCTACAACGTCGTCTACGCCGAGGGGCAGCGGCGGTACCTGGAGTCGCTGGCGCCGTACGCCCGCCAGTTCCTGCACCTGTTCCAGAAGCCCCGGGTGGACTGGATCGGCGGGTTGGCGCCGGCGCTGTCCTTACAGCAGAACGCCGGCGCGCCGGCCGCGCTGTCCACGCTGGGCACCGCGTCCGAAGTGTATGATTATCTGCGGCTTCTCTTCTACAGTTGCGCCACGCCCCACTGCCCCGTCTGCGCCGAACCCCTGCTGTCGCTGCCGCCCGAGGGCCTGGCCGGCATGATCGGCCGGGATTTCGCCGGACAGGAGGCGGCGGTGTACGCCCCGGTCATCCGCGGCCGGAAGGGGCACTACCGCACGCTGCTGGCCGAACTGGCGCGCCGCGGCGTCGAACGGGTCCGAGTGGACGGCAAGGTCCGCTCGCCGGCCGGCGCCGCGCTGGCGCGGCACCAGCGTCACACCATCGAGGTGCTGACCGGAACGGCCCGGATCGGCCGTGGCGGGCGCCGCGTCCCGGCCGAGGTCCTGGCCGAGGCGCTCGATCTCGGCCGGGGCGAGCTCACGGTGGTGGGGACGGCGGGCGACGCCCGCTTCTATTCCAGGCGGAACTTCTGTCATCCGTGCGGCCAGGCATACCCCGATCCGCAACCGGCCACGTTCTCGTTCCACTCCCTCCAGCACCGCTGCGGCGCGTGCGACGGCACCGGCGCCGTCATGCACGTCCCGCCCGAGCTGATCTTCCCCGATCCGGGCCGGCCCCTGGGCGGCCTGGAACCGGCCCTGGACGACGCCGCGCTGCAACGCCGCCTCCGCCGGGCCTGGCACCGCACCCTGGCGGCGCTGGACCTGTCCCCGCTGGTTCGCTGGGCGGATCTTCCACCCGGGTCCCGGGACGCCCTGCTCACCGAGGCCCACGACGTGCCGGACGACGACCATCCGGTCAACCTGCTCCTCGCCCACCGGCGCGGGCTGCCCGCCTCCGAACAGCGCGACTTCACCCTGCAGTACCTGCGCGAGAAACCGTGCCCCGCGTGCGGCGGCTGCCGCCTGGCGGCGGTAGGACGCGCGTATCGGCTGGGTGGGGCGGGCGTGGCGGATCTGGTGGAACTGCCCCTGAACCGGCTGGCCGACTGGCTGGACGGACAGGCGGGCGGGTTCCGCCGCCGGTTCCCCCAGGCCGGCGTGCTCGCGCGGGAAATGGACCGCCGGCTCCGGACCATGATGCGGATCGGCCTGGGCTATCTCACCCTGAACCGGTCCACCGACTCCCTCTCCGGCGGCGAATTGCAGCGGCTGCGCCTGGCGGCGCGGCTGCAGAACGCCATGGGCGGCGTGCTCTACGTGCTGGACGAACCGTCCATCGGCCTGCACCCGGCCGATTTCGGGCCGCTGATGGATCTGCTGCGCGAGATCCGCGACCAGGGCAACACCCTCATCGTCGTGGAGCACGACGCCTTCACCATCCGCAGCGCCGATCACGTCATCGACCTGGGACCCGGCGGCGGCGCCGGCGGCGGCCGGTTGCTCTACGACGGTCCGGCGGCCGGCCTCGCAGACTGCGCGAGGTCGGCGACCGCCGATTACCTGTCCGGCCGGATCCGCGTGCGCCTGCCCGCTCGGCGCCGGGCGATCGGCCGAAACGGCATCGCGCTCGCGGGCGTCCGGACACACAATCTGAAGAACATCCGGGCGTTTTTCCCGTTCGCCGCCCTGACCGTCGTGACGGGCGTGTCCGGCTCCGGCAAGTCCAGCCTCGTGGCCGACACGCTCTACCCGCTGCTGCGCGCCCAGGCGCAGGGCAGCCCGGCGCGGCACCCCGATGTGGACACGTTCCGGCTCCGCGGCGGCCCGGCGGACCACGTCTACTTCGTGGATCAGAGCCCCGTGGGCCGGACGCCGCGCTCCACCCCCGCCACGTACACCGGCCTGTTCGACGAGATCCGCCGCTTCTTCGCCCGGCTGCCCGAAGCCCAGGCGCGCGGGCTCACTGCCAGCCACTTCAGTTACAACACCGGCGACGGCCGCTGCGCCGCCTGCGGCGGAATGGGCCAGATCCGGATGGAAATGAAATTCCTCCCCGACTCGTTCGTCCCCTGCGGCCAGTGCCAGGGCCGGCGCTACGCGTGGGACGTGCTCCGGGTCCGCTACCAGGGGCTCTCCATCGCCGACGTGCTGGACCTCAGCATCGCCGAGGCGCTGGACCTGTTCCGCAACTTCCCCGCCCTGCGGCGGCGGCTCCAGGTGCTGGCCGACACGGGGATGGGCTACATCCGCCTGGGCCAGCCCACGCCCACGCTCTCCGGCGGCGAGCAACAGCGGCTCAAGCTGGGCGCGCACCTGCTCGACCGTCAGCTGCGTCGCGCCGTCTTCCTGCTGGACGAACCCACCACGGGCCTCCACTTCGCCGACATCGACACCCTCTGCGTCCTCATCCACCACCTGGTGGACGCGGGCAACACGGTGATCGCCATCGAGCACAACCTGGACTTCATCGCCCAGGCCGACTGTGTCATCGACCTCGGCCCCGGCAGCGGCGCCGCGGGCGGCGAGGTCGTCTACGCCGGGCCGCTGGAGGGCCTGGCCGACGCGTCCCGCTCCGCCACGGGCGCGTATTTGCGCCGCTACCTCAATAGCGATTGCACTCCGCCCGGAAATAGGGCAGACTATGGCGCTCGGACCGTGGATTCGCCATGATGACCACATTCACCTTCACCGCCCAGGCCGCCTTCACCGCGCTGTACCTCGCCGCGGCATACCTCTATCTCAAGTACTTCTTCTCCGTGGAGCGGCGCTGCGGGCTGCTGGCCGCGCGCGTGCTCGTGGCCGGCCTGGTGGTGCACCTGGCGGCGCTGGCGGTGCGGATCGCCCACCTGGGCTACCTGCCCATCGCCACGGTGTGCGACGCCCTGTCGTTTGCCGGGTTCATCATCGCGCTGGCGTACGTCTGCATCGAGAAGTTCTCGCGCGACCTGTCCATGGGGGCGTTCGTCGCGCCGATCATCTGCATCGCCCAGGTGATCAGCCTCCTCTGGTTCCACCCATCGGGGGACCTGCCGGTGCGCTACCGCAGCCCCTGGTTCGAGATTCATGTCTCCGGCTCCATGTTCGCCTTCGCCTCCTTCGCCATCGCCACCATCGGCGCCGTGCTGTACCTCGTGCTCTACCGCGAGCTGCACCGCAAGCGGCCCGGCCGCTTTTACAGCCGGCTCACGTCGCTGGAGCAGCTGGACCGGGTGAACTTCTACGGCAGCCTGCTGGGCGTGATCCTGCTGGCCGTGGCGATCTTCACCGGCTTCAACTGGATGCGCGAGATCCGCGCGTCCGCCGACCTGCGCCTGGATGCGCGCATCATCGCCACCTGGTTCACCCTGGCGGTGTACCTGACGGGGCTGGTGGTGCGCCGGATCACCCGTGCCTCGGGGCGGACGCTGAGCCTGCTGAGTATCGCCGGGTTCATCCTGGTGGTCATGGCGTTCGCCTTCGAAGGCATCTCGCACTGAGGACGGGTTAGCGGCATGATCCGTCTCAGCTACTACGGCTTCACCTACCGGCAGACCCCCGTCGAGCTGCGCGAGCGGGTGGTGCTCGCGGACGACGCGCTGGCGGCGCGCGTCGCGCCGCTCATCGGTCAGGCCGGCATCACCGAGGTGTACCCGCTGTCCACCTGCAACCGCACGGAGCTGTACATCGTGCAGCTGGGCGACGGCGACGCCGACGGACCCGTCCGGGCGCTCTTCGCCGGGCTGGCCGGCGCGGACGTCCGCGCGGACCGCTATCTGGAGCGCGCCACCGGGCTCGAGGCGGCGCGCCGCCTGCTGGAGGTGGCCGCCGGCCTCGACTCCATGGTCATGGGCGAGCCGCAGATTCTCGGCCAGGTCAAGGAATTCCAGGACAAGGCCCGCCGGCACCAGCTGCTGGGCACGGTGACGGAGCGGTTGCTCCAGACCGCGATCCACGCGGGCAAGCGGGCCCGGGAGGAGACCGAGATCGGCCAGGGCGCCGTTTCGGTGAGCTTCGCCGCGGTGGAGCTGGCGCGGAAGATCTTCGGCGGCTTCGAGCACAAGACGGCCGCCCTCATCGGCGTGGGCGAAATGGGTGCGCTCTGCGCGCGGCATCTGCAGGCCCACGGCGTGCACCGGCTCTACCTGCTGAACCGGACCTTCGAACGGTCGGTGGAGCTGGCCCGGGAGCTGACCGGCATCCCGGTGCCCATCGAGGAGCTGTACGCCACCCTGGCCCAGTCCGACATCGTGATTTCGGCCACCGCCGCGCCCGGCTTCGTGATCCAGGCCGGCCCCTTCCGCGAGTCCGTGGCCGCCCGGCGCCGGGAGATCCTGCTCGTGGACATCGCCATCCCCCGCGACATCGAGCCGGCGGTGGGCGACCTGGCCGGGGTGTTCCTCTACGACATCGACGACCTCGAGGGGATCGTCGACGCCAACCGGCGCAAGCGGGAAGCCGAGGTGGACAAGGTCCGCCGCCTCCTCCTGGATGAGCTGGACGCGTTCGCCCGCTGGCTGGGGTCGCTGGACGTCACCCCCACCATCGTCGCCCTGCGCGGCAAGTTTGAAACCATCCGCCGCCGGGAGCTGGACGGCTACCGGAACGCCCCGCCCCAGGAGCGCGAGCTGGCCGAGCGCGTTACCCGGGCGTTCATGAACAAGCTGCTGCACGCGCCCGTCACCCGGCTCAAGGAACTGCCCAGTGAATCCGACAAGCTCCGCTGCAGCGAGGCGCTCAACCGGCTGTTCGAACTGGAGCACCCGCCGGCGGACCCGGAGGCCCATGAAAGCTGACGCGCGGCGCATCATCCGCGTGGGCTCCCGCGGGAGCCTGCTGGCCCTGGCCCAGACCCGGCAGGTGGTCGGGGCCCTGGCGGAACGCCACCCGGAGACGGTGTTCGAAATTGTGGTCATCCAGACCAAAGGCGACGTGATCCTGGACACGCCGCTGGCGAAGATCGGCGACAAGGGGCTGTTCACGAAGGAAATCGAGCAGGCGCTCCTCGGCGACGAGGCGGACCTGGCGGTGCACTCGCTCAAGGACATGCCGGCCCGGCTCCCGGACGGCCTGGCCCTCGGCGCGGTGCCGGCCCGGGTGGATGCCTGCGACGCCCTGATCGCTCCCGCCGCCGCCGGCATCGCCGCGCTGCCCGCCGGGGCGCGCGTGGGCACGAGTTCCCTGCGACGCCGGGCGCAGCTGCTGCACCGCCGGCCCGACCTGGCCGTGGAGGATCTGCGCGGCAACGTGGACACGCGCCTGCGCAAGCTGCGCGACGGGCGCTACGACGCGATCGTCCTCGCCGCCGCCGGACTCATCCGGCTGGGGCTGGCCGGCGCGATCACCGCGCGGATCCCGGTGGCGGAGATGGTCCCCGCCGTGGGTCAGGGCGCGCTGGCGCTGGAGTGCCGCGCCGATGACACGGCCATCCGCGACCTGCTGGCCGCCGTCCACCACCCGCCCACCGATGTGGCGGTGACGGCGGAGCGGGCGTTTCTGGCCGTGCTGGAAGGCGGCTGCCAGGTCCCCATGGCCGCCCATGCGACGCTGGACGGCGGGCGGATCCGCCTGATTGGGCTGATCGCGACGCTGGACGGCCGTCGCGTTCTACGGCATGAGGCCGAGTCGTCCGCCGATCCGGCGGCCGCGGCCCGGCTGGGGCAGGCGGCGGCCGGACACCTGCTCGACGAAGGCGGCCGCGAGATTCTCGCGGCCATCCTGGGAGGACACACCGCATGAAACGATTCGCATTCTGGACCGTCGTGCTGCTGGCGGGTTTCACCTTTCTCGCGCTGGGCGGCAAGAAGAAAGAGCCGCCGCTGCCGGACTACGCCCACCTGATGCGGGTGGAGAAACAGTTCCAGCGCGGGTTCCGCTTCTACCCCGGCGGCCGAATCGACATCAGCACCGGCTTCATGGGCAACATTGAAATCCAGGGCTGGGAGAAGCCGCAGGTTCTGGTGGAAGGCGTCGTCACCGCCTATGGCTATCGCAACGACGACATGATGGCGAACATCGAGAAGATCAAGCCGGCCTTCTCGCGCAACGAGGCCGAGATGGTCATCGCCACCGACCACCCGAAGGAGTTCCGCCTGGGCAAGATCGACTACCGGATCACCGTCCCGAAGCACCGCACCGACATCACGATCAAGTCCAACCGGGGCTTCATCAGCGTCCGCGGCGTGAACGGCTGGCTGGAGGCCGACACCCTGACGGGCTACCTGGCGCTGGTGAACCTCAGCGGCTACGTCTCGGCCGAAACGGGCAATGGCGACATCATGGTCCAGTTCGTCGGCCAACGGTTCGAAGGCCATTCGTTCCAGGCCAAGACCAAGAAGGGCAACGTGAGCCTCTACCTGCCGTCGTTCTACCACGCCGACCTCAGCCTCATCACCCTGCTGGGCAAACCCACCGTCGATTACCCCCCGTTCACCATCGACGACAAGGAGGTCGAGGTGGTGCCCCAGCTCAAGGACGAAGGCGGCTTCATCAACCAGCGGCTGCGCGACGGCGGGGCCGTCATCATGGTGCAGACCGACGCGGGTGACGTCAAGCTCGTCAAGTTCGACGATGATACCGAGTATCTGGCGCCGCCGCCGCCGACGCCCGCGGGCGAGACACCCCCGCCGCCGAAGGCCGACGGCGAGAAACCGCCACCGCCCAAACCCGAAGGAGAAAAATCGTGACCCCGCATTCCATCCTCATTGACGGCGAACATCTCACCCTGGCGGATGTGTGCGACGCGGCCCGCCGCCGCCGCTCCGTGAACTGGCCCGCGGCGGTCCGCGGCAAAGTGGAGCGGGCGCGCGCCGTGGTGGACGCCTGCGTCGCCGAAGACCGGGTGGTCTACGGCATCACCACCGGCTTCGGCAAACTCAGCCAGGTCCGGATCAGCGTGGATCAGCTCGAGGCGCTGCAGGCCAACCTGATCCGGTCCCACGCCGCCGGCACCGGCCGGCCACTGAGCCCCGAGGAGACGCGCGCGGCGCTGCTGATCCGCGCCAACGTGATGGCCAAGGGATTCTCCGGCGTCCGGCCGGTGGTGGTGGATACTCTGCTCAGCATGCTGGCCCGCGACATCCTGCCGGTGATCCCGGAGAAGGGATCCGTCGGCGCAAGCGGCGATCTGGCCCCGTCGGCCCACCTGGCGCTGGTGCTCATGGGCGAAGGTGAGGCGCGGTACAAGGGACGGGTGCTGCCCGGCGGCGAGGCGCTCCGCGAGGCCGGCATCGCCCCCGTGACGTTCCAGGCCAAGGAGGGGCTGGCGGTGCTTAACGGCACCCACTTCATGTCCGCCATCGGCTGCCTCCTGGTTGACGAGATCGATTACCTGCTGCGGATCGCCGCCGCGGTCGCCGCCATGACCACCGACGCCCTCGTCGGCACCGACACGGCGTTCGATCCGCGCATCCAGGCCGTCCGGCCGCATCCGGGCCAGGTCCGGGCCGCCGCGGAGATCACCGCCCTCATGGCCGGCAGCGAGATCCGCCTCTCGCACCTGGACTGCGACAAGGTGCAGGACGCCTATTCGCTGCGCTGCATCCCCCAGGTGCATGGCGCGGTGCAGGACACCCTTGATCACGCCCGGGCCGTGCTGGCGCGCGAGATCAACGCGGCGACCGACAACCCGCTCGTCTTCGCCGCCGACGCCGCGGTGCTGTCCGGCGGTAATTTCCACGGCGAGCCGGTGGCTTTCGCCCTGGACTTCCTCGCCATCGCCGCCGCCGAGCTGGCCGGCATCTCCGAGCGCCGCCTCGAGCGGCTGATCAACCCGGACTTGAGCGGCCTGCCGGCGTTCCTCGCCCGCGAGCCGGGCCTGAACTCCGGCTTCATGATCGCCCAGCTCACCGCCGTGTCGCTGGTGGCCGAAAACAAGATCCTCGCCCACCCCGCCTCGGTGGACTCGCTGCCCACCAGCGCCAACAAGGAGGATCACGTCTCGCTGGGCATGACCGCGGCGCTCAAGCTGCGGCAGGTGACGGAGAACGTGCGCACCGTGCTGGCCATCGAGCTGCTCGCCGCCGCCCAGGCGCTGGAGTTCCGCCGCCCGCTGCGGTCGTCCGAGGCGCTGGAAGCCGTGCTGGGCACGCTGCGCGAGACGGTTTCCTTCATGGACCGCGACCGCAACCTGAGCGTCGACATCGCCGCCGCCGCGCGGCTCATCGCCGAGCGCGCCCTGCCCCTGCCCGTCTAGACCGTCGCAGCGGCACGAGGCGGCGCCCGCCGGACCGCGGCTTGAAACATCCGCGGCCGCGATCCATCTTATCCGTGTGAAAGGAGCATGGCATGGCCCTGTGGGAACTGACAATCAAAACCGATTTTTCAGCCGCGCACCAGTTGCGCCAGTACCGGGGCAAGTGCGAGCGCCTGCACGGTCATAACTGGGAAGTGGAGATCACGGTGCGGTGCCGGGAGCTGGACGCGGCCGGGATCGGCATGGACTTCACCGAGCTGCGCGCGGCAACCGACCGGGTGCTGGAGCAGCTGGACCACTCCCTGCTCAACGAGCTGCCCGCATTCGTCACGGACAATCCCTCGGCCGAAAACGTCGCCCGCCACATCCACCGTGAACTGGGACGTCTCGTCAACACGGACCACTGCCAGGTCTGGCGGGTGACCGTGTTCGAGAGCCGCGGCTGCTCCGCCGCCTACCTGGAGGCGAGCGATGGCTAAGTACCGCGCCAGTGTCACCTGCGTGAGCGGCGGCATGGACAGCGCCGTCACCGCCTCCGAGGCGGCCCGGGATTCCGACGCCCTCTATTTCCTTCACGTCAACTACGGCCAGCGCACCGAGGCCAGGGAACTGGACTGCTTCCAGCGCCTCTGCGACCACTACGGCGTCCGGGAGCGGCTCGTCGCCGAGCTGCCCCACCTGGCCCGCATCGGCGGTTCGTCGCTCGTCGACGCGCGCATCCCGGTGGAGCCCGCCGACCTGTCCCGCCGGCGCATCCCGTCCTCGTACGTGCCGTTCCGCAACACCCAGATCCTGGCCGCCGCGGTGAGCTGGGCCGAGGCGCTCGGGGCGGAGGCCGTCTACTTCGGCGCTGTGGCCGAAGACGGCTCCGGCTACCCCGATTGCCGGCCCGAGTTCTACCGCGCGTTCCAGGAACTCGTCCGGACCGGCACCCGCCCCGAGACCCGGATCGAGGTGGTCACGCCGGTGATCCACCTGCGCAAGTCGGCGATCGTCCGGCGGGGACTGGAGCTCGGGACGCCCTTCCAGTTCACCTGGTCGTGTTACAGCGACAGCGATACCGCCTGCGGGCGCTGCGACAGCTGCGCCCTGCGACTCCGGGGTTTCCGCGAGGCGGGGGCCGCCGACCCGATCCCGTACAAAAACGATGGTGCACTTTTATAGAGAGGTTGTATAATGCCCAACTTGAGGACTGAGGATAAGGAGGATTCCATGAAAGCGGTGAAAACCTTGCTGGCCGTGGCGCTTGTCGCGGTCTTCTGTCTGGCCATCGGGAGCGTCAACCTCCAGGCCATCCCGACCTGGCTGATCAAGGGGAAGATCATCGACGCCACCACCAAACAGCCCATCGAGGGCGTCGAAATATCCCTGCGTGACAAGGCGATGAATCGGCTGTATTCGATGAAGACCAACAAGGAAGGCGAGTATCTGTATCGACTCCCCCTCGGGCACTACCACATGAAAGTCAAGGGGAAGGGGTACATCCCGCAGGAGTTTCCCGATATCGCCCACCCCCCGGTGGGTGACGAGCGGGTGGAAAATTTCGAGTTGCAGCCGGGCGAGGGCATCCTGGCGTCCGAATTGACCGCCGAGCAGCGGGCCGAGATCGAGAAGCAACGGGCGGAATTCGAAGCCAACAAGGACAAGATCGAAGAGATCAAGAAGGTCACCGGCGAGGTGAAGAAGCTGTTCGACGAAGGCATCCAGCTCAAGGACGCCGGCCAGTACGACGCGGCCATCGCCAAGCTGCAGGACGCCCTGGTCAAGGACCCCAACCAGCCCAACATCATGGGCCACCTGGCCGACTGCTATTACGCCAAGGGCAGCTACGACCAGGCCATCGAGACCTATAACAAGGCGTTGGCGCTGAGCCCCACCGACGCCAACATGCTCACCAACCTGGGCAATGCGTACGTCAAGAAGGGAATGATCCCCGAGGCCAAGGCCTCGTTCGAGAAGGCGATCCAGGCCGACCCGGCCCACTCCGATGTCAACTACTACAACGTGGGTGTGGTGATGGTCAACGCCGGGAAAAACGAGGAAGCCATCGACGCCTTCCGCAAATGCCTGGCGGCCAATGCCAACTACGCCGCCGCCCACTATCAACTGGGCATGTGCCTCATCAACAAGGGCGACTACGCGGGTGCGGTCCAGTCGCTGGAGACCTACCTGAAGCTGGACCCCAACGGCAGCTACGCCGCGATGGCCAAGCAAATGCTCCCGGAGTTGAAGAAGCTAGTTAAATAGGGCGGCCGCGCGCCGGCAGCCCACGTCGGCCAGGCTTTCCAGCGCCCCGATGAGGGCGTCCTGAACATAAAGGTTGCTGTCCCGGAAACGGGCCAGCAACCTTTCGAATATTTCCCCCGGAATTTCATTGGGCCGGTTGAAGAACGCGCCGGCGATCGCGGAGATGGCCTGCGCCCGGAAGCAGAAATCCGGGTGCTCCATCAGCGCCGCCAGCTCATCCAGCGCCCGGCGCCCGTCCTGCTGGGCGATGAGACCCAGCACGTCGATGATGATCAGCCGCCGCTTGCGCCGGAAGGTGTCGCCGGGAATCTCGCGCCGGAACAGCCGTATCAGGCCCGGCGTGGCGTCGTCGTCGCCGATCTCGCCGATGGCGTCCAGCACCGCGGTCTGAAGGCGCTGGGAGCCGGCACCCCGCCGGATGGCCGGGTGACTGATCTTGCGCAGGAGCCACGGAATCGCCACCGGGTCGCCCAGGGCAGCCAGCCCGCAGACGGCCATCTCCTCACGGGTGCGCTCGCCGCATGTCAGCAACTTGCGGAGCACCGGCAGAGCCCGGCAGTCCTTGGCCACGCCGAGCTGCGGGAGCAGCTCGTAGCAGTCGGCCAGGCGGCCGCGGCGGAGCAACTGCGCGCAATCACCCGCGGCTTTCGCCGGGGATGCCACTTGCCGGGATTTGCGCGGTCCGGTCATGCCACCACCATTCCTCGGAATGCCGAATATCTTACGGACTGCACCCCAAACTTGTCAAGGATATCGGCCACGGTTGTTGAGAATTTTACATTGATAGAAGTTAGGAGGGAGGAGACAGGAGACAGGAGTGAACAGCGAACGGTGAACAGTAAACGGTGAATGGTGGTGGATTCGTGCTCGATATTCGTAATCGTAATTCGTAATCGTAATTCGTAATCGTACTCGTAATCGTGATCGTAATCGAGGCTCGAGGCTCGTTCTCGTAACGCGGACATCGGACTTCGGACATCGGAATTAGGACCTGGGACCTGGGTTCTGAGCCCTTGTTCACATAACTCAGATCCTCGTCACGACTCACCCATTCACCTCTTGACCCTGTCCCTTTGTACCCATTCACCCATTCAACCCGTTCCCCTATTCACCTCCTCCCCCAATCGCTTCCTCCGCCGCGAACAGCCGCCGGGCGGCGGCGAGGCCGCAGCGCTGATAGCGGTGATACGCCCGGGCCGCGCGTTCGCGGATCGCCGCTGCGCGCTCCCCCGCGATCCAGCCCGCCACCGCCGCCTCTAGAACGTACGCTTCGGGAGCCAGCAGGCCGGTGGTCCAGAGGCGCGCCGTTGCGCCGGCCCGCCGGAGCAGCTCGCGGAAATATCCGCGGCTGGCGCAGGCCAGCACCATCGCCTCGCGCCGACGCGCATCCCGCCGCTGCGGCGGATCGACGCAAAAATCCATGAGCCCGTTGTGTCCAACGTACACGACCAGTCCGGCGCCGCCGCCCAGCGGCAGCGCCACCGGCTCCCCGCCGTCGGCTACAGTGACGCCGGCGGCGGGAGCCCCGGCCGCCGCAGCCAGGAAGTCCTCCACCGCCTGCCGAATGGCCGCGCCGCGGTAGGCGTCGGCCACCAGCCAGACGGGCTCGCGCGCGTGGCGGAACACCCGCCGCTCCAGCACCGACCCGCAGGGCGGGGCCGGCGCGGCGACGCGCCGCCAGTCCGGACTCCGCTCGAAGTATGTGCGGACCCCATAGCGGGCGCCCCAGTACAGGTTGCGGGCCGGATCGTCGCCGTCTCCCAGCGCCGCCGGGACGGGGACGATGCCCTGGCTCCGGTTGTCGCACAGGGCCACGAAGACGTGGATGGTCCGGAATTGGGGCACCGGGAGCCGGGGCGAACTCGCCCCGGCGGAGTGGCCCGCCAGATGAATCAGGATGAAGGCCGCCAGCAAAGCCCGGCCGACGAACCGCTGACTGTCATGGGTGGGGCATCGGCACATCTGCGTCGGTCCTTTGGGAACGCCGGCGGATCGTCAACGGGATTCCGATGAGCCGGCCGATTCCGCAAGCTCTGTCCGGAGCGTCGCCTCCAGCCATCGGATCGAAGCGTCGGCGGGGTCCAGCGCCTGAGCCTGACGGATAAGCTGCAGCGCTTCGGCGCTCCGGCCCAGGCGCCGCAACGCGGCGGCGTGTTCGTACAGGGCCCAGGACCGGTATGCGTCCTCCGCTTCGGCCGCCTGGGCGAAGCACTCCGCCGCCGCCGCATCGTCGCCGAGTTCGGCGTGGGCGCGGCCCTTTGCCATCAGGGTGCGGAACCGGTCCTCCCAGCCGAGGTTCAGCGCGTCCTCGAAATTGCCGATCGCCAGTTCCAGCTCGCCCAGCCAGAGGTAGTTCGTGCCCATGGCGGCGAAGGCCTCGGCGCAAAAGTTGTCCAGCCGAAGCATCTGCCGGCAGGCGGTGAAACCCTGCTCAACCCCTACCTCTTCGATGCGGACTTTCTCCAGAGCCCGGGCGGCCTCTCCGCCCCCCCACTGGGGATCCCGGGCCAGGACCTGTTCAAAGTAGCGCCGGGCTTTCGGCAACCGGTATTTTCTGAGCCAGATCCGGCCCAGACCGAACAGGCTCGGCAGGTCTTCCGGTTCCAGTTCCAACGCCCGTTCCCAGCATGCCTGAGCCGCGTCGCTCACGCCTCCCCGCTCCCAGCGCTCGGCCTCGGCTCGCCATCCGGCTGCGGTTCCCTGCGGTGCCGTCACGGCTGCCTCCATCCACTCGGGCGGGTATATCGCTGTTTCCCATTGTACTCGAAAAGGCGCGGACGCAACGCATCCAAACACGTAGACCGTCTCTCCGCGTCACGCCGTGCGGGAGGGTTGGGCGCGACCGCCATGTCCGATCACGCGTGTGCCCACGGAGTAAATAATGAAGGACAACCACATTCGGAATCTATATAATGAAGTTTCCATTTTTGCGTCGGAAGGAGGTCCTGATGGAGTTCAGCCGTCGATCTCTGATGAAGTGGAGTGTCGGCGCCGCCGCCGGCCTGGCCGCCACCCCGCTGGTTGCGGCGGAATCCACCGCGCCGCCGGCCAAAACAGACGAGGCGGCACCGGATTACGCCGGCGTGCTCGTGGACACCACCCTCTGCATCGGCTGCCGCAAGTGTGAGGAAGCGTGCAACCGGCGGAACCATCTCCCGCGCACCGCGCTGAACTTCGCCGACCGCGATGTGCTTCGGACCTTCCGGCGGCCGTCGGAAAACGCCTTCACCGTGGTGAACCAATTTGCCGGCAGCCCCTCGCCGGACCAGGCGGGGCTGCCCCAGACCTACGTCAAGGCCCAGTGCATGCACTGCCTGTACCCGTCCTGTGTGTCGGCCTGCATCGTGGGGGCACTCACCAAGTCGAGCGACGGGGCGGTGGTGTACAATCCCACCATCTGCCTCGGCTGCCGCTACTGCCAGGTCGCCTGCCCGTTCGAGGTGCCGGCGTTCGAGTTTAACGAGCCGCTCAAGCCGCGGGTTCGCAAGTGCGAATTCTGCGCCGACCGCGCCCGGAACACCGGGGCCAATCCCGCCTGCGCCAGCGCCTGCCCCACCGAGGCGCTCGTGTTCGGCCACCGGGCGGAGCTGGTGGCCCTGGCCCGGGAGCGGATCAAGCGGCGGCCCGATCGCTACGTCGACCACATCTACGGCGAACACGAGGTGGGCGGCACCGCCTGGCTGTATCTGGTGGGCCGGCCGGTGACGGAAATCGGGATGCTGGACTTGCCCGAGAAGCCGCCGCCGGAGCGGACCGAGGCCATCCAGCACGGCATCTTCAAGTACGGCCTGCTGCCCGTCGCGTTCTACGGTCTGCTCTCCGGCATCATGTGGTTCAACCACCGCAAGGAGCAGCCGCCGGACGGCTCCGCGCCCGGCGCCGAAGGGGGTGAGCGATGACGCTCAACGACCATCCCCATCGGGTCACGAAGCCGTTCTTCACGTTCGGCACCATCACCCTGCTGATCATCATGGGCATCGGCTACGCCTTCGGCATCACCCGTCTGATCCTGGGGCTCGGCTCCGTGACCAACCTGGACAACCACAACCCCTGGGGCATCTGGATCGCCTTTGACGTCGCCTGCGGTGTGGCGCTGGCCGCCGGCGGCTTCACCACCGCCGCCCTGGTGGACATCTTCGGCCGGAAGAAATACCTGCCGCTGCTCCGGCCGGCCATCCTGACCGCGTTCCTCGGCTACCTCTGGGTGGCCATCGCCCTGAGCTTCGACCTAGGGCGCTACTGGAACATCTGGCGGCCCATCTTCAACTGGCAAGGCAACTCGGTCCTGTTCGAAGTGGGCATGTGCGTCACCTTCTACCTGATGGTCCTGTGCGTCGAGATGAGCCCGTCGATCCTCGAGGGACTCAAGGCCCGCATCGACGGGAACGAGTGGGGCGCCGCCATGCTGCGGCGGGTGGAGAAGCCCGTCCTGACCCTGTACCGCTGGGTCCGGATCGCGCTGCCGTTCTTCATCGTCACCGGGGTGGTGCTGTCCTTCATGCACCAGTCATCGCTCGGCACGCTCATGCTGATCTCGCCCACCAAGCTGAGCCCACTCTGGGACACCAACGTCCTGCCCGTCCTGTTCCTCCTGTCGGCCATCGCGGTGGGATTCCCCATGGTGATCCTCGAATCGATCTACGCCAACATCAGTTTCGGGCGGAATCCGGAGATGGAGCTGCTGACTCCCCTGACCCGCTTCGTCCCCTGGTTCCTCGGCGCCTACGGGCTGGTGAAGCTCGTCGACCTCGCCGTCCGCTGGAACACGCTGGACCTGCTCGCCCAGCCCGCGGCCACGGTCTCGCTCATCATCGAGATCATGCTGGGCATCCTCGCCCCGCTGGCGCTGCTCCTCAATCCGGCGGTGCGCCGGTCCATGGGCTGGCTGTTCTTCACCGCCTCGCTGATCATCTTCGGCGTGGTGCTGAACCGGATCAACGTCTTCCTGGTGGGCTACAATCCCCCCTACTCCCTGCGGGCCTACTTCCCCTCGGTGGGCGAGATCGCCATGACGGCGGCCATCGTCTCCAGCATCCTGTTCTGCTACCGGTTCTTCGTCACCTACTTTCCCATCCTGCCCGGCTACATGCCGGTGAGTCCGGAGCAGCTGGCCCGGATGCACGAGGAGCGCGCCAAGACCGTCACGCCGTTCTGGACCTGGGTGATCCGCGGCGCCGGCATCGTGTTCCTGCTGGTCTTCGTCCTGCTCTACAGCGTGGTGCATGAGGAGGCCATCAGCTCCACCATCCGGACGGTGACGGAGATCCAGCGGGTCCAGGCGGCCCGGCCGGAGCCCGCTCCGGTGACCGCAGCGACGACCTATCCGCACCGCCCGACGGCTTACAAGAACTTCTACCTGCTGAACAGCTCCGCCCTGAACTCGGGCGTGGACGACTACGAGCCGGTTGGGTTCGCCCACCGCATCCACGACGAGATCACCGGCGGCGACTGCGGGGTGTGCCACCACCGGTACGCCATGGGCGAGGATGACCGCGTGGGCGAGGACCTCAAGGCCCTCCACGCCATGATGGATGTCCGCCTGGGTGGCCCGTGCGCCGACTGCCACGACGACATGGCCGACCGGCCGCCCCAGAGCTGCACCCGCTGCCACGCCCAGCCCGGCGAGGCGGACGATCCGTCGCGCATCGGACTCAAGGGCGCGTACCATCGCCAGTGCATCGGCTGCCACGAGGGCCAGCTCAAGCCGGCTTCCGCGCCCACCGGCTGCAACGAGTGTCACCATCCGTGGACGCCGGATCACGGACGGCTGGTCAGCCTCGGCGCCGCACCCACCGCGCAGGACGTGACCCGCTCCTGCCTGAGCTGCCATCCGCAGGTGGGCCAGGACCTGCTGGGCACCGCCCACTGGCGCTGGCAGGGTTTCTCGCCCACACTGGCCGGCTACGAGCATCGGAAGGACATCAGCCTCACCCTGATGGTGAACAACTACTGCATTGCTATCGCGCCCAACATGCAGCAATGCGCCGCCTGCCACATCGGTTACGGCAAGCAGGGCAAGGACTTCGATTTCAGCAACCCGGTCAATATCGACTGCCTCGTCTGCCACGACACCACCGGCACCTACCGGAAGGATCCCCTCAATGCCGGCCTGCCCGCGGCGGGCGTGGACCTGCCGGCCGTGGCCCGCAAGGTGGGGCGCCCGTCACGGCAGGCCTGCGGCTCCTGCCACTTCCACAGCGGCGGCGCCACCAACGCCAAGCACGGGGACCTGGAGCCCGTCATGGCCGATCCGAAGCCCGAGTTTGACGTCCACATGGGCGCTCTGAACATGCGCTGTCAGAACTGCCATACCACCACCCGGCACCGGATCGCCGGAATGTCGCTGAGCGCGCCGGCGGTGGAGGGCCGCGTCGAATGCGGCAAGTGCCACGGCCCCACACCCCACGGCGTGTCGGGGCCGCTCTCCCGGCATCTCGATGACCACGTCCGCGCCATCGCCTGCGAGACGTGCCACATCCCCGCGTTCGCCCGCGAGACGCCCACCCTGCTGCGGCGGGATTACTCCCAGGCCGGCCAAGACCGGCCCGAGACCAGGGACAGCCTGGGCATGCCCGCCTACGACAAGCGGTTCGGCGCGCTCACCTGGGGCCGGAACCTCACCCCGGTGTACCTCTGGTTCGACGGTACCCGCCACGCCGCCCTGCTGGGCGACACCATCGACCCGTCCGCCACCGTGGCGCTCAACGCGCCCGTGGGCGAGAAGCGCAACCCGGCCGCGCGGATCTTCCCGTTCAAGCTGCACACCGCCGTGCAGCCGTACGACACCGAGAACAAGACCCTGGCCATGCCGCGGTTCCTGTCCGACTACTGGGTCCGCTTCGACTGGTCCGGTGCCATCGCCGAGGGAATGAAGGCGGTGGGCCTGCCCTACTCGGGCAAGTACGGCTTCGTCGAGACGCAGATGTACTCGGCGGTCCACCACGGCGTGGTCGCCGCCCCGAAGGCGCTGGGCTGCACCGACTGCCACTCCACGGAGGCCGTCAGCTGTGTCCGCTGCCACCAGGGTGCCCAGGGGATGGACCTGCCGGAGCACCGGCGCAAGATCTACCCCGAGGTCAAGCAGCGGCTCGACTTCAAGGCGTTGGGCTACCCCGGGGATCCGGCCCAGGTGGGCGGACGCTTCTACCTGACCCTCGGCCGCGGCCGCCCGACCCGGTAGGGCGCCGGCGCATTGATCCACCGGCGGCTACCGGGGCGATTCTGCAACCGGTAGCCGCCGATTGTTCCGGCGCTCATCAACCCGAGCCTGGCGCGCCCTCGGGTGCCCCACCTGCCCGCATCCACGACTCGCCGCACGTTCCGGCTTCACCGCACGTTTGACCCAACCCGCCACAACCAGATCCAGACGGATCTTTCCAGCCCGATCTCACAATCTGAAGACTGAGCTGTAGAAATATTTTCAACATAATTTGAAAATCTTTTCATACAAATCTCCCCCATCCCTACTTTGTATACAACTGTCCGTTAGTATTTCCCTGATTGGTAGCGGGTGTGGGTTTATTCGATCCAATGAGTGATTTCGCTGCAAGCAACCGGTCGCCCAGCCCGGGAGGCCGCCGCTATCCGGATATCATGTCGGGGCCGCACGGGACGGCTCCGGTTGATCACCCGGCGTCCCGCCCCGCCCCGGCGGGCGATGGGCTGCCGGCGACGAATCCTTCGACCCTTATTTTTTACGGGAGGTTGGAATGCGTGTAAGACGTTTCGCGATCGTCCTGATGCTGCTTGCGCTGGCCGCCGGTCTCGGCTTCGCCAACCGGGGCTACAACGTGTCGTGGAGCGACGAGGGCTGGCTCGTGCTGACCTTCGAGCTGGGCGACTACCGTGTCGAGCAGATTCAAGCCAACAATCAGACCTACTCCAAACTCGTTTTCGAGGGCGGTGTCTGGACCCACCAGCGCGGTTACGCCGAGCTGCCCATGCTCAGCGCCACGGTCCAGCTGCCCGCCGAGGGCAATTACAGCGTCGAGATTCTGGACGCCGACTTTGATCTCGTCCCCCTGGAACACCCCATGCTCCCCTCCAAGGGCGTGATCTACCGCAACCAGAATCCCGCCTCGATCCCCTACTGGACCGACCCGCATGCCCAGACGCTCAAGGTCTATCCCGAGGAGATCGCCCGGGTCAGTGACCCGTTCATCCTCCGCGACGTCCGCGGGTTGACCGTCTTCGTCCACCCGTTTCAATACCTGCCCCGGACCGGCCTGCTGAAAGTGCACCAGACGATCCGCCTGGTCCTCGTCCCCGAAGAGGCGGAGGACAGCATCAATCCGCTGCCCGCCCAGCCGAAACGGCTGGTCCGGGAGATGGACAGCATGTACCGCTCGCTGTTCATCAACTACAACCCCCAGGCCGACGGCCTCAAGTTCGCCAATGAACTGGAGGATATGGGCAACATGCTGGTCATCTACACCAGCCGCGACGCCACCGCCATCGAACCGTACATCACCTGGAAGCGGCAGAAGGGCTTCAAGGTGAGCACCCAGCAGGTGACCACGGGCACCAACGTCAAGACCACCATCCAGTCCGCCTACACGGCCAATCCGAACCTGTTGTACGTGCAGCTCGTAGGCGACTGGGCGGATATCAAGTCCGACCTCGGCACCAGCTCCAGCGCCCCCACCGATCCCATGCTGGGCTGTGTGGCCGGCTCCGACAACTTCCCCGACCTGGTTATCGGCCGCTTCCCTGCCGCCAGCGCCACCGAAGTGACCACCATGATCAACAAGGCCATCACCTACGAGAAAGCCACCAGCGGCACCTGGTACTCCAAGGGACTGGGCATCGGCTCCAGCGAGGGCTCCGGGATCGGCGATGACAGCGAGATCGACTACGCCCACATCGACGTCATCAAGGAGAACAAGCTCCTCCCCTACACCTACACCAGCGTGACCGAGGCCTACGGCAGCCCCACCGCCGCTACTGTCGCCAGCGCCGTCAACGCCGGCCTGAGCGTCATCAATTATTGCGGCCACGGCTCCGACACCTATTGGGTGACCTCCGGCTTCAGCACCACCAACATCGACGCCCTGACCAACGGCGACATGCTGCCGGTGATCTACTCGGTGGCGTGCGTCAACGGCACGTTCCACAAGACCACCGAGTGTTTCGCCGAGCGCTGGCTGCGCAAGAGCGGCGGCGGCGCGGTGGCGGTCCTCATGGCCACCATCAACCTGCCCTGGACGCCGCCCATGCGGGGCCAGGACTACATGAACGACCTGTTGACGGGCGGCTATGACTACGCCGCCAACCCGGGCGACGGCACCAGCACCACCTACGGCAAGACCACCTTCGGCAGCACCGTGTTCAACGGCATGGTGCTCGCGTACGCCGAGAGCGCCGCCAGCGACGACCTGGATACCCTGAAGACCTGGACCATCTTCGGCGACGCCAGCGTGCAGGTGCGCACCACCACCCCGAAGGCCATCGCCCTGAGCAACACCGCCGTCTCAAGCGGCACCGCCTTCTCCACCACGGTGACCGCGAGCGGTGCGGGCGTCGCCGGCGCGCTGGTGGCCCTGAGCCAGGGTTCCACGGTCTACACCGGCACCACCGGCTCCTCCGGCGCCGTCACCATCAGCCACGGCTTTACCTCCGGCACGGTCAACGTGGTGGTCACCGGACTGAACCTGGAGACGGAAGTCCACGCCGTGACCGTGGGCGGCGGCTCCACCAACAATCCGCCCGTAGCCAACTTCACCTTCACCACCAGCGAGCTGGTCGCGAGCTTCACCGACGCCAGCACCGACAGCGACGGCACCATCGCCAGCCGGGCCTGGACCTTCGGCGACGGCGGCACCGCCACCACCGCCAATCCCAGCCACACCTACGCCGCTGCCGGGACCTACACGGTGGGCCTCACCGTGACCGACGACGACGGCGCCACCAACACCGTCTCCAAGGCAGTCACCGTGGCCGTCAGCTCCACCGACCTGACCAACGGCCAGACGGTGTCCAACCTGGCCGCCGCCAAGAGCGCCTGGGTGCGATACCGCGTCAACCTGCCCGCCGGCGCCACCAACCTGGTCATCTCCACCACCGGCGGCACGGGTGACGCCGACCTGTATACCCGCTTCAACGCCGAGCCCACCACCAGCTCCTACGACTGCCGGCCCTACAAGAGCGGCAACGTGGAAAGCTGCACCGTGGCCTCCCCCAGCGCCGGCTACTATCACATCGGCCTGTACGGCTACAGCGCCTTCTCCGGTGTGAGCCTGACGGTGAGCTGGACGGAAGGCTCGGCCAACGTCGCCCCTGACGCCTCGTTCACCTCCTCGGTGAGCAACCTGACCGTTGCGTTCACCGACACCAGCACCGACAGTGACGGCACCATCGCCACCCGCGCCTGGAACTTCGGCGACGGAGGCACCGCCACCACCGCTAATCCCAGCCACACCTACGCCGCCGCCGGCACTTACACCGTCAGTCTGACCGTCACCGACGACGACGGCGCCACCGACAGTGCCACGGCCCAGGTCACCGTGACCGCGGACCCGGGCGGCAACGAGCTCACCGACGGCAGCTCCGTGAGCAACCTCGGCACCAGCAGCTCCCAGTGGCTGTACTACTACGTCAACGTGCCCGCCGGCGCCACCAACCTGGTGATCGCCATCTCCGGCGGAACCGGCGACGCCGACCTGTACGTCCGCCTCGGCTCCCAGCCCACCACCTCCGCCTACGATTACCGGCCGTACAAGAGCGGCAACGCCGAGACGGTCACCGTGGCCAGCCCGGCGGCCGGCACTTGGCACATCGGGCTGCGGGCCTACAGCACGTTCGCCGGGGTGACCCTCACCGTCAATTACGATGAGGGCGGCGAGCCGCCCGAGGGCGACGGGTTCACCGTGACCAACCTGTCGGGCGCCAAGTCCGCGTGGAAGTACTACACCATCGAAGTGCCTTCCGGCATGGCTGTGCTGGAGATCGCCATCTCCGGCGGCACCGGCGACGCCGACCTGTATGTCCGCCGCGGCGCCCAGCCCACCACCTCCGCCTACGACTACCGGCCATACCTCAGCGGCAACAACGAGACCGTCACGGTGAGCAACCCCACCGCCGGCACCTGGTACATCGGTATCCGGGGCTACGCCGCCTACTCCGGCCTGACCCTCGACGCCTACTACTTCGTCACGGCGCCATAACGCCAGCCGCCCCGCCGGCCCGAGTGGCCGGCGGGTGAATTTTGAATAACCTCGATCGGCCGGTCCCCGCGGGGGGGCCGGTTTTTTTTGGTGGCCGAACCGGCTGGCAGAGGCGCCTAGGCCGCCAGGCCGGACGGGACAAAAGTGGCCGGTCACTTTCCGCCCAACCCGTTCATCTTCCGGCGGGACAATCCGTTCCGGATGAGCGATCGGGACACATCGCCAACAGCCGTTCCACTCTATCTGCCTCGAAAATTCGGCACGACCATAGCCGACTGCCCCACCATCAAGCCAGATGGATTGCGTCTTGGCGCCTTGGCGTGCGTTGGCCAGCCTCAGGAAGTGTTTGGAATGGTCGCGGGCGCTTCACTGGGCGGACGCGGCGGGAGCCGGCGCGGCGACGCGCACGCGGCAGCGCACCGCCAACGCCGCCGCGGGGGGGACGGGGCTCAGGTTGCCGAAGGTCGGCTCGTCCAGCCACGGGCTCCAGCCCATGGCGGCCGGGTTCGGCCGGGGGGGCAGCGGCAAGCGGAAAAACTGCGTCTCCTGCCCGGGGAGCCGAACCCCCAGGGTCTTGCCAGGATCGCTGGTTTCCAGCGCCACCGCTCCGGGGACGATCCAGCGGCCCTCCTCCAGCCAGGCGTCGGCCACGCGGAGGGAGCCGCTGGTCTGGTGCCGGCCGCCCGAGTCGGCGGTGATGGTCACGTACGGCGGGATTTCGTCGTCGCGCAGCGGCTGCGGGACCTGCCCGACCGGCAGGCGAACTTCGACTTCCACCTCCAGCTCCCGTCCGCCCTGGGTGGGCGGCCGGTCGGCGCCCAGCCAGCAGAACAGGGCGGCCAGGCCCAGCAGGGCCGCGGTGACGCCGAGCGCCAGTCCCAATTCCCGGAGAAACCCGGCCGAGGCCCCGGCGGCCGCGATGCGGGCGCAGACCAGACCGACGGTTAGGCCGGCCAGGCAGCCGAAACCGGCCACGGCCACGAGAAAGCAGCCGGACGCCCCCTCGCGGCTGCTGATGCGGTACCAGCCGATGCACAGGTGCGCCAGCCACCCCGCGCCCGCCCCGCCCGCCGCGGCGGTGATGATGCCCACGGCCACACTGCGCAACCAGTCCATCGGAACCTCCTCCACCGGCGCTGGTGCCGAACCTCCGGCATGGAACCATGATACCGTCACCGCGCCCGTGCCGGAAACGAATATTCACCGCACCTCACGCTGCTGCCGCGCGCGAGCTCGACCATTCATGTATCCCGCGGCCTCCGGCCGCGCGTTCGACTCCAACACCATCATCCTCATCGTGCAGTGTTGCCGGGTCGCAGCCATCAGCGACATCGCCGGCACGCGCCCGGCCCGGAGGGACGGCGGTCTATAGCCTGGGCCGCCGGCCCAAGCGGGCGGCGCCTCGCGGTATGCCCCGCGCCCTGAAGGGGCGCGAGAAAAACAAACGCATGCCGGATGCGTCTCTCGGAAATCCAGAGCGCAGTCCAGCCGGCGCACTCCAAACCGCCACGGCATCACCCCGATTGTGTCCATGGCACCCGCTGCCAACAGGCCGCGAGGTACTTCACGACGGCGAACATATCCATTCGGGCCGGCGAAACCAAGGAAACAACTCGTTGACACCGTCAACGTGCCGCGGCAGAATTTTCTTGCAGATGCTTGGAAATGCAATTTCACCAAACAGTACGGCCAAGAACACTCTAGAAGCGCATCCCGTGTGCGCTTGAGGCAAAGCCGATATGAACACCATCGTCGCGATCCGCGGTGACTTCGATGCCGGATTTCCCGACCTGAAGGCGCTGCCCCGTGACGTCGACCGGGTGCCCGGACGGGAGCTCGCCGACCTCGTGGCGCGGTGGCTGCGGCAGGGAGACCTCGTAGTTGAGGGACCTGAGTACGCCGAGCCGTTTTTCATCCTGCGGCACGGCGGGGGCCGAGAGCAGATTGAGGTTCTCTGCTCCATCTACGATCCGCAGGCCGGGGTTTGGGTCGTGGAGGCGACCGGACGGCGGGGATTGCTGTCGCGTCTGCTCGGGCGAGGCCAACCGCCGGCCCTGAGTGGAGTGCTCGCGGCACTGCACGAAGGCCTCGGGCGGGAACCGAGAGTGCGCGAGATGCGATGGTTCGCCAGGCTCCCGGCGGACCCCTTCGGCCCGGTCGCGTTCGGATCCGGACCGTTTCCGGGCTGAGCCGATTGCCCGCGGGAAACCGAAGCGCCGCGACGCCGGGGCGCCGCTATCTCGGCCTGCCGCGACCTACACGGACACGCCCGGCTCAACCCAGGCTTCCACATGCAGCCGGGAAGCGACGTCTTCCGCTTCGTTGGGCTCCGGCGGCGTTTGGGCATAGCCGAAGGGGATGATTGCGGCGGCCTCCCAGCCCGGCGGCACGCCCAGCGCCTCCTTCAGCCCCGCCGCGTCATACGGCGTGTAGGTGCACCCGTACAGGCCTTCCGCGGCCAATGCCAGCACGATGTTTTCGATGCACATCCAGGCCGAAGCCAGCGGATTCAGCTCGAACAGCGAGCGGCAATCGGCCAGCGGCTTCATTCGGTAGAAGACGACCAGTACCTCGGGCGCCTCGAGCATCATGGAGAGCTGCCGCGGGAGCGACCGCCGGTACACCGCCTTGAGCGTCTCGTCGGTGAATCGCTGGAGGAAGCGCTCGATCTCCGCGGGGTCTTTCATGTCCCGGGCCCCAAGCCCCTCGGCCACGGCGCGACGCCGCCGGTCGCGGTCCCGCAGCAGGACGAACTGCCAGGACTTGAGATGAGCGTTGCAGGGCGCCCGCAGCCCCGCCGCCAGAACCCGGCGGATGGACGTCTCGGGAACCGGGTCAGACCGGAACTCGCGCACCGTCCGCCGCCGCGCGATGGCTTCGTACAGCTCCATCGTCACACCTCCGAACCGTTTTTCACGAGCGGTCATTTCGAACCGAGGCCATCATAGCGTCCGAGTGGTGGTGGGCATAATGAAAAATTCCCGAACTGCGGCGGCACGACGCCGCTCTGGATTCCGGCATGGTTCAGTGAATAGCGATTGCCGCTAGGACTCCGCAGTCGTGTCCCGCTCCGATCCGGAGCGCAGGGCCCGCCAGCCAAGATACGCCAAACGGATATTCAGCGCCAGCATGAACAGCGCCGCCACGGGCCCGAGGTCGACCGAGCCGTGGTCGCCCGGGGGCCATGGAAACGTGGCCACATTCAGGCCGATGAGCAGCGCGCCCAGGGCCATCGACGGGAACGCCCATCCCGGCCCGAACTCGCGGCGTGATCGCAACGCGAAACCCCAGAAGATCATCGCGGTGCTGTACAGCAGGTCCCAGGCCACGTCCAGGCCCAGGTCGACCATGCGCATGGCGCGTGTCAGCGCCTTCGCCGCGGTCGCGTCCAGACCGCGGGTGATCTCCGGCAGGGCGGAATTGACGGCCACCTGCACCAGCAACATCGCCAGGAGGGTCGCAAAACCCGCGATCGCGAACCCGAGGGCGATCCGGTTGGCCGCCGTCGCCCGCGGCGCCGCGATGTAGTCGCAGACGGCGTAGCTCGCCACGATCCCCAGAATCGGGAACCCGCTGGCCACGGTCACGGATACGGACAAGCCCCACTGCGTGTCCGGCCACGAAATGAGGATCGCCATGATGTAGCAGCAGATGCCGAGCACTCCGGCGATCCCGCCGTGGTACCACAATTTTGCGTTTCCCATCTGAAGCCTCCTGCCAGCCACTCATCCCAGCGAATTATGGGGCCACACACTGACCCGTCAGAGAACACGCGCGACAGCCTTTCCGTTGATGCCGCGCCGACCCACAAGCCACCGACTGCTAGACAATCAGCCTATAGTTTGCCCTTTGGCAAGACAGCCGGTCCTCCACACTTCAGTCATCCATTGTTGGTGCGCACCTCACTCCCGATATGGGTTGCTATCGGATCGCCTTCCAGGGGAAGCTCTTCCCCGGGCTGTTCACGTCGGTGAATGTGCCGGTGATCGTCGATCCGGAGAGTTTTCCGGTATAGACCTGGAAGCGCGGTTTCCCAACCCATGGCCGGACGAACGTCAGCGTTCCGGTTTTGGCGTCGAATTGGACTTCGGTCATGGTCTCCCAGTTTTTGGTAACGTCGTACCATAACTTTACTTTCCACTGCGAACCGCTGTTCTCGATCTCGATCTTTCCGGAATAGTTGTTGGCGTCCAGATTGTACGTGCCTGAAATCCTGGCGGGCGGTGTATCCTGACCGGGCGTCACAGGAGTGCTGGAGATGGCTGGACCTGAAGGAGAGCCGCCTCCCACGTCACCGGGGACCACCTCGAACCAGGCATCTGCGGCATGTTGATACCAGGCGCCGGCGTCGTTGCCGGGCGCTCCGACCTCGACCTTCCCCTCGAACGAATGGCCCGCAGGGAGCTTCCAGGTCGACCATGCGTGGTAGATTTGGACTTTCCGATGGAGATGGTAGCTCGCGGAGACGCTGTAGGATTCGAGGGGCTTGCCGTCGAAGGACTCCCCGCCCTTCACGAATTCCATGGCATCTGCGAAGTTGTGGCGGAACACGGGTTCGACCTTGTTGAAGAAGCTGAGGCCGTCGAAGGGCTGGATGACACAGCGGAAGGTGAGGGTGGCGGGACCCTGGATCCGGAAGGAATAGGTCTTTCCCCAGTGGTTCGTGTTGTCCACTCGTTTCCAGTGGAATTCATCCGTGGCGAATGCTCCCGTGTTTGCGGGGAAAGCGAGGCTGTCGGGATGTTTCCCGACGGTTTCCTTATCGGCCGGTGACGCCGCCCTGTCCCCGTTTGGAGTCTCTTCGATCGGTCCAAGATATTCGAAGGTGAAATCGACCATATCGTGATGGCGAACGGCCTTGATGGTCCGGCGATCCGCGTCAACCACGCCCACGAAGTATCCCGAGCCCCCGCCGAACGTGAAATCAAGTCGAAAATCCCGCCCCGTGAATGTCGCGGTGCCACTGGCGCTACCAAATCCGTATTCCTGGGCCCGATAGCGGCCATCAGGCAGCCGGGTCAGCATCCAATACTCTCCTTTGGGACCAAATTTCCATTTGCCGGACATGTCGGAACCGGGCGCGGGTTTGGATGTCTCCTGAGGCTTGATGGCCGAATCCCCGGATTTTCTAAGGCGGCGGAAGGTGAAGCCTGCCCCGTCAAAATGTCGGATGGTCTGGATCGTCATGCCATCCGGAGCGATCGTTCCCTCGAAATACCCTGAGCCGCCGGAATAGGTGAAATCGAGGCGGAAGGAATTGCCGTTGACGGTTGCCGTACCACGGGCATTGCCGTATCCCTTTTCGACGGCGTTGTAGCGATTGTTCCCCAATGAGGAAAAAGTCCACGATTGGCCGGCGGAACCAAATTCCCACGTGCCGCTGAGATCAACCTCGGCGGCACATAACCCGAAGCAACCAACAAGGACGAATGCGGCCGTGATCGAAAACCGCCATCCAATAATGATTTCCCGTTTCATCATGTGCTCCTTAGCCTGCATGCCGTTTAGTACGTTAAGCGGCGAAATTGGGAGGATTATTCAAGCAGCTGATAGAAACCGTTTTTCGAGATTTGATTTTAAAATGGATCTGAAGTGACATCAATTGCCAAGTTCGCCATCCTTTCATCGGCTCCCCGCAGCAGGTTCGCCGGGATCCCGCCGGCGGCGGCATCTCGCGGCCTCCGGCCGCGCGTTCGGATACGGCAGGATTGAGTACCTCACGCTGCTGCGGTGCGCGAGCTCGACCACGTCACGATGGTAGTACCTCGCGCACTCCATGCGCGAGTTCGGCCACGGCAAGATCACCCAGTTACCCCTGCAGCTCCACCTCAATCCCCTCTCATCCCGCCGGAATCACCGCATCCTGCCGCTGGAACTCGCGGCCGACGGGCCAGCCCCAACTCACCGCTTCGACGCCCGGCGCCGGCTCGCTGCAGCAGGGTCGCCGGAATCCCGCTGCCTGCGGCGGCGGCGGGATGTAGCCCGGACCGACAGGTCCGGGTCAGCGGAGGGATTGAGGATTCCGAGCTCCGCAGGAGCGGCGGGATTGAGCCCATGGGTCGAACAGTTTCAGATTGATCCGTTATTAATACTAGAAGCGCATTAATCTAATGAAAGGAGATCGCTGATGGCGGACACATTTACCAATTTGTTGTACCACATCATCTTTTCAACGAAACATCGGTATCCGATGATCCAGACCGATTGGCAGCAGCGCCTTTACGCCTACTTGGGCGGCGCGATCCGGGGCGAAGGAGGCCGACTGTTGGAAATTGGCGGGACCAGTGAACATGTGCATATGCTGGCTAAATTCAGCCCCGCCAAGGCGCTGGCCAAAGTCATCGGCGATGTCAAAGCCAATGCGTCTAAATGGATAAATAGCCAGCATCTGTTATCGGCCAAATTTGCCTGGCAGCGGGGCTATTCTGCGTTCACGGTGAGTGAATCGGCTGTGCCCGCGGTGCGTCACTACATCAGAAACCAGGAAACGCATCATCGCCGAATGACGTTTGAAGATGAGCTGAGGCTTTTTCTGGAAAAGAACGGAATCGCTTATGACGAGAGATTCATGCTGGATTGAATTGAATGGGTTTCTGACTCTGTTCAATTTCTCCCGCCGCTCGCGCGGCTCTCCCACGCTGTCTGAGAGCCGCCCACCCGGGCCTCTCGGCCCGGGCTACATTCCGCGGCCGCCTGCGCGGCCGGGTCCCGGCGCCGATTCCGGCAGATGCAGCCCCGGCACACCTGTCCGCCTCCGCGTCTCAGCGTCTCAACTTTGATGACGCCCGGCACCGACTCCCCGCGGCGTGTTCGCCACGATCCCGCCGCCCGCGACGGCGGCGGAATGTAACCCGGACCGATTGACGCCCGGCGCCGGCTCGCTGCAGCAGGGTCGCCGGAATCCCGCCGCCTGCGGCGGCGGCGGCATGTCGCCCGGACCGACAGGTCCGGGTTAACGGAGGGATTGAGGATTCCGAGCTCCGCAGGAGCGGCGGAAATTGGCCAATGAGCCGAACAGTTTCAAATTGATTCGTTATCACTACTGTCCGGTTAAAAGTCGAATAGTTTCAGTTGCTTGCAATGAGGGCTCTTTTCGTCAGGCATGGTAGATTTTGTAAGTACTTCTATAAGAGGCACTTTCTCAAACAGGGTGACACTGAGAATCTGCAGAATTTCG
>JAKQOW010000180.1 GCA_029565065.1 Acidobacteriota bacterium | reverse complement strand
GGGCAGGGATTAGTGCGGTGATACGGCTGGAACAACGTGTCCCGTTCCACCGGTTCCCGTCCCGCCTCCCGAATTAAGCGTTGAATTGTGGAGACGGTCAAGAGTTTCGGCGAGGTGGAACCGGCCATGTGCACGATTTTTTCATCGATAACCGTCCCGTCGAAATCATCCGCGCCGAAGCGCAGCATGACCTGGGCGGTTTTGACTCCCAGCATGGTCCAATACGATTTGATGTGGGGAAAATTATCCAGATAGATTCGTGAAATGGCATGCACGCGCAGGTCTTTCACCCCGGTGCACATCACACCCTCGAGGCGTGTGTTCCGGGACTGGAAGCGCAGGGGGATGAAAGTCAAAAATCCGCCGGTCTCATCTTGCAGAGGCCGCAGATGAGCGAGATGATCGATGATCTCCTCCGGCGTTTCGATGTGGCCGTACAGCATGGTGGCGTTGCTGCGGATGCCCAGCTCGTGGGCGGTGCGGGCGATTTCCAGCCAGCGCGCTCCCGGGATTTTCTTCTCGCAGAGCTGCTCGCGGACCCCGGGTGAGAACACCTCGGCGCCGCCGCCCGGGATGGAGCCGAGCCCGGCCGCCTGGAGGTCCTGCAGCGTGTCCCGCACCGGCTTGCCGGCGACCGCGGCGATGTGGTCGATCTCCACCATGGTGAACGCCTGCAGGTGGACGTCCGGTAGCCGGGCCTTCAGCCCGCGGAGCATGTCGAGGTAATAGCTGTAGGGCAGGCGGGGATTCAGGCCGCCGACGATGTGCAGCTCGCTGATGCCCTCGCGGGCGTGACTGTCGGCGATGGCGAAGATCTCGTCCAGCGACATCGTGTGCGCCTCCGGGTGGTCCGGCGGGCGGTAGTAGGCGCAGAAGCGGCATTCGTTGACGCAGACGTTCGTGTGATTGATGTGGCGGTTGACGATATAGTAGGCCGTGTCTCCGTTGAGTCGTTCGCGGACCACATTGGCCAGGTACCCGATGGTCAGCAGGTCGTGGCTGCGGTAGAGCCGCACCCCGTCGGCGAAGTCGAGGCGCTCGCCGCCGTGCACCTTGCGGGCGATGTCCGCGAGCGGGGATCGGGTCGAAATGTCCAGCATGGCGTTGCCTCAGCGGATCGGGATGATGGGAGTCCGGAACAGCCAGATGTCCAGCAGCACGATGACGAACAGCAGGATGCTGAAGATGCCGTTCAGGGTGAAGAACGCCGTGTTCACCCGGGACAGGTCCTGCGGCCGCAGCAGCAGGTGTTCGTAGACGAGGATGCCGGCCAGGAGCAGGGAGCCGGCCAGGCTGAACCACGACAGTTGGAAGACATAGATGATCAGTCCCAGTGACAGGATGGTCCCGAAATGGAGCATGAAGCTGATGGTCAGGGCCCGGCGGATCCCGAAGCGGACCGGGACGGAGTAGAGCCCGAACCGGCTGTCGAAGCCGACATCCTGGCAGGCGTAGAGGATGTCGAATCCGGCGACCCAGGTGACCACGACCACCGACAGCAGCAGGATCCGGGGATCAAAGGTGCCGGTCACCGCGATCCAGCCGCCGGCCGGGGCGATGCTCAGGGCGAAGCCGAGCACGATGTGGGTCAGCGAGGTGAAGCGTTTGGTCAGGGAATATCCCAGGATCACCAGCAGCGCGGGGAACGCCAGGATGAAGGCGAGCGGGTTCAGCATGTAGGCCGCCAGCAGCATGAGCAGGGCGCTGGAGACGGTGAAGCCCACCACGTACCGGCGGCTGACCCGCCCCTGCGGCAGCACGCGGTTGCTGGTCCGCGGATTCTCGCGGTCAAAGGGCAGGTCTGCCAGCCGGTTGAACGCCATCGCGGCGCTGCGGGCGCCCACCATGGCCAACAGGATCCAGGCGCAGGTGACGGCGTCGGGGAAGCGGCGCTCGGCCAGCACGGCCCCCAGGAAGGCGAAGGGGAGCGCGAAGACGGTGTGCTCGATCCGGATCATCTCCAGGGTCAGGCGGAGCTGCCGGAAGAGGGCGGTGATCATGGATGACCCGTCCAAGTCAGGTTGTCCGGCAGCGGCAACCCCAGCACGGCCATGACGCGGGCGGATACGGTGCCCACCAGGTCGTCGATGTTCTGCGGGCGTGAGTAGAACGAGGGCATGGCGGGGAGAATGATCGCGCCCGCCCGGGCCGCCCGGAGCATGTTCTCCAGGTGGATGGTGTTGAGCGGTGTTTCCCGGGGGACGATAACCAGCGGGCGCCGCTCCTTCAGGCAGACATCGGCAGCCCGATGGATCAGGTTGCGGCCGGTGCCGGCGGCGATCTCGCCCAGCGTGGACATGGTGCACGGCGCGATCACCATGCCGTCGGTGGCGCAGGAGCCGCTGGCGATAGGCGCGAACCAGTCGGCCTCGTCGAGCCACACCGCCTTGGACAAGCCCAGCCGCCGGGCGTCATCGGGTCCGACCAGGCTCTGGCCGGTTTCCATCCGGAACACATCCCGGCCCGGTCTGGAGACCACTAAAAAGACCCGGGTCACCTCAGGGGCTTTTTCCAGCCGCTGGAGCAAATCCCAGCCGTAGATGGAGCCGCTGGCTCCCGTGATCGCCACGATGAAGGTTTTTCCGGTTCCGCGCATAAGCATCCATTCTACCGAAATCATCTACCATTGGCAATGCGGGGCTGGCTTGGAGCCACCAGGCACTTTTGGATGCTCAGTACGACTGATCGGGACAGTCTTGAGTGAAATACACCAAATTTACACCTTTTCGCTTGACATGCACCGAGTGGGCTGTCATAATTCAAATCGCCAACCATTTTTTCCGATCCGGCCTCCGGGCCGGATTATTTTTTTTATGGGCCATCTGACGGGTGACCCGGTGAAAAATCCCGGTGAGATGCTGGCGGCGCAGATTCCGGAATCACACTGGACGCGGGGAATGCAGTCAACGTGGGCGAGTGCTTCAGTCGTCGAGGTGCAGCTCCGTGCGCCACCCGAAGCCCCGGCGGTTGTCCGTGTAAACTATCTCATCGGCATCGAGACAGTACATGGAAAGGTGTGCGAGCCGGCTAGCCGGCAGGTGTCCGGCGCTGTGCTGGCGGGTGACAAAGGACTCCACCAGGGGGAATTTGGCGAGGTAAAGGCCGATGGCCTGGATTTTTTCGACCCCGACGTCCACCCGGCGCACGGTGCCCGACAATTGCACACCCCGAATTTTCAGCCAATCGGCATTGTCCTCCGAGATCGAGCCGGCGGCCCGCGGAAGATCCTGCAATTGGCGCACATGGCGGGAGTCGGGGCTGGAGAAAAAATAGAACCGCCGGCCGCGATGGGCGAAGTAAACCGCCGCACACCATGGAGTTTGAGCTGAAACGGTGGCCAGATGCAGGACGGTGCAGTCGTGGAGAAACGACTCCGCCTCTTTCCGGATTCCGTGAGGTGCAGGGTGCATTGTCGGCAGACCTCAATCAAATCAACAGTTAACTCTCATCAGATCGACCATGCGCCGGGGAGGGCTGTACAACGGCTCGAATCTGGTATATCTTACTAGAAACCTTTGCCTGGAGGAATCATGTTCGACGCTCGGGTGTACGCCAATCGCCGGAACGCGCTGCGGCAGCTCATGAACGGTTCATGGATCCTGATCCTGGGCCACGACGAGGCGCCGCGCAACTACGTGGACAATCCCTACCCCTACCGCCAGAACAGCCATTTCCTTTACTTCGCCGGACACGCCATCCCCAACATGGCCCTGCTCATGACCCCGGAAGAGGACATCCTGTTCGGCTACAAGCCGACGGTGGCCGATATTGTCTGGACCGGCCCGCTGCCGTCGCTGGAATCGCTGGGCGAGGCGGTGGGCATCCACCGGGTGGAAGATATCGATTCACTGGAGCAGTTTCTCTTCACGTTTCGGGGCGGCGCCCAGACGCTGCACTACCTGCCGCCGTATCGTGGCGACCATCTGTTGAAGCTGGCCGGCCTGCTGCACCTCAGCGCGCAGGAAACCCGCCAGAACGCCAGCGAGGCGTTGAAGCGGGCCGTGGTGGAACTGCGGCTGATGAAAGGCGACGAGGAGGTCGCCGAGATCGAGCGCGCGGTCGAGGTGAGCTTCCACATGTACGCAGCGGCGGCGAAAACCATCGCGCCGGGGCGCACCGAGTTTGAAGTCATGGCGGCCATGCACGACGCCGCGATGAGCCGCGGGATGGCGCTGTCCTTTCCCCCCATCGTGACCATTCACGGCGAGGTGCTGCACAACCACGCGTACCATAACCAGATTCCCGCCCAGGGCATGGTCCTGATGGACACCGGCGCCGAGACCTGTGCCGGTTACGCCAGCGACATCACCCGCACCTTCCCCATCACGGGCACGTTCGATTCACGGCAGCGCGAGATCTACGAGGTTGTCCTGGCGGCCAACGAGCGGGCCACCCGGATGTGCCGGCCCGATGTGGCGTTCCGCGACGTCCACTTGGAGGCGGCCCGCGTCATCGCGGATGGACTGGTGGCGGTGGGACTCATGCGGGGCGACGTCCCGCAGGCGGTGGCCGCCGGCGCCCACGCCCTGTTCTTCCCTCATGGCCTGGGCCACATGCTGGGCCTCGACGTGCACGACATGGAGGATCTGGGCGATCTCGTGGGCTACGGCCCCGACAATCGGCGCTCCGAGCAGTTCGGGCTGGGCTACCTCCGGATGATCCGGCCGCTGCGGCCCGGCTACTGCATCACCATCGAGCCGGGAATCTACTTCATCCCCGCGCTGGTGGAGCAGTGGCGCGCCGAGAAGCGCCACGCCGAGTTCATCAACTACGACCAGGTGGACAAGTACCTTGGCCTGGGCGGATTCCGCATCGAGGATGACGTGCTGATCACCGCAGACAGCGCCCGGGTGCTGGGGCGGCCCATCCCGAAGGCCGTGGCCGACGTTGAAGCGCTCATGGCGGGCAACTACCCGGTTTAAACAGTTAAAATTTGAATGACGGGAGTTGAAGCCGGAATCTGGGATCTGGGTCTTTGGACCTGGGACCCGGGTTCTAGGCCCTGGGGTCGTGGACCAGAAGCCCGACCTTTCCTGGGCTGTGGATCGTTTTCAGTCGATCCTCAACAACCCGGGCATTTCCCAGCCATCACAGCGAAGGCTGGTACTATTCGCTGTAACAAATCAAAGTCGGTGTTTCCCTAGGTTCTTCACTCAAGACCCAGCACCCAGCACCTAGAACCCAGGACCTAGAACCCAGGACCTGGGTCCCAGCACCCAGGTCCCAGCACCCAGGTCCTAAACCTGTTCCATCGCCTGTTCGAGATCGGCCTGCAGATCCTCGACATTCTCTATGCCCACCGAGTACCGCACCAGGCCGTCGGTGATGTCCGCGGCAAGTCGCGATTCGCGGGACATGCCCGCGTGGGTCATGGAGGCGGGATGCTGGATCAGTGTCTCCACGCCGCCCAGCGAGACGGCCAGGATGGCGAGGCGGACGTTGTCCATGAGCCGGCGGCCGGCCTCGTAACCGCCCTTGAGTTCGAAGCTGATCATGGAGCCGAAACCCCGCATCTGCCGCTTCACCAGCTCATGCTGGGGATGGGATTCCAGACCGATGTACTTGACCCATGCCACCTTGGGGTGGCGCTCCAGCCAGCGGGCGAGCTGCAAGGCATTCTCCTGGGACCGCTCGACGCGCAACGACAGGGTCTTGAGGCCGCGCAGCACCAGGTAGGCCTGATGGGGGTCCATGTTGCAGCCGAAGTTCACCATGAGGGGACGGATCCGGCGGTACATCTCCTCGGTTCGGCTGACGATGACGCCGCCCACCACGTCGGCGTGGCCGTTGAGGAACTTCGTCACCGAATGGAAGACCACGTCGGCGCCGA
>JAKQOW010000173.1 GCA_029565065.1 Acidobacteriota bacterium | reverse complement strand
CCTTAATTCATACGGCCTGTCGGCGGACTATGCGGGCAAGGTGTCGAGCGACCTGTTTGAGACGGTCCAGCGGGGCAAGCTGGTCTTTGGGGATCTGGCATCCGAGATCGGCATGGTTGCGGCGGATGCGGCGTCGGCGGGGGTGTCCCTGGAGGAACTGCTGGCGGCGGTGGCGACGCTGACCAGGGGCGGGTTGCGAGCGCCGTTGGCGGTGACGTCGTTGAGGGCGCTGATTAACGCCTTCCGTAAGCCTTCGGAGGAAGGCAAGAAGGCAGCGGCAGAGCTGGGGTTCGAGATGAACGCCACGACGCTGCACGCCGAGCAGTTGTCGGGCATGTTACGCATACTGGCAAAGGCGAGCAACGAGCAACTGGCGGCAATCATCCCGAATGTGCGCGGTTTGACGGGTCTGGCGGTGGCCCTGGAGCAGGCAGGGGGTGTGGCGGAGGATGTCAGCTACATCATGGAGTCCTCGGGGGCGGACCTGGAAGCCTACAGCAAGATGGCCGACACAGCGGCCAAGCAATTCGAGCGGTACGAAGAGGCCATGAAGGACATCCGCGTGACGATCGGGGAGGCGTTCGCGCCGGCACTGGCACGCGGTGCCAGGGCGATGGCCGATTTCGTGAAGGATAATCAGCGGTATCTGGAGAGGTGGGCCAGTGACTTTGAAAAGGTCGCGGAGTTCACGGCCGGGGTGATTTGGGATGCGTTCGAGTTGATGGCGCAAGCGCCGGCGGCGTTCCTGGAGAAGCTGGAGCAGGTCAAGAAGGCGCTGGATATTCTGCCGAGTTCGGCACGCATGCCGATCGTGGACCCCACAGACCCATTGGGCGGCAGTGCTCGGGGGGACTATGGCTGGGCTGACCAGATGATCCGCGATGCGGCGGCCGGTAATGCCGGCCCCGTTGACTTCGGCCCGTTGCTGAGTCGTGCCAACAAGCCGAACAAGCGAACGAAGCCCACTTACACGCCGCCGGGGGGGCCTACGGTGGAAACCGGGATGCCCACCTACGGTCGACGGGTGCGGGAAGAGGGCCTGATCGGCGGCGAGGGGATGGAGGAACTGTCCGAGTCGACACTGGACGCCCGCGACAAGGTGGAGCGGCTCAATGCCGAACTGGTCAAGGAGATGCAGATCATCGGCCGCCTGGAGTATAGCCACGAGCGGGCCGC
>JAKQOW010000169.1 GCA_029565065.1 Acidobacteriota bacterium | reverse complement strand
CGGGCGAGCAGCGCCTCGCGCGGCCCGGACCAGGCCATCTTCGCCAGGTCGTCGGTCCAGAAATGCCCGTCGGTCCCGTAGCCCAGCTGCTGCAGTTCGGCCATCAGCCGCTGCACCGCCTGTTCGTCACGGGGCAGGGCGCTGATCCAGGCTTTTTTCATGGGGTCCTCCTCCAGGGGTTGAAACGAACGGATGAATCGTCCACTCCGGCCAGTTAAAATCAAACAGCATGCGGGACGGACTGTGCAGCGGCGGCGTCCAGCGCGGTATCGCCGAAATCGTTTCCCATGAAGCGCCGAACGCCGCGCGGCACCGCTGTTCCCAGCCGGCGGACTGGCTGTGCGCCCAGATGACCAGGTTGGCGGGACGGCTTCGCCGGTCGCACTCGAACTCGCACGGGAGCCGGCCGCCCTGTTCAAGGATGGTCGTCCCGGGGAAATCCCGACGGAACATGTTGGCGCGGTGCTGGTCATCCACCATCACCGCGACGAACGTCACGTCGTCCGGCAGGACCAGGCGCGCCTCCGCCCACCGCAGGACCAGCTCATGACGCTTCATGTCGCAGCGCCAGCCGGCCTCGTCGCCCGGATCGTGGGGCGGGATGCCACCATCCCGCGCCTGCCGGTGGATCATTTTCCGGGAGACGTCGACGCCGGCCCAATTGCGGTAATCCGCCAGTGTCCGCGCCGCACCCAGGCCGTACGGGCCGAGGTCGATCCCCTCGTCGGCCTGGCCGAGGAGCTGGCGGAGACGCCGGGCCGGCTCCTGGGAGCGAGGCGCCTGCTGGTGGTCGTCCCAGTGTCGCAGGCTCCCCTGGCGGGTGTAGTAGTGCCAGATGACCGCCCGGTGCGGATTGTACAGGTTGAAACCGTGAGTGAAGGCCCGGACAGTGTAGCCGATCTCCTCGCCGCTGAAGTAGAAGGACGGGTCGTATGGCACCGCCCGCGGCAACCGGGCGGATGCGAACATGAAGCCGCCGCTGGCGAAGCGCGCGGGGAACGCCCGGGACAGCTGCTCGAAATTGAGCACGCCTTTCGGCTCCAGGCATACGTTGCCGTCGGGATGGAACCGGCTGATGGTCATCCGGTTGGGATTCCGGTCGTTGAGGTATCCGTCAAAGCCCGGCTTGTAGGACGGCGGGTAGCTCCCGATGACCGCCCGTTCGTCGCCGAGGTCCCCGAACATGGTCAGGAGCTGCTCGTCCCAGCCTTCGCCGAACCGGGTGTGGGAATCGATCTGGAAGTAAAAATCCTCATCGTCCAGCAACTGCTGAATCTCGTGCCGCGCCCAGCAAACGCCGTGCGACTCCGCGTACGGCACGTCGAGGATCCGGAAGCGGGGATCGGCGGCGAACTCGCGGAGGTCGTCATCCGTGGCGGCGCGCTGCCAGCAGATCCCGAACGCCAGCCGCTCCGGGTGGCGGGCTTTGGCGAGGGCGTCCCGGACCGTGGGCAGCAGCTCCGGGTCGCGATACGCCGCGATGCTGATGAAGATGCGGCTGTCCATCCCCACCTGCGGGATCAACCCAGGGTCAGCACGGTGACCTGGCTGGGCACCAGGCTCACGCCGGGTGCGTTGGGCAGCACGGCCAGGCAGTTCTGGCCGGTGACGCTGGTGAGGCGCTGGGCGGGAACGCCGTCCACCATGATGGTGACGCAGCCCACAAGGTACTCGGTCTGGCCCGACATCATGTGGGAGACCACCCCGAGCAGGACGCCGCCGTTGTCACCCACGCTCACCGTGCCGACGGAGAGCTGGTTCACCGCGGGCATGCAGTCCACCAGGACGTTGTAGGCCGCCGGCGCCGAGGTCGCCGAAAATTGCATGTCCGGATACGGGATCGGCGTGGGCACCACAATCGGGGTGAGGCAGACATCGGGGAACCCCAGGTTCATCCCCGCGCCCATGCTCAACATAAACATCTCTGACTCCTATAAGTCGTAAATTCATTTATCATTGATCATTGATCAATTGACATTTTTCATCTATCTCCGAGCATCCTTGGTCCGGGCGGTGCGAATCGACGTGACCATGATGCGCGATAACTGGGTGCATTCATCCAACGTTTCCTGAACATATTCTGACCGGATCATTTCGGAACGGAGAATCACTTTGAGCCAGATCGAAGTCTCGTTCAGCTCCTTGAGGACGATGCCCAGCTTGTGCACGAAATCCGCATGGCTTTCGGCGCCACGTGCTTCACCATAATTCGGTGCCGGCGATGTTCCCGATCGCATCAATTGCCGCGACACGTGGCCGCCGGCCGGATTCTTCGGCAACATGCCGCAGAGTCGAATGATCCGAACCGAAAACGCGATGAACCGATCCTGCAGAATATCGGCTCGACTTTCCCTCTCGGTATCCACACCTTTGTCGCTCACCACCGCTCCTCAATGACGAATGACAAATGATCAATGAAATATGATCAATGGTCTTCAGTCTTATCCCAACTGGATCTGTTCGGCATTCACGGTGACGTGCTCTTCCGACATGATCAGTGTGTTTTTCGAATGCATCGTCAGCAGGTCCTCGACGACGACCCGGGAGGAGTTGCTCTGGGTCTCGTCGAGTTCCTTGACGTACCGGAACGAATTGCCGAGACGCTGCGTCAGGCGCCGGCAGACGACGTCCATGCCCAGGGCCACCGATTTCACCCGGGCCACCTGACTGCTCAGGAAGCGCCCGACGAACGCCAGTCGGCCGATCCGGACCCGGCCCTGATGGGCGGTCACGGCGATGCGGCGGGAGGCGCAGGCGATGTCCTGCCGGGATGCCAGCCGCAGGTCTCCGTCGGCCTGGAGCGCCAAGCTGCCGCCCTGCACCCGCAGGTTCACCGGCCCGTCCAGGATCATCTCCGTCGCCGCGGGCACGGTCGCATCCCGCTCCAGCACCGACAGGATGTAATGCTTGCCGGCAGCCCCCATCGCCACCAGCACCGCGTCGCCCGGCCGGGGCGCCACGAGGCACCCGAACGCCTGGTGGGCGCTCACGTCGCCGGCGGCGGTGCGCACCTTGAAGAGCCGGTCATGCCCCGCCACGATCCGGCCGGTCTCCAGCTCCGCCTGGGTGGAAATCCACGGGGCGCTGTGTGTGCTCATCGAAACCTCCTGTTCACGCGGCCGCGGGGCCGCTCACTTCTTCTTGTCGTCTGCCGCCGGCGGCGGCGTCCAGTTTTCCGCCTCCGCCTGGTCCGGATCGGTTCCCCGAACCGTCGCGCGGTCGGCGCCGTCCCAGATGGCGTGCTCGTCGAGCACCAGGTGCATCCGGGCCATGTACAGCTTGGCGGAGGAGAAATCCGCCGCCGTGAGATCCGTCTTGTCAAATTCCGCATAGGACAGGTCGCAGCCGGTGAAGCGGGTCGCCCGGCAGACGGCCGCGGGGAAAAAGCAATGGTCCAGGCAGGCTTTCGAGAAATCGGCCTGGGACAGGTTCCCCTCGGCGAAGAGTGACTGGCTCAGGTCGGCGCCGGTCAGCGTGGCCTCGATCAGCTTGGCGCCCTTGAACATGGCGTTGCGTCCCCGGACCCTGTCCAGCCGGGCCTTGGTCAGATTGGCGTCCATGAAGTTCGACATGCTGACGTCCACGCCGGTGAAATCGGCGCCGGTCAGGTCCGAGCCGGTCACGTTCACCTGCTGAAACGAGGTGCCGGTGAAGTCCTGGCCGGCCAGGTTGCAGTTCGCCAGCAGCACCTTGAACAGCCGGGCGCCCTTGAAGACGGCGCCGGGGAGCTGGGCGTCGTGGAAAATCACCTTGGTGAGCTGCGCGCCGGAGAAATCGGCCTGGCCGGCCGACGCATGGGACAGCACCATTTTCTCCATTTTCGCGCCGTTGAACTTCGCCCCGTCGAGCTTCGCGTGCTGCAGGAGCGACCAGCCCAGGTCACCCTCGCTGAAATCGGCGCCGGTCATGTCCGAGTGGGTGAACAGGGTTTGAAACAGCTTGACGCGCCGGAGCGAGGCGCCACTCAGATCCATCTTGCGCAAGTCCACCTTGGTCAGATCGGTACCGTCGAACCGGGCGCCGGGAAAGGCGCATTTTTTGAAGCCGGTCCGCAGGATGTTGGCGCTGCGCAGGTCGGCGTTCCGGAACACAACCTTCTCGAAACGGCCACCCGTCAGGTCGGCGCCCGCGAGATCGATGCCGTCCAGGTTCTGGTTAGCGATGGTCCGGTTGCGCCGGATGGCGTCGAGGACTTCTTCCCGGGTCATGGCAGCAGGTCCTCCCGCTTGTGGATGAGCGTCAGCTTGAGGTTGGCCCCGTCGAGGCGGGTCTCGCCCATCACCGCCTTGTACAGGTCCACGGCGCACAGGTTGGCGCCGCGCAGGTCGGTGTTGACCAGGCGGGCCTTGCGGAGCGACCCCCGGTAGAGATCGATCCCGTACATGTCGGCGCCCTCCAGGTCCGTCTTGGTCAGGCGAGTGCCGCGGGCCGGCACCCGCCGGAGGTTGGCCTTACGCAGGTCGCAGAACTCGATGAGCGAATCGCGGATGACGGCGCCGCTGAAGTCGGCGCCCGACAGGTCCGCCTCCCGCAGACTGCCCTGGTGCATCCGGATGTTGCGGAAGTCCGCGCCGGCCATGACCGTGCCCTTGCCCATCCGGAGCTTGTCCAAGTTGGCGCCGGCGAAGGTGACGCCACTGCCGTGGGCATCCATGAACAGCGTGGAGTTGAGAGCCGCCACCGAAAAGTCGGCCCCGTCCAGGACGATCTTGCGCAAGATGCACTTGTTGAACCGGGCGCCGGTGAACACGGACCCCGTGGCGTCTCCCTCGATGATGCTGAGATAGGCTCGCGTCCCGCTCATCTTGAGCCCTTGGAGCTGGCATTTCTGCAGGGTCACCATCTCCAGGTCGGCGCCGGAAAAATCGGCGCCGGACAGGTCCGCGTCCTTGACGACCACCTGCTTGAGGCGGGCGCCGCCGAAATCCGCACCGCTCATCCTGGTCTTGCTGAAAATCCCACGGTCCAACGTGGCGCCGCGCAGGGAGGCAGTCGTGAAATCCGCCTCCGGGGCGATGACCTGGGTGAGGTTGGCCTTGTCGAGGCGGGTGCCGGCGAACGACGTCTTCTGGAGCTGGGCGCCGGTCAGGTCGGCGCCGGTCAGGTCCAAGCCCGACAGGTCGACACCGTTCAGGATGGCGCCGGCGAGCGTCTCGCCGCGGCCGTGCATCGCGATGACATCCTCGCGGGTGCGCTTCCTCATGCGGTCCGGGTCCATGCCCGCCTCGGCGAACTTGGCCCTGGCCTCCGGCGGCAGCTCGCCCGCCTTGACCTTGGCCATGGCGTCGGCAATCTGCTGCTTGCCGGTGGCGATTTTCGCCATGCCCTCCTGATATTTCGCTTCGCCCTCATGGCCCATCTGGTAGGCCCGGGCGGCCGCGTCGTTGAACTGCGCTTCGGTCTCAGGGGTGAGGATGCCCAGGTCGCGCAGCCGGTCTCTTTTGGCCGCCAGCTCGCCGGCGATGCGGTCGCCCACCTCGGCGAACGACTGGCGGGGCGCGTTGCCGGCCGCGGCGAAGATCTGCTCCGGATCGTGCCCCGCCTTGGCCAGGGCTTCCTTGGCCAGGGCTTCCGCCTTGGCTTTCTCCGCGTAGATGGCGTCGAACTTGGGCTGGTGGAAGGCCCGGATCTCCTGCATCGTCTTTTCCACGATGGCCTTGATGTCCGGAATGGGCAGGGTCATTCCGGCGAGCGGCGACTCCGTCGGCGCCTTTCCCGCCTCGGGCAGGGCGATTTCCAGCCGGTGGGGCTGGGCCAGCTCCTTGGGCAGGGCGTCAAGGATCCAGCGGCGGAGGTCGGCGCCATCGGCCCGGGCGTCGAAGACGGTCCGCCCCTTGGGCAGCCGGAGCGCCTGCACGTTCGGGAACTGCTTCGCCCACGGTGCGAATTCAGCGTCCGGCGCGGCCTCCGGCAGCGCCACCAGGAAGACGGGCGCCGCCTTCAATGCCTTCGCGGCTTCGGGCCCCGGATCGGTGGCCGGAGCAGACAAGGCGATCACCGAGACGGCGTCGCCGGCCTCCTGCTCCACCAGGAGCGCCTGCAGCTCGTCGGCCACCCGCACCGCCACCGGCGCCGGCCCGTCGCCGGGCGGGGCCGGCATGAAGAGCGGGATCTCGTCGGATCCGGTCACGGCTTGCTCCGGCGCCACCGGCCAGGCGTCTGCAGCGCCGGGCCGGATGGCGATCCGCACCAGCACCGCGTCGTGAAAGCGGGGCAGGACCAGGCCGGCGGGCAGGGCGACCGGCGGAGTGTCAGCGGCGCCTGGTTTCTGCAAGCCCCACAGCGACGGCTTGTCCGATTGGTCGTCGGGATTGACGCCGAGCCAGGCCCGGCGGATGGTGTCCGCTTCGAATCCCAGGTCGGCCAGGGCTTTTTGGGCTGCCCGGTCCGCCTCAAGGCGGCGCCGCCAGGCCACCACCCGCGGGAAGCCGCGGTCGTGCCACGGATTCACCGGCGGCGGCGGCAACAAGTTGTCGGGATCGATGCCGGCTTTTTCCAGGTGCTCGGGCGGGACGTGCTCCTTCAGCATGCCGCCCATCTGCTTCTTCGCGTCCGCGGCCTCCTGCTGGGCCTTTTCCAGCTTGGCCACCGAGTCGTCCACCTTCTGGGACATCCCCTTGATCCGCTCCCGCCACCGATCGAACTGCTCCAGGTCGATGGCCACAAGGTGCCCATACTTGGCATGCATGTCCCGGGCCAGCGCCTCGAGCTGATTCAGCACCGCCTCGCCGCCGGCGATGATCTCCCGGCTCATCCCCTGCATGTCCGCCGGCGTGCGGGGCATGACGGGGCTCCGGCCCGTCGCCCGCTTCTTGATCTCCTCCACCTCTTTCGGCAGGCGCTTGGCCTTGCGGAGCACCTTGGCGATCTTCGCCTGGGCGGCCTGGAGCGGCGCCATGTCGATGGTCACCGCCCGGTCGGCGGTGCGCAGCTGCTCGTCGCGGTACGCCTCGATGGTTTTGGCCGGCGCATCCGGCTTTTCCACTGCCAGGAAGATCCGCTGGACGTCCATGTACTCCTCGTCCAGGATCTCGCCGGTGCCGCGGTGGAGCACCAGGCCCCGCAGGATGTTGGGGAACAGCCACACGGTGTCGATGTGAGTGGTGATCTCCTCGAACAGGAGGTCTTCCACCGCCCGCGATTTCAGGTCCTTCTGGCGGGTGACGAAGCAGCGGACACGGCACTGCGGCAGCCGTGAGGTGATCGTCGGAAAGTCGGGGTGCATGTGGCGGATTTCGATGGCTTCGGCGCCGGTGAGGAAACCCGGGAAGTACTGGTCCTCGGAGGCGGCGTTGAAATACTCGTAGTTCATGTCGTCGGGGAAGTAAGGCCACCGCTCCTTCAACCACTTGTCGTCGTAGGTGCCCGACTTCTTCTGACGCACCGGACTCATGAAATCCAGCGGCCCGAAGCCGACCGGATCGGGCCGGTCAGCGGGAGAGCCCACCAGCCGGCCCGGCAGTTCCACGTTGGGGAGCGGCACCCGTTCCCGGCCGTCGGCGCCGCGCACCGGCTGGATTCCCCGGCCCGCCGGATTCTTGTCGAAGCCCGGACCGCCGAAGGCGCGATCCCAGGTCAAGGGCATCTCGGCGAACGGTTCCGGGTCGGTGATGGTGGCCAGACCGCCGGCGCCGCGCTCCCAGAACCGGTCACCGAAAACGTTCAGGGTCTTGCCTACGGCGCCCACCCGCACGCTCACCGGCGCCGCCGGCCAGCGCTGTCCCCGCGGGGCGAAACACGAGCCGGCCACAAGGAACTCGCCGCGCGGCTTGGCCATGCCTGTGTCCACGACGGGCATGGGGCCGAGCTGCGCCGGCACCGTCCGCCACAGCTCCTGCTCGGTGAGGAGGCTGTCGGGCGCGGTGAGGTCGAAGTAGGCCATCAGCGTGTAGGCCATGTACAGCCGGTTTTGCAGGCCGAACGGCTTGATGAACAGCGACAGTTCGTTGGGTTTGAATACTTTCATGTCTGACTCAGCTTTGCAGGTTCATCGCAGGCATCCGGCTCGGAGAGAAACAGTACGCTCATGCTTTTCTGCCCTCAAGCCTCTTCCTCCGCTTACCTTCCAGCACTGAACGAATCGATACCCGTCGTCTGACGAAGGTTGCAGCTAACGAGAATCCAATACGCCCAGTGTAGAAATGATTGGAAGGTAAGTCAATGACTGGCTGATGTTTTTACCAAACCTCAACCGGCGGTCAACTCACCTTGTCAGCATCGAGCAACTCAAGCCACAATCGCGGAAAGACAAACGTGATTCATACCAGTGACAACGGCAGCTACTCATTCAGATCACCAACGGCAATGTGTTCAAATCCGTTGCCTCAGCCGAGATCCGTGTGGTGGCGGTTTCGGCGATTCGACCTCCGGTGGCGGGTTGTTGGGCATCTCCATCCGGATGTACAATTTTTGGTTCGGCACGTGCATCAGGATCCGCTCGCGCTCCGCCTTGTCCTCGATCGCGATCTTGTGGCTCCCCCCGCCCGGATCGCCGCCACCACGTTGACCGCTTTCAGCACACCTTCTCAAATCAATATCTGCAACCCGGCTAAAGTGCAGTGCTGACCGTTCAAGTCGGTATGTTCAGCCACCAGATTGGTGTTGGTGCCTATGGTCGTCGTGCGATTGCCGACCAACGTCGATTCGTTCACGACGGTCGTGAGATTTTCGCCCAACAAAGTCGATTGCTGTCCTTGGATTCCAGTGACGCTTCCCTTGATGGTGTTCGTCACTCCCGCCAGGGTCGACACTTGTCCCGACAGATTAGATACTTGGGTGGCCATCTGAGTCGACTGGAGTGCCAGCTGGTTTGTTTCGCCCGCCAATTGGGCGACCTCGCCCACCAGAACATTTTGATCGCTCCGCAACTGGGTGAGCTGGGCATCCATTTCGAGGCGCGTTGTATTCATTGCATTTTTGAGTAATCCGAGTTCGGTCTTTTCTTCAAAGAACGTATGGTGCAACTGATCCAGCTCGAAGCCGGCTCCTATCTTCAACTCAAAATCCAACGCAATGGATATGTCAACGGCCGTGATGAACTTGACATGGGTGTAGTTCCCAAGATAGAAACTCTCCTCTGCCCCGATCACCATGGTGAACGAGTTGCCAGAGATCGTCTCCTTCTTGTTGTGGCACTTGAACTCCAAATCCCCTTCCATTTCGGCCTTGATTCCATCCACCTCGGCTTTCAGCTTGCTCAACTCTTTGCTCATCTCGTCGTCATGCGGCGACGGCGTGGGCGCCGTGGTGGGCGGCGGCGTCGTCGGCGGCTCCGGCGGCCCGCCCCCCGGCGGCGGATCGTTCGGCGCCCCGATCCGGATGTATGCCTTCCGGTTCGGCACGTGCATCAGGATCCGCTCGCTCCCCGCCTTGTCCTCGATCGCAATCCGGTTGTCCCCCCCCGTTTGAATCGTCGCCATCGTCTGGTTCGCGTCCTTCACCACGCTCGGCGTCTCCGCGTTCGGCACCGCGCCGG
>JAKQOW010000164.1 GCA_029565065.1 Acidobacteriota bacterium | reverse complement strand
GCTCTCCCCTATCGGACCAGCCGCAGGGCCGGGTCGCCCAGGAGAATGTAGAGGTCGCGGTGGTAGCCGGCGGCCGGGTCCGCCGGTTCCCAGGCGGCCAGGGCGGCGCGGATGGCGTCGCCCAGCATGGCGTGGCCGCGGCCGAGCTCGGCGGCCAGCGCGGCGTTGAGCTCCACGGCGGCGGTGTTGTCCGACAATCCGGCGGGGGCGTAGACGGCGATGGCGCCGCCGGCGGGCCGGGCCAGCAGCGCCTCGCCCAGGCCCGGGTAACCGGGGATGGTGCACTCGCCCGCGGCGCAGGTGAAGGCCAGCACCAGCGGCAGCCGGGCGCCGTTGGCGAGCGAGGGAATGTCGTCGAGGCGGAGTACGCCCTCGGCGGCCAGGCGGTCCACGCCGCCGTGGCCGAGGTAGTTGACCAGGCCGGCGCCGGTGGCGATGCCGCTGACGAGCGCCTCCCGGGCTTCGAGCGCGGTCTGCTCGGCCAGCGAGATCCGCCGGAGCCGCAGCCACGGCGGCAGCTCCGCGGCGACCGTCTCGGAATCGGCGGGGAAGTCGCCGGCGGGGTCCGGATTGTCGGCGACGACCAGGGCCCGCCGGGACCAGGCGCCGTCGGGCTGCGCCTCGTAGGTGATGATCTTGTCCACCATGGCCTGGAGCTCGGCGGCGGTGGCCGCCGGCAGGCGGCCGATGGCCAGGTCGGGCACGTTGTCGTCGCCGGCGACGCAGGCGAAGCGGTTGTCGGCGGCGGCCAGGCCGTGGGAGGTGCCCAGGTACAGGGGCGGCAGCAGGTTGTCGCCGAAGCCGCCGAGGTCGCGGTAATCGTAGGTCCCGCGGCCGGCCAGCACCACGTGGCGGGGCGCCACGGACCAGTGGGCGACGGCCCAGGCCAGGAAGTCGCGGATGGCGTGGGGCGAGGAGCGGCCGTGATTGAACTCGTCGTAGATGTCGGCGAGGTCGACGACCAGGGCGCGGTGCCCCTGGCCGGCGCGGTAGGCGGCCAGGGCCTCGGCGGGTTCGAGCAGGCTCTGCGGGGCGATGACCACGTAGTCGGCCCCGGATTCGGTTTCGCGCAGCCGGGACGGCCAGTCGGGAGACGCGGCGGTCACCGCGGCGGCGGTGCCGGCCGAGGCCGCGAAGTAGTCGTGGCGGGGCTGGCAGCGGAAGAACGCGCGCCAGTTCCGGCCGGTGCGCTCCACGGCGGTCGGCTGCAGCACCGGGGCGTCCGGATCGGTGATGTCGAGCACGACGATGTCGTCACGGGTGAAACCGTCCACGGCGACGGCGTGCGGGGCCATGCCGCCCGGCGCCAGGCGCAGGCGGTCGTTGTCGGCGCGGGCCTGGCGGACGTAGTCCACCGCGAACCCGTCGACGTAGACGAGTGAGTACGGGATGCCGTCGTTCAGGTGAGCGGCCAGCTCTACGGCGTTGGCGCCGTCGCGCAGGATCGCCGGATCGATGGTGAAACGCAGCGACCGGGCGGTCAGGCCGTCCCAGCGGGCGGTGCCGACGTTCACCCCGTTGAGGCGGACGGACACCTGGTGATCCGTCCCGAAGCCGGTGTCGGTGCCGCCGTGGAGGCGCACCGCGAGCGCGGCGGCGCCGGTGCCGGCGGGCGCGGGCGTGGGCACCGTGAACGTTTTGGCGCCCTGCGTCGGGTGATCGGCGAACAGGTAATCCCAGAACCAGTAGTCCGATTCAGGGTTGCGGGTGACCGCGGGCGCGGGCAAGTGATCCTCTTCCGCGTCCTGCGTCGTGGCGAAGGTCAGTCCCGACGCCACTGCGGCGGGGGGCGCGCCGTCCGCCCGGGCCATGAGCTGGCCGCGGCCGACGGCGACGCGGTACACGTTGGCGTCGGCGTAGGGGCTGTCCGACCGCCGGCCGTAGAAGACGATGGCGCCCGGCGCCAGGTCGGTAAGATAAGTGACCAGCCGGCCGCCGCTGGTGATCTCCAGGCGGCCGCGATGCGCCAGCGCCTCCACCGCCGCGCGCGGCAGCGCCAGCGCCTCGGCCAGCGCGTCGAAGGTTACGGCGTGCAGTCCGTCGGCGCGCACCGCCACCTTCGCCGCCTCGGGCCGCGCCCCGTCCGCCGCGGTCTTGCCCGCGACAGCGGTTTTAAGGTGTGCCGGCTTCAGGTTCGGCGTGTCCGTATCCCGCCGCTGCCGCGGGTGCGGCGTGCGGGAGCCGGATGCGTCGACGGGCGGGGCGGCCACGACGTCCGGGTTCGACGCAGGTTCCGGTATCGTGACCGTGAACGGACCGTAATCCAGCACCCTGCCGTGAACATCCAGCTCCTCGATCCGGTACTGGTAGGTCTGCCCGGGCAACGCTTCCGGATCGGCCAATCGATACACGCCGCCCTGGGGGTGGCCCGGCAGGGCCGGGAGCGGCGCCTCGGTGAGGCGCCGCCACCCTCCGGCGGCCTCGTCCCAGCGGGAGACGTGGAAACCCGCGGTCCCCTGCTCCGCCGCGGTGGCCCAGCGCAGCACCGGCTCGCCGCCGGCCCACTCGCTGCCGAAATCGGAAACGAGCGCCCGGGTGGGGAGGTCGGTCCCCGTGGTCACCGCCAGCTCGCACAGAGGGCCGAAGGTGAACGTGGCCCGCGGCTGGGTGGTGTTGCCCGTCTCGTCCACGTATGTTGCGGTGGTGCCGTTGCCGTCGGCGTCGCCCCAGAGCTCGATGTCGTCGATGTTCCAGCCGCTGTACGTCGCGCTGCCGTTGGTCGGGCCCATGGCCCAGCGGATGTAGACGGTGGACTGGTTGTCCGCCACGGCCGAGATGTCGTACGTAACCTGGGTCCAGGCGGCGTCGGTGACCGCCGTGTCGGCGGGATTTTCATAAATCTTCGTCCACGTGGAATTGTCGTTGCTCACCTCGATGACCGCGTGGTCGTTCGTGGAGCCCTCGACGTTGAGCCAGCGCCAGAAACGGAGTTGCACGTTGGACAATCCGCTGCAGTCGATGACCTTCGTGGTGAGGTACTCCGCCGCCATGGAGTCGGAGTAATTGCCGGACAGATTGTATCCGTACACGTTGCTCCCGGTGTGACCGGAAGTCGGGTCCGGGTTGCCGGGTGTTCCCCCGCCGCCGGAGGGCGTTCCCCACGCCCACTGTCCCTCCGCCGTCCAGCGGGGATCGGTGGACAGATCCCATGAGCGCACGCTGCTTGGCGTCGTGCCGGTGATGACCAGCCGGCCCGCGGCGGTGGGGGTGACGTCCACATGGTAATAGAGTGACGCCGTGGTTTTGGTGGCCACGACGCCGGGATTCCATTGGAGCCAGCCGTAGGGCCCGGGGGTGACGGCGGGGTAGGCGACGACGCTCCCCTGGCTCACCGTGGCGGTGCCGGCGTACACGACGTCGCCGCCCGGGACGTAAGCGTCCACGGTGTTCGAGGCGCTGAAGGTGATGGCGTGGGGGGTGGGATTGGTCACATCCACCCGGATGCCCAGCCGGGTGGTCTGCCCCACCAGGGGCGGATTCTGGCCCGAGATGAACCGGACCGTCTGCCCCACGTACGGCTTCACCGGCGCCGCGCCCGCGCTCGTGGGCAGATAGAGGCGCAGGGCGCCCGACTGGGGCTGGGCCGTGGGCGGCGGCGGCGCCGCGCCATGGTCGCCCAGGTAGTGGGTGACGAAGTTGGAGGTGTCACCCGACGGGATCGTGACGGTCAGGCTCTCGGACCAGATGCCGTAGTCGTCAGAGAAAAAATCGGTGGTCCAGGCCGGCACGGCGCCGGACTGCCAGCTGTCGTCGCCGGACACGCCGGTGGCGGACCATTTATACCCGCCGCTCCGGCTGGTCAGCGCGTACGAGGCGCTGGAGTCGGAATCGAAATCGTTGGAGCGGCCGGCGCAGCCGCAGTCCACGTAAGGGTAGACGGTAACAGTCTGGCTGGCACCCTCGCTGCCGGCTAAGCCGTAATTCACAAACGAGTCGGCGTAGACGTTGAGTTCGACCGGGATTTCTTCTCCATGAATTATTTCAATATCATCGATATTCCAGCCGTAGGAATTTGGATCAGAATGTCCTTCTATATCCGTAGGCCCCATGACCCAGCGAAGGTAAACTGATTGTTGGTCGTCAGCGTAGTAAGAGATATCGACCGTGATTTGAGTCCAAGATGAATCGAAAATACCGAATATTTGGTCTACCTGCGTAAAATCGCTGCCATTGGTAGAGACTTGAATCTTAGCGTCGTCCCATTCTTCGACTCCCAACCAGCGCCAGAATCGAAGACGGGTGTTCTGCAGCGAGGAGCAATCAATTGCGCCTGTTGTCAGGCACATCTCGCCCATGCTGGTCGCATAGAGCCCATCTGCGGTGTTGTCGTAGCCATAGACGTTGTTACCGGTATGGCCGCTGCTGGGATCTCCGTTGCCCCCGTCAACCGGGGTGCCAAAGGCCCATTCGTTGTCTGCTGTATCCGGATCTTTGGTCCACCCGGGGTCGGTGTCCAGATTCCATGAATGCGCCACGGTACTGGTCAAGGTCCACCCCTCCGCCTTCACACCAAACGCATTGCAGTCGTCGCCGGTTGATGTAGTCGAGACCACGCGCAATTCCCAATGACCGGCCATTGGATTCTTAATAACTCCCCATGAATTGAACCATTTGCCGTCGTATGACGAATCTTCCCCAACATCCAATAAATCACCTGTTTGAGGTTCACTGGCCGGATTATAAAGGAGGAAGGAGGTTGTTGTGTTCCAACCGGTGCCGCCCCGAATATCATGGGCGCCACCCGTATCGGGATCAAAAATAGAAATCTCTAGGCTGGTCAGACCTTCCGGTACCTCGATCCAATACGAGTAGTATGAGCCCAGTCCGCCGTTTGCAATGGAAGCACTGATGTAATCGCCTTTGGCTGTGGAGATGATATAGCCAAATTTGGTTGATAATTCGGTTGTCGGATGTCCGCCTGCCGACAGGAGGGCAGTCAGCGAGACAATTGCCAACAGGAGGAAAACAGCCCGAATCCCATGGATCCGCCGGTTGGAGATGGGTATGTATAAATTGTGGGTCATTTGCTCACCGCCACGAAAGTGATAGCTAAAGCCCAGAGGGACAAAATCCCTTATTAGTATAGCAAATCGAACAATGCGCATACCAGGAAACAGGATTGGCCGGGGATGAGTCGGTTGTTTGAAGGGATCCGGTCCGGACGATTTGACCGGCGACGCGGTCGGGACATCGGCGGCATGTGACACGGTGAGGCCACCCGTTAGTTGAGCACTGCAAGATGATGTTCTGGTAAAAATCGCGGAGTCTCAACGCAGTCGGGCAACCCAATCCTCTTTGCTGCACGGTTTACTGTTCACTGTTCACCGTTTACTGTTTACTGATCAGTGCGGCGGCTCGACGCCGCTCTGGATAGCACGCAGTGCTTTGGAGTGCGGCGGCTGGACGCCGCTTTGGATTCCGGAACGGTTGTCGATTTGCGACGGCTGAAAAGTATTAAGACGCTGCGCGTCAATCCAAAGCGCAGTCGAGCCTGCGCACTCCAGAGCACTGCGTGCTATCCAAAGACGCGTCCCGCGTCAATCCAAAGCGCAGTCGAGCCTGCGCACTCCAAGGCGCTTCGCGCTAACCAAAGACGCGTTCCGCGTCGATCCAAAGCGCAGTCGAGCCTGCGCACTCCAAAGCGCTCGCGCGCTATCCAAAGACGCGTCCCGCGTCGATCCAAAGCGCAGTCGAGCCCGCGCACTCCAAAGCGCTTCGCGCTATCCAAAGACGCGTCCCGCGTCAATCCAGAGCGCAGTCGAGCCTGCGCACTCCAAAGCGCTCCGCGCTAACCAAAGACGCGTTCCGCGTCGATCCAAAGCGCAGTCAAGCCTGCGCA
>JAKQOW010000154.1 GCA_029565065.1 Acidobacteriota bacterium | reverse complement strand
GTCGCCGCCTCTCACACCGTGGTCTACGATGCCGCCATCAACAGCAGCGGGCTCGCCGGCCTGACCCTGAACGGGGTACTGAGCTTCGCTCCGAGCACGCGCACCCACCTCAAGATGGCTGCGGCCATCACACTGGGTGAGGCGGGCGAGCTGCGGATCGGCACGGCCGCCAGCCCCATTCAGGCTCCCCCGGATGCGACTCCGGAGATGGCGACCCTGGAGCTTCAGGGCAACGAGATAACGTCGGCCAACGGCGTGCTCTCCGTATACGGCGAATGCCGGGACGGCCGGGACTCGTTGGCCCAAGCCCAGGAGCCGGGCGATAACACGTTGGCCCTCGTCCAGGGCTTCTCCCTACGGGCCGGAGATGTGATCGCCGTCTCCCAGGCCGCGGCGGGCCGGCTCACATCGAATACCGCCTACACGGTCCAGAGCTACAACGCCGAGACCAAGGTGGCCACACTGACCACTACTTTGGGTCGGGCCGTGGCTGCGGGCTGCTCCGTCATCCTGCTGAGCCGGAACATCGCCATCCTGGGCAATGGCACATCGGCCAAAGGGGCATTCAACGGGTTCGCCAACACGCCCACTCTCGCCGGGGCGCGCTTCTCCGATTTAGCGTATGGGGCATGCCCCGGCCGCACCGGGTGGACCTTTGAGTACTGCACCTTTGAGAACTGCGTCTCCTACGGCGCCGGCCGGAGCGCGGTGCGGCCCACACTCAACTACTGCACGGCGCTCAACGGATCGCTGGCCCACGGCATCGCCCCGCAGATCAGCCAGAGCACCAGCCACAACTCCTCCAACAACATGGGCGGGATCTTCTCGGCCGCGACCCAAGGCAAGGCCTACGCGGCACGCGCCTACAACAGCACCTACGGGGTCCTCAACGATGCCGGGAGCCAGTATGCCGACTGCGTCTTCGCCTATTGCTCCGACGGAGTGCAGGGCGCCAGAGGGACCCTGTTCAGCGGATCCACGTTTCTGGGAAACACCCGCGACCTCAGAGTGGTTCCGGGATACCAGATAGCCGGGTGTGCGTTCGACCACTGCTCGCTCGGGGCCGCCACCGAGTTCAGCGGCTATAACGCAGCCACGGTCAATGGCCGGAACGTCTACACCAAGAGCACGAACCACGACCAGACCAGCGGGGCCTTCAAGGCCTGGATGCTCGGCGGCATCGTGACCACGGTCACCGATGTGAAGCGTCCTGGCCGGGAACGCAGCTACAAGCACACCATGGAGAGCGCCAGCCACCCGGTGTTCTCGGTCTGGACGCACGTGGTCGAGCCGGGCCAGACGCTGACCATCTCCGCCTGGGCATACAAGACCACCAGCCTCGCCTATCTTCCGCGCGTCTGGATCATCGATCCGACCCGGAACCCCATCGCCGACCCCACGAACTGCACTCCGCTGGCCGAAGACGTCATGGCCGACGTCAATGGCGAGTGGGATGCGCTGGAGGTCTCGTGGACCAACACGGACGCCGGGCCGGTTGAGGTGTGGTTCGTAACCGTCGCCCAAGGCGCGTCGGGCGATGTGTATTTCGACTTCGCCGAGGCCGCGGGCGGTGCTGTCGCATTTCCGCTCGGGCTGTGACTTGGAGGCTACGCTATGATCGGCGAGGATTATAAAGCGAACACGGCCTATACATTTCGCGTGCCGCTAAGG
>JAKQOW010000150.1 GCA_029565065.1 Acidobacteriota bacterium | reverse complement strand
TTGGACAAGCTTCTTACGCGATCGTCTGGAAATGCTTTCATGAATAAGCCCGACTGGCAAGGATTTTCATGGGGTCGTGACCAGGGTCGGTCGTTTTGAGCGTTCCGCTATTGCTGTCACTTGGCCCGTAATCGTAATCGTGATTCGTGCTCGTGCTCGTCATCGAGGCTCGAGGCTCGAGACTAGAGGCTCGTTCCCGTAATGCGGACATCGGACATCGGAACTGGGACCTGGTTTCTGGGACCAGGTTTTTAAATCCGTGCTCGCAATCGTAATTCGTAATCGTAATCGTGATTCGTGCTCGTGCTCGTCATCGAGGCTCGAGACTAGAGGCTCGTTCTCGTAACGCGGACATCGGACATCGGAACTGGGACCTGGGTTCTGGGACCAGCTTTTTGGATCCGTGCTCGTAATCGTAATTCGTAATCGTAATCGTGATTCGTGCTCGTGATCGTCATCGAGGCTCGAGACTAGAGGCTCGTTCCCGTAACGCGGACTTCGGACATCGGACTTCGGAATTCAGGTGTCGACTCTCGGATTTCGTACCCGTAACTCGTATCTCCTACCTCCAATCGCCTATCTCCTATCTCTTCACTGTTCACTGTTCCCCGTTCACTGTTCACTATCCAAGGTTTCCGGATCGAACGAGCCCACGAACCGGCCGGCGGTGATGTCCACGAGCAGGAGGACGGGCGACTCGCCACCGGACAGCTTCACCTCGGCGACGGCGCCGCGCTGGCCCTGGAGCCAGTACACCCGGCCCGCCGGCAGCGGGTCGCCGAGCGGGACGAGGCGGCCGTCCGCAAGATCTACGAGAAGCAGGCGGTCCTCCGGCGCACGGTCACCGCGGGGCCGCCCCACGAGCAGGGCGCGGCCGCCGTGGCTGACGCCGCCCGACAGGGCGTGGGGGAACGGAATCCGGAACGCCGCCTGACCGTCGGACCAGCGGCGCAGCTCGAGCTGGCCGCCCGCCTCGACGAGGACGCCGGCGTCGGTGAACAGGGCGGCTGCGCCGTCGTCCACCGCCAGCGTGCGGATCTCGCCGCCGGTCCGGGCCGCGAAGAGCGTGGCGCCGGCAAATGGGATGCCGCAGCGGGGAAAGCGGCCGGCCACCGATAGGGTGGCCACGGATTTGGCCCACGGCGCCGCCGATTCGGTGGGCGCCCCGCTCCGGCGGAATGCGGATTCCCAACGGCGATCGCCGGATGACCACACCAGGCCGTCGAGGGCGGCGGTGTCGAAGCGGCGGGCCCAGAACAGGGTGTCTGCGTCCAGGAAGCCGAAATCCTGCCAGTCGGAATCGACTGCGCCGGCTGGCGGAGGCGGAGCGGCGGCCAGCGGCAGCACGCTTTCCTGTCCTGACGGCAGCTCGATGCGGCGGATGTAGCCGGCCTGGACCAGGTAGAGCTCGGTGGCGCCGGGGCGCCAGAATAGCAGGTTGGAGGCTGTCCGGCCCACCTCGTTCAACTGGAGGATGCGGTGGAGCACCGGCCGGCCGGCGGTGTCGAACACGCCGAACCGCATCCCGGGCGTGCGGGCGGCCGGTTCGGGATAACCCAGCATGGCCACGTAGCGGCCGTCGTCGCTGGGTGTGATGTGTTCCCACCGTTCCAGTCCGCCGAGGGGGATCAGGGCATCCCGGCCCGGCTCCGCTATCACCGTCCGCTTCAGGCCGTATGGATCCTGAAGTCCGAGCCGGTCCATCAGCCCATACAGCCAGTCCGGTCGGCGCCAGTAGCCGTCAATGAGCAGACGGCCGCCGGCCAGCGGCTGGACCCCGTTTAAAAATGTCGCCTCCGACCGAAGCGGCGGGGCGAACGCCCCGGCGACCAGCCCGGCGGCCGCGCCCAGCGTGCCCAGCACCAGCGCGATCAGGAGCGCCGCCGCCGCGAGTGCGTTGCGCAGGGGCCGGTGCGGCCGCCGCAGCGCGTACTGCGCCGACACGGCGCCCGCCGCCAGCACGATGGCGATCGCCGCCAGGGGAAGTGCAGCCGTGGAGGGAAAGACCTTCAGACAGAGAAAAAAAGTCTGCCAGAGCCCGAGGAGCGCGGCCAACCCGAACGCCGTCAGCACCGACAGGGCGATCCAGATCACGCCGGTTCCGAGCGATTCAGCGGCCAGGCCCGCCAGCAGGCCCACCAGCGCCGCGGCCAGTCCGGCCATGGCCGCCAGCGTCCACTGCAGGCTGTTGACGGGGAGCGGCTGGACCAGCGCCGTGCCCGCGGCGGCGGCGCCCATCGCCGCCGCGGTCAGCAGCCCGGCGGCACCCAGCTTGAGTCCCAGCACGCGGGCCCGGCTCATGGGTAACGTTTCCACCAGGGACCACCGCTCCTGCCCCACCAGATTGAAGCCGGTGAGCGCGGCGGTCAGGGGGAAGACGGCCAGCAGGTTGAGCATGAGCAGGATCTCGGCGACGTCGGCGGGAAGGTGATCCCCCCAACGCAGGCCGGCCAGCCGGATGATGCCGGCGGCCAGCGGCAGCACGAGCACGAGTGAGACGTTCCAGGCTTGATGGCGCAGGTCCTTAAGCAGCATGGTCACCTCCCCAGTGATGCAGGGCGATATCCTCGAGGGCGGCGCTGCGGCCCGCGGCGGCCGCCTCCCCCTTGAGATCGTCCATGGCGCCGGCGGTGACGATCCGGCCGCCGGCGACAAACGCCGCGTGGGTGAGCACGCCCTCCACCTCGGCGGGGAGGTGGGTGGCGAACAGGATCGTCACCGCCCGGGCCGCCAGCTCCTCCACCACCGCCGTGTAGAGCCGCCGGCGGGCCAGGACGTCGAGCCCCAGCGTGGGATCGTCCAGGAGCAGCACCTCGGCCGGCCGGCCCAGCGCCACGGCCAGCGACACCAGCCCCTGCTGGCCCCGGGACAGCGCGCCGCACGGCTGGTCCATGGGGATGGCCGCCTCGTCAAGGCGCCGCTGCACCGCCGCCTCGTCCCAGCCGGGGCAGACGCGGTGGTAGAAGGCCAGGAAGGCGGCCACGGTCAGCCACGGATAGGCGGGCGGATGCTCCGGCACAAACGCCAGCCGCCGCTGCACCGCGACGCGCTCCCGCCAGGGTGCGCGACCCAGCACCTGCACCGCGCCGGCGTCAGGCGGCATGAAGCCGTTGAGCAGGTGCATCAGGGTGGTCTTGCCGGCGCCATTGGGGCCGAGAAAGCCCATCACCGCGCCGGCGGGCACGGCGAGTGACAGGTCGCGGAGCACGGGGCGCCCCGGGCGGTAGGCATAGCGCAACCGGTCGATGGTGATGGCCGGGTCACTCATGGGACTCCTCCTGGATGATGGCGATCAGCTCGGCGGCGGACAAGCCCACGGCGCGGGCCTTCTCCGCGAGCGCCCGGGCTTCGTTCCGGATGAGCGTGCGGCGCTCGTCGCGGCGCCGTCCGCCGGGGGGCGCCGCGGCGAAGCACCCCTTGCCCGGGTGGTTGGCCAGCAGCCCCTCCTGCTCCAGCTCCCGGTACACCTTGGCCACGGTGTTGGGATTGACCGTGAGCTGCACGGCCAGTTGCCGCACCGACGGCAGCTGGTCCCCCGGGGCCAGGGTGCCCGCCAGCAGCAGCAGGCGCAGGCGCTCCTTGATCTGCTCGTAGATGGGAATCGGCGACCTGGGATTGATGGTGATTTGTATCATTGTATTACTACAGTAGTACAGTAGGCGGATGGTGTCAAGGGCTTTTTTTTGGTTGGATGCCGGCGCAGCCACGGCTCAACTTTCGGATCGCCGGCACGTATAATCGGATTCGCTCCGCCGGCCGTTTCTGCTATCATGGCCGGCTTAGTTTTGACGTGAGGCCGCCCCCGTGGCATATCTCGGACAAATCGCCGCCCTGGCCACCGCCCTGTGCTGGGTGTTCACCGCCCTGTGCTTCACCCGCGCCGGCGCGCGGGTGGGCTCCGAGACGGTGAACCACAACCGGCTCTGGCTGGCGCTCGTGCTCAACACCGTCATCCACACCGTCGCTTTCGGCCAGCCGCTGCCGCTGGACGCCGACGGCACGCGCTGGCTCTATCTCGGACTGTCGGGGCTCATCGGGTTTCTGTTCGGCGACACGCTGCTGCTCGAGGCGTTCGTTCGCATCGGGCCCCAGCCGGCGCTTCTCGTGATGACGCTGGCCCCGGTGCTGGGCGCGCTGCTCGCATGGGTGTTCCTCGGCGAGGCGCTGACCGCGGGGCAGATGATCGCCATCGGGCTGACACTGGCGGGCATCGCCACCGTCATCGGCGGGCACGCCCGGCGGCCGAGCGGCGGCGGCATGGCCGGCGCCGTCGGCGGACTGAGCCGCCGGGAACTGGTGGGCTATCTCTTCGCCGGCGGCGGCGCGCTGGGTCAGGCGGTGGGATTGTACCTGTCGAAGTTGGGACTGCAGGGCGATTTCTCTCCGGTTTCGGCCAACGTCATCCGGGTGACGGCGGCCACCGTGGGCATCACCATCATCGCCCTGGCCGGCGGCAAGATCCGCCAGCATGTGGCGCGCATGCGCGACCGGACGGCGGCGCTGGAACTGGCCGGCGGCGCCGTGCTCGGCCCCGTGGTGGGCGTGATCCTGTCGCTGGTGGCGGTGCAGCACGCGCCGCTCGGGATCGCTTCCACCATCATGCAGCTGTCGCCCGTGCTCATGATCCCCATCAACTTCCTGCTGTTCCGCGAGCGGGCCAGCCTGTCGGCCATCGCCGGGACGCTGCTGGCCGTCACCGGCGCCGCATTGTTGTTCTGGCTGTGATCGCGCGGAAGGAGATGGGAGTAAACAGTAAACAGTGAACAGTGAACAGTGAACAGTGAAGAGATAGGAGATAGGAGTACGAAATCCGAGAGTCGACGTCCGAATTCCAAAGTCTAATCTCCGATGTTCGATGTCCGACAACCGGGAACGAGCCTCTGGCCTCGAGTCTCAAGCCTCAATATCGAAGTACGATCACGAGCACGAACCCTCAATCCTCAACTCGTCATTTGAGATTGATCTCGCAGAACACGCTGGATCCATCAACCTCTACGATTCGGACGGTCGCCGGCAGGTCCGCCGTCATCTTGAGAAAGTCGGCGGGACTGAATGTGGTGGCGGTGAAGCCGTCGGTGCAGACGATGACACCGTTCCCGGTGCGGGCCTCGTCGATGGCGCCCACGAGCCCGGCGGCCGCCTGACGGCGGAACCAGTCCAGCCGGTGCTCCCAGAAGGCGTCGGCGTAACTCGAGAACAGCACGGTGCCGCCGGGGCGGACCACCCGGCAGGCCTCCCGGAGGAGCGCGGCCGGATCGCGGTGGAATGCCGAGATGCCGTTCTGGATGGCGACCACCACGTCGAACGTGCCGTCGCGGAAGCCCAGCGCCGCGGCATCCATGGCCAGGAGGCGGAGATCGGGATACGCCGCCAGATCCCGCCGGGCCGCGGCGAGGCTGGCGCGCGACGTGTCGACGCCCACCGCGAGCGTCGCCGCGGGAACCAGGGCGGTCAGCACGCGCCCGTAGCCGCATCCCAGTTCCAGCACGTGGCAGTCGGGAGAGAGATGACTCAAGACATGATGGATCTCCGCCTCCAGGTATTGGCGGACTCGGGGCGGAGCCAGCTCGTAACAGCGCCGGAGCCGCTCCGACGCAAGATTGTTGTCGTAGTAGCCGCCCACCGCCGCCCTAGCCTTTCCGCGCCACGACCACCAGCCGCCAGGCGGTGTGGTCATAGGGGCGGCCGTCCAGCCCGCCATGGAGCGTCACCGGCGCAAAGCCGACTCCCCGAAGCAGCGCCGCCAGCTCGGTGCCGGAGTAGAGGCGGTGGCTCACGGTGCGAGTCTGGGTGCGGCCGTCGGGAAAGAGGAGGGTCCAGTCTGATTCGATCCAGGCCCAGTCCTGGCTCAGGCGTCGCTCCTCGAGGACGATGGGGCTGCCCGGGCCGGCCAGGCGGCTCCAGTCGCGTGCCCGGAAACCGCTCGCCAGCACCTCGCGGCTCATCAGCTCCATCACCAGGACGCCGCCGAAGCGGAGCGAGGCGAACAGGTTCTCGGCCACCCGCCGGTCGTCGGCGGGATCGGGGAAGTAGCCGAACGACGTGTAGAGGTTGAACGCCGCGTCGAACGCCCCGGGCCGGCGGAACGTGCGCATATCTTCCCGGACCAGCTCCACGGCGAACCCTGCGGCGGCGGCTCCGCGCTCGGCCTCGGCCAGGTAGGCGGCGGTGCGGTCCACCCCGGTGACCCGGTAGCCGCGGCGGGCCAGCTCCACGGTGTGCCGGCCCGGCCCGCAGCACAGGTCCAGCACCGCGGCCCCGGCGGGCAGCGGCGCGGCGAGCCGCAGCGACCGGTCCACGTCCCGCACCGGGTCGCTGAGTTGTCCGCCCTGGAAGATGAACGTCTGGTAGTCGGACCAGAACGCGTCGTCCTCAAACCACTGCGTCACGGCTGCCTCCTGTCATGTTTTGCTGCGTCAGAACCGGTGCCGCCCCACGATCGCTCAGAGTTGATGGTTGATAGTTGAGTGTTGATGGTTGGGCGTTTGCACGTTCGTGCTCGTTATTCGTAATCGTGTTCGTAATCGTAATTCGTAATCGTAATGGCCAAGTGACAGCAATAGCGGAACGCCTGGGTGCCAGCAATAGCGGAACGGTATAATGGCGCACCCCACCGTTATAAGGATGGCATCATGGCAAAAAAAACGGCCGGGAACAACAGCGCCGCCAGAT